>JAGOLX010000101.1 GCA_017993835.1 Phycisphaerae bacterium
GCCAACTGGCCCAATATGATCCGCAAGGTCCCTGGCGGCAGATCGCCTCCGGGATCACCGCGACGGGACTCCAGATGGCCTGGCCTGTCGACGACGTCGATCGGCAGGGATTGCTGCCGGACTACTTTCTGCTGGAAGCACAGCAACGCGAAGGGCCCGCGATCAATCCTGGGACCACGCAGGCGCACGTGGCGGAGTTGTTTGATGTCGGCGCGATCTACGACGTCCGGCGTCTGCCCGCTGCCGGATTGGAGAAAGGCGAATCGGATCTACATTCTTCAACGAAATCTCCTGGTTCGTCGCTCGTCGTTCGGATCTCGTCGCTCGGATCTCGGCGCGACCCACGAGTCGGGCCGAGCGACGAGGGACCAGGGACAAGCAATGTGGCCCAGCCGCCCCCGGCTGGGGAAGGAACACCCCCGAGGGCGGGGGTGCCACAAGCGAGCGACGAGGGACCCGGGACGAGCGACGTGTTGGGCGTGCCCCCTCAAAGCAGGCCCGATTCGCTTTTTTCCAAGTCCGCTGCCGGCTGCTTCGTTCACGCCCCCTGCTGCATCCGCGAGATCGTGCAGGAGACCGGGTGCATATCCTTCACCCTCGATGGCTGGGGCGCACGGCAGAACCAGAGATCGTACCACGTCCTCGTCTCCGGCTGGCCCGGGCGCAAACCCCGCGTCAGTCTGCACGAACTCGACGAGCCCCCAGACACGCCGGACCAGGGTACCCAGGCCCCTGTGCAGTACCTCCCCTCTTCCAAGCTCCTCATCTTCGAGGCGATCGGACCAACCCGAGTCCGCATTTTGCCCTGAGAACCTCCCTATCCGGCATCGACAAGCACCTTCGACCGGGACAAGACCGGCCTCCCGAGAACATCGCCGCTTGGTCAGTCCCTTGCGATGGTGACGTCGATGTGCTGCAAAACATTGTAGTTACTGATGTTACGCATGGCCGCGTCGTGCCATTGTAATGACTGTCAAAATTGTGACGAAAAGCACAAAGATTCTTCTTGGCCGAATCCGCATTGGAGTGTATAGTATCGATATGTGCATATCGATACAGCAATCTCGGTAGCTTAGCTAGGTACAGCATTGGAGACAGGTCATGAACAGGGAACAAGGGATCAGCGTTCCGTTGCCGACGATTCGGCGGTTACCCATGTACTTCTCGCTCTTACAGAAAGCGGCGCAAGAAAACCAGGCCACGATTAGCAGCTCGCAGTTGGCGGCGGACCTGGGCCTCGAACCGATCCAGGTTCGCAAGGACCTGGAGGCCATCGGCGTCGTGGGCCAGCCGCGGATCGGTTTCCCGGTTGCCGAGCTCATCCAGGCCATCGAGACATTCCTCGGTTGGGATAATACCACGGATGCGTTTATTATCGGAGCCGGACATCTGGGTACCGCTCTGGCAGGCTACCAGGGATTCGAGAAGCACGGACTGAACGTCGTTGCCCTCTTCGACAACGATCCTCGCAAGGTCGGACAGTCCATCCACGGCAAAGAGGTTCTCCATATTGACAAAATGGGTAGTCTGGCGAATCGGCTCCACGTCCACATCGCGATTCTGACCGTACCAGCCGACGTGGCTGCAAGCATCGCACAGCTTGCCGTCGGGGCCGGTATCCAGGCGATCTGGAATTTCACGCCAACGAAGCTGACGGTGCCGGAGGGGGTCATCCTGGAACGGGTCGATCTGGCCGCCAGCCTCGCCGTGCTGTCGAGCAAGCTTGCTGCCCGGCTTCGCCCCTCCAACCCAAACATCCAGACACCCCCGGCCCAGGCTTAGTATTGCAGTTATCGAGGAAGATCTTATGGGAACAACACCAACAACTGAGACGACCGATGGTCTTCGCAAGTTCGAAAAGGTCTGCCAGATCATCGACAAGTACAACCGCGATCCGTCGAAGCTGATCCCGATCCTGCAGGAGGTCCAGCACGAGTACCGCTACCTGCCGGAACAGGTGCAGTCATACATCGCCACTTCGTTGGGGCTCTCGCCGGCCCGGGTCTTTGGAGTCGCGAGCTTCTATGCCCACTTTGCCCTCGAGCCCAAGGGCAGGTACGTGATCCACGTCTGCGACGGGACCGCCTGCCACGTCAAGGGCTCCAACGGGATCAAAGAAGCGCTCTGCGAGCTGCTCAAGCTCAGCGATAGCAAGAAGACCACGAACGACATGCTGTTCACGCTGGAGACGGTCTCCTGCCTGGGTGCATGTGGACTGGCGCCGGTGATGACAATCAACGATGAAGTTCATGGCCAGGTGACGCCCGCGAAAGCGGTCGAGTTGGTCAAGGCCATCATGGAACGGGAGCGATCGAAATGATTGAACAAGCAGTCAACCTTGAAGCAATGAAGCGCCACTACGAGGAGTCGCGTTCCGCGATCACGCGACGAGTCATCGTGTGTGCCGGGACCGGCTGCGTCGCCAACGGCTCCCTGAAGGTCTTTGCCGCTCTGGAGAACGAGATTGCGGGTCGCGGCCTGGCGGTCGTCGTCGAACTGGGACACGACTGCGGCGGGGACGTCCTTCTCTCCAAGAGCGGCTGCCAGGGCTTCTGCCAGGCGGGCCCACTCGTCACCGTCGAGCCGGAAGGCTACCTGTACGTCCACGTGAAACCCGACGATGTTGCGGATATCGTCGAACAAACGCTCATCAACAATCGTCCGGTGGATCGGTTGCTCTATCGCGATCCCACTACCGGCTGTTCCTTTGCGAAGACGCACGAGATTCCTTTCTATAGGCGCCAACGGCGAGCCGTGCTGGGCGACTGCGGCAACATCGACCCGGAGAACATCGGCGAGTACATCGCGCGGGGCGGGTACGAAGCTGCCCGGCGGGCCTTCACCCGGATGCGACCCGAGCAGATCTGCGAGGAAATCGCCGCCTCCGGTCTTCGCGGGCGAGGCGGCGGCGGTTTCCCCACCGGCAAAAAGTGGACCCTGACGCTGGCTGAGACGTCGGACAAGAAATACGTCATCTGCAACGGCGACGAGGGCGACCCCGGCGCGTTCATGGATCGCAGTCTCATGGAAGGCAATCCGCATCGCGTGATCGAAGGGCTCATGATCGCGGCCAGGGCAATCGGCGCCGACGAGGCCTACGTCTACGTGCGGGCCGAGTACCCGCTGGCAGTGCAGCGAATTCGAAAAGCGGTAGCCGACGCGGAGGAGGCCGGAATCCTCGGTCGCGATGTGTTCGGCAGCGGTCGAGACATCTTCTGTCACGTGATGGAGGGAGCGGGGGCTTTCGTCTGCGGCGAGGAAACCGCTCTGATGGCCTCGATCGAAGGCCTGCGCGGCATGCCTCGGCCGAAACCCCCATTCCCCGCCCAGAGTGGCCTGTGGGGCAAGCCCACCGTTATCAACAACGTCGAGACGCTCGGCACGGTGCCTCTCATCATCCTGGAGGGCAGTCACAACTACCATACGTTGGGCACGGCCAATTCCCCGGGGACGAAGACGTTTGCCTTGACGGGACACGTCGCCAATACCGGCCTGATCGAGGTCCCGTTCGGCACCACGCTTCGCGAGATCATCTTCGACATCGGCGGCGGCGTCATCGACAACCAGGGTCGGATCGCGCCCGACGGTTTCAAGGCCGTCCAGATCGGCGGTCCTTCCGGCGGCTGTCTCGTCGAAGAGCACCTCGACTTGCCGATCGATTTCGACTCCGTCAAGAAGACCGGCGCCATCGTCGGTTCCGGCGGACTGGTCGTGATGAACCGCGACACGTGCATGGTGCAGGTGGCGCATTTCTTCATGCGATTCACGCAGAATGAGTCGTGCGGCAAGTGCGTTCCGTGCCGGGAGGGGACCAAGCAGATGCTGGCCCTGCTCGACGACATCATTCACGGCCGCGCGACCGCACACACGCTGGAGCTGCTCGAGCAACTCGCGCGTGCGGTCCAGATCGGCTCTCTGTGCGGCCTGGGCAAGACCGCGCCGAATCCCGTGCTCAGCACGCTTCGCTACTTCCGAAGCGAGTACGAGGCGCATATCTTCCAGAAGCGATGTCCCGCAGGCCAGTGCAAGGCGCTGGCGGTGCCCGAGATCCTGGCCGAGCGGTGCAAGGGTTGCGGCGCCTGCCTGCGGAAATGCCCGGTCGGCGCAATCACGGGCGAAAAGAAGGCCCCGCACCGGATCGACCCGAAGGTGTGCATCAAGTGCGGCACCTGCGCCCAGGCCTGCAAGTTCAACGCGATTGTCGGAGTATAACGACCATGAATAACGGAACCTGTGTACACGTGGACGGACGCGACATCCAGATCGAGGGCGAGCGGAATCTGCTCGAACTCATTCGCAAGGCCAACATCGACCTGCCCACGTTCTGCTATCACTCGAATCTGAGCATCTACGGCGCGTGCCGGCTGTGCATCGTGGAAATCGAAGGAATGGGCGTCGTGACCTCGTGCACGACGATCCCCAGGCCGGGCATGATCGTGCGGACCAACACGGCGCAGCTCCGCAGCATGCGGAAGATGTACCTGGAGCTGCTCCTGGCCAATCATCACCAGGGCTGCGCCACCTGCGTCAAGAGCGACGCCTGCCGGCTCCGGGAACTGGCCATCCGGATGGGTGTCACCGAGGTCCGCTTCAAGCCCGCGCAGGGCGAGAAGCCGCTCGACACCTCGAATCCGTCGCTGGTCCGCGATCCCAACAAGTGCATCCTCTGCGGCGACTGCGTTCGCGCCTGCCACGAGATCCAGGGCGTCGGCGCGATCGACTTTGCCTATCGCGGGGCCGCGACGACCGTCGCGCCCGCCTTCGGCAAGGACCTCAGCAAGGTCGATTGCGTCTACTGCGGGCTCTGCGCCAGCGTGTGCCCGACCGGCGCGATCACGCCCAAGCCGCAAATCGACCCGGTATGGAACGCCTTGAGCGACGAGCGCAAGACCGTCGTCGTCCAGATCGCGCCCGCGGTGCGGGTCGCGCTGGGCGAGATGTTCGGCCTGGAGGCCGGCGTTGTCACGACAGGTAAGATCGTCGCGGCCCTCAAGATGCTCGGTTTCGACAAGGTCTACGACACGAGCTTCGCGGCCGACCTGACCGTGCTCGAAGAGGCGAACGAGTTCCTTGCACGAAAGACGAAAGGCGAGCGCCTCCCACAGTTCACGTCCTGCTGCCCGGCCTGGGTCAAGTACGCGGAGCAGTACTGCTCGGACTTGCTGCCCAACGTCTCGTCGTGCCGTTCGCCGCAACAGATGTTCGGCTCGCTGGCCAAAGCGACGCTGCCCGATTCGCTGGGGGTGGCTCGCGAGGACTTGGTCGTCGTCTCGATCATGCCCTGCACGGCCAAGAAGTTCGAGGCCGAGAGGCCCGAGTTCCGCACGGGGGGGACGCCCGACGTGGATTTCGTTCTGACGACGCAGGAGTTGGGCAAGATGATCCGCCAGGCGGGGATTCAGTTCAACCACCTCACGCCGGAGTCGCTGGACTTGCCTTTGGGCTTCAAGACCGGCGCCGGCGTGATCTTCGGCGCCACCGGCGGCGTCAGCGAAGCGGTCCTGCGGTATGCACACGAGAAGCTCACCGGCTTGCGAGTGGATAACGTGGACTTCTCCGAGGTCCGCGGCATGCAGGGGATGCGCGTCAAGCAGATCAAGCTGGGCGACGTTGAGCTCAAGCTGGCGATCGTACACGGCCTGCGGAACGCGAAGGCCGTCGTCGAGCAGATCCGCGCAGGGACCTGCGACTACGACTTCGTCGAGGTGATGGCCTGCCCGGGCGGGTGCATCGCGGGCGCCGGCCAGCCCGTCAGCTTCGAATCCGAGGCAAGGCAGCTCCGAGCCCAGGGTCTCTACGACTGCGACAAGACGCTGCAACTGCACAAGTCCCAGGAGAATCCCTACGTGGCCAAGTGCTACGAGACGATCCTCGGGGACATCGGCGGCCACCGCGCCCATGAGCTGCTGCACACCGGGTACAAGAGCCGCAAGCGCGTCGCGGACGAAGGTTTCTCGGTCCTGGAGCCGGGGGCGGAAAGAGCCAGGTCGGGCCTACATTCTTCAACGAAATCTCCTGGTTCGATTTCGTTGAAGAATGGAAGTGACGGAACTCTCGACGCGCGACCAGGGTTTGAGGGGGAAAAATCGAACCAGGAGATTCTTCCGCCTCAAAGCAGGCCCGACCTGACTTTTTCCGAGGCCAAGGCCGTCGAAATCAGCGTCTGCGTCGGAACGAGCTGCTACCTGCGAGGCTCGCAGCAGCTCTTGCAGAAGATCGTCAACCATGTGAAGGAGCACGACCTTGAAGGGGCTGTGGATGTCCGCGCCACGTTCTGTTTCGAGGCCTGCGACAAAGGGCCCAGCGTGAAGATCGGCGAGGTCCTCCTGCACCACTGCACGTTCGAGATGGTGCGGTCCGAGCTCGAGAATCAGCTTGCCAAGGCCGTGGCATAGGAGGCATGGATCGACGTGGAGCCGAAGCGGCGCGACAACCAGGTGGTCTTCACGAACAAGGCCCGGTGCAAGGACTGCTACCGCTGCATACGTGTCTGTCCCGTGGGCGCCATCGGGGTGCGCGACGGGCAGGCCTACGTCGACGAGGACCGCTGCATCTCGTGTGGGACGTGCATTCGCGAGTGTCCGCAGGGGGCGAAGAGCTTTCGCCGCGATCTGGACAGCGTGCGAGAGCTGATTGGTTCGGGCGTGCCGGTGGCGGTCAGTCTGGCGCCCTCGTTCGCGGCCTTGTTCAATGACTGGCAGATCAAGCGAGTCCCGTCGGCTCTGCGCCGATTGGGGTTCAGCCATGTCTCGGAGACCGCGGTCGGTGCGTACCCAGTCGCCCAGCAGACCGCGGAGTGTGCGGCCGGACGCGGGGATTCCTTCTGCATCGCCACCGCCTGTCCCGCGGTCGTGAACTACGTCGAGCGGTATCGGCCGGACCTCGTGGACGCCCTCGTTCCCGTCTGCTCGCCCATGGTCGCACACGCACGGATGCTCAAGACCGGGCTCGGCGCCGAGACGCGGGTCGTCTTCATCGGGCCGTGCGTTGCCAAGAAGCAGGAGGCCCGCGAGAAGAGCGGCGGCGCGGTGGACTTCGCGCTGACCTTCACCGAGCTGCTCGAGTGGCTCGAACAGGAGCGTGTGGACCTGTCGATCCTGGAGGAGAGCGACTTCGACATGACGCCGGAAGGCTGGGCACGCTCGTTCCCGCTGGCGGGCGGCAGCCTGCAGACCGCGTCTCTGAGCACATCGCTCCTGGCGGCCGACGTGCTCAGCGTCACCGGGACGCAGGAGGTCAAGGACACGCTCGACAGCCTGACGGACAGCCGCGGGCCGCTGCTGGTGGAACCGCTCTTCTGCGAGCAGGGCTGCATCAACGGACCTGCGATGCCTGCGAATGAGACAGTCTACCAGAGGCGAAAGGCCCTTCTTCGCTACGTGCTGAACGCGAGGCGAGATGGGGTCCGCTCGAATCCCTGTTCGGACCTTTCCGTATCGTTCCGCGGTTGTCCGCCGTCGTCGGGCGACGTGACGGAAGAACAGATCCGCCAGGTATTCGCGCAGACGGGCAAGGAGAATCCCGAGGACCAGCTCAACTGCGGCGCCTGCGGGTATTCCTCCTGCCGGGAGCAGGCGATCGCGGTGGTTCGCGAGATGGCGGAGCCTCAGATGTGCGTGTCCTACATGCGCCGACTGGCGGAGCAGCGGACGGACCGGATCATCGAGACCAGTCCCAACGGCATCGTCATCCTGGATGAGCACCTGAGCATTCTCCACGTGAACCCGTCGTTCAAACGCCTGTTCATGTGTTCCGAAGCAGTGTACGGCAAGCCGATCTCGTATCTGATGGACCCGGAGCCGTTCGAGCAGATCGCTTCGGGCAAGGCCGAGCTGACCGAGGTCACCGTCGAGCACGCCAAGTACAGCCTGATCTGCCACCAGATCGTCTATGCCCTTCGGGAAGAGAAGCAGTACGTGGGCGTGTTCGTGAATCTGACCAGCAGCCTGATGGACAAGAAGCAGCTCGATGTCCTGCGAGCCCGCACGGTGCAGCAGGCCCGCGATCTACTCGCGCACCAGATCGAGATTGCCGGCAAAATCGCCCGGTTCCTCGGCGAGAGCACCGCGGAAGGCGAGAAGCTGCTGGAGAACCTCGTCAAGCTGGCCCAGGAGAATCCCACCGGCGGCGAGAACCGCAAGAGTTCGTCATGGCTCAAAGATACTTACACATCGACATAACGAGCCGTCAGGCGGCCAAGCACCCTGACGGCCCGTGCGGGGACGTCGTCGCCCACCGGCGGACCGAGTTGGGCACCGATATCATCCTGTGCGATGGGATCGGCTCAGGGATCAATGCCTATGTCGCGGCGACGCTGCACGTGTCGCGGATGCAGACGCTCCTGGCCGAGGGGTTCTCGCTGCGCCGCACGTTCGCCAGCGTGATCGCGACAGTGGACAAATGGCGCGATCCGGCCAAGCCCTATGCGGCGGTGACTCTCGCCCGGATTCTCAACGACGGCGAAGTCACCGTTCTGACCTACGATGCGCCGGCGCCGGTCCTCATGGGCAACGGCCATGCAGACGTGTTGCCTCAGCGGCCCCTCGTAATCGACGGCGCGCTGGCGCAGCAATCGAGTTGCTTCCTGGCGCCGGGCGAGGGGGTGCTGTTCTTCAGCGACGGAATCACGCAGGCGGGCATCGGCAATGGTTCCGCAGAGGGCTGGACGAGCGAAGGCGTCGCCGGGCACGCGAGCCGGTTGCTCGCGACAAGCTGCGATCCGGGCCGCATCCTGGAATCGATCCAGCGCGAGGCCCTGCGTCTGGACGGGGGCATCGGACGGGACGATATGACGGTTGTCTGTGCCCGCTGCCGGCCCGGCAGGACGCTGCACATCCTCACGGGACCGCCCGCCGACAAGCGATGCGACGCCGACGTAGTCAACCGCTTCCTGGCCATGGACGGTCCCAAGGTCGTCTGCGGCGCGACCACCGCGGCCATCGTGGCCCGCGTGGCCGGACGCAAGTTGACGATCGACCGCGAGCCGACCAGCCTGATCGCGCCGCCCAAGTACGCGCTGGAGGGCATCAATCTGGTCACCGAGGGCGCCGTGACGCTCAATCAGCTCTGCAACATCCTGGATGTGCCGGAAGAGGAATTCGAGGAGGTCAATCCCGTGACGGAATTGGCCGAGCTGCTCAGCCAGGCGGACCGGGTGGATTTCATTCTCGGCCGGGGCGCCAACCCCGCCAACGA
>JAGOLX010000054.1 GCA_017993835.1 Phycisphaerae bacterium
GCCCATCACTTCTCTGAGATTCGTCAGCTCTGCCGTGAGCTTCGATTCGAGCTCCGCGCGGGCCATCGCCAGCTCATAGCGCACATCCGCAGGACCTGGCGCCGATTCGAGATTGCGCGAGACCTCCGTGATCTGCTGGTCGAGCAGCCGGATTTGGGCGTAGCTCAGGGTGACCTTGCGCATCAGCTCCAGTTTCGACTCCTGGGTGAGGTTCGCATTCTTGTCCAGCACGACCCGGATCAACTCCCCCAGCTCCGGGTCATCTATCCGCTGGACTCGCTCGAACACACTGGGCACGCTGCCCTGACCCGCCGCAACCGTTGCCACACTCAGGCACAGAAGACACAACAAGTTTCTAGTCCACTCCGCTTTCATGGCGGTAACCTCCAAAATGTCCTGCCAAAATTCGATCTGCGTTCTCCATTGACCGGGACGAGCCCATCTCGGCACTCGACCCCACGTACCTGCGCGGATTCTCGATACCCTCGCCGCCGGCGGCGAACACAGACTCCGCGGTGCTGCCCGTGGCGATCGCTTCACGAGGCAGCAACCTGCCGGCACAGTCGAGGGCACGATTCATCCGGTCCTCCATGTGGAGTTGTTTGAAGAGCCGCGCCGCGCTCAGACACGCGACGAGTTCTTTCGGCACAGCGACCGTATCGTCTGCAACGGCGATGACCGGTCCGGCCGACGGTCGAGGCGTCGACCAGCGACCGACCAGGAATGACACACCTACCAGAAGGACCGCCGCCGCACTGAGTGTCGCGAAATGCCACCGACCACGGGTTTGCCGGGCGCGGAGGAACGCCTCCGTGGAATCCATCAGCACGCGGACGCGAAACGCATCTGGGGCCGGTTCGCCCGAAAGGTCGTGTTCCAGGAGACGATCTATGTCCTGATTGCTCATGTCAGTGCCCTTTGCTATATCTCATTCTGCATCAGCGTGTAGACCTGGCCGAATCGGTCCCTGGCCCTCCGCAGCAGGGACTCGATCGCCTCAATACTCAGGCCGTCGCTTTCGGCCATCTCCTTCAGGGTCAGTCGCCTGAGGTACTTGTTCTCCAAGACGCGCCGGTATTCCAGCGGCAGGCGAGCCAGTGCCTCGTGTACTCTCAGGTCCGGCTCGACGACATCCGCGATGTCCTGATGCCCTTCGCATCCCAGCGCCTCATGCCGCCGGCGCCGCTGCTCCTTGGCTTGGAGCGTCAGATACCGGTTCCTGGCGATCCCCAGCAGCCAGGCTCGGAAGGCCCCCTGCCGGGGCTTGTACGTGCCAATCCTCTGTGCGGCGGCGATGAAAACCTGCTGCACCGTCTCTTCCGCCAGTTCCCGTCGGCCGGCCGTCAGGGTCAGGCAGAACCGGTACACGGCGTCGAAGTGCAGCTCGAACAGCCGCCGCCACGCGGGCTCGCTGCCTCGCTGAGCTTCACAGATGATGGCTGTCTCCGACTCTGCACTCACTCATCCACCCGGCAATCGACGACTCATGTTTCGTCCTGTTCTCGCCTTCTATTCTCGCCACAGAAGGGAAATCCGTCGCAATCTGATGGGCACGCGACCATTCTACCCCCAGGCCGGCCTCAGCACACGGCCCATCATGACGGAATTGCACAGGCTGCGGTGATCCGCTATGCTATGCCTGTTCGCAGGAAGGTGGCACGTTCGGCGCCGGGACGATTGCCGGCACACACAAAACCGTTTACAGGAGGACACCTGGTGGGCAAGAGCAGCAAGCGATTGATGATCTCCGTTCTGATGGCAGCGATCTTCGCGGGCAGCACCCCGGCGGAGTCATCCACCGACTATTGGCCCGCGTGGCGGGGTCCCCTGGGCTCGGGCGTCTCGCCGACGGGCAATCCGCCGCTCGTCTGGAGCGAGACGCAGAACATCCGCTGGAAGGTCCCGATGCCCGGCAAAGGGACCTCCAGCCCGGTCGTCTGGGGCGACAGGATCTTCTTCCTGACCGCCATCGAGACGGGCCGCACTGGCACGCCCGAGCCGACCCCGACTTCCGAGCCCAACGAGCCGGCCCCCTTCCATGGCGGCAAGAAGCCGAAGAACGTCTACAAGTTCGACGTGGTCTGTCTCGATCTGGCGACCGGACGGACGCTCTGGCAGCAAACCGCCTGCGAGGCCGTACCCCACGAGGGCCACCACCCCGACCACGGGTTCGCGTCTTACTCGCCCGTCACGGACGGCAACTATGTCTGGGCGTCCTTCGGCTCTCGCGGCGTCCACTGCTACGACCTCGACGGCAAGCACCAGTGGAGCCGGGACCTGGGCAAGATGAAGACCAAGCTGGCGTTCGGCGAAGGCAGCTCTCCTGCCCTGGCGGGCGACGCGTTGATCGTCGTGATGGACCACGAGGGCGATTCCTTCATCCACGCTCTGGACAAGCGCACGGGCCGGACGCTGTGGAAGCAGGCCCGCGACGAGGACACCGCCTGGTCCACGCCGGCGGTCGCGGTCGTGGAAGGCAGGATGCAGGCGATCGTCAGCGCCACCAATCGGATTCGCTGCTACGACGTCGGCACGGGCGAAATGATTTGGCAGTGCGGCGGCCAGACGCAGAACGTCATTCCCTCGCCCATCGTGTCCGACGGCCTGGTCTTCTGCACCAGCGGTTTTCGCGGCAGCGAGCTGCAGGCCATCGAGCTGGGTCACACAGGCGACCTGACCGGCACCAGCGCCGTCCGCTGGCAGGTCAGCAAAGCGACGCCGTACGTGCCGTCGCCCATCCTCTACGGCGACAACCTCTACGTCTGCTCGATGAACCGCGCGGCCATCTCCTGCTATCACGCTACGACCGGTAGGCTCAACTTCGTCGAGGAGCGTCTGGAGGCTGTCAAGGACATCTACGCATCGCCGGTGGGCGCGGCGGGACGGGTCTACTTCGTCGGCCGCAAGGGCGTCACGGCGGTGATCCGCAACGCCCAAACGCTCGAAATCCTCGCAATAAACAAGCTCGACGACGAGTTCGACGCGTCCCCCGCCATCGTGGGCGGCCAAATCCTGCTCAAAGGCAAGCGGAATCTCTACTGCATCAGCGAACGATAGTCCGCGTGCCGGCCCACGCTCGCTACTTGTCGGCGATCTTGTGCGACCGTTGTGAAGATCCGTGGTCCGATGCTCCGGGTCGTTCGTGTCCCGGTCGAAGCAGATGGGCTTCCTTCCACAGCCAGCGCACCAGCAGGTTGCCCACAAGGGCAGCCGTTGTCGCCAGGACCAGGCAGCCGGTCCACAGACAGAACGAGCCCATGATGATCCGGGTCCGCCGGCCTTCGGCGTAGGCGGCAACGTACTCATCGGCCAGGGGGACCATGTGCAGCACGAATCCGCCGATGCGCCAGGCCGCCATGTAGATGGGTACGGCTGTGAGCGGATTGGTGATCCAACAAGCCAGCAGTGCGATCGGCAGGTTCACCCGGAAGTACAGGGCGCCCAAACACGCCAGAATCATCTGGAACGGGATCGTCGGAGTGAACGCAATGAACAGACCGAGCGAGAGACCTCCCGCCAAAGATCGAGCGTCAAAGCGCCAGAGGTCCTTGGCCAGGATGCTCTTGCCGAATACCCGATAGAGAGAAGACCGCCGCAGCCTGTTCTTGTCCGGCAGCCGGCGGAGAATCAACTCGCGAAGACCCATGAATTCCTATCCACGCGTACAAGGAACCCTGCCCGTGTAATCGACGACAGTCTACCACCAGATCCTCCGACAGTCAAGAACGGCTCCCGACGATCCACACATCGATCAGGAACACCGGCGCCCAGGGTCATACCCACCTTGCAGGGCAGGGACAGGAGGCGAATCACAGAAGTCAAACAGGGCCGGATTATCGCTTGACCTTCTCCCTGGAGGCGTCTACAATACTTGCAGCGGCGACATAACGCGGTTTGGCGTGCGAGGCCGGCTGCCGTGGTGATGGAGGTGCGAGGCGTGCGGCCCCTTGCTTGTGCAGATGCTATGTTTGTTCAAGGAGGTCCATGGCGATGGCCCGCGATGCGAGAGAACGAGACAGCCGTCGGTCGAGCGGATTCACCCTGGTCGAGCTTCTGGTGGTCGTCTCGATCATCTGCCTGCTCATGTCGGTGATGTTGCCCTCCCTGACACGGGCCCAGAAACAGGGCGAGCAGCTCCACTGCCTGGGCAATCAGCACCAGTTGTTTCTCACCTGGATGCTGTACGTCACCAAGAATGACGACCACCTCTGCGACTCGTTGACGTCCCTGAGAGCCTGCGCCCCGTCGGAGGACATCTTCATCTGCAAGACCGTCCAGCAGGACTCTGCCAGATCCCGTGGGTCGTCCTACGGCCTCTCCAACACCCTGGGAGGGGCCTTCCGCGACGGGGTGCAGCCCTATGAGCGGTTCCACAAGATCTCCCACGCCGGCGACTGCCTGGTGTTCACGGACATCCAGAGCGTCAGCGCGGAGTGCTTCTGGCCGTTGCTGCGCGATCCCGAGCAGAAGAGATGGCTCTGGCGGCCGCCCGACCTGGCCGGACTGGGGGGCATCACAAACCGCCATGGCAACGGCTGCAACATGACCTTCGCAGACGGCCACGGCGAGATGGTTCGCTGGAAGGACCAGCGGACCCTGCAACTGATCAAGGGCACGATCGCGGATGAGATCGCGGCCTCCCAGGAGAACGCCGACCTGGATTTCCTGGTCCGCGTCCTGGTCGGCGACCGGCCCGTTCACAATGAGAGCGAAGAGGGAGAGTCAACGGATGGCATTTAAGATCCCCGATGTGCTCCGATACGAGATCCAGCATCGCCTGGAGAGGCTGGGCATTGGAACGTCGTGCACGGGTCCGCGGCAATGGATCAACGAGCGTCCCCTGCTGGTTGCCTCCGTGACCGGCGTGTCCGCGGTGTTGCTGGTCCTCGCACTGACGTGGACGCTGTGGCCCGCGTCCGATGCCCCACAGACGCGGGCCAAGACCGTCTGGTTCTACGATGTCAACACGGGCAAGCTGTTCGAGGGCAGTCCAAAGAAGGCCGGACCGATCGCGGCCCCTTCCGGCCCGGTGCCGGACGGCGAGCCCGCCGGATTTCGGGCCCACGTGTACAGCTACGTGCTGGACCCGAACGAAGCCGAGCTGTTCGTCGGGTTCCTGGAGCGGCCGGACCCCGACGCGCCGAGAGAGTGCTCCACCTCCGAGAGGAGCGACTGGAATAGATGGGTCCAGGGCCACCTGATCCGCAGGCCAAACGACAAGAAATGGGTCCGAGCGGCGAGCCCCGAGGGGCAGGCAATCTTGAAAGAGCAGATACGACCCAACAAGCGAGGACAGACGCCGATCTACAACGTTCCCCACAGCAAGGAGTGAACGGCCATGAAGCGGGCATTTACACTCGTCGAGCTGCTGATAGTCATCGCGGTCATCACCCTGTTGATGGCGCTGGGCCTGCCGGTCGCAAGACTGGCGAGGGAGCGCGGCGCGGAGGCCGTGTGCAGTTCCAATCTCCATCAGATGGCCGTGATGCTGAAAGCCTACTGCAACGACCACGACGGTCTGTTTCCCAATCCGACCTACCTCTATCATTCCAGGGAATCATACAAGTTCTACAAGCCCGGAGAGCCCTTCGATCCCCCGTACGGAGGCGTGTACCCATGGGCCTGCCGCTGGCACGAGGCCGAGATCGGTCCGTCCAGCTCCATGATGCGAGAAAAGAAGGAGTTCCAGGGCGATCTGCTCCCCTATGTGGGCAACCCCAAGGTCCTCCTCTGCAAGACCGGGGCTCGCGCCTGCCTGGAGCGGGGCTGCAACCAGGACGTCAATGAACCGAGGAGGCCTCAACCCTCTCTTCCGGGACGTGGTCGTCGCGGGCGTGGACGCGGACGCGGCCGTGGGCAAAACGGTCCTGATATAGACGGGCCGAACGAGCCATTCACCATCACTCCGCAATACTCCTATACGATGAACGGCAACCTGCACAGGACTTTCCTGACCGGAGGCACCACAACCGCGTCCCTGAGCGGAGTGGACGCAAAGACCGTCAGAACGACAACCATCTGCAAGGAAACGCAGGTCAGACGCAGTCCTTCCGTGGTTTTCGCCTTCGGCGAGGAGAATTCCTGGCCGGTCAACACCGAATCGCGATGGCCGGCGTCATACAATCTCAGCGGCCCCTGGGGAGGGACACAGGACGGGACCATGGACACTTTCCTCGACGCCAAGGATCGCAAGGCATCCAGGTTCAGGGTCACCGGTTCCCTCACGATAGGGTCTCTGGATATCGGGCCCTCCTACACAACCTTCGACAGTCCCCTGGACAACCCTTGTGCGTCGAGGATGCCCGAAACCGACGTAGGGGACGCCTTTGCGACCTACCACCGTCCCCGCGGCGGCGACTTGAACACAGGGCACTCATACGTCTCAATGCTGGATGGCCACGTGCAGAAGGTCACGGTTTCGGATCAGCTCCGCGGAAGCAGGCAAGACCCGAACCTGCCTCCCAGTCGCTTCGGACCCGGCGGCAACCTGTACATCGCCTGGCCGCTCGATATCCCTCCCCTGGGCGGCTGGGAGAACCAATAGGGCCGGATCTACTCCAGACAGCGGGGAGAGAGGCAACAGGATGAAGCAAGCATTCACACTCATCGAGCTGCTCGTGGTCATCGCGATCATCAGCATCCTGATGGCACTGAGCCTGCCGGTCCTGAAGCGGGTGCGCGAGCAAGGCGCCGAGACCGTGTGCAAATCGAATCTCCGCCAGATGGCGTTGATCCTGAAGACCTACGGCGGAGATCACGACGGCCTGTTCCCTGAGACCTCGACCATTTATCATTCCAGCGCATCGTTTGCCGACGAGGTGAAGGCAATCTACCCGGTGTGCTGCCGCTGGCATGACGCCCGAATCAACCTGGACAGTATCCTGCTGTGCAGGGACCACCCGGAATACCAGGGCTCGCTCGTGCCCTATCTGGGAGGTCCGTGGATCGTCCGTTGCAGCAAAGGGGTCCGCGCCAACCGGGAAACGGGCTGTTTCAACGCCTGCGAGGATTGCGTCCATGATCCGCGCATCCCCGTCGTGCCGCAGTACACCTATACGATGAACGCCTATCTCCGATCGACACTTCAGACCGCAGGCACTGGGACGGGCTCGATCCACGATGCGGTCGACGCGCGAACCATCAGGGTGCGCACCGTTCGCAAGGAAACACAGATCACACGGAGCCCTTCTGAGGTGTTCGCCTTCGGCGAGCAGAATTCCTGGGCAATCAACACAGAAGGACGGCAACCCATCGGGGTAGTCCCGGAACTGGCGGCGCCCTACAATCTCAGCGGAAAGTACTATCTCGAGCCACGACCGCCCACGGGGTGCCACGGGACGCTCCGCCTGGGCAGCCTCAACATTGAGACCACATACTGGTTGCAGCACGAGACACTCGCGAAGAAGAATGACCGCTACATCGGCAACTCCTTCGCCACCTACCACCGCCCCCGCAAAGGGGATCTGAACACCGGGCACTCCTATGTCTCCATGCTGGACGGGCACGTGCGGCAGGTCACGGTGGCGGACCAGCTCCGCAAGAGCCGGCGGGTGCCCGGTCTGCCCGAGAGCCGCCTCGGGCCGGGCGGCAACCTGTCTCTCGCCTGGCCCCTGGATGTCCCTCCTCCCGGCGGCTGGGAGAACCAGTGAGAAGCGGTCTCGGAATCCTCCCCGTCCGATATTCAGCCAATTTCCGCCATTTCGATTACATGAATCCTGGAATTCCCTTGACATTCTCGGACGCAGCCGCATGAATGGAGGTGAAGGTCATGCACTTGGAGCATAGAAGTGAAGAATCCGCTTGGGAATGTGCCCCCTGAGCAGCTTGCGGCGGCCAATAGTAACATCCAAGCGGTGAAATCCGCGTATCGGACGCCTTTCAGGATGAGGCGCTCCGACACAAACGTCTCTCAAACAGATGCGGGGTGAGCGACGATCCGGTCGTCGTGTGCATGATCGCCAGGGAAGGGACGGCTTTCACGGAGGAACGCAATGTTGAGAGCGACAGGGATCAGGGGGTGTGTGCTGGCCATCGTGCTGGCGACGGTCCCGCCTGCCTGGGCAGGCGCGGTCATCATCTATCCGGCCACGGGTTGGGGCGGGTATGTTCTCTGGATGGAAGGGGTCCAAGCAGGCCCCGGCGGAGGACTGGCCGCGATCTCGGAGCAGGAGTTCGAGTACTACCACCAGGAGGACTGGGTCCTCGGAGACACCGAGTGGTCGATCACCCTGCCGACGGCCGGGGTAATCTCGCTCATTCAAGTGGCCGACGATTACTACCCTGCGGGCGATGAACTCGCCCTCCGCGTGGATGAGGTCGTCGTGCCGTGGACGACCTCCTACGACGATGCCGAGGGCTATTTTCATGCGGAGTGCAGCAATCTGGCGTTGTCTGCGGGCACCCACACGATCACGCTCGATGTGACCGCGATCTGCGGCCCGCGCATTCTCATGGGCTCAGGTTCGGCGTATTTCTCCGCGGTGAACGGGCAGGCGGTGCCGGCCCCTGCGGCCCTGATGTTGGGCACGCTCGGCGCCGGGATCGTCGGCTGTCTTCGCAGACGCCGGACCCTGTAGGTTTCGCTATCTTCTCCGTCGTGTCGCCCTCCCGACCGAGGTCTGCGGCGGGTTGCCGCGAGGGATTCCGACGCAACCGTTGACACGCGAGGAACAGGCAGGCATAATCAGCCCCTTCCTCCGACGGACAACGGGTGTCGGAGTCGAAACGTCGATGGTGAGAGGCACAGGCAGGGGTTTGCCCGCAGGTGTCCCGATGGAGAGAAGTTGAAAGATGAGAATGACGTTGGTCGCCGGGGCAGTTCTGTTGCTGGCCGTATGTGTCTTCAGTGGGTGCGCGACATACTGGTACCAAGAGGGCAAGACCTTCAAACAGACCCGTGACGACCTGGCGGCCTGCCAGACAGCGGTCGAACAGCGTGCTGACGGGGGTTCCGGACGCACTCTGGACGCCTACGATGGAAAGCAGGTTCGCCAAGGCATGAAGGAGCGGGGTTACCGCCGCGTTTCGGGGAATGCCCTGCCGGCCGGGGTCCTCCGGGAGAGTTCCCCGGTGTTCGGGGTTCCCGGCGTGGCCGGCACGGTCAACTGACCATGCGACGAGGCACGCCCTCGACGCCACCCGCCGACTCGGCCTATGGGTTTGCCGGTTTTTCGCTTGACAGGCGGGCGGGAATTCGATACTAAGGAGGGTTTTACGCTGACGCTGGGGGGGTGGCAATGTGGAATTGGACGCAAGAATTGGAGTAGTCGATCATGTTACCGATGAGAAGGACGAGCAAGAGTCGCTCACGAACGCGGCGGTCGCACGAGGCGCTCAAGCCGGTTAACTACGCGTTGTGCCCGAAGTGCAGCCAGTCGAAGCTGCCACATGCGGCGTGCAGCAATTGCGGATACGTGAACCCGAGCCTGACTCTCAAGCTCGGCAAGGAGGAAACCGACTGAACATGCGTATCGCAGTGGATGCCATGGGAGGGGACCACGCCCCGGACGAGATCATCGCCGGAGTCCTGGAGGCGTTGGGCCAGATAGACAAGGATGACTCGCTCGTGCTGGTGGGCCCGGAGGGCCTGCTGCGCGAGAAGCTGGCGGCTGCGACCTACGACAAGGAGCGTCTGACCATCGTCGACGCGCCCGACGTGATCGGGATGGACGAGAAGCCGGTCGACAGCCTGCGCAAGAAGCCGCGAAGTTCGATCAGCGTTCTGGCGAAGCTGGCCAAGCTCGGCCAGGCCGATGCGGTAATCTCCGCGGGGAATACAGGCGCCTGCGTGGCAGCCTTCCAGATGCGGATGCGGACCCTACCGGGAGTGAACCGGCCGGGCATCGCCGTAGTCTTTCCGAGCCCCAGCGGACCGGTTACGATCTGCGACGTCGGCGCCAACATCGCCTGCAAACCCGTCAACCTGTATCAATACGGGCTGATGGCCAGCATCTATTCGCACAGCTTCCTCGGGATCGAGGCTCCTCGCATCGGGATGATGAGCATCGGGGAGGAGGACGCCAAGGGCAACGAGGTTGTCAAGAAGGCGGCGGACCTCATCCGAAGCGACCCCCGCCTGCAGTTTATCGGGAATATCGAGGGGCGCGACATCTTCCGCGGGGTTTGCGACGTAGTGGTCTGCGAAGGCTTCGTCGGCAACGTGGTCCTGAAGCTGACCGAAGGGGCGGTAGACAGCCTGTTCCGCGCGATCAAGCAGGAGCTGATGCAGGAGCAGCCGCAGTTGGCGTTGATGTTCAAGCCCATCATCATGCGAGTTTATCAGAAGCACGACTATAACGAGTACGGCGGGGCTCCCCTGCTCGGCATCGACGGCACGGCCTTGATCTGCCACGGGGCCAGCAAGGCCCGCACGATTCGCAACGCCGTGCGCACCGCCAAGACCTGTCACACACAGAAAATCAACGAGAAGATCATGGATTCTCTCTCGGAAGCAGGCGCAAGGACTACGGATGCAGAAGAAATCTGAGGATCGCCTCCCGGCGAACCGCGCCGTCATCGTCGGGCACGGCTCTTTCGTTCCCGCCAAGACCCTGACCAACGACGACCTGTCGCGCATGGTGGACACCTCGGACGAGTGGATCGTCACACGGACCGGGATCAGAGTCCGCCACATTACGACCGACGAGGAGTCGACGGCGTACCTGGCGACCCAGGCAGCCCAACGGGCCCTGCAGTCCGCCAATCTCAGCGCGGAGGAAATCGAGCTGATCGTCGTGGCGACCATTACGCCGGAGATGGTGTTCCCCTCGACCTCCTGTTTCGTGCAGCACGCCTTGGGTGCCAAGAAGGCATGGGCATTCGACGTGGCGGCCGCCTGCAGCGGATTCGTCTATTCGTTGCACATGGTTCAGCAGCAGATGGAGACCGGCCGGCTCAACAGCGCCCTCGTGATCGGGGCCGAAACCCTCACCAAGATCACCAACTGGAAGGATCGCACCAGTTGCATCCTGTTCGGCGACGGGGCCGGCGCGGTCGTCTTGCAGCGAAGGCAGGACGCCGGACGCGGAATCCTCTACAGCACCCTCGGTGCCGACGGAAGCTACTGGGAATCCTTGTGCTGCCGGGCATACGGCTCTCGCAACCCCGCCCGAAAGCCCCTGGAGGACCCGGACATGATCTTCATGCAGATCAAAGGCCGGGAGGTCTATCAGCAGGCGGTACGTCGGATCGTCGAGGCCGTCACGGAGTGCCTGACTCACTGCGACCTGACCTTGGATGACGTGCGGATGGTCATCTCGCACCAGATGAACGCCCGGATCATCGAATCGGCGGCCAAACGCCTCGGATTGCCGGATGAGAAGGTCTTCGTCAACATCCAGAACTATGGCAACACCTCGGCGGCCTCCGTGCCCATCGCGTTCGACGAGTGCATGGCGAAGGGCAACCTCAAGAAGGGCGACATTGTCATTCTCGTGGCGTTCGGCGCGGGGGTCACCTGGGGCGCCAACGTCATCGAGCTGTGAGGTCCCGCCCAGGCAGACGGCCGGCCAGAAGCAAGGTTCAAGGATTGGAACGATGAAAACCGCATTTCTCTTTCCCGGACAAGGCGCCCAGACCGTGGGCATGGGGGCGGACCTCGCCCAGGCTTTCCCGGTCGCGGCAGCCCTATTCGACAAGGCCAACAAGGTTCTCGGGTTCGACCTGCGGACGGTCTGTTTCCAGGGCCCCGCGGATCAGCTCAACAGCACGACCATGTCGCAGCCGGCGATCTTCGTCACGTCGGCTGCCCTGCTGGAGGTCCTCCGGACGACTCCCAAAACGGCGAATTTGAAGCCGGATGTGACCGCGGGCCTGAGCATGGGGGAGTACACCGCCCTCTACGCCGCCGGTAGCCTGAGCTTTGAGGATGGCCTGCGTCTGGTCCGCAAACGAGGCGAAGCCATGCAGGCCGCCGCGGATGCCACCCAAGGCACCATGGTGAGCCTCATCGGCCTGGATGAAGACAAGGTCCGCCAGCTCTGCGACGAGGCCCGCCAGGGCGAGGTGCTCGAGCCGGTGAACTTCAACTGCCCCGGCCAGATCGTCGTCAGCGGGAGCCTCGGCGCCTGCTCGCGGGCGGAGCAACTGGCCGAGAAGTACGGCGCCGCAAAGGCGGTTCGCCTGGACGTAGCCGGCGGGTTCCACACCTCGTTGATGTCCGGCGCGGCCCAGGCCCTGAGGCAGGCGCTGGTGCAGGCGGGGATCTCGCAGCCTGCTGCGGCCAAGACCATCGCCAACATTACCGCCGAGTATTACCGCACCCCGGAAGAGGTCGTCGACGGGCTCACACGCCAGCTCACCGGTGCCATCCTCTGGCACAAGTGCATGGAGCGACTCCTGGCCGAGGGCGTCGAGGAGTTCTACGAGATCGGGCCGGGACGGGTCCTGACCGGACTCATGAAGCGAATCAACAGAAAAACGAAAGTGACCAATATCAGCGACCTGGCCTCCCTCAAGGCCGTGGTCGGGGAGTGATAGCGATCCCGGCGGGGAGTCTTCGCTCCCAAATACCGCTGGGATAAAGAGTTGGAGATCGAGAACATGGCTGACAAACGACTGGCTGTAGTGACGGGCGCCGCCCGTGGAATCGGACGCGCCATCGTGTTCGAACTGCTCAAGCAAGGTCGGATCGTCGCGGGACTGGACATCAAGGAAGACCTGCTCAAGGAGCTGAGCGAAGCAGTGAAGCCGCCGGGTTTCGAGGTCCTGACCCGCCGTGTCGATATCACGCAGAGCGACGAGCTGACCGAGGTCCTGGAGTCTCTGGCCTCCGAGTTCGGCGGGATCGGCATCCTGGTCAACAACGCCGGCATCACGCGCGACAAGCTGATGATCCAGATGGAGGACGAGGATTTCGACAAGGTGGTGAATGTGAACCTGCGTGCTGCCTTTACCGCCACGCGGGTGGTCGCCCGGTCGATGGTCCGCAACAAGTTCGGTCGGATCGTGAACATCAGTTCCGTCGCTGGCGTCATGGGTCAGGCGGGCTCGGCGAACTACGCGGCCAGCAAGGCCGGCCTGATCGGCATGACCAAGTCGATCGCCCGGGAGATCGGCAAGAAGAACGTCACCGCCAATTGCATCGCCCCCGGCTTCATCCAGACGGACATGACCGCGGTCCTTTCGGACCTGGTCAAGAACGCGGCCATGGAGGTCATTCCCGTCAAACGCTTCGGGACCGTCGAGGACGTCGCCCGTGCGGTGGCCTTCCTCGCCAGCGACGAAGCCGGTTACATTACCGGACAGGTCCTGTGCGTGGACGGCGGCATGGCCATGTAAAAAAGGTAAAAAATTGTTTGTACACGCTCCCCGTGAGTCGGTAATATACCGGCCGAAATCTGGAGGGGGGAGTGGTATAGGTTTGTCCAGCGAATAAGAACGAAGGTCCAGTGAGTATTCCGGTTCAGTTAAGGAGGATACACAAGTGAGCATTGAAGAGGTGGACGTGCAGCAGATTGAGAACAAAGTGATCGAGATTATCAGCGAACAGATGGGCGTTGACAAATCCGAGATAACCCGGGAAACCTCCTTCATCAACGATCTGAATGCCGACTCACTGGATACTGTTGAACTCGTCATGGAATTCGAGGACGAATTCGATATGAGCATTCCCGATGAGGAGGCCGAGAAGATCCAGACCGTCGGCGCTGCTGTCGACTACATCGTGAACGTCGCCAAAACCAAGAAGAAGGAAAGCGCATAGAGTCCATGGACAGACGCCGAGTGGTTATTACGGGCTTGGGGTGCGTTACCGCCCTGTCCGAGTCCGTTGAGGAGCTGTTTACTGCGCTGTGCGAAGGTCGCAGCGGGGTTTCCCCGATCGAATCGTTCGATACGAGCGCCTACCCGGTCCGTTTTGCAGGCGAGATCAAGCGCTTCGACGTAACTCGGTACATCGACAAGCGAGAAGCCAAGCGGATGGACCGTTTCAGCGAGTTCGCGGTTGCGGCGGCCATTCAGGCGGTCCAGGACAGCGGCTTGGACTTCGCGAAGGAGGACCCCTATCGGGCCGGCGCCATCGTCGGGACGGGGATCGGCGGGATCAAGGAGATCGAGGAACAGCACGTTCGCCTGCTCGAGAAGGGACCGAACAAGGTGTCGCCCTTCTGCGTTCCGCGTCTGATGTCCAACGCAGCCAGCGGCAATATCGCCATTCAGTTCGGGCTTCGAGGCCCGAGCTTCTGCGTCTCCAGCGCCTGCGCCTCGGGGAACCACACCATTGGCGAGGCCTTCTGGAACGTCGCCAGCGGACGAAGCGACATCGTCGTGACGGGTGGTTCCGAAGCCGCCTGCACGCCGATCGGCTTGGGTTCTTTCTGCGCCGCGAGGTCGTTGAGCACCCGCAACGACAGCCCCCAGACCGCATCCCGGCCGTTCGACCGAGACCGGGACGGATTCGTCCTGGCTGAGGGCGCCGGCATCGTGGTCCTGGAGGAGTATGAGCACGCCAAGAGGCGAGACGCGAGGGTGTACGCGGAGGTGCTGGGCTACGCCGCCACCGACGACGGCCACCATATCACCGCCCCCCTGCCGGACGGTGCCGGCGCCGCGATGGCCATGAAGCTCGCCCTGGCGGACGCCAAGCTCAATGCGGACGGCGTTTCCTACATCAACGCCCACGGAACCAGCACGGAATTGAACGACATCGCCGAGAGCACCGCCATCAAGACCGTCTTCGGGGAACGGGCGTACAAGATCCCGGTCAGCTCGACCAAGAGCTGCCTGGGGCACATGCTGGGCGCCACGGCTGCCGTGGAACTCATCGCCTGCGTCAAGGCCATCAACAAGTCGCTGATTCCGCCCACGATCAATCTCGAGAATCCGGACGAGCGGTGCGACCTGAAGATGGACTATGTCCCCCTGAAGGCCCGCGAAGCGAAGGTGAACACTGCCATGAGCAATTCCTTCGGTTTTGGCGGCCACAACGCCTGCGTCATCATTGGGCGGGTGTAGTCCCGCCGCGGCGCAGGGCCGGCTGACGATAGGGCGTGCATTCGCACGCGGGGGCGGTGCTGCGGCTGCACTCTGGAACGTGCCGGGAGGATCGTCGGGGGAAACCACCTCATGTATGGGTCATCGCTCCTCATCCTCGTTGGCTTGCTCCTGCTCTGGAAGGGCGCCGATTTCCTGGTCCGCGGTGCGGTGCGCCTGGCTCGAAGAATCGGAGTCAGCCAGCTCGTCGTCGGCATGACCGTCGTCGCGATGGGGACTTCCGCTCCTGAGGTGGCCGCGAGCATCGCTGCTGCTCTCGCCAGCAAGGGCGACATCACCCTCGGGAACATCTACGGCTCCAACATCGCCAACCTGGCCATGATCGGAGGCTTGGTCGCCCTGATTCGTCCACTGCAAGTCCGTGCGGCCACATTGCGCCGCGAGATCCCGGCCATGCTGGCTTTCGCCCTGCTGCTGTGGCCTGTCCTCAGCAATCTGACGGTATCGAGAATCGAGGCAATTGCCCTGCTGGTCGTCTTCGTCGCCATGATGGCCTATACGGTCCGCATGGCTCGCGTCGCCGGGGTCGGCGATTCGCCCGAAGCATCGGAAGTGCCCCGGGCGGTGTCCGGGACAGCGGGACGAGACGTGTTCCTCGTCGTCTTCGGCCTTGCGGCTCTGGCCATCGGGGCACGCGCCACCGTCTCGGGGGCGGTCGCCATTGGAAGCCGGATCGGGCTCAGTGACGCAGTGATCGGCTCGACGATCATCGCGGTGGGCACGTCACTTCCCGAATTGGTGACCTGCCTCGTCGCGGCCGTCCAGGGCCACCACGACCTCTCCGTCGGCAACCTCGTCGGCTCGAACATCTTCAACACGCTGTTCGTCGCGGGTCTGGCCGCGATGGCTCGTCCGCTCCACGTGGGCGCGAGATTCGCAGGCGGTCCGGATTACTGGATCATGGTCGGAGTCGCAGTCGCCTTCACCGGCGCGGCTATCCTGGGCGCTCGCACGATCCGCAAGCCGAGCGGAATTGTCCTGCTCACGATCTACGGGGCCTATATCGCCTACCTGCTCGCCACTCCCGGCGGTGCGTGAACCGCGCCGGATTCGGGGGTTACGCGTCAAGCATCATCGCGTCCGCGAAGACGTCTGAGAAGCACTTCTCGTTGGCAATCTCGATATACTCGATTGCCTTGGCCAGCCCGGCGGCCCGCTCTCGGCACTCATCGCTAATCAGGAGCATCTGGGCCCCCGCGGCGGCGGCATTGCCGATCGATTGGATGCGGTCGAGGGGCATGTTGGGCAACAGGCCGATCCGCACGGCACTGGCAGGACGAATGTAGTTGCCGAAGGCGCCCGCCAGCAGGAGCCTGTCGATGTCGCCCTCCGCCATGCCGAGCTTGTTCATCACGATTCGGATGCCCGCCCGAATGGCGGCCTTGGCAAGCTGCATCTCGCGGATGTCCCGCTGGGTCAGGACGATGTCCGAGCCAGTGGTTCCGTCACCCGACGAGAGACGAAACGCCGGTTGGCTGTCGCATTCGCACAAACGGGACGCAATCTCCACCGGCAGGCTCCCAGCCAGGTCCCGGCGGTCCACAAAACGCCCGGTCGTGTCGACAACTCCGAGATCTCGCAGCACCGCGACCGCGTCGATCAGGCCGCTGCCGCAGATCGAGCGGGCCGGGATGTCGCCAATGACGTCCACGCAGACGTCGCCGTCGACGACGACCGCTTCGATGGCGCCGTCGGCCGCCCTGCCGCCGTGCTTGATCCGGGCCCCCTCCAGGGCCGGCCCGGCAGCACAACTGGCCGCATACAGCTTCTCGCGGGTCCCCAGAACGATCTCGCCGTTGGTCCCGATGTCCACGACCAGCGCCCGGTCCTGCAGGCGGTCCATATCCGCTGCAAGGGCCACCGCGGTCGTGTCCGCGCCCACGAAGCCCGCGATGTTCTCGACGCAGTGGACGTTGCCTGCGGGGTTCATGCGCAGCCCCAGCTCACCAGGGCGTACGTCGCGGGCATCCACGCGGTACGCGCGATAGGGCGCCTGGCCGAGCTGCTCGACGGGGTACCCGAGGAATATGTGGTTCATGGTCGTATTGCCGACGACACAGACCTCGCAGACGGCGGAAGCACCGACCGCCGCCCGCCGGCAGAGCTTGCCAACCAAGTCGTTGACGCAGTCGATGATGACCTTGTGGATCTCGGCCAATCGCTCGGCCGATTGGGCATAGTTGATCCGGCTGACGACGTCGTCGCCGAACCGGGTCTGGGGGTTCAGGACGGCCTCGGTGGCCAGGCATCGGCCACTGACCATATCGAGGAGTTTTGTGACAACGGTGGTGGTGCCGATATCGACGGCGACGCCCAGAATCCCATCGGTCCCGGCGGTTCCCTCATACCGCCGGAACACGTTGGGATGAACTGCCGTTCCTGCCGTCAGGCCCTCTTCCAGGATCTTGTGTTCGTAGAATCGCGACTCGGGCGGGATTACCACCGTCAGATCGCTCTGCACGGGGTGTTGACATGCGAGGATTTGCTGCCCGGAGGGGTGGAGTCGGACCACACACTTGCCACATGTACCCCTGCCGCCGCAGGGCGCAATCAGAATGATCCCGGCCTGCCGTGCGGCATCCAGGACAGTCGCGCCTTGGTGGATCGAGATTTCCTTGTCATCGGGCTTGAAGACTACGCGGAAATGCTTCATCTAGGTCTTGTGCGTCCGGCGATGAGAGCCACGATCCGACATCGGGGGGCCGCTTCGCAGGGGCCAGCCCCGCGAAGCGACGGTCTCTAGCTGATCTTATGCCTGATCTTCCAGCGTGTACGTCGTTTCTTGCTGCCAATCTTCCTTCTGCGTCGTGGTTTGGCCATGAACTTCTCCAACGTTATGTTAAAATCATTGCTACAATTCTGTGGCGACTCGTATAATGCAGTTTAGCACAGGCGGAATGTGCGTGTAAAGGACAAAATATGATCCAGTGCGATCAATGCGAGCTTTGTGAAAAGGGACCGGACGGACGCAAGATCTTCCGGTGCGACCCCTTCTCGAACATCAAGGAGCCCGAGTGCATCGCGAAGTGGCAGCTCATCCGCCTCGACATGCTGCTGGGCAGCTACCAGAACATGCTGAAGTGGTACAGCAAGCTCGGGCCGCTCCAGGACAAGATCTTCAAGTACGTCCAGCGAGAGATCAGCGAGATGGAGGAATCCGAAGGCTGGAAGGCCGAGGACGAGGAGGATGAGGAAGGCCATGACGAAACGTGGCCCGTCTGACTTGCCGTCCCGACCGTGGCGCCGCGTCCGGCAACGGCGGAACATGCGTCGGGACTGGCTTGATGGACTGTGAGGTGTTCCTCGCATGGGGAGTGGGGGAATCGGTCGTAGAGGAGGCCGTGGTGCGTGCGACCGTGCTTTTTTGCCAAGATCTGCAATAAACCCTTGTGGACAAACGTCTTTTCGTCGTGAACGCTGAAGATGGGTAGAAGCGTCGAATTAGCCCGGATCATTGACGGCTGTAAATCAGGGGACGCTGAGAGCTTCGCGCAGGTGATTGACATGTACGCCGGCCGCTGTTACGGTTATTTTTATCGGCTGACAGGCGACCGGGACCTGAGCGACGAGCTGCTCAGCGAGCTGTTCATCAAGCTCGTCGAGAAGATCGGGTCGTACAAGGGCGGCGTGTTCGAGAGCTGGCTTTTCAAGATCGCGTCGAATATCTTCCACGATCATCTTCGCGGCAAGCAGCGACGCCGCAAGCTGATCGACGCTCACCGGGCCCAACTGGAACGCGAACCCGATCTGAACGAGTCGCGATTCTCGGACGGCAGCGAAGAACAGTTGGACAAGCTGCAAGTCCATCTGAACCGGTTGGACGCGGACACCCGCGAACTGATTCTCCTGCGCTTCTACTCACAGATGAGCTTCAAGGAGATTGCTGCAAAGAGATCCGAGCCACTCGGTACGGCGTTGTCCAAGCTGCACCGGGGACTGAAGAAACTGAGAGAGCTGATGGAGGGATAGAGGGTGGACGCCATGAGACATCATGCACGCGAAGACCTGACGGAGCTGCTTCGGCAGTTCATGGAGGAGTCCAGGGCGCAGGACGCAAAGGACGACATCGAGTCCGGCGAACGCCTGCTGGAGGCCCATTCGGCCCCGCTCCCATCGCCAGAGACCCTGTCGGTCATCAAGTCCCGGATGGTCGCGACGGCGCACCGCAAGTCCGTGAGGGTCCGGATCTTCCGGACGGCGGCGGTGGCCGCCGCGGTGATCGTAGCGGTCCTCATCGGGCGGTTCGATCGCAGTCCCGCCGACCGGCCCGGCGTCAGTTTCGCTTCGATGATCCCCGCCGCGGTCTGGGAGAGCCACGACATCGCGGCAGACGATCCCGACCTCGCGTACTTCACATCCCAGATCCGCCAAATCGAGACGCAACTGCACGATATCGAGACGGGCGGCAGCGAGACTCGGGACAACGGCAAGATCCTGGACGATATCGAAGTGCAACTGATCGCGATTGACACCGAGTTCTGGAAAGGATAGCAACGATGCGATTGGGTCGTGTGGCCACGCTTGTGGCGGGGTTGGCGTTGGTCGGCGGATTGACGACGGCGGCCCTGGCGGGCGCCGGGGCAAAGCCCCAAAAGGACAACATCTGGAAGGACGAACCCAAGGAGAATCGCCCGCCGTGGCAGCGGGACTTGGGCCCGGAGCAGATCGAGCGGGTACTCAAGGGGATTCAGCAGCGGGACCCCGCCAAGGCCAAGGCTCTGGCCGAGTTGCGCCGCAAAGATGAGGATCGATTCCTCACGGAACTGCGGGAGCAGGGTCGCCCGGAGATCGAGCAGATCTTCCGCGAGCGATGGGAGGCCCGTCGTCAGGAGCGAAACAACCGGTTCCTTGAATGGCTCAAGGTCAACTACCCCGCGGAGTCGCAGTCCCTGGCGAAACTCAAGGACGGCGACCCGCAGGTGTACATGGCCGCGTTCGACAACGCGATGAATCGGTACGGCTACATCTTCGAGGCCGAGAACAGCAGCCCGGAACTGGGGGCGGTGCTCAAGGACGATCTCGATCTGAGGAAACGGTCGGAGGAACTGTGCTGCCGCCTGCGCGATGAGAAATCCGAGGCCAGAAAGCAGACCCTCGGTGCAGAACTCCAGGAGGTCGTCTCGCGACGATACGACCTGATCGTCCGGCGCAAGGAGATCGCCTACGAGCAACTCCTCCAGCGGCTCACAGAGCTCCAGAAGCAACTCACCGAGAGCAAGGACGACATCGCCAAATTCAAGGACATCAGAACCAAAGAGGAGAACGTCCGCCAGCGGATTCGCGAGCTCACCGAGAACAAGGTCCGGTTCAAGTGGGACTGAGCAGTCGCAGGCCGGATACTTCGCCCCGCTCAGGATGACCAACGGCGAGGACGTGTCATTCCGAAGCCTTGGAAGATGGATGATCTGACGGTCAGAGTTTGTGCCGTTTGATCTCTTCTTGCGTGGCCCGCTTGAGGGTCCTCTTCTCGGCGCCGGTCAGACTGTGCAGGCCCTCGCGATGGACCTTCGCCAGAATACGATCCACCTCGATCTGGAGCTTGCGACCATCTTCCAGCTTCTTCTCCCAGGAACCGGCCCGCACCTTGAGGGTGAACCGGTCCAGTCTCGGACTCAGCAGGACGTAGCCCCCTCCCGCCAGGAGCCCGGCGAGGTGGGCGGCTTCGCCGCCGGCATTGCCGTCGCGCGTGACGACCGTCAGGAGCGACGCGACGGCAAACACAGCCACCATGACGCGGATCGGCACGGGGAAGATGAACAGGACGCCCACGAAATGTGGAAACAGGATGGCGCAGGCCGCCATTAAGCCGTAGACGGCGCCGGAGGCCCCCAGCATCGTGCCATGCGACAGAAAGCCGATGCGAGCCAGCAGGAGGTAGACCAGCCCGCCGGAAGCCCCGCAGGCAAGATAGAACGTCGTGAACTTCCGGCTGCCCCACGAACGCTCCAGCGACGGGCCGAGCATATAGAGGACCAGCATGTTCATGAAGATATGCCAGAGGTCCGCGTGGAGGAACTGATAGCTGATCAGCCGCCAGCCCTGGAGCATCCGCGGCCAAGATCGCGAGTCCACGACAAACCACCGACCCGCCAGTTCTGCGATCGGCCCAATCCTGCTCAACAGGAACACGGCGAGGTTGATAATGAGCAGCCATTTGACCGCCGTCGTCGGACGCGGCAAGGTGAACCGCACTTGCGGCAGGCCGAAACGCTGCTGCCGGAATTCCGACTGCGTGTAATCTCTGTCGTACAGCCCCATAGCTATCTATTTTCTAACAAGACCCAGCTTCGCAAACAACGCCATACTATCATAATATCGGCAATTTGGCAAATTGTTCGCCGACAAAGCCGGGTGAGAGTGCAAGAAATGGGCGGACGAGGACTCCGAGGCCCCTGGAAAATATGTCACGATATCACTCTCGGACGAAAACACGCAGATCCAACCGCGTGAAACACATCGCGATCATAGTCCGAGAATGCGATGGGATCACTTCGGTTTCCTCGCGGGACAAACGAACCCGGTCCTTCCCCGGTGGCTACCGGTTCGCGGTCTCCAGCAACCTACGGCACTCGTCTACCGCCTGCTGGAGCACAGCTTCTGACTGGGCGTCGCCTTGGGCACGAGCCAGCGCCAGGGCCCGTTCCTCGTAACGGAGGGCCTCCTGGAATCGCCGTTTCTCGAGACAGACCGCCGCCAGGAGGTGATTGAGCGCCGGCGAGATATCCACGCTCGGATTGAGCTGCATCGCCTGCGAATAGCGGAGCTGCGCCTGTTCGCCCTGCCCCGACTCGGCCAGCGCCTGCGCCAGCGTGTAGTGGGCCTGTGCGTTCCGCGGCTCGAGCTCGATGACCCGAGCCAGGTGCGCCTGGGCGTCCTGGGCTTTGCCCGTCAGGAGCAGGGCCTCGCCCAGGTGGAAGTGTACCCGCGCGGGCGTGTACTGCTCGTCCAGACCGTTCGGCATCTGGCGCAGGGCCTCCGCAAAGTGCCGGGTCGCCTCCTCGATCTTCTGCTGGTACAGCAGAGCCATCCCGAGATCGTAGTGAGCGCGGGGATTGCGGGGATCCAGTTCGAGCGTCTTGAGCAGGTGCGCCATGCCCTCCTGCGGCGCGTTTTTCACGTTGTACAGGAGGAACCCGAGCTTCTGATGGGCCTCGATGTTGTCGGGATTGAGCTTCAAGGCGTTGTTGTACTCCGAGATGGCGTTGTCCGCATCTCCGTGACGGTAGAACTCATTGCCCGCACGGACGAATGAATAGTCGTTGAGAAACTGCTCCTGGATCTTCACGATGGCATCGGGCCGGGCATTGACGAACTCCGGAATGTTCGCGGCCCGGTCGGGCGAGGTCAGATGCGCCAGGAGCACGGGGGGAGTGCTCTGGCCGTTCTCGTCGATGTGCGTCAGACACAGTTGCGTGTAGTCCGACCAGGCCTTCGAGGAAAACACGAGCCACTTGCCGTTGGGGGAGAAGCTGTGCCAGGAATTCATGCGAGCGGTATTGCACGCGAGCCGACGGGCCTGGCCGCCCTCGGAAGGCAGGATGTACAGTTCGCTGTCCTTCTGGAGCAGCATGTAGCTGCGAGCCCGGCAAAAGACGATCCACTTGCCGTCGGGCGAGTAGCGTCCGAAGTAGTTGCTGGCGCCGTTGTTCGACGCCCCTGCGACCGGCTCGGGCACGCCGCCCCTGCCCTCGTTGAACGGCACGCGGTACAGATCGAACAGGAACGGCTTGCCGTCCTCAACGAACTCCTTGCACTCCGCGCGGGTCAGGAGGATCTTGCCCTGTCCCTGCGTCTGCTTGAGATCGTAGGCCTTGCTGCGGGCGAAGAGCACGTACCTGCCGTCCGGACTCCAGCACGGGTTGCTCTGGACGCAGGCGGGGTCATCCGCGCCCGGCAGCGGGCTGAACGTCTTCGTCTGGCGGTCATACACGCACAAGATGCCCTTGATCGGGAAGAACAACTGGCTGAAGGCCAGGTCCGGCATGGGCACGAACACCGACTTGTCCTTGACCGTGCTGATGACGTAACGACCATCGGGGGACATCTGCGAGAGCAGGCCGAAAGTCTGCTCGCCGTCTTCCTTGCGGTAGTCGTTCCACGTGATGATGTCGCTGGTGGCAAGCACCATCTGCTGCTTGATCGGCGAAATGACGTAGGAACCCTTGCTGTTGGCGTAGTCTACGTCCATCGCGAGCGTGCGCCCATCCTGGGAGAACGAATGGCAGTTCCCGCAGACCGGCAGGTTCTCCAGAATCACCGGCGGCTGCTGCAGCGATGAGATCGACCCGAACCGCCAGCGGATGTGCGACGGGTCCTTGACCGCGTTCTCGAAGGGCAGATCTACTTCCCGGTAGAACAGCGGCGCCCCCACTTCGTCCGTCGAGGTCCGGATGGCCAGGGTCGCGGCCGACACGACCCGGACGGGCTTGCCCGGTCGGACCCCCACAATGAGGATTCTGGCGTCCTTGTCCTTCGACGCTGCCTTGACCCGCTCCCACTCCTCCAGGGTCGGCAGCCACTGCCGCTCGCGCGTCACATGACTGATCGGAGGTTGGGCGTCGCCTGGTTCCACGTGGACAAGCCACAGGACGGCCTCCGCTTTCGGCTCGTCCCACTGGAACGTCGGCGGCACGATCTCCGGCGGAAACAGGGTCCCATCCTGCGGGTACGACATCGTCACCGCGCCGGGAGCATGAGTCTTCCGATAGGCAACCAGGATTTCTTCCGCGTCCAGGGAGGCGCGATCCGTCCACACGATCCCAACGACCGCCGCCGCGATGGCGCCCCCTGCCAGCACCCAACCGAGCCTTCTGCGCATGCACTTCCCTCACACGCACCTTGTCCCACCACAATCCCGTCAGACGCGACGCGGCGTTGCCCGCCCGACACGTCGCGTCGTCCAGTCGGTGGTTCAGTGTAACACATCAGTGGGGCACGATCCAGAGCAAGAATCGAGAGGTCAGAGTCATGGCATGGGGGCATGGCTGGGCGGCTTGTAGTGTGCCCGTAAGGGCCTATGCAGGACGGACCGGGACGCGCGACGGCTCAGGTCGCTCCCGCTGCTTCGACGGTGCAGTCGGCAGCCGCTCCGGCCTGGCAAAGGAGAAGAACACGACCAGAGCCAAACCCAGGATCGCCAGGGCGATGCTGAGGAACTGGGCGATGGTCAGACCGGCGGCCTCGAATGGATTGTCGTCGCGGAGCATCTCCATGCCGAACCGCCCGATCCCGTAGAGAATGAACATGATGCTGAATGTCGTGCCGGGCCTCGTCAGGAGGCGGTACCGGCCCGCCGTCTCCGCCTTCTGGGAACGGCGCCAGATGCCGTAGAGGGCCAGAGTCAACAGCGCCGCGCCGAGCGAGGAGTACAACTGGGTCGGATGGACCGACAGGCACCGGTACGTCCCGCGGGCAATCTCCTGCTGCTGGGCCGGCGTGAGATATTTCCACGGCTTGAGGGTGGCGACGTAGTCCCCTCGCTCATCCACGTACCCGAAGTACTCCTCGGGAAGATGCAGACGGGGTTCGAGCCGCCCGCGGTCGATGTCCGTGCCGGCCTGGCTCTCATAGGCGAACGAGCCATAAGGGAATTCGATGGCCCAAGGCAGATCGGTGGGCTTGCCGTAACAGCAGCCGTTCAGGAAGCACCCGATCCGTCCGAAGATTAGGGCCGTCGTCAGACCGATCGCCAGCACGTCGAGGTAGTGGCACATCGGCAGCTTGTGGTAGCGGATGTAGAAAACGATGACCGCAACGGCGAGCACGACGCCGCCGATCAGTTCCAGGCCCCCATTCCAGATGGCGAACACATCGGTCCAGCCGCCATGGAACTGGTCACGGTAGTGAACGACGAAGAAGATCCTCGCTCCAACGACCCCGGCGATCAGCGAGTACAGGGCCGCGTTGGTGATGTGCATCGGGTCGCGAGTGAAATGGCGACTCAGGTAGCGGATGACCGTCACCGCGGCCAGAAACCCCACGACCATCATGAAGCCGTAGCTCTTGACCGTCAGGTGAACGATGGGGATTTCGAACAGTTCCGGGTGCATCCAATCACTGCGGTTTCACAATCCTGTTGTTCTCGTCGAGCACGACGACTCTGGGCTTCCACCGGGCGGCCTCTTCAGGCGTACACAGGGCGTAGGCGAAGATAATGATGATATCCTTCGGCTTGACCAGTTGGGCCGCCGCGCCCAGGATCACCACTTGGCCGGCGCCCGGCTCGCCGGGCACGGCGTAAGTCTCCAGACGGTTGCCGTTGTTCAGATCGGCCACCACCACCGCCTCATAAGGCACGATGCCTGATGCCTTCATGAGGTCTTCATCAATCGCGATGCTGCCCGGATAATGGAGTTTCGCGTCCGTAACCCGAGCCCGATGCAACTTGCTCTTCAGTATCTTTATCAACATAATCCAACGTCGTGTACCGTTCCCCGCACTCAATCGTGGGGTATTATACGCTATTTGCCGGTCGTGTCCACCACGATATTGTCGATCAGACGGGTGGAGCCCAGCCGCGCAGCGATGGCGACCAGGACCCTGCCCTGGACACGATCGGCCGCTTCGAGGCTCTCCGCGTCCACGATGCTGACGTACTCGACCTGCAAGGCCGGCACTTGTCGGAGCACGTTGTGCATCTGGCCGACGATCCCCGCTGCGTTCCGCTCGCCGCCGGCTATCAGGTCGGCGCATCGCTGCAAAGCCCGGTAGATCACCGGCGCCTCGCGTCTGTCCTGGGGACTGAGGTACTGGTTTCTACTACTCACCGCCAGCCCGTCCGGTTCGCGGACCGTCGGGCAGACAGCGATCTCCAGAGGCAGGTTCAGGTCGGCCACCATCCGCTGGATTACCGCGACCTGCTGGGCATCCTTCTGGCCGAAGAAGGCAACATCGGCGCCGACGATGTTGAAGAGCTTCGTGCAAACGGTGGCGACGCCGCGGAAGTGCCCCGGACGGGACCGCCCGCACAGGGGCTCCGTCAGTTTCTCGACCGTGACCCAGGTCAGGCCCTTCCGCGGGTACATCTCCGCAGGCGTCGGAGCGAAAATCGCGTGGGCGCCATGCTTCTCGCAGAGTTCGACGTCCTTCTCGAATGGACGCGGATACCGCTCGAAGTCCTCGCCGGGGCCGAACTGGGTCGGGTTGACGAAGATGCTGACGACCACGTAATTGCAGCGCCGGGCGGCCGCGTCGATCAGCGACGCGTGTCCGACGTGCAGGGCCCCCATCGTGGGCACGAAGCCCACTGTCTTGCCCGCCGCTCGGGCCTGGGCGACGAACAACCTGATTTCAGCTATCGTTTTCGCGATCTGCATTCGTGCCTCACGTAGGGTGCGTATCACGCACCACTCAACTGTCCTGCCGCCGCCGGGAGGTACGCCTGGACCTGGCGGACCAGGTGCGCCACAACGTCGTCCGCATACCCGGTCAATCTCGACGCCGGCACCCGAATCACGGGCGACGCCTTCCAGCCCGCGAACAGACGTTTATAGTCGTTGTCCAGGGCCTCCAGGAACTCGATCTTCATCCTCTGCTCGTACGGGCGGTTGCGGCTGTGAATCCGCGCCAGGCAATTGCCCGGCGAATCCTCCACGTAGATCACCACCGAGGGCGTCGCCGCCTTCTCGGCAAAGGGCGGATACATGCCTTCATAGAGCTTCAACTGCTCGCCATCGAGGAGCCGCCTGGCGTAGATCAGCTCCTTGTCGAAGACATAGTCCGTCACGAAGACGCGGTCCGTCGGCAGGTTCGCAGGGTCCAACTGCTTCGCACGGTACACCAGAAAATAGAGCTGCGAATCCAGGGCCAATTCCTTCTTGCCGGCGTAGACCTGCTGCAGGAAGGGATTCGTGTCATAAGGCTCGAACAGCACCGTCGCCGGCAACAGTCCCGCCAGCTTCTTCGCCAGCGTGGTCTTGCCCACCCCGATGACGCCCGCGACGCTGACGAGACGCGGCGCCTGAGGATCGAGAAGAAAGCTGCCGCCCCCCAGGCGTCGCGACAGTTCTGTCACAGGCTCCTGGAGCAACGGATGAACGAGCTGCGGATTCAGTTGGCACAGCCCGTCCAGGACGAACGAACGCAGGTGAATATCGGGATGCGGCACGGTCAATCCGGCGATATCGAGAACCTCATCGCCATACAGCAGCAGGTCCAGGTCGATGGGCCGGGATTGCCACGACGTGTTGGGCCGGCGCCCGAGGGCGGTTTCGGTCGCCTTCAGTCGCTGCAACAGCTCCTCCGGCTCGAGGGCGGTGCGAATCTCCGCGACGCCGTTGAGATACTTGGGCTGATCCGCTCGTCCCAGCGGCGCGGTTTCCTGAATGTCGCTGATGCGGGCGACCTCGATGCTCCCATTGCCGCCGAGGAGTCGCAGCGACTCCCGGATGGACCGCTCGCGGTCTCCGAGATTGCTGCCCAACCCGATATAAGCCGTCACGCGCTCGGTCATACGAACCATTCTTGATTTTCGATTTATGATTGTTGATTTACGATTTGAAGAAGGCCGCCCAACAGCCCTTCAACCAACAATCACACTTCGAACTTCGCCAGTCGGTCCAGCGCCTCTTTGACGTTCTCGGGCAGGCCGAAGGCGGTCAGGCGGACGTAGCCCTCGCCCGCCGGCCCGAAGCCGGCTCCCGGCGTACACACGACGTTCACCTTGTTCAGGAGCAGATCGAAGAACTCCCACGACCCCACGCCCTCAGGCGTCTTGACCCACAGATACGGGGCATTGACGCCGCCGAAGACCTGGTAGCCGAGCTTCGTGAGTCCCTCGCGGATCATCGCGGCGTTGGCCATGTACAGATCGATGGTCTGCTGGACCTGCCTGGCCCCCTGCTCCGAGTAGATCGCGGCGGCGCCCGCCTGCGTGATATACGAGACACCGTTGAACTTCGTGCAATGGCGGCGCTTCCAGATCGGAGCGACGTCCACCGCCTGGCCGTCCTTCGTATAGGCCTTGAGCTGCTTGGGCACGATGCTGTAGGCGCAGCGGACGCCCGTGAAACCCGCGGTCTTCGAGCAACTGCGGAACTCGATGGCGACCTCCTTGGCCCCTTCGATCTCGTAGATCGAGTGCGGGATCTTCGGATCGCTGATGTAGGCCTCGTACGCCGCGTCGAAGAAAATCACCGCCTTGTGCTTGCGGGCGTACTCGACCCACTTGGCCAACTGGGCCTTCGTCGCGACCGAGCCGGTCGGGTTGTTCGGGAAGCACAGGTAGATCATATCGACCGCCTTGCGAGGCGGCGCGGGCACGAACCCGTTCTGGGCGGTCGCAGGCATGTAGACGATGCCGGCGTATTGGCCCTCATCGCCCGCTTCGCCGGTCCGGCCCGCCATGACGCTCGTATCGACGTAGACCGGGTAGACCGGGTCGGCAACCGCGACGACGTTCTTGACGCCGAAGATCTCCTGCATGTTGCCGGTGTCGGGCTTGGTCCCGTCGCTGACGAAGACCTCGTCCAGGTCGATGCTCACGCCGCGTTTGGCGAAGTCGCCTTCCACGATGGCTTTGCGGAGGAACTCGTAACCGACGCCGGTGTCCTCGTAGCCGCGGAACGTCTCGCGCCGGCCCATTTCATCGACCGCCTTGTGCATGGCCTCGATCACCGCAGGCGCCAGGGGCTGGGTCACGTCGCCGATCCCCATACTGATGACCTTCGCCTGCGGGTGCTCCTGCTTGAATACGCGGACCCGCCGGCCGATCTCAGGGAACAGGTACCCCGCTTTGAGCTTCAAATAGTTCTCGTTGACTCTGATCATGGTTTCGTAATCCTTCCGGTTTCCGCTCTGGCATCAGTGTGTGAGACGCACAGCAGTGCAGTGTGGTTTTTCAGCTCGAATCAAGGGGGGCATTCTATGAAGCAACCGGTGTGGCGTCAAGGCATAATGTCAGGCCATCCCTCCGGGGTCCAGGTTCTGCACAGACCTACCCCTGCTGCCAATCGTAGACCCCGTCACCCCAGCGGAGCCAGTAGTCGAAGCCGTTGGGATCGTTGTGCCTCGGGTCCGGTCGCGAGCCGGGCCGGCCAATCACGATCCACCAGTGGAAGAAACCACTGCCGTAGGCAAGGCGAACACCATCAGTTCCATTCTCGAATACCGACTGGATGTCGACTGCCTTCGGCCTAAGCCGTCGAACCTGCGGGGACCAGCGTTCCTCCGGCACCCGATCATCGAAATCGTTGGGGTCGCGAGGGCTGTCGAGCAGAGCAACAGCCCAGGCCTGCAGTTCGTCCCGCCCGCCGGTCAAAGCCACGAAGAGTCGAGCGCGGAGGTCCAAGAGGAGAAAGTAGTGGCTTGAACACAGTAGCCCAGCGATGGCCAGAAGGACCCCGACGTGTTTCCAGGGACGACTGCCCCGTCGATTGTCCCTCAGGAAGAGGCCACAGACGACCGCAACACCGCCGAACATCAGAGAGAGCAGCGACAAAGCCCAAACAAGACAGGGAATCGGGCTCCACCCGAATAGGAGCACCATGACGACGTAACAGCCGCCGACAGCGAGAGAACCGACGCCCACCTTCAGATGGGCGGAAACCTGTGGTCGCGATAGCTCCTTTTCCATAGCGTCCCTATGCCTCGTACTCGACACGCATAGTATAGCATTCTCTCGTACTTAGATCCAGCAAGCAAGCGATATGAGCAGGACATGGCAGCAGCGGGAAACTCATTGCACGGGTCACTGGGGATGCTATAATTGCGACACTGAGCTAAATGCTGACAGACGCATGGCGGGCTCCCGAACGCCACACAAGGCGTTTGGAGACCCTTCTCCATGCACGCGTTCTTGAAAGGAGGACCGTAGGATGTCGCAAGTTCGCAAGCCCACCGAGTCTACCCATCGTCCCGTTTCCTTGAGTCGTCGTCGTTTCATGGCCGGCGCCGGGGTCGCTGTCGCATCGCTGACTGTAATCAAACCCGACCTGGTTCGCGGCACCGCGGCCAACTCGCAGATCAATCTCGGTCTGGTCGGCTGCGGCGGACGCGGCACCTGGCTCGCCAAGCTCTTCAAGGAGCACGGCGGATACAACGTCGTCGCCGTCTCTGACTACTTCCAGGACCGCGCCGACAGGGCGGGCAACGAGCTGGGTGTGCCCCAGGCAAACCGGTTCACAGGTCTCAACGGGTATTTGAAGGTGATCGAGAAGGCGGACGCGGTGGCGCTCGAGACGGCCCCCTACTTCCGACCCGAGCACGCGGCCGCCGCGGTTCAGGCAGGCAAGCACGCCTACCTCGCCAAACCCGTCGCGGTCGATGTGCCCGGCTGTCTGACCATCGGCGAGAGCGGCGCCAAGGCCACCGCAAAGAAGCTGGCCTTCCTGATCGACTTCCAGACCCGCGCCGATCCCTTCTACATCGAAGCGATGCGCCGCCTGCACGACGAGAAGGCCCTTGGCGAGATCGGGTTCGGCGAAGCGATCTACCACGCGACCTGCCCCTTCGGCGGGATGTACGACACCTGGCGGAACGACCCGCAGAACGCGGAGAATCGCCTCCGCGCCTGGGGGCTCGACAAGGTCCTCTCCGGCGACATCATCACCGAGCAGAATATCCACACGCTCGACGTGATGAACTGGATCATGGGCGTGCCGCCCGTCTGGGCGGTAGGCACGGGCGGTCGGAAGTTCCGTCCCGTCGGCACCTGCTACGACACGTTCAGCCTCCTGTTCCAGTACCCGAACAACGTCGGCATCACGTTCAGCTCGCGCCAGTGCGAGGGCCATGGCACGCAGCCCGAGGGCATCCGCAACCGCATGTTCGGCACCCAGGGCGTCCTCGAGACCGAGTACGGCGGCCAGGTCCTCATTCGCGGCAAGAACTTCTATCGCGGCGGCTCCTCGCCGGGCATCTACAAGGACGGCGCCGTCGCCAATATCAAGACCTTCTACGACAGTATCACGACAGGCAAGTTCGACAACCCCACCGTCGAGACGAGCGTTCGCAGCAACCTCATCACGATCCTGGGACGCATGGCGGCCTATGAGAATCGCCTGGTCACCTGGGACGAGATGCTCAAGAAGAACGAGAAGCTCGACGGGAATCTGAAAGGTCTGAAGTCGTAGCACCGGCAACCTCGAACTTCGATGATTTCCGACGCCCTGGATCGGTAGCTGGGTCCCATGTTTGGAGTTCCGCGTTTACGCGGTCTTACGCCGCCTGAAGGCGGAACTCCAAACGGAAGCCCAACGCCAGGCGTTGAGGAGGACAGATATGACGAGTGCAGCAATCAGCCGTCGGCGGGTGCTCGGCGCCGCTGCGGGCGCGTTCGCAGGTCTGACGTTCCTGCCCGGCCGGACCCTGCTCGGCCAGGAGGAGAACCGCCAAAGAGGACAGCGGGCCCCGCGAGGGTTCAGGCTGGGCGTCTGCGACTGGACCATCGGCAAGCGATGCGATCCCGCGGCCTTCGCCCTCGCCAAGAAGATCGGACTCGATGGCGTCCAGGTGGACTTCGGAGGCGGACCCGATACGGAACCGCCTTTGTTCGACGCGCAACTCCAGAAACGCTACGCCGAAGAGATCAGAGCCCAGGATCTGCGGATCGCCTCCCTGGCGATGGGCGTGCTCAACGAGGTCGCCTACAAGAGCGACCCGCGCGCCGAGCAATGGGTGGACAAGGCCATCGACGTTGCCCAGGCAATGCCCATGCGACGGAGGATCATCCTGCTGGCCTTCTTCGGCAAAGGGGACCTGAAGAACGACGCCGCAGGGACCGACGCGACGGTCGCGAAGCTCAAGAACGTCGCCGCCAAGGCCGAGAAGGCCGGCGTGACCCTCGCCATCGAGTCCTGGCTCAGCGCCGAGGAGCACATCGCGATCCTCGACCGCGTCGCCTCGCCCGCGGTGCAGGTGTACTACGACGTCGCCAACTCCCACAAGATGGGCTACGACATCTACAAGGAGATCGGCACGCTCGGCAAGCGGATCTGCCAGTTCCACGCGAAGGACTACGACGACCTCTACGGCAAGGGCTCCATCGACTTCGCCCGGGTCCGCGAGTCGATGGACAAGATCGAGTACCGTGGCTGGATCGTCATGGAAGGCGTCAAGATGCCGCTGGGCGTCGAGGAAAGCTGCCGGTACGACGCAGAGTACCTGCGGAGCGTGTTCCCCCGTCGAGTGTAAACTGAGACAGAAATCCGAAGCACGAAACTCGAAATCCGAAACAAATCCAAAGGACCGAAGTTCGAATGATCGAAATGCTATCGCACATTCGGATGGGCCGTTTTGGGTTTTGATCATTCGTGCTTGTTTCGGATTTCGGGTTTCGAATTTCGAGTTTTCTTCCTGAAAGGCAGGTGTGACGATGAGAGTGCAGAAGCTGCTGGTGGTGCTCGTAACGCTCCTGATGACGACCCTGGCGGTCGCAACGCCGCTGGACGACTACGTGGCCAAGCCGGACGCCAGCTACACGTATACCGTAGTCAAGACCATCGACCACCCGCTCGGCAAGATCCACATCCTCGACATGAAGTCGCAAACCTGGCGGACCAGCGCGGAAGTCAACCGCACGCTCTGGCAGCACTGGCTGACGATCATCGTCCCGAACGGCGCCACGAGCGACACTGCCCTGCTCTGGATCAACGGCGGCAGCAACGGAGGCAATCCGCCCTCCGGCCCGGACGGCATGCTCACCCAGATCGCCCTCCAGAGCAGGACTGTCGTTGTGGACCTCAGGCAGGTGCCGAACCAGCCGTTGGTCTTCCCGGACGACCCCGGCAACCAGCGGCATGAGGACGCCATCATCGCCTACACCTTCGACAAGTGCGTCCGGACGGACGACACGACCTGGCCGCTCCTGCTGCCCATGGTCAAGAGCGCCGTCCGCGCGATGGACACGGTCCAGGACCACCTGGCCAAACCCGCCAACGGGAACCTGAAGATCAAGCAGTTCGTCGTCTCCGGCGGCTCCAAGCGGGGCTGGACCACCTGGCTGACCGCCGCAGTCGATAAGCGGGTCCGCGCCATTGCGCCCTGCGTGATCGACGTGCTGAACATGGACGAGCAGATGCGCCACCACCTGGCCGCCTATGGATTCTACTCCACGGCCATCGGCGACTATCAGGCCCACGACATCTTCAGCCGGCTCGACACGCCGGAGGGACAGAAACTCATCAGCTTCGTGGACCCCTACGAGTACCGCGACCGCTACACGATGCCCAAGTTCCTCCTGAACTCCTCGGGCGACCAGTTCTTCCTGCCCGACTCCGCCCAGTTCTATTTCCAGGACCTGCCCGGCTCGAAGTACCTCCTCTACAACGCGAACACCGACCACGGGCTCAAGGATTCCGACGCCGACAAGGCCATGCTCGCCTGGTACGCCGGCATCCTGGCCGGACGCGAGCTGCCGCAGTTCTCCTGGCAGGTCGCAGGCGAGGGACATATGGTGGTCGCCGCCAAAACCAGGCCCACGCAAGTAACGCTGTGGACCGCGACGAATCCGAATGCCAGGGACTTCCGTCTGGAGACCATCGGCAAGACGTGGGCTGCCTTGCCCCTGGCGGGCACGAACACCGGGGTCTACGACGCCCAAGTCAAGGCTCCTGAGAAAGGCTGGACCGCATACTTCGTGGAGCTGCGATTCGACTCCGGCACATCCGTCCCCTACCGCTTCAGCACGGAGGTCCGCGTTGTCCCCGACATGTTGCCCCACAAGGACATGGTGAAGGGCCCAGTGAAGTGATCGGCCTTGCAGCCTCACGAACCGAGAACACCACCGAGGAAAGGGATTGAGACGCGATGGGAATGGATGCATTGGTCCTGCTGGCGGCGGGGACGCCCGCCCAGACTCATCCGGCGATCCCTTTGATGATCCTGGCCGTGGGCGTCGCCATCGTCATCGGCATGATCGTCGTGCTCCGCGTCAATGCCTTCCTGGCGTTGATCACCGCCGCGATCGTCGTGAGTCTGCTGTCGCCCGGGCCGTTCGCCGGCCGAATTACGCGGGTCGCCGAGGCCTTCGGCACGACCGCAGGCAAGATCGGCATCGTCATCGCCCTGGCGGCCATCATCGGCGATTGCCTGATCGCTTCCGGCGCCGCAGACCGCGTCGTGCGGATGTTCGTCCGCCTGCTGGGTGAGAAACGGTGCGAGGTCTCGCTCATGGCCAGCGGCTTCGTCCTGTCGGTCCCGGTCTTCTTCGACACCGTGTTCTACCTGCTGCTGCCGCTGGCCCGCTCGATGCACCGTCGGACGAAGCGAGGCTACCTGCTGCTGATTCTCGCGATGGGCGGCGGCGCCTCGATTACCCATTCGATGGTGCCACCCACGCCGGGACCGCTCATCATCGCAGAGACGCTGCACATCGATCTGGGCACGATGATCGGCATCGGGCTGCTGTGTGCCATTCCGACTGCGGTAGCAGTCCTCGTTCTCGTTCGCTGCGTGGCGTCACGAATCGACATCCCCATGCGAGCCCTCGAAGGCGGGCGGACCGAGCCCGATCCGCTGCCCGACGACAAGCTGCCCGGCCTGTTCCTGTCCGCCCTGCCCATCATCCTGCCGGTCCTCCTGATCACAATGCACACGGTGGTCTCGTCGCAGGCCAAGGGGGCGATCGAGGAATCCGCCATCAAGCAGGTTGAAGGCTACACCGCCGTGCTCGGCAATCCGAATCTGGCGATGGCGGTTTCCGCAGCCATCGCGCTGTACGTCCTCTGGCGACAGCGCAAACCCGGACGCGACGGGCTCGCCAAGGCAATCGAGACCTCGCTCATGAGCGCGGGCGTCATCATCCTCATCACCTCCGCCGGCGGTGCGTTCGGCGCCATGCTCAAGGAGGCTCGGATCGGCCCGGCCATCGTCCAGGCCCTCTCCCCCGGCGGCACGACCCAGCAACTCGGCGGCCTGACGCTCCTGTTCATGGGTTTTCTCGTCGCCTTCCTCATCAAGTTCGCCCAGGGCAGCAGCACGGTCTCGATGTTGACCACCGCGGGCATGATGGCAACCCTCATTCCCCCGACCGACGTGCTCGGCTTCCACCCGGTGTATCTCGCCTGCGCCATCGGCTGGGGCGCCCAGTGTGGGAACTGGATGAACGACTCGGGCTTCTGGGTCTTCGCCAAGATGGGCGGGCTGACCGAGGTCGAGACCCTCAAGACCTGGACGGTCACCGTCAGCAGCACCGCGGTCATCGGCCTGCTCGTCACGACGGTCTTCGCGACCCTTTTGCCGTTGGCATGAACTTCGAAACACGACGCTTTTCATCGGGCGTCGAATGAGGTATCCTGTCGGTATGTATGTCGGGCCTGTTTTCTCTTGTCATCCTGAGCCACAGCGAAGGATCCGGGCAGCGAGTGAAATGCGACTCTCGCATCCAAAGCACAATCGCAATTCCCGCGCCGGATGCTTCACTTGGTTCAGCATGACAAGGCAAACATGGAGGTGCTGAAGTGAAAGCGTTGCTCTACACAGGACCCTATGCCTTCGAGTTCACCGACGTCCCCGAGCCGGTGATCGGCGACGAGGACGTGCTGGTCCGCGTCAAGGCCTGCGGGATCTGCGGTTCCGACGTCGCGGGCCACACAGGCAAGACGGGCCGACGGCTCCCGCCGCTCATCATGGGCCACGAGGCCGCAGGCGTCGTCGAGCGGGTGGGACGAAACGTCATGGGCTTCGCGCCGGGCGACCGCATCTGCTTCGATTCCACGGTCTACTGCAATCAGTGCCCCGCCTGCGTGCAGGGCTTGTTCAATCGCTGCGTGAAGCGCCAAGTGTTGGGCGTCTCGGTCCCCGAGTTCAAGCGCGACGGCGCCTTCGCGGAGTTCGTCGCAGTGCCCCACTGGATCTGCGCCAAGCTCCCGGAGAATGTGTCGTTTGTTCAGGCGGCCCTGCTGGAGCCTGCCTCCATCGGCATGCACGCCGCCGGTCGGGCGCCGATCTCGAAGACCGACACGGTCGTGGTCGTCGGCGCCGGCACGATCGGCCTTTTTATCCTGCAGGCGGCGAGGCTCCGTGGGGCCGGCACCGTCATCGCATCGGACCCCAACGAGTTCCGACTGGGCCTGGCCAGGAAGGTCGGCGCCGACGCCTGCTTGAATCCAAGCAAGACCAATCTGAGGGAAGCCGTCCTGGAGAAGACGCAAGGTCGCGGCGCGGACGTGGTGTTCGAGGCCGTCGGCTTCGCGGAGACCTTCCGCCAGGCAGTGGCCATCACCCACACGGGCGGGCACGTCGTCGCCGTCGGCAACCTTCAAAAGGAGGTCGAGTTCAACCTGCAGGAACTCGTCTCGCGAGAGCTGACGTTCACCGGCTCCTACGCCAGCTCGGGCGAGTTCCGGACCTGCATCGACCTGATCGCCTCGGGCCAAATCGACGTCGGCCCGCTCGTCAGCGAGGTGCTGCCGCTGCGCGAAGGCCCGGACGCATTCAAACGCCTGCTGGAAGCCAGGGAGAACCTGTTGAAGATCGTGTTGGAGCCGTAGCCGGGGCGATGTGTGATTGTTGATGTTTGATTGTTGATTCGAAGAAGCTGAACCGCAGCGTTCTTCAAATCACAAATCAACCTTCAACAATCGAACTTGAAACTTGCGGCCTTGTATCAGGGATCTTGGCAGGAGTATTCCGAGATGGAGAAGCTTTTCGATTTGTCGGGCAAAGTCGCCGTCGTCACGGGCGCCAGTCGGGGACTCGGCCAGTATTTCGGCCGGGCGCTCGCCAAGGCCGGCGCGGACCTGGTCATCACCAGTCGCGATCCGGCCCGTCTGATGCCTTTCAAGGAGGAAATCGAGGGACTCGGGCGCAGGGCCCTGCCCGTCAGACTCGACGTGCTGAACGAGACCGACATCACGGGCATGGTCCGCACTGCCATCGACGAGTACGGGCAGATCGACATCCTCGTCAACAACGCCGGCCTGAACATCCGCCACCCCGCAGTCGAGTTCACCTGGAAGGAGTGGGACACCGTCCTGAACACGAACCTCAAGGGCGCGTTCTTCGTCGCCCAGGCGGTGGGCAAGGAGATGATCCGGCGTGAGTATGGACGGATCATCAACATCGGCTCGTGTACGTGTCTGTTCGGGATGGAGGGGATCGGCCCGTACTGCGCCAGCCGGGGCGGCGTCCTGCAGATGAGCCGGAGCCTCGCCGCGGAATGGGGCCGGCACGGCGTGACCGTCAACGTCCTGGCCCCGGGCTGGTTCCAGACCGCCCAGAACCGGGCCCTCTACCAGAACGAAAAGTGGGTCCAGTACATCACGGACCGCATCCCGCTCGGTCGCCCCGGCCAGCCCAACGACCTCGACGGCGCCGTCATCTTCCTGGCCTCCGACGCCTGTGCCTACGTCACCGGCCAGATCCTCCTCGTGGACGGCGGCTTCACCACCGGCGCCACCAGGGCCATCCCGTAAGCGTGGGTTCATAGTGACGCCGTCAGGCGTTATGTAGTGGCACAGCCGCCCGTTCCCGGTTACAATCGGGAGCGTGCGGTTCGAGCTATGCAGGTTCTTTGGTTGGGAGGCCCCGATATGCTGGCGTGGTCGTGGACATCGAATCAGATGATCGCCGTGTACATCGCGTTCGGCGTCATTCTGGCAGGCGTTGCGGCCTGGCTGATCCTGCGAAAGACCATGCGCACGCGGATGGGCATGGAGCGGCAATTGCGCCAGGACCCGGACATCAACGACTGGCTCGTCATCTTCGGCTGGACCCCCAAGATCCTCTATGTCCCCACGCTCCTGGTGGCTGTGCTGGCGTCGATCCTGATGTTCATGCAGGAGTCCGGCTGGAAGGTCTTCGCCGGCATCGATCCAAAGCTCGTCGGAGGCGTCTGGTTCGCCATCTTCTTCGCCAATTTCCTGATCGAAGAGTACCACCTCAACATCAGGATCCTCCTGCTCGGTGCCGTGGGGATCGGCTTTCTCCTGCTCTGGCTGCACCTGCTCGGCTGGGTGGGCGGCTTCCTGCGACTGTTCACCAGTCTGGCCTTCTCCATCAGCGGAACGGGCTACCTGCTCATCGCCATCATCGGCGGCCTGACGATCTTCATCTCCTGGCTGCAGGGGCTGTTTTGCTACGTCGCCATCACGCCCAACTTCCTGAACGTCCAGGTGGGCCCCACCGAGGCCGGCGAGCAGATCGGACGCGAGGACTACAACACCAAGGTCGATACATCCGACTTCGTCGAGCGCCTGCTCGGCTTCGGGCGGATCATCATCACGTTCAAGGAGAAGTCCCGCCCCCCGCTGACGCTCCTGGTCTGGCGGGTCGAGACGAAGGCCCAGATGCTCGAGAAGGTCCGCGCCAAGTTCGCCATCGACTATCCGCAGCAGCGGGCAGCAGCCCCGGAGGTTCAGCTCCCGCCCCCGTCGCCGCCGACGCCAGCGGAGCCCCCCCCGGAACCTGTGCAGGCCCCTCCCGAACCAGGTCAGGGATAGAGTGGCCCAGAAGGAGTACACGGCATGAGACATGCATGGACTTACGCAATCGGCTTGCTGCTCCTTTCCTCCCCAGGCATTCTCCTCGCGGCCGGACGAGATCAGCAACCGAATACCGATCCCAAGCCGGCGGAGGCCAGTATCCGCCGGCTCATCGACGCTGTCGATCGCGAGCAAATCTCGAAGCACGTGTTCTATCTCGCGAAAGACCCGCTGCCCTTCCGGAAGCTCAATCTCACGCTGCCCGGCCACGAGAAAAACACCCTCTACGAGGCCGACGACTACCTCGCGGGCAAACTGACGGCCTGGGGATACCGCGCCGAACGGGAAGGCGTTCAGGTGCAGGCGTTCCGCCGGGACGCGAGCAAACCGAAGCAGCATCAGTACTCGCCGCCGAAGCCGGAAGACCCCTGGTACACCGCGTACAATCTCTGCGTCGAGAAGAAGGGCCGCTCTCGCCCGGACAAGATCATCGTGCTCGTGGCGCACAAGGACTCTCAGAGCTGGGTGGACTCGCCGGGGGCCAACGACAACGCCATCGGCACCGCCGGCGTGCTGGAAATCGCGCGTGTCCTCGCGACGCAGACCACCGAGGGCACCGTTCGCTTCGTCTGGTGCAACGAGGAGCACTGGCCCTGGACGAGCAAGACCGCCGCACAAAACGCCAAATCGCGAGGCGACGACATCATCGCGGTCTTCAACCTCGACGGCATCGGCGCCAAGCCGCCTGAGGAGACCGCCGCAGGGAGAATGACCAACGTGACCGCATATACGAAGCCCGAGGGCCGACGCCTGGCCGAACTGATGGCCGAGGTGAACGCGAGGTACTCGCTCGGTCTGGAACAGCGGGCTGCGGAGCGATCCGCGCCCGGCGACGACGACGGCTCGTTCGTCCTGGCCGGTTTCCCCGCCGCGGTCATCAACATCGGGTCCTGGCCCTATGGCGACCCCCACTACCACGCCGAGGGGGACATCCCGGAGAACTGCGACGTCCGCAACGCCGCCATAACCGTGCAGGCGACCCTGGCCGCGGTGCTGACGCTCGACCAAAGTGCCGACTGAAAGAGGAGCCGGTCCGCCCATGATTGATCTCGATCGCTACCGATTGATGATACAGTTCAGGGGCCTCGAAGGCCTCTCGGAGATCGGCTTCAAGAAGCGCGGCGCCCTGCTGGAGGACCTGTTCCCCACCGCCGACGAACTGGTTCTCGCGATGAAGGCGTGCTTCTACAAGCTGGACCAGGCCGCCTCGATCATCTACGAGGTCCCGGACAGGCGGTTCGAAGTCGTGGAGAGCGACCGGGTTCTCGATATGGCGGTGCCCGACGCCCGTGGGGATTTCGTGGCCGTGATCATCGATGTCCTCGCACTGGACGTCCACAACGCGCAGCTCATGCTGAACGACATCGAGAACACCTGCGGTCTGGTCCGTGCCAAGGTCCGTGACGCCATCGGGATCATGGAGATGTCGGAGAACGACTACGTCCAGAGGCTCAAGGACAGCATGAACCTGATGGCCAACGAACTCCGCCCCCACGACAGGGAGTAGCCCGGGACGCAGAACCTAGCAATTGCAGACCCCGGCCGAGACGACACGGGCGAGGAAGAGGCCGCAACGGCATCGTGTTCCACATCGACGGGAGTTGGAAGGCCGAGAACCGGCATCTGTTCCGAATGGCACGCACCTGCCGCTGTCGGCCGGGAGCATCACGCACAACACCGCCAAGCGACTGCTTTCTCTTGACAATTCCGCCCGGTTCGGGCAATATGGCGATAGGAATTGACGATGGAGGACGGAAGAAACCACATGAGAACGAAGGCGTCATGTGCCCAGCGTTCTCTGTGGCAACGAAGGCGGCGAACGATATGGATAGCTATCGCGTGTTCGGTGCAGAATGGAACTGAGGCGATCAACTTGCGATGTGGGTTCCTTGGGGGTTGGCAAAGAGTACCGCAAGGCAGAAGAGAAGGAACTGATAGAAGAAAACGAGCGAATACGTGAGGATGTTCGAGAGCAGCACCGCAAACTCAAGGAACAAGAGGCGGCGACAAAGTTGCAGCAGGAAGTGAGAGGGACGAGTACTGATGTGAATAGGGGTGAACAACATGGCATGTAACATGACGATTAAGCCGCCGGTGTGGCTGTTGGTCCTTTTCTGCCTGCCCGGAACCAGAGCCATCGCGTATTCTGGAGGAGAGGGAACCCCCGTCTCACCCTATGTGCTATCCTGCAAAGCGGACATTCTGGAACTGGCATCCCGGCCGGAGGACTTTGACAAGTCGTTTCTGTTGACGGCAGATATCGATCTGGACGGGGAGGTATTTGAGCACTCCATCGTCTCGCCAAACATCGTTTTCGTTCCCAATTTCGGCGAGTACAGATCCCTGTATACCGGGTGTTTCAACGGCAACGGTCATGTGATCCGCAACTTCTCGATAGCCGGAAGGGGCGACCTCGGGTTCTTCGGAGGGATTGGGTGGGCGGGCAGGATTATGCATCTGGGCCTCGAAGACATCTTCATCGATGGCCAAGGTGTCTCGTCTGCGGGCATACTGGCGAGCGTCAATATGGGCGTCATCGTGGGGTGCTATACTCAAGGACGGATCGTCCGCTGTGGCAACGCCGGAGGGCTTATCGGCTATCAGTCCTCGGGGTACGTCCTGGACTGCTTCAGCCAGGTGAGCATCGAGAGCGTGGCCGCGGGTACCGGGGGACTCATAGGCATTCTCTGGGAAGGTGAAATCCGGCGCTGCTATGCCGCGACGGCAATCACTCCCGATTGCTCAGGTCGCGGAGGGTTGGTGGGCACGCGGATGTCGGGGACCCGAGGTACTCCCGATCGCGTTGTCCAGAACAGTTTCTGGGACATAGAGGTCAGTGGCGTATCAACCAGCGTCGGGGGCTTGGGCTTGAGTACGGCCGAAATGCACGATGTTTCCACCTATCTCGACGCAACATGGGATTTCACTGCGGAACAAGACAACGGCATCAATGACATGTGGGTAAACAGGGCCGGGTCTGCGTATACGGGCGTATACGGGGGACAGCCACCGTTTTCTGACAGACGACAGCGGATAGCTGTAGTGTCGTGGTAGTATCGATGTCGCCTGAGGGATTACGCCTCCTGCCCTTCCCTCTTCTCTTGCCGACAACGCAATAATTAGAGGGCTCCCGAACGCGGGGGGCCGCATTCGAGAGCCCTGTTGGTGTCGAGTGGAGCGACATTCTGCATCGCTTCACGCTTCGCGATCCATGCGGCATGCGCCGTCAGCCGCTGAAGTAGATGTAGGCCGTCAGAATCAACGCCAGCACCACACCGGTGAAGATCAAGTCGCCCTTCGTCCAACTGGCCCGACTCTGGCGACGATCCTCCGCCGTCTGCGTCGCGAACGTCAGGCCCTTGATCTTCTCGTAGTCCGGCGCCGCCGTCAGGTAGCTCACCACGATCATCACCAGCGAGCACGTCAGGAAGATCAGCACGCTGTAGTACTGGAAGTAGATGTTGTTCACGATCCACAGGAACGAGCCTTCCGCGTAGTGGAAGTCCGGGAAGACGTTCTTGAGCTTCACCGGCGTGTCCACCGCCAGGCGGAACAGGCCCATGATGAACCCCACGATCAACGCCGCAAGGCAGCCCTTGCCGTTCAGCCGCTTCAGGAACACACCCAGGAAGAACACCACGAAGATCGGCGGAGCCAGGTACGCCTGGACCCCTTGCAGGTAGTCGTACAGGCCCTTGCCGCCCTTGATCACCGGAATCCACAGCAGGCCGATCAGCACCATCACCGACGTCGCGATCCGACCGATCCACACCAGCTTCGCCTGCGTCGCACCGGGACGAA
>JAGOLX010000055.1 GCA_017993835.1 Phycisphaerae bacterium
ACTACTTCCAGAAGCTCAACACGGCTCGCGTCGCACGATATCATCGCAAGGTGCTGGAATCCCTGGGATATAAAGTGATCCCACCGCAAGCCGACGAGGCCGCGTGACGGGGTATTTTTCAGAGGAGGCGGGAATCCACGCCCTCTCCAACCGCAGAGGACCTGAGGGTCACAGAAGGATGGAGTCCTGCTATCGTTCGAGTTGGCTGTCCTCTTCGTATCTTCCATCCCTCTGTGGCCGACCCGCATCTTGCCTTGGTGCGCTTGGAAGAGGCGACAGCGGTAGGGCGTGCTCCGCACGCCGCTCAGCAGTGTCTCGCGATATGTGTCACTTGCCTTGGGTCGCCTCCCTCGCGGCGTTGAGGATTGGCTCAATCTGCCTGGCCAGCAAGACATAGCCATGCTTCGAAGCAAGCTGATACGCCTCCTCGGCAAACGCCAGAGCTTCGCGAACGCGTCCTGCCTGCTGGAGTACCGACGCTTGATTCGCCAATGATAGCGCGAGACTTTCCACATTGCCCAACCGGCGGCTGATCTGCTCCACTTCCTTGAGGAGTGTCGTCGCCCGATCCAGGTCTCCGCGAGCTTTCAGGACCAAGGCCTGGTTGCCGAGGCTCGCTTGCAGACCTACCAGATTTCCCAACTGTCGGCAGATTCGCTCCTGTTCCTTGAGGAGAGCCATCGCACCGTCCAGGTCTGCGAGAGTCAACAAGATCCCGGCCCGGTTGCCGAGGTTAATTGACAGACTGTTGGCATTCCCTGTCTGTTGACAGATTCGTTCCTGTTCTGTCAGCAGATCCATCGCGGCCGCCAAGTCTCCGCGATTCATCAGGATCAACGCTTGGTTGCCGAGGACTCGCTGCAGGCCGCCGAGATTCCCCAACTGGCGGCAGATTCGCTCGGCTTCTCTGTGCAGGGCCATTGCGCCCTCCATGTCTCCGCGATCCAGCATGATTAAGGCCTGGTTGCCGAGGCTGATTGACAGGTCGTTCAAATTGCCCCACCGACGGCCCATTTGCTCGTTCTCTTTATGCAGGGCCATCGCCCTGTCCAAATTGCCGAGTGCTTCGTGGAGGCAGGCGAGTTCGTTTCGCCATGCAAGTACGTGTTCTCTGAGTTGTTCATCCGGCTCTTGCCCGGCATCGGCAATTCGTTGCTCCAACTCCGCGATGCGGAAACGCTTCTCGTGGACGTCCAGGTTGCCGGCGAGGGTGACATTCCCGGCGTACTTGTCCTGTTGACCCGCGAAAGCGGTGGCTTGTTCGGATACGAACTCGAATTGATGGCTCACCCAGGACCACAGGTCGCGGGCTTGGGCCATCAAGAGGGACATCACGTATTCCGGCAGCCAGAAGACGACGGGACATCGATAGGTGGCCTGCCATTGCTCCCGGCTGACGTTTAGATTCTGCAGGACTCGGTTCCTCTTGTCTTCAGCAGCGAGGGCCTTTTCCATATCTACAACAAAGACCGCTCGCGCCTGACCATTCCGTATTTGACGGCGGACAGTATCGAGGATGTCCTGCGCATCTTCCGGGATGCGCACGACCTCGATGCCTTGCACTTCGCCCGTCATGTACTTGATGACGTAATCTCGCAGGGCCGGACTGTTGCAGATCGCGACGCTCAGCGAGAAGGTGCCCTCCGAGAGTTTGAGCATGCGGCGCAGGGCATCGAGTTCCGCTCGCTGCTGGGCGGTCTGCTCGTACGGACGAGATGTCGTCTTGCTCTTGCTCATTTCTTGCTTCGCTTGGGCAGCAGGGGATTCGGGGCGTACCATTCTGGATCATTTGGATATTGCAGGATGGCGCGGTTTGCGAGAAGCTCCATGCATAACGAATCGTTCCCAGTGGTGCGCTTGAGCTTGTGCGTCTTCTGGACTTGGTCGATGATCTTCCAGTGCTCCTCGCGGAGTTGTCTCGCATAGGAATGCGTGACCTTCTTTGCCACCGCATCGACTGTTGCCTTGCTCAGAGGCAAATCACCTTCGACCAGCGAATCTCGGATGATGGTGACGAGGACGCGGGGCTGCCCGCCGCTATACTCGATGATCCTGTCCCTCACATCGCCCTCGAAAACGTCTGCTTCCTCCACCTCGGCTTGTTTGATGCGTCGGGCGATGATCTCGCGGAATTTCTCGAATCCCGGCGTGTGCCTCTTGCCGGTGTGGTCGAAGATCTTGGTCATGGGGACGATCGGAAGCGACGTCATCCCATAGAGGTTGGCCATCTGTTGTCCCTTGCACGAGTACATGAGCGAGAGCGGGATCGTGCAGATCATGGGACATCGAAAAGCCGTAAGCTGGTCCCGTCTTGTCATGAAGAGGCGATCAGCCACCGAGCCATCCAAGTCAGGCTGGTGCAGCACCGAGAGCTTGTCCAGGTCGTCTGCGATGATCGCGATGCCCACATAGCCTTTGTCTTTCTTGATTACCTCGCCGACGGCTTGGCCGAGGATGTCGTTTGCTGCTGCGATCAGACTGTCGGTTCTTGGTTCAAGGACCTTGCGGATCTCGTGTCGCGTGCTGGGACTGCTCTTGATAGCCGCCGTGAACTTGACCAAGCCGCTCTCCAACTCCAGTGATTCGAACTTGACCTCACTGCCGAAGAATCCCTTGAATTCTTCCCATCGCTGCTTGAAGTAGCCCGGCTTCAGCTTGATTCCGAGGCGTTCTCGGAGTTGTTGGGCGACCTGACGCATGATGGCCATAAGGATGTCGGGAAAATCGGCGTCGGTGGGATCGATATCTTCCAGGACCTGGCAGAAGACCGTGAAGAAACGACTTTCGCCGGTTTCGAGTCTGGCCTGCACCTGCCGTAGTTCCGTGCTCTTGCCGCTGCCGATGTGCCCGGCAAGAAGTTGGAAAATCGGTTTGTCTGCCAGGCGGATCTTCTTCGTGAGGCTTGTCACCAAGCCGGAACTGCCGCGGACATCGTCGAGCGGGACGTAGAGATTGCTGTTCGCATCGGACAAGGGGGCCGGGTCGAATGCCTGATAAACCTTCTTTATGTCCGCTGCCATTTGCGTGCTCCATCTGTGAGGTTGACGGTCTTGGCGGTCTTCGCCGAGCGAACTCGTCTATGGTCTGAGTATAGCAGAACTGCCTTGCGGCGTAAATGAAGCTTGTCGCCCGACGAATGTCCGCTGCTCATCCATTCTCGCTGCCTTGCCTGTCGGCAATGGCCCTGTTGTGTCATGTCGCCAACACTTTCAAAGAGGATACAGGCGAGCGAAGCAGGCCGCAAGCGGATAACGGCCGAATTTCGCGGGGTCGATGGGACGCATGGGACCCGCGGGACCTGTGGGACTAGTGGGGGCTATGGCAGGTGCTCCAGGTCCGCGAGGTCCTGGTGTCGGCCGGAGGCAACCTCAAAAACTCTTTGAAGTCGGGTGGTAGCCGGATCGTAGCCATAGACGATTTGACGCATCAATTCCAGGGCCTGCAACCGCTCTTGTGGCGTCTTGGACAGCCAATAGGCCTTCTCGTCCGAAGGGTCGCGAAGCGAGCCGACAGAGAAGGCGGTCTTGTCGATCTTTGCCGATGCGAGTCCGTCCATGACCTTGAGTATAACAGAACGACGAGATCACGTAAATGAAGCTTGTCGCCCGACGAAAGTCCGCTGCTGTTCTTGGAGATCGGGACCCATAGGACCGATTGGACGGATAGGACGGATGGGACTAATGGGACTCATTCGATCCTCGGTTTCGCGGGGGCGGGCTGCTGGATTGCGAGCGGCGGTGCTGCGAGCGGGCTCGGTAGAGACGCTCGGTGAAGCCGCCTTCCTTGAGGAACTGGCGCTCCAGGGATTCGAGCTGGCGGTCGAGAAGATAGTTGGCCTGATGGATTACGCAGAGCAGGGTGTTCGCCGCGACCTCCGGCGGGGACTCCTCGACATATGACTGATAGGACGAATAGGACCTATCGGACTTATAGGCGAGGTTCCGGATTACTTGTGCCTGCGGATGCTCCTTTGGCCAGATCGGCAGGCGGCGCTGGCGGAGAAAGTCCTCGTAGTCTTCGAGCAGTTCCTGGAGGCTGCCGCGAGCGACGCCGGTGAGTTTGAACTCGGTCTTCTTGGACGTGCCGGAATCTTGGCTGGCCTCCGCGATGTTCTGCTTGCCGCTGCGAGCGGCTTGCACCATCTGGTCGAAAGTGCGGGAGCGCGGATTGATGAAGCGGGCACAGAAAGCGTTTGTTGCGTCGAAGATGATCTCTGCGGCTTGGTAGGACTTCAGGTTGCGGTAGCCGCCGTGAGGAGGAATGATCCGATGCTCATGGTTCCCATCGGTCCCATCCGTCTTGTTCTTCCCATTCCGCTCCATGAGTGCGATGATAGCGTCACAGTCCGGAAGAATCAAACGATTGTTCCGAGAATCGCGTCGCGGCCGTTCTGGTCGAGTCGGACGGCGACGATCTCGCCAGGCGAATAGGACGGATGGGACGGATAGGACTCATGAGACTGGTCCTCGCGTGGGCGTGTCCTATCCGTCCCATTGGTCCCATCCGTCTTATGTTGTCCTATCCGGACCTCGAAATAGCGTTCCGCCCGGCCGGCGGGGGAGCCGTCGACATTCTCCTCGATCAGGACCTGGGCGGTCTGGCCGAGGAACTGTGCCCGGAAGCGGGTCTGAAGCTCCCGGTTGAGGTCGCGGAGGGTCTTCGAGCGGGCCTTGATGACCGCCGGAGGGACTCGCGGCCGCATTTTGGCTGCTGCCGTGCCTTTTCGCGGCGAGAAGGCGAAGACGTGCATCTTGGCGAAGCCGACTTCCCGGGCGAGGGCGACCGTTTCCTCGAACTCCGCATCCGTCTCACCTGGGAAGCCGACGATAATATCGGTCGTTATCGCAGGCCGGTCCAAGCGGTCCTTGACGAGTGCGACCCTCTCGCGGAACTCGTCGGCGCTGTAGGGTCGGGCCATCCTGTGAAGGACCGCGTTTGAACCCGATTGAAGCGATAAGTGCAGGTGTGGCATCATGTTAGGATGGGCACAGAACACGTCGAGCAGTCGCGGCGTAACGTCCGCCGGGTCAAGCGAACTGACGCGGATGCGGACCAGACCGGGGACCTGAGCGACTTGGTCCAGCAGGTCGGCCAAGTGCGGGTTCTCTTCGGTGGTCCACCGGCGACGTCGGACTGTGGTCTGGCCGTAAGCGCCGATGTGGACGCCGGTTATGACGATTTCCTTGTGTCCTGCGGCCACGAGAGCCCTTGCTTCCGTGAGGATTTCCCCGGGATTCCTGAATCGAACAACCGGGCGGACCGTCGGTATAATGCAATAGAGGCACGGACCATCACAACCGTCCTGGATCTTGAGAAATGCACGAGTTTGGCCATGAAACGATGCGAGAGCCGGCAAATCCCGGCATAGATGTAAGTCGTTTTTGGACTTGACTTTGGCACCGTTTTCTGGTCTAATGAGGGTGGCTGAAGGGTGATTCGAATCTGGGGTGGTTGATTCGGTGCGAGCCAGGCGGCTCAGGGTGGCCGGGAGTTCGCATCGGTCCTTGACAACATGGATGTTCTCCCCGACGACAGTGAGTTCGTCTGTCGGAGCGGCGGGCAGGCAGCCGCAAAGTACGATGGCTTGCGGGTTCTGTTTCCCGGCCTGGTGGAGCAGGTGGCGGCTCTTGGCCGAGGCGGTGTGAGTGACACAGCAGCTATTGACCACGACGAGTTCGGGCGAGTCCGCGAGGTCCACCCGACGCAGTCCGCAGCCTTCGAGAAGCTGGCGAATCTGCTGGCTTTCGTACTGATTCACTTTGCAGCCAAGTGTTAAGATGGCAAAGCTGGTCATCATGTGCTATAATGATATGACTGTGGGTCGATGTTAACAAGACCCACGAGTAATAGGCGTATCGATTGGCTGGAGGTTTCGAATGGCAGCAGCATCGGATGCGATTTGGGCGATTGACCTGGGGAACAACTCCCTCAAGGCGCTGCATCTGGTGGCGGTCGGGGACGTGGTTCAGGTGATCGGCTTCGACCACGTTCCGCACGGCAAGATCCTCTCGAGCAGCGGGGTCGGCGCCGCCGAGCGGGAAGAGCTGGTCGCGGTCAGCCTGCGACAGTTCGTCCAGCGCAACGATCTGGGCTTCGATCCGATCATCATCTCGGCGCCGAGTCAGAACAGCTTCGCTCGGTTCGTCACGCTGCCGCCGGTGGAGGCCAAGCGACTCCCGGAGATCGTGCGATTCGAAGCGGCCCAACAGATCCCGTTCGACATGAGCGAAGTGCAATGGGATTGGCAGCTATTAAGCGATCCGGAAAATCCAGAAAAGAAGGTGGGACTGTTTGCGATCAAGAACGACGTGGTCGGCGCGGTGATGGAGCCGTTCGATCGGGAGGAGCTGTCGGTCAGCTACGTGCAGATGGCGTCGATGGCCCTGTACAACTACCTGCTGTTCGACCGGCCGGACCTGGCGAGTTCCGACAAGCGGGGGACGGTGGTCGTGAACATCGGGGCCGACAGCACGGACCTGGTCGTCTGCACGGCCTCGGGCGTGTGGCAGCGATGCATCATGATGGGCGGCAACGCCTTCACCAACGCGATCGCCTCGACGTTCAAGCTCAGCTTCGAGAAGGCCGAGAAGCTCAAGCGGACGGCGCCGGTGAGCAAGTACGCCCGTCAGATCTTCCAGGCGATGCGTCCGGTGTTCACCGATCTGGCGTCCGAGGTGCAGAGGTCTCTCGGCTTCTACACGAGTTCGAATCCGGACGTGAAGCTGACTCGTGTGATCGCGATGGGCGGGGGGACGCGGCTCCGCGGGCTGGTCAAGTACCTCCAGCAGACCCTGCAGATTCCGGTGGAGAAGCCGGAGTCCTTCAAGCGTCTGGCCATCTCGCCGGGCGTGTCGGCCGCGAAATTCCACGAGAACGTGGGGGATTTCGCCGTTGTCTACGGCCTGGGTCTTCAGGGCCTGGGCATGGCGCGCATCGAGAGCAACCTGCTGCCCAGCACCGTGGCGAGGTCCATGGCCTGGGCCGGCAAGATGAAGTACTTCATCGGGGCGGCCCTCATGATGCTGGCGGTGTCTCTGTTGTGCCTGGGGCGGGTTGGCCTGGACCGGGTCAGCTACGCCAAGAGCGACGATACCCGCGCGAGGGCCAAACGCGTGGTTGCAGAGGCCGAGAAGGCTGTGACCCAGAACAGCGGCGTCAAGGGCCAGACGGACGAGTTCTTCGCCAGCATGAAGAAGCACTTCTCCGTCTTCCAGTACCGGGAGATGATCCCGGAGCTGTACCAGCTCATTCTGTCGGCCAGCCCGAACGCCAAGACCAATCCGAAAGACCGGGCGCTCTACGACGCCTATGAGCGGGGCGACGTTGCGGCGGTCATGCAGATCCCGCGTCCCGAGCGCAAGCAGTTGTTCCTGACCACGCTGTCCATGTACTACTCCGACGATCTGGCCACGGCCCAGTTCCAGCAGACCGCCACGATGCGCAAGACCCAGCGGCTGCAGGACGCCGAGGCGGGGGGAGGGTACGACGAAATGGACTACGAGTCGATCTACGGACCCGACTTCATGAAGATGAACCTCGGCGGCGCGAGCGATACGAAGGTCCCCGGCTTCACCGTCGTGATTGAGGGATACAGTCCCTACAAAGAGATCGGCGACCTCCTGGACCCGCCGAACGTGAGGGAATACCCCGGTCGCTGGGGACTCGTCACTCGCCTGGAGAACCTCAAGCAGTTCCTCAATCTGGACGTCAATGCCCCGTTTGAGATCTACGAGAAGGCGAACGCCGAGCAGTACAAGCTCGAAACGGGTCCCGTGGACCTGGAGGCGGAGTATCTGCCCTCGGGCGTCGGAGTCTTGACGTCCCTGTCGAGCCAGTCCGGCGACGTCGGCTTCGATGAAATGATCGTCGACGACAAGAGCCTGACTCTGCTCGATCCGGTCACCAAGGAGACGATCTGTGCCGAGACCGAGCTGGATCAGTTCGGAAAGCCCCGGCTCGACGCCCTCAGGAAGCCCGTCAAGCAGTACCGGGACTACTGGTTCAAGCTCCAGTTCAAGCTCAAATGGAACGGGGCGCCGCCCACCCCGGAGGGCGTCGGCGACAAGGACAAGAAGACGCGTCGTAGATGACGAGGCCGAGGCGGCGTGTATGGCAAGCAAGCGAATCGTGGGCAGGTAGGCAGATGAAATCACCGCAGATCAATCTCGAAACGGTCAAAGAACTCCTCAAGAAGCTCAGCTTCGTGAAGAAGAATCCCGCCGTACTGGCGCCGATCATCACGCTTCTCGTCGCCGCGCTGCTGTTCATCCCCACCACGCTCCTGAGCGCCAAGCTCAAGCGTACGATCAACGAGCAAAGCGTCAAGACGGCCACCGACATCGACAAGCTGATCAAGGACGTCAACGAGGCGGGCCAGGCCGAGGCCATGGAGGAGTACGTCGAAGCCTGTAAGCAGGACATGACGCAGATCGAGACCCTCATGAAGCAGATGACGATGCGCGAGCTGCTCGCCTACCAGGTCTTTCTGGACCCGAACGAGACCTCGCCTCTGCTGTATGAGCCGGTCCGGCGGGAGTACCTGGCCGGGGTCGATGCCATGCTCGCGAGGATCGGGGCAGGAACCCCGCCTGCCGACGGGGAGATGGAAGCCGCGTTGAAGCAGGCCCCGCGGCGCTCCCTCTACGGCGGCGCCCGATCGGTCGGCATGGGATACGGGGGATACGGCGGTGGGGGTGGCAAGGGCGGCATCGCGGCCATCTACGCCCAACTGCCTTCGATGGAGCGGAAGATCATCGACAAGCTCTGCGAGGACAAGGCCCGCGGGGTCCGCGTCTATGCCAGTCCGGCCGACCTGGACGGGTACTCCTTCTGGACCGACTGGAAGTTCGAGGACAAGGACACCTCGCTTCGCCAGGCCTGGACCTGGCAGATGGGATACTGGATTCTCGAGGATGTGATCGACACGGTCGAGGCGATGAACCGGGACACCTCCAGTGTTCTGGAGGCGCCGGTCAAACGGATCATGAGCGCCAGCTTCACGACGTCGTCGCAATCCGGCCGCAAGGTCGGAGGGCGGCGCGGCAAGTCGAAGCGCCAGTTGTCCAACGCCAAGACGATGCCGGTCTACGTGATCAATCAGGATACGGCCATCGCGGCGCCCCCGTGCACCGGCCGGTTCTGCAACGCGGACGTGGACGTCATGCACTTCAGCATCAGCGTGGTCGTGGACGCCGACCAGGTGGTGCCCTTCATCCAGGAGCTGTGCAGCGCCAAGACGCACAAGTTCTACGGCTGGGACGGCAAGGGCGACGAGCAGACCTTCAAACACAACCAGATCACGGCGCTGGAGACCAACGTCACTCCGGTCGATCTGGAGGACGTGGACCACAGCACCTTCCGGTACGGCCCCGGCGTCGTGCTCACGCTGGACCTGATTTGCGAGTACATCTTCCCGCGGGCGGGGTATGACGAGATCAAACCTCAGTTGGTCCAGAACGACATCGCAGGCACGGAACTGACGCAGTAGAGTGATTCTCAAGGGAGCGATGGAATAAGGCTATGAAAGACCTGCTGAAGAAAATTGGACGTTTCTGCGAGAACCATGTCGAGAAGATCGTCCTGGTGATTGTGGGCGCGGTTTGCGTCTGGCTGTTCTTCACCCGCGTGATCTTCAGTCCGAACGTCGTCGCGATCAAGGGAAAGAGCTTCACGCCGGGGCAGATCGACCGGTACGTGTACGAGGAGAAAGCGCAGGAGCTCAACGCGCAACTGCGGCGTAAGAAGACCGGCGACCGAGTGGCGTACACGCCGCGATTGACCGGACCGATCGATCCGTGCGATAACTCGATTGCCGGCCTGTTCAATCGGTCCCTGCCCAAAGGGTTCGCCGGCCTGCTCGAGTCGCCGCTGGGCTTCATCGACACGACCGCGGTCCCCCGGCGTGCGGCTGCGCCGGCCGCTCGGATCGCAGAATCGTCAAGGCAATATCGCCTGCCGACCGTTCCGGATGTGACGGATGTCGCGGCGACCCACCTGCGCGCGACAGCCTACGTGCCCACGCAGCCGCTCACTGCCCAGACGAAGTACACCTCGTCCCCCACCGAGCCCAACGACATCGATCTGGTGACCGTCGAGGCCCGATTCGACACCGCGGAACTGTACCGTCGCTTCCAGGCGAGCTTCAACGGGGTGGACGTGCAGAAGGAGGAGTGGCGAGATCCCTGTCTGGCCGATCCGACGTTTGCCGCGATCCAGTTGGAGCGCCAGGAACAGTTGGAGGACGGGTCCTGGGGCGCCTGGCAGGCGCTCCCTCGCAGTCGCGTCGAATCCAATCGGGACCTGTTCTCGGTGGTCGAGCGCGTGGAGGACCTGCCTGTGGGCGGGATGGGCGTTCGGATGATGCAGTATGAGCCCAAGATGGTCACCCTGAGTCTTCTTCAGCCGGAGAGCTACCAAATCGCCTCGGCGGAGGAGGACTGGTTGCCCCCCAGCTTCTACGGCAAGTTCAAGGAGCTCCAGAAGAAGGTGGAGGCGGAGGAACGACGCGAGCAGAAGGAGCAGGAACGCGCCAAGGACGACCGTACGACCACCGATACCCGACGCGGCGACCTCCGCGGCGGAGCCGGAGGGACCGGCATGCAGGGGACCATGGGACGCGGGATGAGGGGACGCTCGGGGACCGGCGCCGGCGGCGACATGGGTCTGCGCGGTTCGCGGGGGAGCCGAGGAACTGCCCAGGGGGGCGAGCCTGGGATGCCCGGCAGCACCCGCACCCGAGGATCGAGGCGGACGGGCGCGGGCGACGAGATGTACGGCGACATGTACGGAGCTCGCGGGGTGGGACCCGACGGGCGAAGAAAAGCCTCAACGACCGAGGTCTACTACGATCTTCGCGAAGAGATGCTGAACTACCGCACCGATCTGTCCAAGCAGCCCAAGCCCACGCTGGTGTGGGTGTTCGACGACACCGCCGAGCCGGGCAAGACGTACCAGTATCGTGTCCGGGTGGGCGTGTTCAATCCGGTGGCCGGCACCGGACAGCTTGTCGAACGCGACAAGGATAAGGACAACCAGGTGATTCTCTGGAGCCGCTACTCGCAGATCGCCGGCCCGATCTCGATTCCCAGGATGGTCTATCTGTTCGCCAAAAGCGTTCAGGACAAGACGAAGACGGCCACCGTCGAGGTCGCCCGCTACACGATGGGCTACTGGCGGACGGAGGATTTTCAGGTCAAGCCGGGCGAGGCGATCGGCAAACCGGTCGAACCGAAGAGCAAGCAGACCGAGCGGGAAAAAGAGCGAGAGCGGGAGAGACGCCTGGCCATGATGAGCCCGGGCGGTCGCATCACCGACCCGCGCGGCGGCATGCTGGATGACCCGATGTACAGCATGGCGTCCGACCCGAGTCAAGCCAACCAGCCGAAGATCATAGACTACACAACCGGTACAGTCCTCGTCGATCTGGTCGAGGTCAACGACTGGGCCGACGCGCCGAACCTGCGTCCTCGCATGTACCACGACATGCTGTACACGACGGATGGCACGCACATCGAACACATGCCGGTGAGCATGACGAACTGGCCGCGGGACTTGACCGATGCGTATCAGGTGGTCCAGTCCGAGAAACGCAGGGAACCCAAGCCCTTCCGCGCGTTCAGCACGAGCGCCCGAGGAGGTCGCAGCGGTATGCAGGACCCCTATGGCGGCGGCGAGGGCATGTACCCCGGCATGGAGGGTGGCGGACCCTACCCCTACTGAGTTGTCGCAGAAGGTGTGACTGACCTCTTGTGCAGGCGGCATCGCTGCTTGCGCCGGGACGCTGTGTGGACTCTGTCATTCCTGCACTGCAGTGGCGCAACATCTTGTTTTCTTGGCAAGCATTTTGGTCTGATCCGGTCGTCGCCTGCCTGGCATCGGGACCGCACCGTATGACCGGGGGCGCTGCCCCAGGCCCCCCGGCATGTTTCGCCTTCCGCCAGCAGCATGATGGGCAGGCGTGTCGAGGGGCAAGTCCGGCGCTCCCGTTTCCCATGCTATTGGCCCAATGCGTCAAATGCCGGGGGTTTGGGGGCGGCGCCCCCAAGAGACACGAGCGGACTTAAAACCCGATGAACCTGTGCTTTGGTTGCGGCCGAAGGCCGCTCCAAGCACGCAGGAATCCCGGAATCGCAGCGTGCGGCGTGTCCCAGAAAGTGGATTCCCGCTCCTCTGGAAATAGGCGGACGGACAACGGAGCAAAACGCGCCAAGTCGTGTACTGGACAAGACTTGTGTATGACGTGGCGAAGCGGCACCATTTCCATCCCCTTCGGGTGGGCCAATGGACCATGAACGGCTTCGCGCGAATGACAAGCCGGGAGGCGGAACAACGCTTCGGAAGCCTGGCGGAGTCCTCCGACACGACGGAGGGTGCGACAGCGCCTCGGGACTCTGGTGGAATCCCTCGACGCGGATCCACCGCGGGGTTTTATCTTCCATTCGCACACGCGGCGAGTACACTGAGGAGCGCCATAGGTGTTCTTGTTCTGTGGAGGTGACGAATGGAACGTCGGTGTGGTCCCTGGCTGTCGGCGGTGGTCTTGCTGGTTTTGGCGGGGGCAGTCTGTGCCCAGGAGGTCGAGACGGGTCCGTACGCGAAATGGAGCCGGGGGCCCGGCGGGGGAACGGACTTCTTCCCCATCGCGGTCTGGCTCCAGAGTCCCCACAACGCCCAACGCTATCTGGCGGCGGGAATCAACGTCTATGTCGGCTTGTGGAAAGGCCCGACCGACGAGCAGTTGGCGCAGCTCCAGGCCGCAGGTATGCGCGTGATCTGCTCCCAGAACGACGTCGGGCTGCGGCACCTGGACGATCCGACCATCATTGGCTGGATGCACGGGGACGAGCCCGACAACGCACAGTCGCTTGGCGAGGGCAAGGGATACGGCCCGCCGATTGTGCCGGAGGTGATCGTTGCGGACTATGAGCAGATCAAGTCGGCGGACCCGAGTCGGCCCATCCTGCTGAACCTTGGGCAGGGGGTCGCCTGGGACGGCTGGCACGGACGCGGCGTCCGCACGAACCACCCGGAGGACTACCCCCTGTACATCCAGGGCTGTGACATCGCGTCGTTCGACATCTACCCGGTGGTGCACGACAAGCCGGCGGTGGCGGGCAATCTGTGGTACGTCGCCTACGGCGTCGAGCGCTTAGTCGGCTGGGCGCAGGGCCAGAAGATCGTGTGGAACTGCATCGAGTGTACCCATATCGATAACGCGGACCACAAGGCCACGCCACAGCAGGTGCGATGCGAGGTGTGGATGTCGATCATCCATGGTTCGACCGGCTTGATCTACTTCGTACACGAGTGGAAGCCGAAGTTCAACGAGGCGGCCCTGCTGAGCGATGCACAGATGCTGGAGGCAGTGAGCGGGATCAATCACCGGATCGCGGCGTTGGCGCCGGTCCTGCACAGCCCGACGGTCGTGGACGGGGCCAAGACGCAGTCGGCGAATCCGGAGATCCCCATTGCGACGATGGTCAAGAAGTGCGAGGGGGCGGTGTACCTCTTCGCTGTGGCGATGCGCGAGGGACAGACGCAGGCGAAACTCTCGATCCAGGGGCTGTCGGGCCGCCATGCGGTCGAGGTGCTCGACGAGGGACGCACCCTGGAATCGACCGACGGCACGTTCGACGACGAGTTCAAGGCATGGGACGTTCACCTGTATCGAGTCCCGATTGCGAACTGATGGTTTGCAGTGTGCCCGTGAGGGCATCTCTTCCAGGGCATCGAGGATAACGCCTCACGGCGTCACTACGAACCACGGCGGACGAACAGTCGGTCACTGACCCTGTGTGGTCCTTGTCATTCTGAACGGAGCGCAGCGGAGTGAAGAATTCGGCTCGCGATCGCGGGAGACTCCTCATTCGCGCACCAGATCCTTCGCTGTCGCTCAGGATGACAAGTCGCCATATCTTGCAGCACGTGGTTGTCGCGCCGCGTCCTGGCCAATGGCAAATCGTAAATCGTCAATTGTGCAGGTGCAGGATCTTCGCGCCCTCGAAGCCGTTGAATTTCGTCGAGGAGGCGGTGCTGTAGGCGCCGATGTTCTCTGTGTAGAGGCACTCGCCGATCTGCAGGTCCGCGGGCAGTTGCTCGGAGAGGCTGACCTTGTCGAAGCTGTCGCAGGTGGGTCCGACGACGGCGCAGACCTCCATCGGGCCGGGGCGGAACGCCTGGAAATTGGGAATCCAGTGATCGTAGACGACGCCGGAGAAGGTGTGATAGACGCCGTCGTTGATGTGGTAGAAGACTTTGCCGTCGCGCCGGGCCTTGCCGATGATCTCCGAGACGAGCACCGCGGCGGTGGCCACCATGAACCGCCCCGGTTCCGCGATGATCTCGACGTCCTCGGGAAAAAGCCTCGTGCACTCGCTCTCGATGATCTCGCCGAGTTTGGCGAAGTCCGGCACGCGAGCATCGTAGGGGACGGGGAAGCCGCCGCCGATATCGACGATCTTGAGTGGGTACCCTTTCTTGCGGGCGTCGTGGAAGACCTGCGAGGCGATGTCCAATGCGACGGTGTAGTTGTCGAAGATCGTACACTGGCTGCCGACGTGGAAGCTCAGGCCCTCGACCGTCAGGCCCAGGTCGGCCGCTCGCGCGATCAGGGCGCGGGCGTCGCCGGGCTCGGCGCCGAATTTCGAGCTCATCTCGACCTGCGAGCCGATGTCGGGGACCTTGAGTCGCAAAACGACGCCTGCGGTATCGCAGTGCTCCTTGATCTTCGTCAGTTCGTCCGCGTTGTCGAACGTCACGAGCGGCTTGTACCGACGGATCTTGTCCAGCGTGTCCCGGTCCTTGATCGTGTTCGAGAAGATGATCTTGTCCCAGATGTAGAAGTCCTTGTCCTTCTCCTCGAAGTGGCGGATGTACTCGTACACCTGCATGAACTCGTTGTACGAGGCGACGTCGAAGCTGGCGCCCTCGTCGAAGAGGGTCTTGACGATCTCGGGGTTCGAATTGGCCTTGACCGCGTAGTACGCCTGGACGCGGGGCAGGTGCCGTTTGAACGTGCGGTAGTTCTCGCGGATGCGGTCGTGGTCGATGATGAGCAGGGGAGTCCCGTGCTCCTTCGCCAGCGTGAGGGCTCGTTCTTTCATTCTTGTCGTTTCCGTAGGGTGCGTAGTACGCACCATTTCATCGTCGGATGGGGTCCAAGATGGTGCGTGATACGCACCCTACAACTTCAAACTCCCAGTTTCTTCATGAGCGATTTGAGCTTCTCGACCTCTCGATTGTTTTCGAGGTAAGACTTGATGAGCTTCTCGTGCAGTTCCTGGCCGCGGTCGTAGAGGCGTTTGAGCTTCTTGGCCTTCGTCGTCTGGATCGTGTAGGCCACCATGATCGGCAGGGCCACCGTGACGTCGAGATAGGCGGTGACGGTCTCTTCGAGTTTCGTCGGATCGATCTTGCCCCAGCTCGCGGCCTCGGACGGCGGCGCCCCGGAGAGACCGCCGGTGTCGGGCCGGGCATCCGTGACGTTGATGTCGTAGTCCTGACCGACCTCCGGGATCATCAGGACCTCCTGGATCTGCGGCTCGGTCTGGAGCATGAAGTTCTTGGGACTGCCCCCTCCGATGAGCAGGACGCCGGTCTTGCCCTTCTCGTAGTTCTTGGCGTTCAGGATGATGGCGGTCGTGTCGTTGACGTCGATGCTCGGATTGATCTTGAGCTTGAACTTGTCCAGCAGGCCTGCCGCCTCCGCGAGCAGCTCCAGGCCGGCCACGTTCATCCCGTGGGTCGAGTCGCCAGGCGACGAGGTGAACACGGGAATCCCGTTGCGGTAGGCCGCCGCGAGGATGCTCACCTGGCCGATGCCGTTCTCCTGTTCGCACTCGTCGAGGACCTTGCCGAGGTGGTGGTAGAACTCCCGCGTGCCCATCTCCTTCTGGAACTCGGGTCGGACCAGGATCTCCCGCAGACGCCGGTCCGTCTCCATGAGCACGTCCTGGTAGTCGAACAGGATGTCGTAGATCCGCGTGACGCCCTTGTCCCGCAGGTCTGCGTCATCCACGTTGTGACTTCCGCGGAACATCGGCAGGTTGAACGCGAAGTGCAGATCGTGGTACATGTTCGCGCCCGTGGCGACGATCCAGTCCACGAACCCGTGGTTCATCAGCGGGATGATCGCCGCGGGTCCGAGTCCCGCGGGCGTCAGGGCTCCCGCCAGGCTCATCCCGATCGTGACGTCCTCCTGCGAGTAGCGGTCGCGCAGCAGGTGGCAGGCGGCGCGGAGCCGGCCGCCGTTGTAGGCGTCCATGCAATCGACCAACTGCGCAATACTCGTCCCGGCGTCAATCGGCGTCGGAAGAATCCGCTTGCCGCAAAGATACCGCATCTTGCCCGGGCACTGTGACTTGTCTTTTCCCATGATCGTATCGATCCTTTCAACCATCCATCTGCGTCGCGTCGGCGCAGGCATCCCCCTGCCCACCGCACGGCGAGGCATTCTACACGACCGCCGCCGCGGCGCGAAGTCGCAACCGCGATTTTCTCGCGGCGCAGGACCTGCGACAGAAGAAATTCCGGAAAGGGTGTGAACAAAAGCAGAGACGCAGCGTAGCAGTATCTACATGGTGTGAGTGAAAGGCAGGCCGGTTCTTGATTCTTTATCGTTCGGTTTCGCACTCATATTCCTGGTTTCTTCGTTCATATATCCCGCCGGCCCAGCCCTTCGGCATACGAGTGGTTCTCCCGCATCGAGGCAGAGCCGAGTCGTTCTGGAAGGGTTCACGCATGAGTCTTCATCTCCTCTTCTAAGATCCGTTGACGGGCCATCCTCGGCGTGAGTCCCAAGACTGTGTTCTCGCCAGGGCACGCAGTGATCCCCAGTTGACCGACCACGTCCTCGGGCGGCGGTGGTTCACGGTCTCACTGCAGGCCCAGATATCGCGTTGTCTTCGCTACGGGCGCGTGACCCGGGCGTTATCATACGATCATCGATATTGGAAAGGACGGAGAAATGGGAACCAGAAGGAGTACACCGAAACAGTGGGGTCTGCCATCATGGTCGGCCTGCATCCTGGTGCTGCTGGCGGGATTATCCGGTCTGGCGTCGGCGCAGGACCCCTCCGACGCGGCCCTGCCGGCGAACGTCGTGATCCCCCACAGCCGTGCGTATGCGTACACGATGCAGCAGCAGGGGGCCGTCCGGATCACCCGGGTGGACGCCGCCATCCACATCCTCGACACGACGGCGACAACCACCCTCGAGATCTCCCTGCGAAACGACGCTGCCACCCGGCAGGAGGCCAAACTCATCATCCCCATCGCCGATGAGGCGGTTGTCAGCGGTTTTGCCTACAGCGGCCAGAGCGATTCCCTCGCCGCGGAGGTTCTGCCCAAGGATGAGGCCGAGCGTATCTACAATCAACTGGTGGCGAAGATCCGCGATCCCGCTCTGGCCGAATTCATCGGCTACAACCTGATTGGCACGAGCGTCTTTCCCCTCGAACCCTCGGGCCAGCAGAAGATCCGTCTGACCTACGAGCACCTGCTGCGCACCGACGGCAGTCGGGTGGACTATTGCCTGCCTCGGACCGAGTCGCTGCAATATGAGGTCCCGTGGAAGATCACGGCCGTCGTCGAGAGCAACCAGCCGATCTCGGTCGTGTATTCGCCGAGCCACCTGGTCTACACCCATCGCGACAGTCCCACCCAGGTTACCGCGATCACCGACTCCGACGCGGAATTCACGCCGGGGCCGTTTGTGTTGAGTTGCCTGCTCGAAGGCGAGGGCGTCAATGCCTCCCTCCTGGCGTACCCCGACGAGGGCGCCGCCGACACAGGCTACTTCCTCGTGCTGGCCGGGACGCCCGCCAGGAGGCCCGACGACGTCAACGAGATCCCGCGCGAAGTGACGCTCGTGCTCGACCGCTCCGGCAGCATGGCCGGCGAGAAGATCAAGCAGGCCCAGGATGCGGCGGTTCAGGTCGTCACCGGCCTCGACGAGGGCGAAGCTTTCAACGTGATTATCTACAACGATTCCATCGGGATGCTTTCAACGCAGCCCGTGCCAAGGACAGCGGACAACGAGACCACCGCCCACAGCTACATCCGCGCAACCACCGCCCAGGGTTCAACCAACCTGCACGGCGCCCTGCAAACGGCGCTGGCCCAGCCCCCTACGCCGGGCATGCTGCCTCTGGTGCTGTTCCTCACGGATGGCCTGCCCACGTCGGGCATCACCGCCGAGACGGCGATCCGCGACCTGGTTGTCACCGCGAACCCCTTCGGGCGGCGTGTCTTCACGTTTGGGGTCGGCGTGGACCTGAACGCCCCTCTGCTCGACGGACTGGCCCAACTATCCCGGGCGCGTTCCTTCTTCGTGCTGCCGGGCGAGAGTGTGGAAGGGGCCGTGACGGATGTGTTCGAGAGCCTCACGGGCCCCGTCTTTGCGGACGCGACCCTGCTGATCCTGGACGCCGACGGCCAGGAGGCGGTCGGCCGGACCCAGGACGTTCTACCCGCCGTGTTACCCGACCTGTTCGAGGGCAATCGGCTCGTAGTGCTGGGCCGCTACATCGGCCTCGCGCCGCTGACTTTCGAATTCAGCGGCAACTTCCACGGCCAACCTCGCACCTTCTCGCATACGTTCTCGTTCGACGGCGCCGACCGCACCCACGGGTTCATTCCCCGTTTGTGGGCCAGCCGCAAGATCGCCGAACTGATCGGGACCATCCGGCTGTTGGGCGCCGACCCCACCATCATGGCGGGTGATCCGCGGATCAAGGAGTTGGCCGAGACGATTGTCGCCTTATCGACCCAGTTCGGCATCATCACGGAATACACGGCGTTCCTCGCACGCGAAGGCACCGATCTGAGCAACGCCGCCGCGCTTCTGGGCCAGGCGACAACAGCCCTCTACAACACCGGCGCCGCCACGCGAGCGGGGAGCGGGGCCGTCAGCCAGAGTGTGAACCTGGCCGCACAGACGCAGGATGTTCTCAACCGCGACAGCAGCTACCTGAACTCGGAGATGGAGAGGACGCGAATCGTCAACTCGCAGCAGGCGAACGATCTGACGTTCTACTTCAAGGACGGTCGCTGGATCGACAGCCGGCTGGCGGAGATCCAGGATATCGTCACGCCGCACAGGACCGTCGAGTTCGGCACGGATGAATTCCTCCAGATTGCGGCGGAATTGGCCGAGCAGAACCGCCAGGGTGCCCTGGCCTTCGCCCAGGACATTCTACTCATGCTCAACGGCGAGATCCTGCTGATCGACATCCCGCCCGACGTCGAAGAAGAGTACAACCCCGTGGACCCCGAGACCACGGAACAGGGCAGCGGCACCGCGACCACTACCCCGCGAAGAGGCAGATAACGGACATCCGTTTTCCGGGGCGGAGCGAAGCAAAGGGAGGATCTGGGCCGCATACCCCAGGGGCATCCCCCACGGCCCAGATCCTTCGCCTTCGTTGTCGTCACCTGATAGGCGATAGCGGTGCTCGAATACATGCCTGAGGAGCCGTTGTCCTTCTTCCGCCAACGGTGCGAGCATCGGCTGCGAGTACGCCGCCGCCGGCCGGCGGCTGTCTATTGACAGCCAGGACCATTCCGGGTATGCTGACCACGAGAATGGACGATTGATGATGGATGATTGGCGATTGAACGACCAAGACCGCAGGGCGACAGCAGGTGTTTGTGTGCCCGGCGTCCTCTGGGACGAAGAGGGCGGTGGACAATACGGACAACTATCGCATGATGGGTGGACAATGGATCTCGGGAGATTGACATGCGACATAGGAAGCGACTAGAAAACGGTAGCTATCCCGGGTATCCGTCAGTTCCTGCCGCGAGCAGAAGCTTCTTCTTTTCCGCATATTGGCTTCCTTTCGCCGCTGAATGCAGCGGTGTCATTCCTTCATGCGTCTTGGCGTTCGGATCAGCGCCCGCCGCCAACAAAGTAGAGACCGTCTTCTCCGTGCCGTGCTTGCAGGCCAAGTGCAGCGCGGTGTACCCATACTCATTGACAGCACGAACGTTCGCTCCACGACTCAGTAACGCGATGACCGCCTCGTCATTGGCATACCGTGCCGCCTTGAGCAAGGGAGTCCAACCAGCGAGGTTCTGCGCTTCTAGACAATCGCCCACGTCCAGCAGAACCTCAATGGCTTCGACATGCCCTCCGACACACGCCCTGTGAATTGGGGATACCAGGGACAGCCACCTATTTGCATGGTTGACACGGTAGGGAGCGAGCGTGTAGACTGGGACCATGCCCAAAATTGCCCGAGCCATTGCGGTCGGATGTGCCCACCACATCATGCAACGCGGGAATGACCGCCAGGCGGTCTTCATGGTCGATGACGACCGGCGGGTGCGACCGTTGCCGATAGGTCCGCCGCGGAAGGAGCGGACAACGGGCCGGGATAAGGGGTAGAGGACAATCAGACGGCCGGGGCGGGTTCTTCAAGGGGATGATCGACGATGTCCGCATCTACGATGAAAACTGGATTCCCGTTTTCGCGAGAATGGCAATCCAGGGTCTTCGGGGACCCCTGTTGTACACGAACGGATGGTCGTGCAGGCGTCGCCCTGACGAACTGCGAGCGGGGCCTTTACTTGGATTGGCAAATCGGGTAAAATGAATGGTCTTAATTGACGCATGTGGATCGTCCGATATCCTATATAGATGGTTTATCTCGGGAGAACAGGTTGAGGAGATTGCTCAGTGCCAACGAGGCCATCGCACGCGGCGCCTACGAATCGGGCGTGACCGTCGCGACGGGCTATCCAGGCACCCCGTCGACGGAAATCCTGGAGAATGTGGTTCAGTATAAAGGCGACGTCTACTGTGAGTGGTCGCCGAACGAGAAAGTGGCCTTCGAGGTCGCAGCGGCTGCGGCATGTGCCGGGGCGCGGTCCATCGTCACGATGAAACACGTCGGGCTCAACGTCGCGGCCGACCCGCTCATGACGCTCAGCTACATCGGCGTCGAAGGGGGCATGGTCATCGTCGTCGCCGACGACCCGGGCATGCACTCCTCGCAGAACGAGCAGGACACGCGGAATTACGCCCGCTTCGCGAAGATTCCGCTGTTTGAGCCCTCCGACAGTCAGGAGGCAAAGGATTTCGTCGCTGTGGCGATTCGCGTCTCGGAGGAGTTCGAGACGCCGGTGATCCTGCGGACGACCACGCGGGTCAGCCACTCGCGGAGCCTGGTCGAGCTGGGGGAACGGACCGCAAATCCCAAGACGATCGGCCTGGAGAAGAACCCGCCGCGATTCGTGCCGGTTCCGCTGTGGGGTCGTCCCATGCGGCGCAAGGTCGAGGAGCGGCTCACGCAGTTGAAGCAGGCTGCGGCAACCTCCCCGGTCAATCGGATCGAATGGCGGGACCGCTCGCTCGGGATCGTGACGCATAGCATCGCGTATCAGTACGTTCGCGAGGTCTGGCCGGAGGCGTCCGTGCTCAAGCTGGGCATGGCGTATCCCTTCCCGGACTCGCTTCTCAGCGAATTCGCGGCGGGCGTCGAAAAAGTGCTCGTCGTCGAGGAATTGGACGATTTCCTGCAGGAGCACATCAAGGCGCTGGGCATTCGCTGCGTGGGACGCGAGTTCGTGCCCGGCATCGGTGAGCTGTCCGTCACCGTGCTGCAGCAGAGTCGCGCCGCGATGGAAGGGCGTCAGCTCGCCCAGATTGCGGCGCCGAAATATACGGACGAGCTTCCCGCTCGACCTCCGGTCCTGTGTCCCGGCTGTCCCCATCGCGGGATCTTCCACGCGTTGGGCAAGCACGACGTGATTGTGACCGGGGACATCGGCTGTTACAGCCTCGGCACGTTCAAGCCGCTCAACCGGCTGGACATCATCCTGTGCATGGGCGGCGGCGTCTCGATGGCCCACGGCTTGGACAAGGCGGGCGATCCGCGAACCGTCGTCGGCATCGTGGGCGATTCGACCTTCTTCCACTCCGGCATCACCGGCCTGCTGGACATCGCCTACAACAAAGGCTGTTCGACCATCATCGTGGTGGACAACCGCACGACCGCCATGACGGGACACCAGGATAATCCGGGCACCGGCCTGACGCTGATGGGCGAGAGCACCATCGCGGCGTCCATCGAGGAGATCGGACGAGCCTGCGGTATCCAGCGGGTCCGGACGGTGAACCCCTATGACAGCAAGCAGACGGAAAAAGTGATTGCCGAGGAAATCCACGCCAAGGAACCTTCGCTGGTCGTCTCCCGGGCGCCCTGTCCGCTGCGGGAGCACAAGCGGGTCGGACCGGTTCGACGGATCGATCCGGAGAAGTGCAAAGCCTGCAAGGCGTGTCTGAAACTGGGCTGTCCGGCCATTGACGGCGCCGGCGCCAAGCCGCGAATCGACGGATTCTTGTGCAACGGGTGCAGCCTGTGCGAACAGGTCTGCCGATTCGGAGCGATCACGGCCACGCAGGAGGACGCGGAATGAATAACACAGAGACGACAAGCGTGGTCCTGGTCGGCGTTGGTGGCCAAGGAATTCTCCTGGCCAGCGAGATCGTTGCACAGACCGCGATGGTAGCCGGCTTCGACGTCAAGACGAACGAGGTTCACGGCATGGCGCAGCGTGGCGGATCGGTCGTCGCGCAGATTCGCTACGGTCGCCAGGTGCATAGTCCGCTGGTGAGCAAGGGCACAGCCAGCGTATTGGGGGCTCTGGAGCGGATCGAGGCGTTGCGATATGCGGATTTTCTGGCGCCGGGCGGCCTGGTCGTCGTCAACAGCCAGGTGATTACGCCGGTGACGGTCTCGATGGGGGCCGCACGGTATCCGGACGACGCCGAGGCGAAACTGCGCGACCAGTTCGATCGGCTGATCTATGTGGACGCCGGTGCGAAGGCAATCGAGCTGGGCAATATTCGCGTGGCGAACGTGATCCTGCTCGGGGCTCTGTCCACCGGTTTGGATCTTCCGCTCGACGCCTGGCGAACCGGTGTCGCGAACTGCGTGAAACCGCAATACAGAGACTTGAACGTGCAGGCGTTCGAGGTCGGGAGGAATCTGGCATGAGCGCGTTCTTTCAGGAGGCGCTGGAAACTGCATCCCTGGACGAGATCCGTTCTCTCCAGACGAGCCGGCTCAAGAAGATGGTTCGGCATGTGTACGAACATAACGAGGTCTACCGCGAGCGTCTGGAGGAGCGAGGGGTTGGGCCCGACGGGGTTCGGTCGCTCGACGATCTTCGCAAGCTGCCCCCGATGGACAAGGAGCTGTTGCGGGAAACCTACCCGATGAAGCTCCTTTGCGTGCCGGCCAGCGAGATCATCGAGATGCACATGTCCAGCGGCTCGACGGGCACGCCGATCGTTATGCCCTATACGAGAGCGGATTTGCAGCAGTGGGCGGAGTGCATGGCTCGCTGCTACTTCATGGCGGGCGCCCGGGCGAGCGACCCGGTTCAGATCACGCCGTCGTTTGGCCTGTTCAACGGCGGGTTCGGCATGTACCACGGCGCGAGGGCGGCGGGGTTGTTCATCATCCCGACCGGCGCGGGCAACACGCCGAGACAGATCCGCCTAGCCCAGGACTTCGGCACTCGCGTCGTCACGGGCGTCGTCAGCTACGGAATCCGGATCATGGAGGTCCTGCAGGAGATGTCCGAGACGCTGCCCAAGCTCAAGATCGGCATCTTCGGCGCCGAGGTCTTCTCGGACTCGATGAAACAAAAGATGAAATCCGGCCTGGGCATCGATGTGTTCGACATCTACGGCATGACCGAGACCGGCGGCGTTGGCACGCTGGGCCAGGATTGCCCGGCCCATAACGGCATTCACGTCTGGGAAGACCACTACGTCCTGGAAGTGCTGGCGCCCAAGAGCGAGACGCCGGTCGCCGACGGGCAAGAGGGCGAGCTGGTGGTGACCTCGCTGACGCGGGAGGCGCTGCCGGTGATTCGCTTCCGCACGGGCGACCTGACGCGGATTCTGAGCCGGGACAAGTGCGCGTGCGGGCGCACCCACGTTCGAATCGCTCCGATCACCGGGCGTGTGGACGACATGCTCATCGTCAAGGGGGTCAATTTCTTCCCGAAGCAGATCGAGCAGGCGTTGATGCAGATCCCGGGCGTCGGCGCCAACTACCAGATCATTCTCGAAGACGTCGACGGTGTGCGGGACGTCACCGTCAACGTCGAGGCCGAACCCCAGGTGACCGGCTTCACGGTGGAGAAGGTGCTGAAGGAAGCCTTGGGCTTCAGTCCCAAGGGCGATGTGTTCGCCGTCGGCGCGCTGCCGCGCCAGCAGGGCAAGGCCCAGCGTGTTTTCCGTAGAGACAAGGACGGGAACCTGACGTAACCGGGTCCCCCACAGATAGGATCAACCCTGTATCCAGAAAGGGGAGAGAGCCATGAACAAGCATGTGATTGCGGTGGTGGTTGCGGCGGCAGTGCTGTCGCTCCTTGCGTTCGGCTGCGTCAAGAAGGCCGGCCAAAAGGGCGGTTCCAGTCAGGCGAAGGCGATCAAGCTGACGTATGCGAACTTCCCTCCGGCCCCGACGTTCCCCTGCGTGCAGATGGAGCGATGGAAGCAAGAGGTGGAGAAGCGCACCAACGGCAAGGTCGCGGTCGAGACCTATCCCGGCGGCACGCTGCTCGATGCGAAGGACATCATGGACGGCGTCATCGGGGGCCAGGCGGATATCGGCTGTCTGTGCATGGCCTATCAGCCCGGGCGGTTCGCGGTCACCAACGCGACCTCGCTGCCCCTGGGGATTCCCAATGCCAAGGTGGGCAGCCAGGTCCTCTGGGATGTGTACACCAAGTACCAGCCGGAGGAGTTCAAGGACGTGAAGGTCCTGACCATGTTCGCCTGCGCCCCGTCGAACATCATGTCGAGAAAGCCGATTCGGACCCTGGCCGACGTCAAAGGACAGGACCTGAGGGCCAGCGGCGGCGCCGCGGAGATCCTCCAGGCCTGGGGCGCCAATCAGGTCGGCATGCCGATGAGCGACGCGCCCGAGGCGCTGCAGAAGGGGACCGTGCAAGGTCTGTTCTCCTCCGTCGAAGTGATGAAGGACTTCAAGTTCGCGGAGCAGTGCAAGTTCGTCACGCTCACCGACACGGTGATCTATCCCTTCGCGGTCGTGATGAACAAGGCCAAGTGGGACAGCCTGCCGCAGGATGTCCAGAAAGTGATGGACGATCTGGCTATGGAGCAGTGCCTCTGGACCGGCGAGTACATGGACAAACACTGCGCCGAATCCCTCGAATGGTCGAAGACGGATCAACAGGTCGAGGTGATCTCGCTGTCTGCGGAAGAGAAGGCACAATGGGATAAGGCCCTGGAGCCGATGACCGCCGCCTGGATCGAGGCCAACACCCAGAAGGGTCTGCCTGCGGCTCAGATCGTCGCGGACATCAAGGCCTCCATTGCGGCCCATCGTGACAAGTAGTCTCCAGACCCGCCAGTCGTTCCGCGGGGAATCGCAGCGTAGAACGCGCGGCGGCGCACATTGCGACAAGGGAAGGAAGACCGATGATCGAGTTCCTCGGCAGACTGGAGGGCTTTTTGCAGAAGGCGCTGCTGGCGGCGGGCGCCCTGTTCCTGCTGATCATGGTCGGCCTGACCAGCCTGGACATCAGCGTACGGGTTTTTGCATCGCCCATTCCGGGGGTCTACGAGCTGATGGGGTACTTCGGCGCCTTGGTTGTCGCTTGCTCGCTTGCGTATACGCAACGCCGTAAGGATCACATCGCTGTGGACATCCTCGTCATGCACTACCCCAAGGTTGTGCAGCGAGCCATCGAGAGCGTCAATCGAGCCGCGTGCATGCTCTTCAGTGGGCTGGCCGCCTGGCAGATCGGCAAGCTGGCCACCACGTTGATGAAGAGCGGCGAACTGACCGAGACCCTGCGGATCGTCTACTATCCCTTCGCCTACGGGGTCGCTGCCGGGTTTGGTCTGCTGGCCGTGGTGTTCCTGGCGGAGTTGATCCGCAGTCTTGCCCCGGTCCGTGCGGAAGCCGAATCGGAACAGGAGCAGCCGGTATGAGCGCCACAGTCGTTGGCATATTGGGCGTTGGGATTCTGATGCTGGTGCTGTTCCTGCTGGGCACGAGCGTCGGGTTTGCGATGGCCATCGTGGGTTTTCTCGGTTTCGCCTATCTCGTCTCGTTCGATGCGGCGTTGAACATGGTCGGCTCGACGCTGTGGTCCACCTTCTCCAAGTATGGTCTGACCGTGATCCCGCTGTTCATCCTGATGGGGCAGGTGGCGTTTCATTCTGGGGTCAACGAGCGTCTGTACAACGCGGCCTATCACTGGATCGGCCATATTCGCGGCGGGCTGGCCATGGCGACCATCGCGGCGTGCGCCGCCTTCTCCGCGATCTGCGGATCGAACACCGCGACCGCTGCGACCATGGCCACCGTGGCGCTGCCTCAGATGAAGAAATACCGTTACCATCCGATGCTCAGCGCCGGAGCAGTCGCGAGCGGGTCGACGCTGGGAGTTGTGATCCCGCCCAGCGTGGTGCTCATCATCATCGGACTGAGCACGGGACAGTCTATCGCCGAGCTATTCTACGGGGGAATTGGCGCGGGACTCGTTCTGACCGTGCTTCTGATCGCGACCGTGTACGTTCTGTGCCTGCTGTTTCCACAGTGGGGACCCGTCGGCGGCAAGAGCGCCTGGCGCGAGAGGTTCCTCTCGCTGTTCGGGGCCTTCGAGATGATCGCGCTGTTCTCCCTGGTTATTCTCGGATTGTACTTCGGGTTGTTCACGCCCACCGAGGCGGGCGCCGCCGGCGCGTTTCTGGCGATCCTGATTGCCGTGACCCGACGCAGACTGTCCTTCAAGAGTTTTCTGGCCGCCTTGAAGGATACGCTCCGCGCCTCCTGCATGGTCATCACCATTGTCGCGGGCGCCGTGATCTTCGGCAAGTTCCTCACGGTCACCCGCATTCCCAACGACCTGGCGGGCTGGGTGGCCGGGTTGCCGGTGTCGCCGACGGTGGTCCTGCTCATCGTCTTCGCCATGTACATCATCGGCGGCGCGGTAATGGACGCCTTGGCCTTGCTGATGATTACGATCCCGATCTTCTTCCCCCTTGCCGACCAACTCGGCTACGATCCGATCTGGTTCGGCGTGATGGTCACTGTGATTACGACGCTGGGGGCGATCACGCCGCCGGTCGGCGCGACGACCTATGTCGTGGCCGGCATGGCCAAGGAAGTCCCCCTCAAAGATGTCTTCAAAGGGGTTTCGTTCTTCCTCCCGGCCTATCTGGTCTGCATCGGCTTGTTGATGCTCCTCCCTGGGATCATCACGGCTCTTCCCGCTCTACTGCACTGACGCAGGACAAGCCGGGCCCAACGCCATCGCGGCAGATTGTGAGAAGGAGGGAGCGATAGGGGGGCAACCCTGCGAATACGCCGCCGCCGGCCGGCTGCTGCTGTACATCCACCAGAATTCGCAGGGGTTGCGAAGAGATCCGTCCGTTTGACGTCAACATCACGCCTCCGAAAAGCGCCTTATGCCTGGGGGTGCTGTCGGGAACGGCGCACAGGGGGTACAGGTGCGCAGACACCCAGGGCGGCACTCCCCCTTTCTCTCTCGTGCAATGCTCCCCCTCACTGGGGTCAAGGCGAGGCATTCAGCGGCGGACTCCTGTGCTTGCGGAGTCAACCGGGGAATCGAGGCGATCCGGGTGTGGCGAAAGGGGAATCGGGTTCGCACCTGCACATCTCACGCCCTGGGTCCTGAGATTGAAGGAGTGCGGACCAGCCGTACTCGGACAACACACCGATCCACGAGCAGGGCATATGGGGACGTTCGGATCGTCCGATGGGGAGACCTCGCAGGCCGGGGGATCAGTAACCGGCCGACCGGAACAGCGAGAACGTCCCAGAATATCGCTCATTGGGCTTTGATGGAATGGGTGTTTTGGGATGGTGTGCCGTGTGTGTTGGCGCTAAAATGAGCAAAATCAGTGGACGCTTTGGTGTCAAGGTGGGTATACTATATGTCGATAGAGATCAACGGGTCGTTGTCTCTGGAGAAACTCATTGCATGGAACGGCGTATGCGTAGAACCGGCGTATTCGTATTGACCTGCGTGTTCCTCACCGCCCCGGCAATACAGGCGAAGGTGCTCCGCGTCGGCAGCAGTCCCGCCGCGGGGTATCGGTCCATCGGCTCAGCGGTCAGTGCCGCCGCCGGCGGCGACGTTATCATCGTCGAGCAGGGCACATACAGAGGGGATGGGAATCGGGACATCGTGGTTTCCCAGAAGGCGATCACGATCCGCAGCATAGACCCGAACGATCCGGATGTCGTCGCGGCGACGGTCATCAACTGCGAGGGCACTGCGTCGCTCAATCGTCGCGCGTTCGATATCCTGTCGGGGGATGCCGCCCGTCTGGACCTGGAAGGGCTGACGATCACCAACGGCTACGGGCCTCTGAACGGCGGGACCGTCCTGTGCCAAGGAGCCGAGTTTCGCGCCTACAACTGCACGTTTTCGAACAACTACGTTGCCGGCTGGGGCAGTGCCGTGAGCTGTCGTGACAGCCAAGTCTGGTTCGAGGGATGCCTGTTCTCGAACAACACTTGCGTTTCCACGGATCGGGGCGCCATCTTCTGTTCGACGAGCATCGCGGAGGTGGAGGGCTGCACGTTCCAGTCCAATCGGGGCGGCGCCATCGTAGGTTTCGACAGCCAGGTCACGGCCAGTCGATGCGTCTTCGAGACGAATACCGCGGAGAACGGCGGGGCGATCTATAGTTGCGTCTCCTCGAACACGGCATTTTCCTCCGAGCTGGTTCTGCTCGGGTGCACGTTCACGGCCAACGCGGCCAGCGCCTCCGGCGGGGCGGTGCACGTGGTCGATTTCGCCCCCCAGATCGACGGCTGCACGTTCACCGCGAACACCGCAGTCCAGGACGGCGGCGCGATCCTGAGTTGTCGGGCGAGCTCCGTGCTGACGAACAACGTCTTCGTGAGCAACATCGCCGGCGGCCTCGGCGGCGGCATGCACAGTGTGTACAAGGGTGCGCCCCAGATCACGAACTGCACGTTTGTAGCCAACGAGGCCTCCCAGGGCGGCGCGATCGCGGGCACGGGCAATGTACGTCAGGTCATCAGCCACTCCATTCTGTGGGACAACACGGCCGGCGTCGGCGAGTCGCTGTACCTGGCGCGTTTCGGTTTGGCCAGCGTCAAAGGCGGGACCGCCACGGTGGAATACTGCGATCTCGAGGGCGGCCAGAACGCCACCTATGCGGAACTCGACTGCACGCTCACCTGGTCCGATGGGAACATCGACGTCGATCCGCTATTCACGGGGCCGGCATACGACGACTATCGTCTGTCGCCGGATTCGCCGTGCATCGACGTGGGCAATCCCGCTTATGCTCCCTCGTCCGACGTGGCGGATCGTGACGGCTATGCCCGCCAGTTCGGGACGGCCGTGGATCTGGGCGCGTACGAGTTCCACGGTCTGAGCCCGATCTATCGCTTCTGGTCGCCGACGCTCGGCAAGTACTTCTACACGCTTCTCGGCGCCGAGCGGAACCACGTTGTGAACTTGTACCCGTATGACTGGCACTACGTGGACGTCGCATACTACGCGTACTACCAGCCCATAGTGGACAGTCTGGTGCCGGTGTATCGATTCTGGTCTCCTGTCTATGAGTCGCATTTCTGGACTGTGAGTGAAGAGGAGTGCCAGCACGTCATCGAGACGTACCCGACGATCTGGACGTACGAGGGCATCGTGTTCTACGCCTTCCCCCAGGGCTCGCAACCCCTGGACACCTTTCCCGTCTACCGATTCTGGTCCAGCGACCTGACCTGCCACGCGTACACGATGGACGAGAATGAGAAGGACGATCTGATCGCGAACTACTCGGATCTCTGGGCGTTCGAGGGGGTCGCGTGGTACTCCTATCCCCAGGTGAAGGACCTCCGTGAAGTGTCTTATGCCTTCCGAGGCGGTTCCGAAGGCGCCTGGTGCATGTGTACGCTAGCCGCGACGATCGACGGCCAGGAGGCCCAGATCAGTTCAGCGGATGTCCGACTGACGCCAGCCTCCACCCAGATGCAGATGACCATCGACTTCCGCGGGCTGACCGTGACGCTGGACACGCTGTCCGTCCGAACGCAGACCATTGAGCACACGACGGATATCACGCTGGCCGGTGAAGGCGTGACGATTCCGCTGGTCCTTTCGGCTCAGGCGTCGTTCAGGCTCCCGTCGGCACGCGGCCCGTACACGGTGGATCCCACGACGCACCTATTTGCCGACTACCGGCAGAACAGCCAGAACCTCGCCGGCAAGGACAGTGTCTTCTCCTACAGCGGATCGGTCTTCCTGAACGGCCAGGAAACCCCGTTCAACCGCACGATGTCCAGCACGCGATTCGAGCTGGAGTCGGTCGGCGAGTTCGCGGCGTTGAGCCTGCTGCCCGACGGCCTCTACGCCGGCGTGCCGCTGACGTTCCAGTGGCATCGCCAGCAGACGCGGGACCTCTTGGCCGAGGCCCAGGTCGACGGTCGGCGCGTGCAGATCTACGTCGTCTACTCCTACGTCGGCACCCAGGGTCTGTGGGAAGGCGCGGTCGTTGAGTAGGCCGGCCGCCGTGTGCAGATTCCGCTTGGGCCGCTGAGGCGTCCCTCCTCCCTTCGTGGGCTCCCGCGCGTCATCGGCGAGCCGCACCCCCTTTCTCCGACTTCCCGGTCACCACCTAGCGCCGTGAGAGGCCAGATGGGGTGATCGCCCTGTCCGTCCGGAGAAAAGGTTGCAGGGGGAGGCGGTTTGTCGTAAGATCCCGCTTTTGACTGAAGATTTGAAAGGATTTCCGAATGAAATATGATGTGGCTGACCTGTCGTTGGCGTCCGAAGGGAAACGGAGAATCCTGTGGGCGGACAATGACATGCCCGTCCTGGCGGCGATTCGAGATCGGTTCGCGAGGCAGAAGCCGCTCAAGGGTAAGAATGTTTCCGCGTGCCTGCACGTGACGGCCGAGACCGCCAATCTGGCCAGGGCGCTCAAGGCCGCGGGGGCCAATCTGGTCCTCTGTGCGTCGAATCCACTGAGCACGCAGGATGACGTGGCAGCCTCGATGACGAAGGACTTCGGGATTCCGGTCTACGCCATTCGCGGAGAGAACCGGGCCACCTACTACAAGCACATCAACGCGGCCATCGATCACAAGCCGGTCATTACGTTCGACGACGGCGCGGACCTGGTCAACGAGATGCACACGAAACGCAAGGCGGACGCCGGACGGATCATTGCCAGCATGGAAGAGACCACCACCGGCGTCATCCGTCTGCGGGCGATGGACAAGGAGGGCAAGCTCAAGTTCCCGGTGATCGCGGTCAACGACGCCAAGAGCAAGCACCTGTTCGACAACCGCTACGGCACCGGCCAATCCACCGTCGACGGCATCATTCGCGCGACCGCCTATCTGATGGCGGGCAAGAACGTCGTCGTCGCCGGCTACGGATGGTGCGGGCGCGGCTTCGCGATGCGTGCCCGCGGGCTGGGCGCGATCGTCATTGTCACCGAGGTCGATCCGATCAAGGCGATCGAGGCGGCGATGGATGGGTTCCAGGTGATGCCGATGGCCCAGGCCGCCAGGGTGGGTGACCTGTTCGTGACGCTGACGGGCGACAAGCACGTGATCCGTCCCGAGCACGTTCGCGTGATGAAGGACCGTGCGACGATCGCGAACAGCGGGCACTTCAACGTCGAGATCGACATCCCCGGCATGGCCAAGCTCAGCCGCAGGATCAACAAGGGCGTCCGTCGGAACGTCGATGAGTACGTCATCAGCAGCAAGAAACGCATCTATCTCCTGGGCGAGGGCCGTCTGATCAACCTGGCCGCGGCGGAAGGCCACCCCGCCAGCGTGATGGACATGAGCTTCGCGACGCAGGCTCTGCAGGCCGAGTGGGTCGTCAGGCACGCCGGCAAGCTCCAGCCCAAGGTGTACGACGTGCCCATGGAGATCGAGGAACAGGTGTGTGCTCTGAAGCTCAAGGCCATGGGGATCCAGATCGACAAGCTGACGCCGGAGCAGGTGGCCTACCTCACCAGCAGCGGAGAAGGGACGTAGGATCTGCCATTGACAATTTACTATTTGGCTTGGCTCGCCCGGGGGCCCGTGTCGCGATGCGATGGCGAATCGTAAATAGTAAATCGTGAATCGAAAATGGAAGACAAAGAACCTGAGAGGACACCCAAGGTCCCGAAGACCTTCCTGACCGTGGGCCCGACGTTGCACTATAGCCATCGGAACGTGCAGTTCTACTGGCTGCTGGCGGCGTTCATATTCTCGCTGGCGTGTCTGTTCTGGTCTCGGGTTGTGACAGGCCAGTTCTGGGCGTTCGATTTCGCTTCGCAGGGGATATCGAGTTTCTGGGAGCTTGGACGCGGCACGAACACCGGGGTAAGTCTGTTCGAGTATCCCTGGCAGATCATCGTGCTGGGACTGCTCATGGGCATTCTGGCGGTGGTGCCCGTGCTGACCGCGCAGTTGATGAGCTTTGGGCACAGCTTCATCTTCGTGGTGGCGGTCTTTTTTCTCGGCAATCTGCCGGGGTTCGCTGTGTTTCTGATCGCCAGTTGTCTGGCCGCGGCGGCCCGTCCGCTTCGCTTCCGGTCCCGCATCACGGCGATTGCCCTGTGCCTGGCGCCGCAACTGGCGTACTGGGGCGCTTTCGGCGGGGCGCGGGGCGTCGAGCCGCTTGAGTGGGGATTCTCGTTTGCGCCGTGGATCTGGGCCTGGCTGACTGGCATGACGATCGCCGGCCTGGTCCTCGGGATCGGGCACTACACGCGGTACAAGCCCGGCCTGATCTGGGTCTTCACGACGACCACCTTGGTGCTGGCCCTGGGCGTCTTCGTATGGAAGATCGGATTCGACGAGCTGGACTACCAGCTCCACGTCGCCAAGAACAACCCCGAGGAGGTGCTGGAGTTTCGAGACCACAGCATCCGCGAGGTCCTTGACCGGACCATTACCGACCCCAGGGAGAAGGAGTATCGCATGCGGTACTCCTATCCCACGGAGCCGATCCCGCTGCGGGAGGAACTCAAGCGGGAGATCCAGATCGAGCTGATCGAGGACCGCTGGCCAAGCTGGTTGATCCTCTCGAATGATCTGCTGTACCAGGACAAGCGCGATTGGCTCAGCGCCGAGTACGACCGGTTCCTTCATCCGCCGCGACCTCGCTGGATGCCCGTGGCGGTGTACCGGGAGATCGTTGCCCGTCGGAACCGCAGCAGCCGGATGCCGATTGCCCTCTATTTCAAGGCCCTCCTCTTTGAGTACAGCCCGGATCTCCGGCGGATTCAGCAGGACGAGACGTTGCACTTCTACAGCGACTATCCCCAGGAGCGGGCGTCGCGACTGTGGTTCCGCTTGTACAACGAGTTCGGGCGCAGTCCCGAGTCCGCGGAAGCCCGCTGGCGAGGGGCCCGACAGCTTGCCGGACAGAAGGAACTCAAGAGGGGCGCCGGCCTGCTCGACGAGGCGGACGCCTTGGCGCGCGAGCAGCTCGCGATTCGCGAGAGAACGGAGGCGACGACGACCGGCGACAGTCTGTTCAGTGCGTTTCAGCCGCCGGCGGATACGGTGATGACCTCGCAGAAACTGTGGGACCTGCTCCGTCGGATTCACGAACTGCGGTCCTTGATCGGCGAGGAGAACCTGGCCGGTCCGGAAGGCGCGATCGATCGACTGGCGGCCTTCATCCAGCTCAATCCGCACAGTCTCGACTACGAGAGACAGCTCGACGTGCTGTTGGCCAAGCTGGGGGAGAAGGACCCCCTGCGGGACAACCTGTTGCTGGAGAAGGCCAAGCTGATCGTCGACGACCAGCGCCGGGCCGAGCGGCTCGGGGAACTGAGCCGGGAGTTCCAGAACACCGACGGCGGGATGCAGGCGTTGTACGAGCTGAGCCGCCTGACCCTGCGGCTCTATCAGCGCGATCCGCGGAAGGAAAACCTCGTCCAGGCGACGAACATGCTCACCAGTTTCCGGGACCTGTATCCCGAGAGCTTCTATACGCCGCAAGTCAAAAAGAACCTCGACGAGCTGGCTGCCATCCTCAAGCCGCAATAGAAACGCCCAGGGACCGCGCCGCCCGCAGGTCGGTCACGATGTCACTCTGGGGGCCTGGGGGTTGTTCCCGGGTGCATGACCGCAGTTGCGACCTCCCGCAGAGTGACGAGACATTGCCGCGACTCTGTCATTCCTGCGTCAAGCAGGAATCCAGGAACCGTGGCATGTGACGGGTCCCAGGAAGTGGATTCCCGCCCCCGATCGGGTCGAGGGCAGGCTTTGCGCGGGAATGACAATTCATGGTCCACCTGGACCTATATGGCACGAACGCGAGCGCGGTTATGCACCCCTGGGGGGGGGGCGTTGTTCGCACCTTTGTTTGACATTCGCCGGCCCGGTGGTACGATGGCAGTCATGGACGGTGTGTCAGCGCGGAGGAGTCGGCGCAATGATGGGCAGGCAGGGGAATCGGTGATGACCGGAGGCAGTTCGGAACTGGATCCTTGTGTGGTGATTGTGGGCGACTCGCGCTGCGAGTTCGTTCGCGCGATGGTCCGCCTGGCGCGGGATTGCCAGATTCAGGCGGTGCGGTGCGAAGACGTGTATTTCGCAGTCGTCGCGATGGCCCGTGCGGGGGGGCGTCCCGTGTTCGTCGTGGGCGTGCTGCGGGAACTGGCCAGAGAGAAAGGCCGGTTCTTCCGCATTGCCGAGGCGAACGCCCAGCGATGCTGCTGTCTGGTCGATCCCGATCCGTCGCTCGACGCGGAGGCCATCCTGGCCGCGATCCGCACGGGGATGTGTGTCGTTGGCGCCGTGGAGGAGGTCGAGCCGGTCCTGACGGATTGGCTGTCGGGCGGTGGACGGAGGAGCCGGCACAAGGGCCTTGACGGTCTGCGAGATGAGGACCTGCACGCCACGGAGGCCGAGCTGATCGCCCTCCTGGGACGCCAGGGGGAGGCGTAGCATGGCGGATCGGAACGCTCGCCAGAGCAGCCGGGTGTTGCTGATCGGGGACGTCGGCACGGCCCTGCGGGATGTCCGCAATCCGGACCCGCGTCTGTGCGAGGTCCGCGACAACGTCCTGGATGGGATCGACGCCGCCGCCCGAGGCGCATTCCACACGGTCGCTCTCGTGGTGGAGAGCGTGGCAAGCCAACTGGGCTCCGTGCTGCGCGCCCTTCGCGCAGGCTCTTCCGCGAGAATCGTCCTGTTGGCCCGGATGTGCGAGGAGCCGATCGTCCGACAGTGGACAAGCCCGGCGCCCGGCGAAGAGCGACTGGCGGACGAGTACTGCGTCTGTCCCGTCCGCCTGAGGACCTTGTTAGGAAGCGCCGGAGGGGACCAGGCAGCGCAGGTCCCGCAGGAACCGACACTCCCGGAAGTCGGGCCTTCCATCTCGACGCCGGCCTCGTCGGCTCCCTCGGGGTTGGAGGAGAGACGCGTCCGGCGCCTGGAGTGGCTGGCGACGACGGACGATCTGACCGGGCTGAAGAATCGCCGATACCTGCGGGAGTTCGGCCGGCAGATCCTGGATCGGGCCCGGCGGACCAACGGTCGCGTCACAATTCTGATGTTCGACATCGACAATTTCAAGCACTACAACGACGTCTACGGTCACACGACCGGCGACGAAATCCTCCGTCAGGCGGCCATCCTGATGCGCCGATGCTGTCGTACTCACGACGTGGTCGGCCGCATGGGAGGCGACGAGTTCGCGGTGATTTTCTGGGATGATCCGCGTCGCGCCGGGGGCGACGTGCGGCGGGACAGGCGATCCGCCGCGGGCGAGCACCCGACCGAGGCCCTCTCCGTGGCCAGGCGATTCCAGCAGGCGTTCGGGAACGCCGATCTGCACCTGCTGGGCCCCAGGGGCGAGGGCGTTCTGACCATCAGCGGCGGACTGGCCAGTTTTCCCCGCGACGGCGAGACCGTCGAGCGGCTCTTCGACTGCGCCGACCGGGCCCTGCTCGAAGCCAAGCGCAGCGGCAAGAACCAAATCTACCTGGTCGGCGAGCCGCAGTGACGCCGCAAGGCGTTGGCTCTCTCGCGTGTGACCATGTGCCGCGCATGACCGTACAACCTCGCCGCATCGGGTCTTGCCGAAAATCGCTTGCCTTGCCCGCGGGATGGGCGATAATGCAGGAGATCTGGATCCTCGCGATGTTCGAGAGATCTGAGGTTGTGTGCGTTGGCTGAGAAGTGAAGGAGACCTGCGAATGCGAAGAGGGATGTGCCTGATTGGGCTGCTGGCAACCGCGTGTGCAGGCTGCAAGTCCGACATTGTGACCACTGCCCATCTCAAGCAGATGGAGGAGAAATGTGTCTACATTGCTCCGCTGCAAAGCGAGGATCCCCAGGTCGGAGAGGTGATCCGCGGTGTCCTGGAGAAGGAGTTTCTTCGCAAGAGGATTGCCCTGTGCGACCCGAACAGCGCGACCGTGGTCCTCTCCGGCGCGACCTTCATGACCGTTCGAAGCAAGCGGAGCGGCCCATCGGGGTCCGTTCAGGCGTGTGAGAGCGTCTCCGTTACGGCCAAGGACCGCGACGGGAATATCCTGCTGTCGGCTTCCTACGACAACAGCAAGCGGGAGACGGTGAGCGAGTTCGCGAAGGAATTCGGTGCGGCCTTGGCCGTCAAGTTCCGCTGAGCGGATCCGACGTCGACGAGGCCCGCCCATCGCAAAGGAGCGGCAGCATGAGATCGAATCCGGTTGTTCAGGTCATTCTCTCAGTGTTCTTCTGTGGTTCCGTCGTGCTGGCCGGCACGTCCAAGCTGCCGGCGGGGGACGCGCCGCTGCACATCGGCTGGTCCACGGTCGATATTACGCCGGAACGACCTATCGCCTTGGTCGGCCAACTGCACAAGCGGATCTCCCAGGGCGTTCTCGATCCGTTGACGGCCACTGCGCTGGCGATCGAGACGCGAGACCAGGACGGCCGCCGCGAGCAGGCCATCCTCGTGTCCTGCGACGTGCTGTTCATCTGCAAGTCGATGCAGGACCGGGTCAAGGAGGCCCTCAAAACAGGCCTGCCGGATTTCGATGCGGACAAGCTGCTACTCAACGCCACGCACACGCACACGGGTCCCGGTTTTGCCGACGAGGACTTCGGGACCTTGTACGATGTCACCAACGACGCCGGCGTGATGAAGGCCTCTGAGTACGGGGATTTCTTCGTCCGACGAATTGTCCAGGTCGCCTCCGAGGCCTGGCGAAGTCGCAAGCCCGCCGGCATGAGCTGGGCGCTGGGACACGCGGTCGTAGGGACCAACCGCAGGGCACGCTACTTCGACGGCAAAGCGATCATGTACGGCGCCACGAACCGGGCGGATCTCGCCAACATCGAGGGCTACGAAGACCACGGCGTGGAGATGCTCTTCTGCTGGGACCCCAGCGGCAGCCTGACCGGCGTCGTCATCAACATCGCCTGCACCTCGCAGGAGACCGAGCACCTGACCGAGGTTTCCGCCGATTTCTGGCACGACGTCCGCGTCGAGCTCCGAAAGAGAGTCCCTGGGGACATCCGTGTGTTCCCCCAGTGCGCGGCCGCTGGGGACCAGTCGCCGCATCGGCTCTATCGTTCGAAGGCCGAGGAAGCCATGATCCGCCGGCGAGGTCTGTCCAATCGCCAGGAAATCGCCCGACGGATCGTCGACGCGGTCGAGGACGTTCTGTCGCTGGCTCGCCAGGACATTCGAACCCGCCCGCTCTTTCGACACGTGGTGGCTCGTGTGAATCTGCCTGGGGCGGATTCAACGCTCACGCCGTTCTATCGGACCGACACGATCTCGCCGGTCGAACTGCACGTGTTGCGGCTGGGCGACGTCGCGATGGCGACGAACCCCTTCGAGCTGTACCTCGACTACGGCGTGCGGATCAAGGCGAGAAGCCCCGCGATCCTGACGATGCTGGTCCAGTTGTCCTGCCAGAATTGCGGCTACCTGCCGACGGCCAAGGGCGTCGAGGGTGGCGGCTACAGCGCCGACAAGTACGTCGTCGGTCCCGAAGGCGGCCAAGTCCTCGTGGACGAAACCGTCCGACAGATCCAGGCCCTCTGGGAATGAGAGGAAGTCGCGGCCCGGTGCGGACACGGGAAACTCCGCGATTGCTCGAATACTCCCGGCCTTCATGCGTCTATCCGACTGAAAGGACGGTGCGCTGCTGATGTATGCAATCGAACTCGATGAGGTTCGCAAGTCGTTCGGATCGGTACGGGCGGTGGATGCCTTGAGCATTCGCGTGCCGCAGGGGGCCGTCTACGGCTTCCTCGGGCCCAACGGCGCGGGCAAGACCACGACGCTGCGGATGGTCATGGACATCATCCGCCCGGACAGCGGCCAGATCCGCATGTTCGACGAGCCCGCCTCCGCGACGGTTCGCGGTCGCGTGGGGTATATGCCCGAGGAACGCGGGCTCTATCGGAAGATGACCGCGGCCTCGGTCCTTCGCTACTTCGGTTCGCTTCGCGGCATGACCGCCGATCAGCTCGGGCAGCGGGTGCCCGCCTGGCTGGAGCGGATCGACCTGGCTGGGTACGCGAACAAGCGGGTCGAGGAACTCTCTCGCGGGATGCACCAGAAGCTCCAGTTCGCGGTCACGGTGATCCACGATCCGGACCTGGTGATTCTCGACGAGCCGTTCTCCGGCCTGGACCCGGTGAACCAGGACCTGCTTCGCGAGATCATCGACGGGATGCGGGACGCAGGCCGGACCGTCCTGTTCTCCACGCACGGCATGCACGAGGCGGAGCAATTGTGCGATTTCATCGTCCTCATCAATCAGGGGAGGGTGGTGGTGGACGGGACGCTGGACCAGATTCGGGCCGGCCATGAAGCCCACACCATTTCCATCGAACTGGAGGGCGACGCGGGATTTGTCGAGCGGCTGCCCCAGGTGATGGCGGTCAAGCACGACGCCCGGCGGCTCGATGTGACACTGCGGGACGGCGCCGATCCGCAGGACCTGCTCCGGGCGCTGGTCGAGCGGGCCCACGTACGGGTGTTCGAGATCAAACAGCCCTCGCTGCACGAGATCTTCGTGCGGCTGGTCGGAGGCGCCCATGTGGAAGATCGCTAGAATCGCCCGTCGGGAGTTCCTCGATACTGTCAAGACCCGGACCTTCCTCCTGAGCCTGCTGCTCATCCCCGTCCTCGTCGTGGGCATCATCTTTCTGAGCAAGAAGATGGTGGAGAGCGAAGGCGGGCCCCGCCCGTCGATCCGAGTGGGAGTGACCTCGGCGTCGGAGGACCTGTCCGCGCGAATCAAGATTGCCTTCGAGGAGCACAACAAGTCCCATCCGCAAAGCCCTCTGACCCTGAACTCCCTGCCGGCCGGCAGCGAGGAACAGGGCAAGGACAAGCTCCGACGCGGTGCACTCGACGCCTATGTCGTCCTGGAAGGCGACCTGGAGGGCAAAGAAGGCACGGTGCAGTTCTACACCTACAAGCCCAAGGCCTCGCAGATCGACGCGATCTGGTCCGTGGAGCGACTGTTCCGCGACGCGGTGGTCAACCGCCGATGCGAGGCCCGCGGGATCGACCGGGCCATGCTGGCGGAGATCCAGAGCGTCCCGATCCGACGAGTCGAGCTGGGCGACGAGCAGGGGCGCGAGAAGGTTCAGAGCGACGGCCAGCGGGTCGCACGCATGATGGTTCCGTTCGCGTTCATGTACCTGATCTTCATCGGCATCGTCGGCATGGGCCAGCACATGATCAGCAGCATCATTGAGGAGAAGAACTCGCGGATCATCGAGATGCTGCTGTCCGCGATCAGCCCGTTCGAGCTGATGGCGGGCAAGATCCTCGGCCTGGCCGGCGTGGGATTGACGGTCATGGTCCTGTGGGGGCTGGCCGCCTACGGCGCAGCCGTCTGGCGAGGGATCAACGTCGATGTCGGCCTGGACCTGGTCGCCTACGGCCTGGTCTACTATGTCCTCGGCTTCATCCTGTTCAGCGCGATCCTGGCAGGCGTCGGCTCCGTCTGCAACACGATCAAAGAGACGCAGAGCCTCATGATGCCGATCACGCTGATCTTCGTCGTCCCGCTGATTGCCTGGCCGCAACTGGCCCGCGATCCGAACGGCGATCTGGCCCGCGTGTTGTCCTACATACCCCCGACGACGCCCATGCTCATGGTCCTGCGCCTGGCGAGCAGTCCCGATATCTGGTCGGGCGAAATCGTCATTTCGATCCTCGTCCTCGTCGTGGGCGTCTTCGTGACCATCTGGGCGGCGGCCAAGATCTTCCGCACTGGCATCCTCCTGTACGGCAAGCGTCCCGGCCCCCGCGAAGTCCTCCGCTGGCTGCGGGAGAAATGAGCGAGCAGTCGATGGGGCTTGCTCCGCCAGACGGTTCCGGATATGCTGTGCCCCGATGCCGGGCCGATTTCCGGCGTTCGGGGATTGTCTATGAGTGTGCTTGACGTCAGTCCGTTGACTTGGGAGGGGCTCCTGTGCTGCTTCCTTTCCGGCGCGATCGTCGGACTGGAGCGGCAATTGCGCGGCAAGCCTGTCGGGGTGCGGACCAGCACCCTGATCTGCACGGGGACCTACGTCTTTATCGCGATCTCGGAGAGCGTCGCCACCGGCGTCACCGACCCCTCTCGCATCATCGGCCAGGTGGTCACCGGGATCGGTTTTCTCGGCGCGGGCGTCATCCTGACCCGCCAGGGGATGGTTGTCGGCGTCACTTCCGCGTCGGCCATCTGGGTCCTGGCGGCCATCGGCGCCGTGATCGGGCTGGGATTCCCCTGGCTGGGCGTCAAGCTGGCGATCCTGACGGTGATCGTTCTCGTCGGCGTGGACATGCTGGAGAACCAGTTCGAGAGCA
>JAGOLX010000012.1 GCA_017993835.1 Phycisphaerae bacterium
GTGGGATCGGCCACATAGCTTCCGGGGCCATCCATGACCATATCTCCAAGAAACCGCTTTCTGGGAAATATCGTCCAACTGCGGCCTCGAAGCTGAGAAAATCCTCTGTAACAATGCTACAGTCTCGAAAAATCACACATACCCCTTGCGGGGCTCCAATTCATAGGATTTGTCGCTTGGGGCCAGCAGCATGAAAAAGGAGGAAAAGACGGCAAGACAAGCTCTGTTCGAGCGACCGGTTCTTCCACCTCCATGCTGCTAGCCCAAAGCGGAAAATGCCCGCCCCGAAGGGGCGGTATCCGGGTTACTGCTCTATGGCACCCCCGCCCTCGGGGGTGTCTTTCCCCAGCCGGGGGCGGCTGGGCTACAGGTTGTTTCCCCAGCTACGTCGCCATGGGACCGATCGAGCGAACAGGACCACCGCAGCCTTGGTACCGGTATAAGAGAGGCTTCCCCTGCGGGCCGAAACTGTGGTATTCTGGTGGCAAGACTTCGTCGCGGGTCGTCGTCTGTGGCACCTGTGGCACCCCCGCCCTCGGGGGTGTTCTTTCCCCAGCCGGGGGTGGCTGGGCTACATGTTGTTTCCCCAGCCCGGGGGCGGCTGGGCCACGACGGGACCAGGGACGAGCTGACGTGGGGGTCGCGTATGTATGAACTACTGGTGAGAATCGAGACGCTTCTACTGCCCTTGAGCACGGTCATCCTGTTGGGCGTCGGCGTGACCCTGCTGCTCGTGGGTCTGGTGTTCTGGCTGGGCGGGTCGCGCTACAGCACGGTGATCGTCGGGCTGCTCGGCGCCGCGGTCGGAGCGGTCGCCGGCCTGCTGGTCAGCCAGTGGCTAGGACTGCACCTGTGGTTGTGCATGATCGTGGGTGCCGCGGTCCTCGCGACGGCCTCCGTCATGCTGCGCAACGTCCTGATTCTCGTGCTGGCGGTGGTGGTCATCGCGGCGGTCAGCGGCGCGGGGTACCTGGCGGTCCTGCTGGACCGCGTGGCGCCCGCCGATGTGGCCCAGCCGCCCTCGGCTGGGTTCGCCGCGCGGACCGAGTCTGGCTTCCTGATCCAGTCCTTCACGAACATGGACCCGAACACCCGGCTGAGGTACATCGAACAGTTGACCAAGGCCAATGAGGCGACCACGGAGCAGAACTTCCGCGACCGCGTCCGGGTCGTCCTTGACGACACGTGGACCGCGGTGGAGCCCCACGTGTGGAAGATCGGTCTGGCGGTCCTTGCCGGCGGGCTCGTCGCGATCTTCCTGGTCTGGCTGGTCAAGAAGGCGCTGATCGCGCTGGCCTACAGCGTGGTCGGTGCCGCGACGGTCTTCCTCGGTTTGCAGGCCGCTCTGCTCGGGGCAAACATCAAGGCCATCTCCCTGATCGGCCCGCGTCCGTGGGCGCTGCCTGGGACGTTCGTGGGCATGACGGCGCTCGGGTGGCTCTGGCAACTCGTGATGTCCCGGCCGAAGCACGCCCGGCATGAGCGCGAACACCACCACGAGCATGCGCCCGAACACGAGCACGACCAGCACGGCTAGTGATAGCAGTGCGTCGCTCGTCGCTCGCCCAGACTCCCGATCCGCGACGTGGCCCAGGCGCCCCCGCCTGGGGAAAGAACACCCCCGAGGGCGGGGGTGCCACAGGCGAGCGACGAGGGACCAGGGACGAGCGACGCTACTCGCCTGCGGCCTGCTTGAGGACGAAGGGCGTGAAGAGCCCGTAATCGACGGTGTGGTAGCTGCCGCCCGCGGGCGGGCCGGACTCGGGACCCTGCTGGAACATGCCGGGCCAGGCACTGCCCAGATTGGTTCCCGCGTGGTGCGGGCCGAGCGTGTTCTTCAGAGTCCCGATCACGCGGACCTCGATCGTGTTCGTCCCCCGCTGCAGGGCCCTCGTGACGTCGCACTGCCAGGGCCGCGAGACGATACAGCCCGCGGGCGTCCCGTTCACGAGGACCTCCGCGACGCTGCCGTACCACTGGTCCAGCTCGACGAGGAGCCGGCCCGCCGGGCGGGGGATCTCGAACGTGCGGCTGTACGAGACGCCGGTCGCGTAGAACGGATAACCCTGGGTCTTCCAGCTCCCCAGCGCGATCGCGGGTTTCGGCTCGCCGACGAGGACGAACCCGGAGTCGGCGGGTCTGAGCGTGAACGTCCCAAGGATGTACGCGGACTCCAGCTCATGGCAGATCGTGAAGGGCGACGCCTGGATCGTCACCGTGTTCTCGCCGACCTGAGCGGCGCCGGCCAGATCGATCCTGCCGAACGACTTGTCCAGCCACCAACTGCCCTCGCGGGCGGAAACGGGCTTGCCGTTGCAGGTGATGTTGTACAGATCGGGTCGCTCGATCACGATGGCCAGTCGGGCGGGCACGCTGCCCTCGATGGTGAACCGGTATGTGGCCTCGAACCCGCTGTCCGCGGGAAACGTCTTCGTAATCAGCTCGTCCTTGAACTGGACGGAGGAGTCCCACGGATTGCGGGGCATGCCGTTCCTGGCGAAGGCGAACTGGTTGGCCTTGTAGAAGTACAGGCCTTTCTTCGTCTCGCCCCCGGCGGTGATGTCGACGTAGTCGAGGGTCAGGACGTTCTCCTCCAGCGGCGCGATGCGCAGGTCGTCCTTGGCTTCGATCACCGTGGCCTGTTGCGCCGGTTTCTTCTCGGTGGGCCGAGGCGCGCTGGACAGGAACAGCAGGAGACTGCCGCAGGGCGCCAGTTCGAAGGATGCGGCCACCCCGACGTCGGTCTTCTCGCAGGGATAGCCCAGGACCTTCGCTGTGTGCAGGTCCCACTGCGTGATGCCTCGGGCGGTCGAAGTGATCGTGCCGGTCGAAGGGGCCTCGATACTCGTATTGACCAGGAAGAGGAATTCGCCGTCGTCCACGACTCGGCGCTGGTGGAACAGGATGCCTTGGTCGTCCTTGGCTCGCTCGATGGCAAATCCGCCCTTCGTCTCGGCCGCAATTGCCGCCGGGACTTGCGACACATCCACCGGCTTCCATCCAGACTGCTTGGACAAGGCCTGGCCGCGATCCGAAGCGGACCCGTCGACTCTTGTGGGGGCGTCGCCGCAGCAGAGTACCCTGCCGCCTTGGCGGAGATATGCGGTCAGCAGGTCCATCGTGCGTTCGTTGAGGTTCTCCGTCCGCGGCGGCAGCACGACGAGATCGTAGGAACACTTTCCGACCTTCAGGCTTGCGCCGTCGGTCGAGCCGTGGTGGGCGAGGATGTCCTCGCAGCCGAGATCGTATTCGACCTGTGCGCGGTCCAGAGCCACGAGCATTTGCTGGAAGCCGTTGCCGATTTCATTTACCGCGGCGTCGCCCTGGTACATCCACGCGGTGGTCGTCGGCTCGAGGATGAGCACGCGATTCACCTGCCGGCCCTGGGACAGGATCATCGAGAGCCTTGTGAAGTACTCGGCCATCACGTGGTAACTTCTCCACCAGGGCTCGTGATAGGAGAACGACTGCGGATGGTCGCGTTTGCGAGCCCCGCGGATCGTGATGTAGGAGAGGTGCTCGTCGAGCGTGTTGACGCCCAGGACGAAGAGCCAGTCGCCGATCCGCTTCATGTCCTCGAATCGCAGGTCCCAGCCGCCGGCGCCGTAGGCCTCGCACAGGGTCCGCTCGCGCCCGAGCTGGTTGGCGACGCTGGCCAGCTCCTTGACCGTTCGGGCGTTGCCGAACTGGGCGTGGACGCCCTCGTTGTACTGGTTCATCAGGTTGTCGATCGCGGGTCTCTGGTGCCATGCGTACATCGCCATGTTGTCGGGCGCCATGAGGCAGTTCGGCCATTCATGCTCCCAGTAATGTCCCGTGAACTCGAGGCCGTGCTTGTCGCAGTAGTCGTAGATCGGCTTGGCCCACCGCTCGATGAACAGATCGAGCAGGACCTGGAGGTAGTTGTGACGGACCCGCCTCCAGTCGCCGACCGGGCGGACGAGACTGGGCAGATTGTCGATGAGGTCATAGCCCCAGCGGCTGCGAAACACGTCCGCGAGGTCCGGCGCCCAAGGCAGGCCGCCCGCGGGGGACAGGTGCGGCTCGTCCGTGAAGACGCCCGGCACACGCTTGCCGAATTGGTCTCCGATGTTCCGCGTGTATGCGCCCATCGTGATTGCGAGGAACTTCTCCGTGACGCCCTGGGTCAGCAGGTTGACGTAGAACTTGCCGCCGTACCAGCCGGAAGTGCCCGCCCAGCGGAGGGAGGCGACCAGGTACTTGCCCTGAGCCAGTTCCTGACCGGCCTTGGCCTGCGCGATCACGTTCTCGTAGCCGTCGCCCGTCGGTCGGAAGACCGCGACGCAGTCCTTATCGACCTTGATGGGCGCGTCCCGCTCGTCGATGCCCAGGCCCATGCCGCGGGACTGGGGCATCGCATCGGGCACGAAGCCGCCTGCGAAACCGGATGGATACGAGTTCTCGTCGTAGATCCAGACATTCATATCGAGCCGCTCGGCCTCTCGCAGGGCGATCTTCCAGAGCTTGAACCACTCGTCGGAGAGGTACGGCGTCATCAGGCCGGGACGCGGATGCACGAAGACCTGGCGGACCTTCTGCCCTGCGAGGTCGCGGAGCGTATCGACGATCTGCTGCTCGGTGAGCCGGTCGTTCCAGACCCACAGCGGCGCGGAGGCATACTGTCGCGGCGGCTCGGCAAACGAGTTCCGGAGTTTCACCGAGTCCACCGCCCGGGCGGGCGCCGCCAGACCCAGGCAGCAGGCGAGTGCGAACGTGGAGATTCGAGCCAGCAGGCCGAGCGGCAGGACGGTCGATGTTGACGCGGCGTGGCGGATCATAGGGAATCACCTCAAATCCATGGTTAGCAAGTTCGTAGCAACACGGCCATCATAAACCAGCGGCGGGGCTTCTACAACAGAAGTCCGTCCGTTCAGTTGCATCGGGTGCATGTCCGTTGTTGCATGCGTGCGATGGAGGCCCCTGGCCTGTCATTCCCGCGCAAGCGGGAATCCATTCTCCCGGTCACGCCGAGCCCCGTCTTTTTCGAGGATTTCCGTCACCTAGGCGTGTAACATGGGAACTCGACGCGCAATTGTAGCTGCGCCATGGTCGCGATTATGGCAAAACCCGTTGAACAAACAGGTTATGACGATCTGGTAGTCCTGGCGAAGAGCCAGACGGCCGCCCTCGGGCGGCTCTACGACTTGTATTACGACCGGATCTTGCGGTTCTGCGTGCATCGGCTGTTCAATCGCTCGACCGCGGAGGATGTGACCTCGTCGGTCTTTCTGACCGTCGCGCGGAGCATGTCCCGGTTCGAGGGTCGGACCGAGCAGGATTTCCGCAGTTGGGTCTACACCATTGCGGCCAACCAGGCGAACGCCCATATCCGCAAGACGATCCGTCGACAGCGGCTCCTGGGAAACGCCGTGGCGCAGCGCCGAGCCCGCGAGCAGGACTCGGACGAGTGGTCCAGTCTGGACTGGCCGACCTTGTATGCGGCGATCCAGCAGCTCAAGCCGGAGCATCAGACCATCCTGACGCTGAGGTTCTTCGAGAACATGGACTACGACGACATCGCCAGGGTGGTGGGTGCACGACCTGCGACGATTCGCGTGATGCTGCACCGGATTCTCCGCCGGCTCCAGAAGGTCCTGGGCGGGAATCCGGGTGGAGAAGAGTAGATGTTCGAGAACGAGCGTGATTTCCGAAAACTCGTTGCCGGGATCGAGACGAACGATGAGCCGAATGCCGCCCACCGTGAGCGGCTCCGTCGCCAGATGCTCCAGACGTTCGAGCAGGCGAGCGCCGGTCGTGTGCCCGTGAGGACATCCCGTGACATGGGCATCCCCCGATCTGGTCGGGGGCAGGCTTTGCCCGCGATTCTGAATCATGGGCGGGACGCCCATGCTACGCGGAAGCTGGCTGTCGCAGCGGCGGTTCTCCTCGGCGCCTCGGCGGCGATCTGGATCTGGGTCGGTTCTGCCGGCGGGACGGGATTCGACCGCGTCCTCGCGGCCACCGAGAACGCGCCCTGGCTGCTGGCAGTCGCCAGACGCTACGCCAAAGACGACGTGCAAACCGAGCAGCACTGGTGCGACCTGGCAGCCCGGAAGACCTATGTCCTCGCGGAGGACGGCGCCGTTGTCGGATATGACTACGGGACGGGCCAGATGAAGGTCAGCTACAACCCCCGTCTGAAGACTGTCATGGTTTCCGACCTGCCCAGAACCGGCCCCTTCGGCGCTGCGGCCGCGTACAATTTCGTCCAGGCGTTTGGGGTCTTTGCGTCGAGGGAAGACGCGGAGGTGGAGAAGTCCACCTCGGAACAGGATGGTCGGACCCTGCGGGCATACGCGGTCGAGACGACCGATCCAGCCTTGAGCATCGACGGCCAAGACGTCGCGGGATTGAGAATGACGGTCTTCGCCGATCCCAAGACGAAGCGGATCGTCGCGGCGGGCATGGAGTACCGCGGTTCGGCGGGCGATGTGCTGGCCCGCGAGGATTGGGTCGTGAGCTACCCGCAGGCAGGTCCCGCGAGCGTCTACGATGTCGGGGTTCCCAGGACGGCCCGCGTGTCCGACATGAGACAGGGGTATCGGGGCACGCCGGGCAATGAACCCGCGCCGATCTCGACGCCGGCGCCGACGAGCGGCTTTCGACTCGAACCGCTGAGGATCGAGCTGCCGAAACGGATGTTCGCGGGCACGCCGCAGGATGGACGCACGCCGCATCTGGAGAAGCCGCGCGCGGCCCCGCGACCAGCCTTCCTGGCTCCGGCGGGAACGGTCAACGTCGCACGCGGCAAACCGGTCTCGTCGAGCGATGCTGAGCCGCTCATCGGCAGTCTGGACCTGATCACCGACGGCGACAAGGACGCGACCGAGGACAACGTCGTCGAGCTAGGTCCCAGGCCGCAGCATATCACTATTGATTTGCTGGAACCCTGCGAGATCTACGCCGTCGTCGTCTGGCACCAGCACCGCTGGCCTCGCGTCTACTACGATGTGCTGGTCCAGGTGAGCGACGACCCGGCCTTCAAGACCGGTGTCCGAACGGTCTTCAACAACGATGCCGACGACTCGCTCGGGCTCGGCGCCGGTCGGGACCTGCACTACACCGAGACCTACGAGGGCAAGCTCCTCGACGGCAAGAGCACTCGCGGTCGCTACGTCCGCTGCTACAGCAACGGCAACACGCACGACGAACTGAATCACTATATCGAAGTCGAAGTGTACGGCCGGCCCGTGAGATCGATCGAGGGCAACTGAGCCTCGGGCTCCCGCGCGAATACGCACAGCAGGGTCACATACAGGGCGGACGCACTGCGCCCGCACGGTCCGCAGCAGGTTCTTTGGGACCAACATTTGGAGGGTTTCATCATGATGTCCAGACACATTACACGAGACGTGCCCATCGCGATTGTTGCGGGACTGTTCATCCTGACCGTGTGGCATTGGCCAGCGCCGCAGGATACGGCTGGTACACCGGCCAACGCGGGCATGGACTCGGCGGGCCTCGTGCCGGTCGTCGTCGAGCTGCCGAAGCCCGTCTTCCTCGGAACGAATGAGGACTGCCGGGCCCCGAACACCAAGCCGGTGCAGACGGAGCCCAGTCGCCCCTTCCTCGCCCCAAGGGGGACAACGAATGTCGCCCTGGGCAAACCGGTGTCGTCCAGCGACGCGGAGCCTGTCATCGGGGAGTGGGAGATGATCACCGATGGCGACAAGGAGGGCGCCGACGGCAGCTACGTCGAGCTGGGCCCATCCGTGCAGCACGTCACAGTGGACTTGCAGGGGGAGCACGAGATCTACGGCGTGCGGCTGTGGCACTTTCACAAGCAGCCGCGGGTGTATTTCGATGTGGTCGTCCAGATCGGCGGCGACCCGGATCTCGTCGAGGGTGTCACGACGATCTTCAATAACGACACCGACAACTCCCTGGGCCTGGGCATTGGCGCGGACACGCACTACGTTGATACCCACTTCGGCGAGCTGTTCGACGCGCGGGGCATTCGCGGTCGTTGCGTTCGGCTCTATAGCAATGGCAGCACCGCCAGCGACCTGAACCACTATATCGAGGTGGAGGTCTATGGCCGCCCTGTGAATTGACGATCTGGGTCAAGGATGAGATGAAAGCGGATTTGCATCCATTGCCTGGATGCTCAAGCTGACGCGGGGCAATCTTCTCCGTTCCCGCCGGCCGGGCGGAGCGGTTCGGCTGCACCCTCACCTGCAATCGCGCCGAGGGACGGCGATCACTTGATGAAACGGAAGATCAACCCGTGGGGATAACGATAGTGATAGCCGTCATTAACCTTGAGCATGGCGATGACAGTGAACACGATATCCGCGAGACCCACCAGCGGCAGCAGGACAATCCCGATGCACACGAACCAGAGCAGGCCCGCCACGATGGCGTAGATGAACATCGTGATCTGAAAATTCAACGCTTCCTTGCCCTGTTCATCGACAAAGGGGTATTGATCCTTCTTGATCAGCCAGATCACCAGAGGTCCCAGAATGAACGCGATGCCAGCCGTGGCGAATCCGGCGAGCCCGGCCAAGTGGGCGAACATGGCCCACATGCGTGCGTCCCTGTTCGATTCCTGGTCCGCGGGCGCGGTCGGGCCCTGGGGTCCTCCGACATTGGCGTAAGGGTTCTGCGGCGTCTCCGGAAGATCGTTCAGGTTTGCCATGTGTTCCACTCCGTTTACCGATGCAATTCACTCACGTGCTGCACAGCCGATCCATGTCGCGGCATTATGGCGTCGGCGCAGCCCGCGGTCAAGAAGAACCCTACGGGACCCGTGGGCGTTGTCATTGCGGTCGCGGCCCGGCATCGCTCACGTCGATTGGCTCAATGCCCAATTCCCGCGCAGGCGACTCGGGGGCGAACCGGACTTCACCCTGCTCGTACGCAGCCAGCATGGGGTCCGTTTGGAGATTCGTACTGTCCGGCTCCAGGAAATAGGTCCCCGTCCGGTTGTATTGATCCAGCTTGCGGCATTCGACCTTGCCCTGGCCGCTGAAGAACAGGTTGCCCACAGCCGTCGTGATCCCTTCATAGTTGTCGATCGTGATCCTTCCCTGGGCGTAGAGGACGTTCTTCTCGAACACATAACCGGAGGAGCGCGGGAATGTGATCTGCATGTCCCCATCGCTCACAAAGACGTTGTTGCGGATCGTGTTGTTCTTCGCCATGTGGTTGTGGGAGGGACGGGCGACGTTGATCGAGAGGTTCTTCTCTACGATACAGCCCTCGCACTGTTCGTCGAGGTAGTAGGCGGAGGCGCCGTAGCCGCCGGTATCGACGATGTCGTAGATGAAATTGTCCCGCAGGACGAGACCCTTGCCGCCGAAGCAGTAGATGCCGGCGCCGTCGTGGAGTTCTTGCATGGCGTGATGGATGCGGTTGCCTTCGATGACGTTGTTCTGCCCGCCGCAGGTGACCGCGGAGTAGGGCGTGCGATAGACGTGGTTGTGAACGACGCCGCAATCCCTGCCGCCCCCCGTCAGGGCGATCGCGCTGGGGTAGGTCAGGCCGACGTCGTGGACCTCGTTGTCCGCGATCCGGATGCCATCGCCCTGGAACCGGATGCCGCAGGCGCCGACGTGATGAGCGTGGCATCGCTCGACGCGGAGGTTCGAGCCGGAGACCGCAATGGCTTGCCCACAAGCGTTGACGATCTCGATGCCGGTGAACGTGCAATCGCGCGCCGATACCGCGTTCAGAACTCCGAGAAAGTGCCCTGCGCCGAAGCCGCCTGCTCTGAGCGGAGTCGTCGTTGCGCAGAGCGTCAGACCTCGGATGGTGATGTTCCTTATGGGATTGTCCCGCCCCCCTACGAGCGAAATGATGGACTCGACTGTCGGCGCGATGACGCGGGCTCTGCCCATGTCCTCCCCTGGCAGGGGCCGATAGACGACCTTACCCCGCGTACGGTCCAGATACCACTGGCCTGGTTGCGTCATGCCCTCCCGCACGTTCCAGACGACGTACTTCTTGACGCCGAACGCGCCCGGCGGATGGCCCGATGGCGTGGAGAACGTGAGGGTATGCGAGGTCGGGTCATTGGCCGAGACACCCACGAGCGATTCATCCCACATGTGATAGACCGTGATCTCGACGTTGCGGATGTCCAGCCAGGGACCCAGGTCCTCGGGTTTGTACTTCATCGAGGTCAGTTCCTCGGTCGTGGGCTTGCGTTTCCAGCCGCCGCCTGTCGTGGACATCCAGGGCACGTCGAAAACGCTGGTGTGCTCAAAGAATCCCGTCTCGGGAAGGCGAGCCGGTGGGCAGTACCGCCCGTTGACGATCAGAGCCCGGAAATCCCATGTGCCCTCCTTGACGCCGGGCAGCGAGACCGCGTACAGTCCGTCCCCGTCCGATTCCCAACCGGACAGCTCCCGGCCGCCGTACAGACAGACCCTGGCGCCGGCCGCCGTCTCGATCGTGAGGCCGTTGTCTTGCTGAGAGAGGATCACCGTCTCACCGAGAAAATACTCTCCTGCCTGGATCAGAATCGTTCTTGCCCGGCTCGTTCCTATCTGCCGCGCAGCCCGGCAGGCGGCATGAAGCGTCGCGAACGGGCCGTCCGTCCCGCTCGCATCAGGCCGGGCCAGCCGGCCGGACCATGCGTCGTTGCCGTTCGGCGCGACGTGCAGCATGAGGGCTATCGTATCGTCCGCCGCCACGGTTGCGCCGCCGAATAGAAAAGCTGTGACGATCAGACCCAAGATACCGGAAACCGCTTTCATACGCTGCTCCAATCGTGGACGATCCATTGCCGTCGTGCTGAGAACAGGGCCCCATTCTACCGCACCGGGCCACGCCTGCGAAAGCTCTTCGGCCCGCACCCGGCGCACGCTCCCGCCGGAATCCACAAACCGCGGCCCCCGGCCATCCGTACACAGGCGTGACGTATTGCCGCAGACACGGGATCGCCCGTATACTGTGGCAGCACAGTCGCTGCGTGGGATTGGATATGGACGGATCGGCAAACGTAGGTATCGCGTTGACACTGACCCTGCTGGCGGGTTTGTCCACCGGCATCGGCAGCGCGATTGCCTATTTCATCAAACACCCCAAGGTCATTTACCTGTCGTTTTCGCTGGGCCTGTCCGCGGGCGTGATGATCTACGTCTCCTTTATGGAGTTATTGCCCAAGGCGGTCGAGTTGGTGGGCAATGGCCTGGGCGTGCTGTTCTTCTTCATTGGGATCGGGTTCATCGCGTTGGTCGACCTGCTGGTGCCGGAGCCGGAGAACCCACACAACTACGAGGGTCTGGACAGGCCGGAATCGCCCGACGCCGGGCATCACCTCATGCGAGCAGGTGTGCTGACCGCCTTGGCCATCGGCATTCACAACCTGCCAGAGGGTTTGGCGACCTTTGCTGCGGCCTTGAGTGACGCGCACTTGGGCGTCTTCATCGCCATTGCCATCGCGATCCACAACATCCCCGAGGGGATTGCCGTCTCCGTGCCGATCTTCTATGCCACTGGGAACAAGAACAAGGCGTTTCTCTATTCCTTCGTCTCCGGGCTCTCCGAGCCGGTCGGCGCCCTGATCGGTTTTCTGGTTCTGATGCCGTTCCTCAAGCCGGCGGTGCTGGCCGGGACGCTGGCCTTCGTGGCGGGCATCATGATCTACATCTCGCTCGACGAGCTGCTGCCCATGGCCCATCGCTATGGCCACGGCCACCTCGTCATCTCCGGCGTCGTCCTCGGCATGCTCATCATGGCGTTGAGCCTGATGATGCTCTGAGCCGGCAAGTCACTGCCCGTCGCGAACGATGTCGAAGACCTTCACCAACTGTGTGATCTCGAAGACCTTCTGAATCTTCGGGTCCAGATTGAACAACTGGAGACGGCCGCCCGCATCGAGGACCCGCTTGTGGACTTTGACCAGCAGACCCAGGAACGCCGACGACATGAACTTGACCTTGAGGAAGTTCAGGACGAGTCGCTTGTCCTGGTTGTCGCGTATGACGGGCAACAGGGCTCGCTCCAGCTTGCGGATCTGCTGGTCCTCCAGAATGGTCTCATCCTCGAAGGTCACGATGGTGACATCCGTGCCGCGCTCGACTACGATCTTCTCTTTCGACTCCATAGCTACCTCAGGGCTGCCCGCAGGGCAGGGTCAGTCCGGCAAGTCCGCGGGGCCGACTGGGCCCGCAGGAGGGGGTCCCCGGCATGACGATCCACCGCAGGGGCCCCGGCCTTATCGGGCATATTCTATGCGCCCGCACGAGCTTCGCGAACAAAAAAACCGTGGACAAAATCACGCCGGATACGCCTGCGCCTTCTGGCAGGTCTACGCGATACGGGTTTGTCAGCATCCATAGACTGTGCCCATCCCCCTCGGATTGTCATTCCCGCGAACGCGGGAATCCACATCCCGGGATATCTGCCATCCCATGATTCCTGGATTCCCGCTTGCGCGGGCATGACAAAATCTGCACAACGCCTCGCCGCAAACAGGGATGCTGCCGGCGTCTGTCCCCGGCTCAGGTCCTTCACTTTGCTCAGGACGACGGAGTTGCGCTCAATCATCGCTCGGCGCGATTGCAGTTTGCATTGTCCCTTGCCTGGGCTACAATGCGGCCGAGGGTCGAACGCAGCGGCCGTCCAGTCCGCGAGGAACCCATGAAGATGCGTCGGAGGCGGTCTTGCTTCGGCTCTGGTTGAAAGGCACTACGATGCAGCGGCAGAATATGAGCGTCTCAAGAGTATCTCTGGCGATGGTGATTCTCTGTCTGGTCGGGATGTGCATTCCGAGCGGTGGACAGACCCCCGCGGGGGGACAGGCCGTGACTGCCACCAATCGCCCGATGCGAAACAAACAGACCCTGGTCCTGACGGTCGGTCAGAAAGAGGGCGACTTGCAGGGCTCCGACGACAAGGTCATCCAGGCAGGCATCGACTACCTGCACCGCCTGGGCGGTGGGACGCTTCGTGTCGGGCCGGGGGTGTACGAGCTGCGAAACGCCATCTATCTGCGCCCCCATGTCACCCTGTGCGGCTCGGGTGAGACGACCGTCCTGAGAAAGGGCGCCAGCGTCGTCGCGAAGCTCTCCAGGGATTCGGACTGGTACGAGTACGGCGTCGCGGTGAGCGAGGCCGCCGGCTTCGCGCCGGGCGACGGCGTCATGCTCCGATCGAGCACCGGTCCCGGCGCCTGGCAGTACGAGGTCCTGCGGGCGACGATCACCGCGATCGAGGGGAACATCCTGTTCCTGAGCCGGATGACCGAGGAGAACTTCTGGACGGAGACGGACGCGACGGCCGCCACCGTCTTTCCGATCCTCACCGCCGAGGACGTCGACGACGTGCGGATCGAAGACCTCGTCCTCGACGGCAATCGCGACCACAACGAGCACATCAACGGCAACTTCGCCGGCGCGGTCTTCATCCAGAGCTGCAACCGCTGGCAATTCCGCAACGTGATCGCCAGGAGCTACAACGGCGACGGCTTCAGCTTCCAGGTCTGCGACGACATTCAGTTCGAGCGCTGCCAGTCCCTGAACAACGCCGACCTCGGGTTCCATCCAGGCAGCGGCTCGCAGCGACCGGTCTTCCGCAATTGCGAATCCAGGGGCAACAGCCAGGGCATCTTCTTCTGCTGGGGCGTCTCCGATGGCCTCGTGGAGGACTGCACCCTCTCGGAGAACACCAACTACGGGATCAGCATCGGCCACCGCGACACGGACAACACCGTCCGCAGTTGCACCATCGAGCGAAACGGCGAGGTCGGCATCCTCTTTCGCAGCGAGGCCGGTGACTTCCGCTGCGGCCACCGCAACCAGATCGAGAGCTGTGCGATCCGCGACACCGGCGCGGGCAAGCCGGGGATCGGGATCGACATTCAGGGACAGACCGAGGACATCACGATCCGCGACACGCGGATCGAGAACGCATCCGGCGGCAACCAGAAAGTGGGCATTCGCATCGGCGCCCAGGCCGCCCGGATCTCGCTCCAGGGCAACACCTATGAGGGCTGTCCCACCAGCGTCGAGGACTTGCGATCCGCGGAGAACAAGTCGCGCTGACACCAAACGGACGAGGGTCTCATCTCTATGATTGGCTCGGTCCGGCCCCTGCTGCATCTCCGAATCGAGTTCGTCCCTCGTGGCAAAGGGACTGCGGAACGAGCGGCAGCGGTAGGGTGTGCTGTGCACACCGTCTTGCTGGCGGATCGCTCGCGGTCCCCGCGAACGGCCGTGCTACACTTCGTCTATCAATGCGCCTCCCCCTGGATTGCGTCGTCTTCTCGGCGAGTAGCCGCAAACGGTGTGGGGGAAATCACGCAGGGCGTCCTCCACTCGGCGTCGGGCCTATCCACTCCCAGACGAGCGACAGCCCGGCACCCACGATCAGTCCGAACGCCAATCCCAACAAGAGGATGTTCCTCATCTGCAGAGAAGACGCAACACCCGGCGTGGCCCACTCCAAGACGTGGATTCTCGCAGACAGCCTCCTAAGATCCAAGCCGCTCATCTTCTCCAGCAGCGACTTGCAGCGTCCTTCGAGCATGTCACATTCCGCACGGAGAAGTTCGCGCCGCGCTGCGAGCGCAGTGGCATCTGGGAGCTTGGCAAGTTCATCCTCGCACGACCTCGCGAGCTTCTGTTCTCTCGCTGTTGCATCCTCGCAGAGAGTCTCGGCAAGGGCAATATGCCTCCGCACAGCCTCCTTATCGGATTCCACAGTTCTTCTGACGATATGACTGCCCGTCTCCTGCCGAGAAGCAATCTGAGATCCTCCGTTGGGCTCCGCAGCCGCAAGCTCGGCTCGTATCCCGGTCAGGGCTTCTCCAAAGAGTTCCCATTCGCTGTCATCCAGACTCAGCTCGTGCCTCAAGACGTACCTGCGACAGCCATTCGGATCCGATTCGAGCATTCTGAGCGCGGCGCAGTAAGAGTTCCACTCGATGACGCGCAGGCTGGCGGCGGTGAGCTGTCCTTTCAGATCATCCAGCGTCTTCGACATTGGCGTGCCCCGGGCGTATTCCAGCACCGCCGGATTCCTCCGTTCGAAATCCCCCATTTCCTGGCGTTTCTTCCACAAAGCCGCCATGGTAGTCTCCAAGCGGACACAGAGAGTCCTTGTCATGTCCTGCCTGTTTGACTCTTGCCAACGGCTATAACGGCAATAAGCTCGCGCCACGGCGTTGACGATCACAGCAGCCATGTTGGGGTCCTGGGACGACGCCGAGACATTGATGATGTCGTCTCTGCCGACAGTTGCCGAGAGGGTGCGAACCACATCGCGCAAACGACTTCCAGCCTGTGAGGCACCGATCCTCACCACATTGGGGTCCTGCAGCGCTTGCTGGACGATGACTCGACTGGTCAATATAGCGGCCTGCTGCTGAAGGATATTGGAGTAAACAAGTACATCCGAGGGCTGGTCTGAGGCGTGAGGGTGAGGGTAAGGGTTCTCGACGAACAGTCGCGCTGTGCCTGTGTACGTCCGTCCGATAGTCCGAACATACAGATAAGGCACGCCGACTCCAATGACTGTCGAGAGCAGCATCAACAACCGCCCCCGCCACATAGCACGTAGTAGACCGAGTCTGCTCATTTCTCACGCTCGCAACACCAAGCTGAGTTCAACTACCATCATCACATTCCGGGTCCCGTGTGTCCAGGGAATTCTGACTGGCGGGAAGATACGTTCTCACGGAAGGGAATTCCGCGGGTATTCTGCTGTTTGCACGTTCACGTGACCGCCGTGGTGGGCACAGCCCACCCTGCCACGGCAGGGCAAGGAATGAGCGAATGCACCTTGTCGGCCAGTTCCATGTGGATCGGTTGGGCGCTGAACCGGGGGCGACCGAGATCCCCCCGCGAACCTCCCAGCCGGCGTGCGAGACGGCGCTTGATCTTCTGCAGACGGTTCCTTGTCCTGTGGTTCACTCGAGATCTTCCTTGCTCAACGCGAACGGACTATCGTATTCATCGAAGACGCAAACGCCTCCCGGCTTCCCTCGCCGACCTGCCCGATATCATCGCGTGCTTGTCAAGCGGCAGGCAAGTGTTCGCCGAGTAGTGCCACACAGCAAGTCTGTGAAGACACTCGCGCTCGGATAGTATTTGCACCATACGCGGATTCTCCGGGCCATTATCAGAGCCTCCTTTCCGGCTCATCCGGTTGTCGCGTACTTGCTGATCCAGGAATCTCGCCGTCAGGATCGAACGCTACAGTCGCAAGGACAAGCCGTTGCGGTGGCACATCGACAATCTGTCCGTTCACCCAGAATCGTGCCCTTTTTCTGGATTCCCCGATGGCTCTGCGCAATGCCGCCTCTGCGATTGCGTATCGATGGTCAGAAGGCACAAGGAAACCAAACAGGAATAGGAGGTGGCAACATGGCGTGCATCGTGGTTACTTCTGGTCCGTGTCGGGGCGACCGATACCCTCTCGGGCACAGGACGAACGTCATCGGCCGGGCTGAATCGCTCCCGATTCAGGTCCTCGACGACCGGGTCTCGCGAAAACACCTGCAGATCCGTTTCGACTCCGCGACAGGCCGCTACCTGGCCCTCGATATGAATAGCAGAAATGGTGTGTTCATCAATGGCGTCAGACTCGCTGCCGCGACTTCACTCCGAGATCGGGACCGAATTCGTCTGGGTGGGACCGTCCTGCTGTTCGCTCAGAGCGATTCCGACGAGGACACCATGGTATGGCACCGCTTCAAGAAGGCAGGAGAACACCAACGGCCCACGCACTTCGACCTGAGCGTCGAGGGCCGGCCGGCAGAGCCGCCTGTCTTCGCGAGCCGAAGCCGTCCTCTGCGAGATCTCGCGCTCATCCGGGACGGATCCGGGGTAGTGTATTGTCTCTGACCGAAATCTCATATGGGAGCATAGGGTTTCCGTTGCGAAAACCCGCCGGCTCGCTTATACTGTGGGTGCCAGGCGCACGGAGGATCTTCTCAGTCTTGGCTGGATTCACACAGATCGTCTACGGAGGAAGAATTGTCCGGGGGGATATGCCCGGCCCCATGAGCGGCCTGGCGAGAAAGGAGCGAAACGATGACGCGGTATTGTGTGGTCGCGATTGTGTCGTGCCTCACTTGTCTGTCTGTTGCCTCTGCCCAGACGGTCAACATTCCAGACGCCAACCTCCGCCAGGCCATCCTCGAGACTCTGGGCATGCCCGCCGGAGCAACGATCACTCAGGATGACATGCTCCGGCTGGAGACCCTGGGTGTCTTCTCGAAGGGCGTCTGCAACCTGTCGGGCATTGAGTACGCGAAGAACCTCCGTTGGCTCTGGCTATACGAAAACGAGATCAGCAACATTGGTCCTTTGAGTGAGTTGACCAGTCTCACACAGCTCTGCCTTACAATGAACCAGATCTCCGACGTTACACCCTTAGCCGGTCTAACGGGACTTACAGAACTGCATCTCGCGAGGAATCAGGTATCTGACATTTCTCCTCTTGGAGGGATGATGGACTTGAGACTGCTGTATTTGGACAACAACCGCATCGCCGACATCTCGTCTCTGCACGGAAAGAACCAGATGGAGAAGCTCAGCCTTTGGAACAACGGTGTGTCTGACATCTCGCCACTCTCTGGCATGACCGGCGTGACCTCGCTCTGGCTTGCAAGCAACCAAGTGAGTGATATCTCCGGATTGGCAGGGATGACCAACCTCGCGGAGCTTTCTCTGGGCGACAACCCAATCAGTGACCTGACCCCACTGGCAGAGCTGACAAGCATCACGAGCTTGAGCCTGCGAAACAACGGCCTGACCGAAATCGGCTTCCTGGCGAACCTGCATGACCTTCTCGTGTTGGATCTGGCAAACAACCAAGAAATCACAGATATCTCAGTGGTGGCCGGCATGCCCCAACTGCAGAACCTGAACCTGTACTGGAATCACGTCTCCGACCTGTCACCTCTGATGGGTCTGACGAACCTGCAGTGGACGGATGTGAGGAGCAACCCTCTCGGTGCCGACGCGTACCAAGTCTACATTCCCCAGATCCTGGCGAACAATCCGGGGATCGAGCTGTTGTACGATCCTCCAGCGGCGCGGACTCTCAGGGTATCCGCCACGACGGGAGGCGCGGTTGTGAAGCCGGGCGAAGGGACATTCGAGTATACACAGGGGACAGTGACCACGATCGAGGCGTCCTCGACTCGCGGGTATCAGTTCGCCGGCTGGACCGGTTCGGCGGTCAATCTGGGCAAGGTGGCGGACCCTTCCGCCGCCAGGACAACGGTGGTCGTGGACGGCAATTACTCGTTGGTCGCAAACTTCAAGACAGCGAAGGACTCCTGGACCATCGCCTACTCCGAAGACTCTGAAGGCGAGATCGGGCCCGAGTGGTCGCACACGACCACTGACATCACGCCTGTCGGCGAGCGCCAGTTCCTCGGCCAATTCGGCAACGACACCGTGACCTTGACCTTGGAGAACCTCCCGCCTCACTCGGGCATCAAAGTCACATTCGATCTGTTCATTGTGAGGACCTGGGACGGATACCGTGCCACCACGTACGGTCCCGACATCTGGTCTCTACACGTCGATGGCCAGAGGATGATCTGCACGACCTTCGACAATCACCACCTGCCGGAGTTTGATCCTGGTTCACCCACGTCCGCGCACAGGCAGTCATATCCAGGGGAATATCCCGGGGGCAACTTTGCGCCGCAGACCGGTGCTAAGGAAGCGAACGTTCTTGGTTACATATGCGGTTGGACAGTCCCCACCACAGCGGACGCAGTGTATGAGCTGGAGTCCATGCTCCCCCATTGGGATTCCTCTCTGCGCGTGGATTTCGATGCATCCGGACTCGAGGCTATGGAGAACGAGAGCTGGGGCCTGGACAACGTGCGCATCGAATTGACCGGCGATGGAGAGGCGGAAGGCCCCGTGTTCTTCCGCGATCCCCAGCTCAAGGCGTGCGTGGAGGCGCATCTGGGCGTGACAGACCCGACGCCGACGGATATGCTGAACCTGACGGAACTGACCTGCACAGGGAGCGGGATCTTCGACCTCACGGGTCTGGAGTATGCCTTCAATCTGACCTATCTCGATCTGAGCGGCAATCAGATCACAGACCTCTCCCCGCTGCTGGGGTTGACGTCATTGCGGGTGCTGAACCTCGCGGGCAATCCGCTGGATGCCGACGCTTATTCCACGTACTTGTCCTTGCTGAGGGCCCTGAATCTCGGCCTGGAGCTCACGCATGACATTCCTCTGATCGCTTGGTCGCCGGAACCGGTGAATGGAGCCGTCGGTGTGGTTTCCCGCATCCTCCACTGGAAGGCGGGTCGGACCGCGGCTTCTCATGACCTGTACTTCAGCCGTAGCTCAACCATTAGCTCGCGTGCCTTGGTTGGACGGCTCACGACCACGGAATACGCCATTTCCTCCAGTCTGCTCCCCGGAGCGACGTACTACTGGCGGGTGGACGAGGTAGAGGCCGACGGCACGACCCTACACGAGGGTCCGGTGTGGAGCTTCACGGCGGCCGACCCAAGGACTCTGACGGTCTCTGCGCTGCCGGGCGGGTCCGTCCTCACTCCCGGCGAGGGGCAATTCCAGATCGAGAAGGGAACGATCCTGACCGTCGAAGCGGCGCCCGCGGACGCAGGCTATGAGTTCCTGACGTGGTCGGGCACGGCGGTGGAGAACGGCAGGGTCGAAGACGTGAACGTTGCGACGACAAGGATCGTGGTTGACGCGAACTACACGCTGGAGGCGGTGTTTGTGGAGCGGGCGGCAGGACCTGTGCTGGGGTTCTCCGCCGGCGAGATCGAGGTGGATGATCCCAACCAGTTCTACTATCGCGTTGCGACGAACAACACGCCGGAGGCGACGTTCGTCGAGCGGGTGACCGGCGTCGAACCCGATCCCAATGGCATGGTTCGGATGCAGGTGGTCGAGGGTGAGCCCGCGCGGACGAAGGGCCGGTTTGGGCGATGCAGCGCCGCGCGGGTGCTGGTGCGGTTCGAGTATCTATTCGAAACGGCCGATGCGAGGGAAATCGTGGTGTACCTGTCGGATGTGCCGGACCTGCTGGACCACGACGATCCTTCGCGGCCGGAACACTACGTCGAGATCGGCCGGGTTCTTGCTCCGCCGGAGGGTTGTCCCGGCTCGTTCGGGAGCGGACGCTTCGGCGTCTTCGAGGAATGGGCGTTTGTCGAGGGTCTGGACCTGAGCAACGGGACTTGGGTGGAGTTGGAACTCGCGAGCGGCGCCATGCTGGCGGGGAGCCCCAAATCGATCCAGGGGAGCATCCGTCTGGTGTCCGGCGACCCTGACGGCTCGGCGGTGTTCGATTCCCTGAGCGTCCAAGTCCACTGCAGCGGGTACTGCCTGGACCTGAACTTCACAAAGACGGTGGATTCCCAGGACCTCCTGCTGGTGATGGCGGCGTGCGGCAGCACAGCGGAACTGGAGGAAGGCGGCGAGGGGAGCCGGTATTGCCTGGACGGGGTGTTCAGCCACGACGGCTACGTGGACGCACATGACATCTACTCGCTGATCTGGGCGTTGAGCGATCTGACGCGGGTGGACTGTGGGAGTCTGTGCCGGGTGCCGCTGCCTTTGGTCAATACGAGTGGCGGGATCTCCGCCGGCGGATATCCCGCTGGATCATCTGTAGAATCGGCGTCTGTGGGTCCCTGGCCGACGGACCTCTTGATCCTGTACAAGGGCACGCGGTCGGACCGCTACGGCCTGTTCGATGGCGAGGGGGCCTATGTGAGCGATTTCACTATGGCCGGTATGCCCACAGACAGCGCTGCAAAGGTCGTGCGGGGCGTGGCGGACGATGTGTACGTCATCAGCACGGAAGAGGGGGTCCTGGAGATCGCAGACCCGGTCCGGCGCGTCATTCCACCTGCCAAGGTCGCCTACAATTCCGCGATGGTGTACATCGGGATTCAGGGGCAGGGGTCGAGCAGCTTCGGCCGGCCGATCCTGGATGCGGCATTCGATGGGCAAGGCTATGCGCATGTCGTTCCGGTGGTGGTCGAGCCGGAGGATGGGGAGGCCTACGTCTGTGCAGCGCAACTGGAGGTGCAGGAGGGCGAGGACCCGCCGTACCGCGTGGTGAGACTGTACGACGATCCGGCGCCGGCCAATGACAACCGATACCGGGACTGCCTGCGGGAGATCGAAGTCGATAGCGCAGGCAACGTCTACGTCCTGAACGTGCACCGACTGAACGAGAGCTGTCTGCTGTGGAAGTACGGATCGGATGGGACGCTGCTGGCGCGATTGAGCCTGCTGGCGCCGGGCAGTCCGGCGAAGGTGGCCGATCCGGCGGCCTTGCACGTTTCGCACGACGGCAAGACGTTATATCTGGTGTCGGGTCAGCAGGACCAGGCGCATCCGGGCAGTGTGCTATTGTACGGCCTGTCGACCACGGACCTCTCGCTGGTCCGGATGGCGTTGATCGAGGCCATGCCGCTGGCGACGTCGATCACGGAGGACCCGGCGACGGGTACGCTGTGGGTGACGGGCTTCCGCACGACGGAGGAAGCCGCAGCGTTCCCCTGGCTCCCGGCGAAGTTCACGCACACCGCGTTGCTGGCGAAGGTCCTGGCAGGGGTCAAGACAGCCGAAGCCACAGCCGCTACAGATCCAACCGCCGACGGGTCAACGCTACCCGTATCGATCCTCTGGACGGGAGCTGTGCAATGAGAGGCTCGGACAGAACGAAGATCGGCGGTTCAAAGAGCACGTTTCTGGCCACGCAGTGGTCGCAGATCAACGCATTCGCAGGTTTGAATCCGGACGAGCAGCAGGCCATTCTGGCTGATCTGATGGCCGGCTACTGGAAGCCTGTCTACTGCTACCTGCGACGCAAGGGCCATGGCAATGAGGAAGCCAAGGACCTGACACAGGGCTTCTTCCAGGAGATTGTGATGGGCCGCCATCTGGTCGAGCAGGCGGACGAAGCCAAGGGGCGGTTCCGTACGCTGCTCCTGACAGCCCTGGATCGGTACGTCATCAGCATGCATCGACAGCAGACGGCAGCGAAACGCCGGCCTGCGATGAAGATCTCTCTACCGGACGACGCCGACGACGCCCTCTCCGTCATGGCCCGAGACATGAGACCGGAAGAGGCATTCACCCATGCCTGGGCCTGTGACCTTATCCGGGAGGTCCTGGCGGAGGTCCAGAGCCGATGCACGCAGGATGACAAGCAGATCCATTGGCAATTGTTCTACCGGCGGATCGTGGAGCCGCTCCTCGCCAACCAGGAAGCCCCGCCACTGAGTCAACTGTGCGAAGAGTACGGCGTGCCGACAGCCGTCAAGGCCGAGAACATGATCGTCACCGTGAGAAAACGGTTCCAGACGGCGATGAAGGATCGGGTCCGACAATACGTTGCGTCCGAGGATGAGGTAGACCAGGAAATCCGCGATTTGATGGAAATCCTCTCCCGGTAGCGCAATGGCGCCTGCCATCCCGCGTACAGAATAGTAGAATAGGGTCTCCTATGTGCGATCAGGACAAGACAACGAACCGAGGAAGGAGCCGGAGTTATCCCCCGCAGGGGCAATTCAGCACGCGTCTGGACCCACGGAACGCGGCCCGTCTTCTGGGCGTGGCGCTGGATGACAAGCACGCCGGAGGGGACGATTCGGATGAGATGATGGGTGAGCTGCTCCAGGCTCATCTGGGGGCGATATGGAATCCTGAAACCGGGAAAGAGCCGCCATGGTCGAGACTTCTGCGCCCCCTGGCGCGCAAACGTGGGCCGAATTCCCGGCGGACGGTCGAAGGTTTGCTTCTGGACCCACGGACGGCGGTCGCGACGATCAAGGCGATCAGGGACCACGCAAAGAAACGAGCGGCGTCGGAGGATTCTGAACGGGAGCACGCCGCCTTGACCACGGTCTACTTCGCCGCTACCGCCAGTGCGCTGGTGTTCCACGATGTCAAGACGACGACGTACTCGTACAAGTCGCTCGGGGACTCATTCGAGCGACTGATTCGCCAGACGTGGATGCCCGCGAACCTGGCGGATCTGTTTCGGAAAGCGATAGAAGTCTGTCAACGAAAAGCATGATGATTCTGGAGTCCGCAGCATGGATCGGTGTCCAAGCCAGGAGATCATCGAGCGCTACGTTCGGCAGTTGTGTTCGCCCGATCTGGTGCAATCCGTTGAGGCTCACATAGCCCAGTGCGAACGGTGCGCACGCCGTGTCGAATCGGCACGTGCCGGCCCGTCGGACACGACGGACGGCCCTGGCGATCCCGGGAATGTCGCACCGCAAACCGCGGAAGCCCCGCCCGTCGCGAGTCCCCATGATGTGCCCACCCTGTCCATGCCGCAACCGTCGGAGGCTCGGTCGGGCGAGCGGGACCCGTCCTCCAACTCGTCAGCGACCTTTGAGGGTTATCAATTGCTCGAAGAACTGCCGCAGGGTGGCCAGGCGGTGGTCTACAAAGCGGTGCACAAGGCGACGAAGGCAAAGGTCGCTCTGAAGGTTCTCTTGCCGAGTCTGATAGGCTCGGCCAAGGCTCGCCAGTACTTCAAACAGGAGGTGGAACTCGCGGCGAGCCTGAACCATCCGGGTATCGTCGCCATCCGGGACAGCGGGATCTCCCAGGGCCAGTACTACTTCAGCATGAACTACATCCACGGCCAGCCGCTCGATCGCTACGTGCAGTCCAGGGCCCTGTCGATCAGGGAGAAGCTGGTTCTGTTCGGCAAGATCTGCGACGCGATGGCCCACGCCCATCATCGCGGCGTCATCCATCGCGACCTCAAGCCATCCAACATCCTGGTGGATGAGCGAGGCGAGCCGCACATCCTGGATTTTGGCCTGGCCAAGACAGCCGCGAACCTCGGCACTGCCGGGGACGGCACTGTGATGCCGACGATCACGGGCCAGATCAAGGGGACCGTGGCATACATGTCGCCGGAACAAGCTGCAGGCCGATCCGACCTCGTGGATGTACGGACGGACGTATATTCGCTGGGCGTGATTCTCTATCAGATGTGTACGGGCAGACTGCCCTACGACGTGCTCGGCACGATCATCGAGGCCCTGCAGAACATCCAGTATGCAGAGCCTGCAAGACCGAGGCAGACGATCAGTCGATTCAATTCCGATGTCGAAGCGATCATCCTCAGATCCCTGGCAAAGGACCCCGACCACCGATACCAGTCGGCGGCCGAATTGAAACAGGACGTACAGCGCTGGCTCGACGGCCTGCCCATCGTCGCCAAGTCGATCAGCTCGATCTACCTGCTTCGCAAGATCGTCGCGCGGCATCGGTACACCGCCGCGGTCGTCACACTGGTGCTGGTGATTCTGTGCAGTTCGGCCTGTATCAGCTTCTTCATGTACAGGAGAGCCGAGCAAGCCCACAGCGATGCCCGGAAGACCGCGGCACAAGCGCTGAAGATGGCACAGGAGCAACAGGCCATAGCACAACAGGCCGCCCGTTTCATCGCCGACATCATGTCGCGAGACAAGCAGCAGACGAATGGTCCGGCGGCTTCGTTTGATCTGTATGGGCCATACCGGATCGAGGACCTCCTGGGAAGGAGCACGGTGGCCCCGGACACCCAGCCCGCTGAGCGATCGGGCACGAGCGACGACCGGCCCAAGCCGTCCGAATCGGCACACGGAGACGAATGAGCAGCCAATGGAGAGAGCACGATATGAAACGCCGTCCAACAACGATATCGAGAGGAAGGGGTGACGGGGGTTTCACGCTGATCGAATTGCTCGTTGTCCTGGCAATCATCTCGTTGCTGATTGCCGTTCTTCTGCCTTCTCTGGGCCGGGTCCGATCCCGCGCCCGGCTGATTCGCTGCGGCAGTAATCTCAGATCGCTGGCCACGGCCTGGATCGCCTACCTGAACGATCATCAGGGTCGCTTTTATGAAGCAGCCAATGCAAACGTCAACTACGGCGGATGGCGGGGTCTGAAAGACGAGAAGGGCTGGTGGCCTCGTCCGCTGAATCCCTGGGTGGGCCTACCCGATCCAAATGGGGTCACCGAACACACCGCGGCCGTGTTCCATTGCCCTGCGGATCGTGGCGGTATTCCGGATAGCTACTTCCTTGAAAAGGTATACCGGGCTCACGGGACGAGCTACCTGACCAACCCTTTCCTCATCGGGCCCGGTGTTTGCAGGCCCTACAGCGATCGTACGAAAGAGCTGGATCTCGCGATTGCAGCGAGGCTGCCCCATCTCAACATGACCCGAGTGGCGAGCCACTCCCGCTTGGTGCTAATCGGGGACTACGGATGGGTGAACCAATGGGACCCTGGGCCGTTTCTCTATCCGCAATGGAAGGAGCGAGCGGAATGGCACGGATCGGCGGACCATCATAGCGTCGCATTCCTTGACGGCCACGCGGCGTTCATAGAAATCAAGAAGGGGATATACGTCACTTCGGAGTATTGTGTGCTGCCGTTCCAGGACCTCTATTCCCTTGCGATGCAGGTCCAGGGCCCGGCTGAATAGGTGCAGTAGTGGTGCTCGGGTGAAGGGGTCTATCTCGTCTTGACCGGCGAAGAGAGAACCATGGCTCTGGGACACATGATGGCTGCGACCCCCACGCGTCGCCCACAGTGATTCGGTATGCTTGTTCCAGTCTCTCATGGAGGTTGTGATCCCAGTTGGGAATGGCACCGTAACCAATTGCGGAGACAGAACTTGCGTGCTGCGTGATGACTGAAGACCTGTGTGTCGGCGGTTCAGGGTGGTCTCATTGGCACTTGGCAAATACACGAGGATTCATCCTGGTAATCGAGGCCCGGATCTGATATACTTGAACTGGATTCTCGATGCCGGAGCATGACAACGGAACGGACGCCGGCAACGGTGAGGTTCTCGCTGGCAGGTTGACCGAACGCTCCTTTGCCGGGAGACGGGTATGGTCAGAGCAAGGGTCCGCCGCGCCCCGGGCCAGCACCCCCGTCGGTTTCGAAGAGCGTTTGCGGCAGATTCGGCCTATGCAGAGCGGTCCTTCGACCGCCCGACAGGTACAGGAGGACACGCGATGAGCTGGAATCACATTCTACCCAAGTCCGTGACAACCCATATTGTCATCATTATCTGTCTGGCCGGCAACACGTTGGCGCAGACGACGGTCTATGTCGACGGTTCGGTTGCCGCCACGGGGAACGGCGCCCAGGCTGCTCCGTTCAAGACGATCGCCGAGGCGCTGGCGCGCACGGACGCGAGTCTCACCATCCGGGTCGCCGGCGGCACGTACGTCAATGAGCCGAACAACATGGCTGTCCGCAGCGGCCAGACGCTCATCGGCGGCTATGACAGTTCTTTCACCACCTCCGATCCCGCAACGACTCCGACCGTTATCGACATGGCGCGGCTCTACCGGGACCAGAATGGCGCGTTCAGCATGAACGGCGCCTCGGACTGGACTCTGATGAACGTGGTCATCCAGAACTCGTCGACCGGCGAACATGGTGACACGGAAAATGGCGGCGCCCTGTACATTCGAAACGGAAGCCGGGGCACTCTCCGCGGCGTCACGTTCTACAATTGCACCGCGAGATTCGAAGGCGGCTACGAGACCGGCACGGCCCGTGACGGCGGCGCGTTGTGCATCCGGGACGATTCGACGGTCGTCATCGAGGATTGTGTTTTCGACAGTTGCAGCGCGGTTGGGAGCGGCGGCGCCATGAGGATACGGAGCGCCAGGGGGGCCGGCAATAACGTGAAGATCCACCGCTGTCTGTTCACCCGGTGCGGCTCCCGGAACGGCGCGTCGGTCATCGACGATGCCGATGGCGCCAGTCAGATGGAGATTGTCAATTGCGTCTTCGCCCACAATGGGGTGGATGTGGTCACCGCCGCCGGAACCTACCCCAGCAACTTTGAACTCAGAGTCGCGGACAAGCGGACCCTCATCTACAATTGCACGTTCGTCGGCAGCAACAACCCGGACGGATTCCTGATTAGCGTCGGGAACAGCGCCGATGCCGCCGCAACAAAGGAGATCGTGAACTGCATCTTCGCCAGTAACACCATCGCAAGCGACGGCGCCGCTTTCGCCCTCTTCAACTATGGAACCGACTACGATGATGTCACGGTGCTTGAGAACAACCTGTTCTTCTCCAACTCGGGTCTGGAGCCGCTCGATCCCGCCGGCGCCGCCATCCTCGGCGTCAACGGCAACACCGCGGGCGATCCGCTGTTCGCAGACGCGGCCAATGGCGATTACCATCTTATGCCAGGTTCGCCGGGCGAGGATGCCGGCCGGACCGTGGCGATTGTCCCTGGCGACTTCGCCGGGACGGGCCGTCCAGTCGGTTCCGCTTATGATATCGGCGCGTTCGAAGGCCAAATGAGTCCTCCTTCCTACTGTGTGGAGGGTGTTGTGGCCACAGCCTCCAGTTCGTTGAGCGCCGGCTCGGGGCCGGAGAGGACGGTGGATGGGTCGGGTCTCAATGCCTCGGACCAGCATGACACCTTGTCTACGAACATGTGGGTGAGCAAGGCCGGCCAAGAGCCGCCGGTCTGGATTCAGTATGAGTTCGACAGGGTCTACAAGCTGGATCAGATGTGGGTCTGGAATTCAAACAGCGAGCTTGAGTGGTTCGTTCTGGGTTGGGGTGTGAAGACCGCGACGATCGAATACTCCACGGATGGCTTCGCGTGGATGGCGCTGGCGGATGTCCCTGAATTCGCCCAGGCTCCTGGAACCGCCGACTACACGTGCAACACCACGGTGGATTTCAACGGTGTTGCCGCCAGGTTCGTGCGGATCACCTGCACCAGCACGTGGGGAGGCGGGAGCCAGTGCAGTCTGAGCGAGGTGCGGTTCTCCTACTTCCCCGTCGTGGCTCAGGACCCCCGTCCGGCCGATGGGTCAGTGGACGTGTCTCCCGATGCGACTCTGAGCTGGACAGCGGGACGAGAGGCAGCTTCGCACGAGGTCTATCTCGGCACCGATTTGCAGGCGGTGACCGACGGCACGACTCCCGTCAACGTGGTGAGCGAGGCGACGTACGCACCGGACCTGCAGCCGGACACGACCTACTACTGGAAGGTGGACGAGGTCAACGAGGCTGAGAAACCCAGCGTCTGGAGCGGTCCGGTCTGGAGCTTCTCCACCTCGCAGTATCTGGTCGTCGATGATTTTGAGAGCTACGGCCAACTCTCGCCGAGACAAGTCTTCCAGACCTGGTTCGATTCGCTCGGCTTCCTGCCCGACGAGTTCTTCCCCGACGGCCAGAACGGCAACGGCACAGGCGCAATCGTCGGCTACGATCCGGGACTCGGCTCCATCATGGAGTATACCCTCGTGCACAGCGGCCATCGGTCCATGCCTTTGTCCTATGACGGGCTTTCCGAGACCACGCGGACCTTCGAGCCGGCGCGGGACTGGACGCGGGGCGGCGTCAAGGCGCTGGTCCTGTTCTTCTGCGGCACAGCAACCAATGGACCTGCTGAACTCTATGCGAAGATCAACAATACAAAGGTCTCATACAAAGGCAGCATCAACGACCTGGCCTCAACAGAGTGGATGCAGTGGAACATCGACCTGCCGTCGAGCGCCGGCCTTGGAGCCGTCAAGAGCCTGACGATCGGAGTCTCTGCCGGTCAGGGTACTCTCTTCATCGACGACATTCGACTGTATCGTTCCGCCCCCGCGGTCGGCCCCTGACGCACCACATTTTTCACCCAGGACCGGCTTTTCGTAGTACAAGGACCGAGGTCTTTCGTCTATAGATGTGACGAAACGGAAGTCCTTTGTGATGAGCGAATGCACAGTAACTACTGCGACTGAACGCACCGGTCCTCCGCTGCCGCAGGCCGACAACCTGATGGCGGTCGTGTCCCACTACCAGGGCCCACTCCTGCGGTACGTGGGCCGGATGCTGGGCAACGCCGCCGATCCTGGGGGACCCGAGGACATCGTGCAGGAGACGTTCATCCGCCTGCACAAACAGGTCTGCGCCCACGGGCCGGGCAGTATCGAGCACCTCACGACCTGGCTGTTCCGCGTCGCCCACAATCTGGCTCTCGACGTACTCCGCAAACGGATGCGCCAAGGCGCAGCCCAGGTCCCGGCGGACCCTGCCCTCATCGCCCAGGAACGAGCCCACGAGATGGACGCCCTCGGCGAGATGATGCGTCAGGAGGCCCGTCAGGTGGTCCTTCGCGAGTTGAACCAGCTAGACGACCTGTATCGGCACGTCGTGCTTCTCAAAGTCGTTCAGGGCATGTCGCTCCGACAGGTGGCCGAGGTGATCGGGGTGTCGCTGTCCACCGTCAACTACCGGCTCAACCAGGGCCTCAGCACTCTGGCCCAACGCCTGCGAAACGCAGGGGTGGTGTGATATGAACCGAGACCAAGCAGAGAAACTGTTGGCCGCACTAGTCTTCGACGACCTCGATGAGTCGTCCAAGGCCGAGCTTCTGACCTATCTCCAGACCGACGACGACCTGCGGGACCGCCTGGCGGACATGCGGATGGCCACCAAGCTGACCTGCGACGCCGTCAACGATGGGCCGGACCCGGTCCTGGCGGAACGCCGACTCAAGAAGCTCAGACAACTCGCCGGAGTCCGCGGGAGCGAACTACGGATCTCCATCCGCCGCAGCATCTTAGCCGCTGCGGCGGTCTTGGTGGTCGGCGTGGTGCTGATAGGTCTGCTGATTCCCAGTCTGAACAAAGTGCGGCATCGGGAATACCGAGTAGGCTCCACGTCGGTCGCGAGTGACGAATCGGCTGCGGCGGTTGCGCATAATACCAGAGCGGCGGCTCCACAGAGAACTCCTGCGGTGCGCGGCAATCCACAGGTTCCCCTCGGCGGATCGCAGTATGCAACGCGGTCCAGGAGGAGTGGAGGCATGGCAGGGGGGGCGTCTGAGCCAATGAACGGTCCTGCCTATGGCCGCGGCATCGCGGGCGGGATCACGAATGGAACCGTGATCTCTCGCAGCGATGCCGATGGCGAACCCCCGAGCGATGGCGTCTTGGCGTTGTCGGAGATGGCTGCTGAACCATCTGAGCAGCCGCCCTCGGGAACGCCTGTGACCGATGGGAGGTGGGCCCGTGCTGGGGATGCCTATCGGGCAGTGCCGCTGACAAGTCTGGGCAAGAAGACGGCCGAACTGGAGCAGGAGAGCGAACTCCGCACAGGGCAAGTCCAGGCGGGACTGCGAGGGCAGGTATGGGGAGACACTGGTGCGGATGAGGCGGTCAAGATGCTCATAACGGCTGGCGATCTGCGCGTTGACGCCCGCGAAGGGGAGAAGACCCCGTATGGGCTTGTCACGAGCGGAGAGGGGCTTGTGCCTCCTTCAGGCCCGACATCGTCGTCATCCCGTGTCAGCGGTCCCGCCTCAGACCGCCTTGAGGAAAAGCCGAGATCTACGAGCGCGGCGCCGGAGAACTACTCCAGGCAGATCGTGTCCTATGAGTACTCGGGTGCCGTCACACCCGGCGCACCGCCTGTGACTACGCCCGCGCCGGTTCCGGCTCAGCCCGCTCCGACCAGCGACGAAAAGGGTGACATGGATCTCAGTCTCCTCAGCGGTTGGGCGAGAGCGGATGGGCGCGTGCCGGCTCTGGGCGACACGCCGACCCTTGGCCGTTTGGTCGAGATCGAGCAACAGGCCGACGAGGACTCGGGTGCTCTGTGGAGTTACGAAGACAGTGCCAGGAAGAAGCAGGCGGAGAATACACCTCTGATCGCGGCCAAATCAGATCAGCTTGTCATTGCAGATCGCGCAGAATCGCTGGTCCTGGAGGACATGCCGGGACTGGACACCGCCCTTCCGTCGTTCCAATCGCGGTTCAGGGTGACGCCCGTGAATCCGTGGGTCATGACGCAGCGCGACGCTCAATCGACGTTCGCCCTGGACGTGGATACCGCGTCCTATGCTCTGTGTAGGCGGTACATTCGCAGCGGATTCCTGCCGCCGATCGGTGCGGTCCGCATGGAGGAGTTCATCAACGCGTTCGACTACGCCTATCCGCAGCGGGATGGTGCGACCTTCTCGGTGTATGCGGAAGGCGCCCCCTCGCCCTTCGCTCCAGCGGGCCAGGACTTGACGCTCCTGAAGGTCGCGGTGAAAGCGAGGACGGTGGGTCGGGACCAGCGACGAACCGCCCATATCGTTTTCGTCGTGGATGCCTCGGCTTCGATGGGCCAGCCGGACCGGCTGCCTCTGGTGCAATCGGCTCTGAATCTCCTGGTGGACAAGCTCGACGATGCCGACCGGATCTCCTTAGTTACCTGTGCCGATGACGCAAGGCTGCACCTGGAGGCCGTCCCTGCCAAGGAGAAGGAGACAATCCGGCAGACCATCGACGCTATTCAGCCGGCCGGACGGACGAATCTCCTGGCGGGCTTGAAGGTCGGGTACGACTTGGCGAGAAGGGCCTTCGTCGCAGGCCGGATCAACCAGGTGGTGTTGTGCTCGGATGGAGTCGCCAACGTCGGCCGGACCGAGGCGGACGATGTGCTCGCGGAAGTGGCACAGGACCGCCAACAGGGGATCACGCTCACGTGCGTGGGGGTCGGATACGGCGCATACAACGATGCCTTCCTGGAAGCGATGGCGGATCGCGGTGACGGACGATACGTCTTCCTCGATTCTTCCGACGACGCTCGCGAGACCCTCGTCGGCCAACTGGCCGCGACGCTGCAAACCGTCGCAAAGGACGCGCGAATCCAGGTGCAGTTCGATCCTACCCGTGTCCGGCGATACCGCCTGATCGGGTACGAGAACCGGGACATCGAGGATCGGCGCTTCCGCGACGACACGGTGGATGCCGGCGAGGTCGGATCAGGCCAGTGCTCGACCGCCTTATACGAGATGGAACTGATGGACTCCGCTGCGGGCGAGTTCGGCAGCGATCTGGGCGCGGTCTTCGTCCGCTATCGAAACAGCGAGACCGGACAGATCGAGGAGATCTCCAGACCGTTGGCGGGTTCCCTGATCCGACGTCGAACGGTCGAAGAGGACCCTCGCTTCTTCCTGGCCGCGGGCGCAGCGCGGTTTGCGGAATGGCTTCGCCGGTCCGAACACGCGCGGGACGCGTCGTTGCAGCAGATTCAGGATGTCCTGGATCGCGTTCGTGGCGCCCTGCCGCTGGATCAGAGTGTGCGGGACCTCGCGGCCCTAGTGCATCAGGCCGAGAATCTGCCGAGGGCGACGCAGACGCAGCCCCAGCCCTGAACGGCCGACTGGATGCGAAGCTCGTTTGTAGTGGGCCCGTAAGGGCATATCTTCTGCACGAGAGATTTGCAGATAACGCCTTACGGCGTCACTACGAACACGGGGGCCCGGTGCGGTCGAACCAGGCCCGATTTTACAGGGGTTTTACACCCCTGCGGCCTCGGCTCGCTGTACTATTTGGATAGAGACGCTTTGGTTTGTGACAAATCGTCCGCGATCTTGGAAAGGGTACGACTGTGCGGAACAAGGTGCGAGTCTGTCTGATGGCTTGGGTGGTTGCGACGGCGGGCATGGGTGCGGAGCCGCAGGCGGCGCCGTCCGTAGACCTTTCCGACAGCGTGGAGATCGACGAGGTTCAGCTTACGTGCCGGATCGACGGTTCCCAGTTGGACGTGACCGTCGCGTTCGAGGCCCGCACAAAGCAGGCGAATCGCACGATCCTCCTGGTTCGCGGCGACGCGGTCCTGGAGAAGCTCGAACCGGCCATGACGAGCGGGCAACTCGACTATGATCCGAACGACAGGGTGTATCGCGTCGCCTGGTCGGGATCGGGCAGACACGCGGTAGCCGCGACGTTCGTCGCCCGCGGGACCGAGGACCCGAACAGCCCCTGGCGTCAAGCGAGCCTCGAAGTGCCCGGCGGGCGACTGCGCCGGATTCGCCTGCTCAGCAGTCAACCCGATCTCGAAGTCGAACTGCCCGGCGCCGTGCGGGTGCAGCGCCGGATCGAAGGCGGCCAGTTGGTGATGGAGGCCCTGCTCGGTCCGCGCAGTCCGCTGCAGATTCGATGGAAGCCGCAGGTGCAGTTGGCCGACGCCAGGCTCGTGCTCTCCAGCCAGGCGAATACGATTGTGGACGTGCGCGCGGGACTTGTGCAAGTCGACACCCTGTTCGACTTCCAGATCGCGCAGGGCAAGCTCGAAACGCTGACCTTTAACGTCCCCGCCGACTTGAGCATCACCGCGGTGCGAGGCCCCTCCATTCGCACCTGGACACTCGGCGAGCCGGCGGACGGGGTCCGGGCCCTCCGCGTGGAATTGAGCCGCCAGCAGGATCGAGAGTATCGTCTGCAGATTCTCGCAGAACGCGCGATCGGCAGCCTGCCGGCCACCGTCCCGATCCCGACCATCGAGCCGACCGGCGACCTCCGCGCCGGCGGTCATCTGGCTGTCGGGACCAACAGCGCCCTGCAGTTGGTCGTGCAGGAGTCGTCGGGCCTGACCCAGATCGATGCTGCCGTCTTTCCGCACGTCCAGGCACAGGACGCCCCTGCCAGGACCATCCCGCAGGGCAAAGCGTTCTTCTACACCTATGCCGGCAGCCGATACCGCCTGGCTCTTCTGGTGGACGCCATCGTGCCGACGTACGAGGTGGCCGGACGGGTGATCGCGCGCGTCAAGGAGGACGATCTGGTCGTCGATGCGGAGCTAGAGCTCGACATCCGCGATGCGCCGCTGCGTCAGTTGGAGATCGCGGCGCCCGCTTCCCTGGTGGTTGCGGCGGTGGACGGCAACCAAGTGAGCGACTATCACCTGCCCGAGGGCCCCTCGACCGGCCAGCAGACCTCGGTCCGCGTGGTCTTCAAGGAACCCGTGGCCGGACGGACTCTGCTCCACCTTCGGATGGAGCTGGGACGCGGCCCGCTCGACGAGCGGCAGGAGATCCCTTCGCTTCGCGTGATTGGAGCCAAGACGCAGCGGGGTTACGTCGTGGTCGCAGCGGAGACCGGCATCGAGATCGAGCAGCCGCAGATCGGCAATCTCAGCGAGGTCCACACCGCGTCCGTTCCGCTCCGCGTCCCCGGCGCGCAGTACGCGTACCGCTTTCGCGACGTGGATTGGACACTTGGACTGATGGCCCGGCGTAGACCCGCGGAGGTCCGCGCCGAGGTCTTCCACCTCCAGTCGGTGGGCGAGGCCCTCGCCTACGGGTCCGCGACGGTCAACTACATCATCACCGGCTCGCCTATCGACGAGCTGAAGTTCCGCCTGCCCGAGAGCTTCGAGAACGTCGAGTTCGTCGGGCGGGACGTGCGACGATGGGACCACCAGGGCGACACCTGGACAGTCAAGCTCAATCAGAAGGTCCTCGGCGACTACTGCCTTGCGGCGACCTATACGCAGCGGCACGCCCCCGACCGGCCGATCCTGCTCGGCGCCCTCCATTGCCTCGGCGTCCAGACGCAGACCGGCTACGTCGTGGTGACCAGCCACCTCGATCTGAAGCTGCAGTTGCAGGAGCCGGCCCCCCTGCTGACCATCGCGATGGACGAGATGCCGGGTGACTATCGCCTGCTCACGAGCAGTCCGATCCTGGCGGTCTACAAGTACATCGCAGAGCCCCATTCGGCGACGCTGACCATCGAGCCCTACCAGCGAAGCGAGCTGCTGCCCGTGGTCGTCGATATCGCAGATCTTCAAACGACGCTCGCGATCCGTCCGGACGGTCGGATCGAATCGGTGACGACGGTTCGATACAAGGTCAAGAACACGACCGGGCAGTTCCTCGCGTTGCAGATGCCTGCGGATGCGCGGGTCTGGGCGGTGTCGCAGGTCGAATCGTCGCCGGGCGGCGCGGAACAGTCGGTCCGTCTGGCGGTTTCGCATGACCAGGCCAGTGGAAGACTGCTGGTCCCGCTGCGCCGGCAGGCCAACCCCAACGATCCCGCAACCGTCCTCCTGGAGTATGGACAGGCACACCCGGCCGGAACGTGGTGGAAACGCACCGTCGATCTGGCGGCGCCGAGTTGCACCGTTCCCATCGCCTATGCGGGTTGGCGGATCGTCGTGCCCGATCGATGGGCCATCTCCCCCGCCGGCGGGAACATGGAAGCGCTTCCCCGTCCACAGGGGCGAATGGGCTTGGCGGGCTGGATCGACCGGCTCGTTCCGTCGTGGGAAAGAGGCATCCGCCGGGCCCTGGCGGACGATGCGCTGACGGTGTTCCTCGCGGCGGCGGCGATCCTCGTGATCGTCTGCGCAATCGTGAGGCGCCGGCACGTGCCCGACCTCGTCGTCCTGGCTCTGCTGGTCGTGCTCGTGTGGGTCGGCGCAAAGGCCTGGATGGCGGAAATGGCTCCCGTCCCCGCGATGACATCGCTGAGCTATGCCCAGGCGGTCAGCGCCGATCCCGACGATGCTTTTCGCGTCAGCACGCAATTGGTTCCCGCCTGGCGTCAGACATTGCGTATCTCGGACATGGCGGCAGTAGCCATCGTGCTGGTCGTGACCGGGATACTGGCCTGGAGATTCCGGCGACTGCACAGGGCAGCCCTGGCGGCAATCGTCGCGGCGTCAATCTACATGGCCGCTCAGATTCCGGCTGCGTGGCCTGTGCTCAAGGCTCTGGCCACGTGGGGGTTGCCGGCGATGGCTGCGGCCTGGTTCGCGTATCGAGCGTGGCGGAGGCGACCGGCCGCCCTCGCACGCGTCGTCCCTGTTGCGTCGGTCCTATTGATGGTCTGCCTGGCAAGCGGCTGTTCCCAGCTCGGATCCGCGCGCAGACCCGTCGCGGCCGGCTCGCTGGTCGAGCGCGTCCAATGCTCGCTCACAGCGGGCACGGACAACATGGAGATCAAATATCGTCTGCGAGTCCGCGCAGACCGATCCTGGAGGTTCCCTCTCGTCGAGGAATCGGCGGTCCTCGTTTCCTCTGTCAAACCCGATGCGCATGTGAGTCTGGCGACCGAGAACGGCCGGCACATCGTCCGCGTGCAGGAGGCGGGTCTGTATGACGTGGAGGCCGACTTCCTGGCGGCTCTGCCCCCCGCGGGCCAGGACCAGCAGCGACGGTTCGAGCTGGCTCTGCCCGTCGCCCTGACCAATCGCGTCGACCTCGTCATTCCCGACGTCAACGTGTCGGTCGAAGCACCGCAGGCGGTCTGGCTGACGACCAGCCAGGCGGACGGGCAGACCCGCGTGGAGGCCATGTTCACGCCGGGCCAACCCGCCGTGTTTGCGTGGCGCCCTCTGGAGCGACAGGCGGCGCGCGAGGAAGTCCGCTTCTACGCAAGGGACTTCGCCCTCGCGGCAATCAGTCCGGGACTGTTGCAGGTCTTCCATGAGATCCGCCTTCAGATCGCACAGGGCCAGGTAGACCGGCTGGCTCTTGAAGTCGGCCCGGGCCAGACAGTGACCTCCGTCAACGGGTCGTGGATCGGCGCCTGGCGGTTCGACCCGACCGGCCACGGCCTGGAGGTCCGCCTGACCCAGCCGGTGACGGGTTCCTATACGATGACCGTGACGACTCAGTCGGTCAGTGCCGCGGCGCCATATGAGGTGCGCCTGGAGCCGCTGGTTGTCGGTCAGGCCCTGGATCAGCACAGCGTGGTCGGCGTCGCGGCGGAACCGTCCGTGTACCTGGTCGTGGACCAACATCCGACGCCCATGAATCTCGCGGACTATGTCAGCGAGGTGGGCAGCATCGCGAAGGCGGTTCCCGGCCTCGGTGTCGAGCAGATCAGTCACGCCTTCCGCTTCGAGTCCCCGAGCGGCACCGTGACCGGTCGCGTGCAGGCGGTCCAGAGCGAGGTGCGAAGCCAGGAGACGGCGCGATTCAACGTCGAAGACGACCGGCTCGTGTACAACAGCCAGTGGGGAATCGAGATCGCCAAGGCCGGCCGGTTCGACGTGGACCTGCTGATGCCTGCGGGTTTCGATATCGACGCACTCGAAGCCCAGGAGGTCAGCCACTGGGACGAGTCCACGGAGGCAGGCCAGCGCCGCGTGCGGGTGCACTTCAAGCACCGATTGACGGGCGTCGTGCAACTGAAACTGGCGTTGAGCCAGGCGGTGGCCGAGGTCCCAGACCGCCTGACGGCGCCCCGCGTGACCGTTGTGGGCGGGATCAAGCACACCGGCTGCCTGGTTGTCGGCTCGGAACAGGGAGTGCGGCTGTCCGTTGCGTCTCGTCAGGGCGTCAGCGAGGTGAATCCCGCCGAACTGGGCCATGCGGCCCAGGGACTTTTGGCGTTCCAGTTCCTCAGGCCGGACTGGCAAATCCAGTTGCAGACGGAACTGATCCAGGCGAGGATCACGGTCCAGAGCCTTCACATCGCCCGAGTGACGGATGGTCTCGTTCGGCACCAGCACGCCCTTCGCTATCGATTGTACCACGCCGGAACCAAGGCCTTTTCGCTGGTTCTGCCCACGGAGGCCCTCGGCGTGACCATCACAGGTCCCGGCATCGCACGGCGCGAGCAGCTCAGTCCAGGGCAATGGCGAATCGAGCTGGCGGACAAGGTGTACGACCAGCCCTATCTCATGAACGTGAACTACGAGACCCGCTACGACCCGACCGACGGCAATGTCCCGCTGGTTCCCGTCCGCTGCCAGGATGCGGATCTCCAGCAGGGCTACGTCGCGGTGTTCGCCACCGAGCGCGTGGAGCTGGCGGCCGATTCGACGGACGCCACACTGCGCTCCGCAGACGCGCGCAGCATCCCCGAGTACTTCGGCGCGGGGGATCTCTCCGGCGCCGCGATGTGCTATCGCAGCATATCGGCCCAGTATGCTCTGACCGTGCAGGCGAGACGCCATGCCGCCGCTGGCCAGATCGGTGCGGAAGTCCTCCGGACCGACCTGGTTTCTGTGGTCACCGCCGCCGGGCAGACGATCAACCGCGTGATCCTGACGCTCCGCGTGGAGGGGCAGCGTCATTTGCAGACGATTCTGCCCGAGGGGGCAGCCATCTGGTCCCTGACCGTGGACGGTCAGGCGGTGCAACCGTCTCTTCGGGCAGGCGCGGACGGGCGCACATCGCTGCTCGTGCCGCTGCCGCAGCAGACTTCGGACGACGTGCGAGTGGACATGGTCTACGTCGCCGATCTGCCTTCGGCGGGAGCCGGCGCCCGGCCCGCCGACTGGTCCGGCCGTCACAGCCTGCAGGGTCCGCGATTCGATCTGCCGCTCAAGAACATCACGTGGCAGGTCTATATGCCTCAGGGCTTCGCCTATGGCGACTTCGACGGGACCTTGACCATCGACCAGCGGGTCGCCAGGGCAGGGCATGTCTCGCGCTACGATATGCAGGCCTATCAGCAGCAGATTCTGACGATCAATCGACAGAACGAGATGGTCGCCCAGCAGCAGCAGACGCTCGCCCAGGAACTGAAGCAGAAAGGCGAACAAGGCGCTGCCCGCCAGGCGCTGACCAAGGGATACAATTTCTCGATCGGCAATACCGCCCTGAACGAGGATATCCGTGTGGATCTCGACAATCTCGTGCGACAGCAGGCGAAGGTGGGATTGATCAATGCCAGGGGCCGTCTGCGACGCCAGAGCGGAGCGGCGCCGGAAGGCCAGGTCGCCAACGTGCTCCCATCGGACGCCCCGGTCCTGAGCCAGCAGCAGGTCGAGCGAATCGAGAACTCCCTGGGACAGGCGGACAATGAAAACCTGGAGTTGATTACCCGCCGGATCATCCAGACCCAGGCGGCCGCAGAGACCTCGGTGTCGCAGATCCAGGTGACCATGCCGGCCTGCGGGCAGGTGCTTCGATTCGACAGCCCCTTGCAGGTGGAACCCACAGCGGAGATGGCAATCAGCTTCACGGCCAGGCCGAAGCAGTTGGCCAAGGTCGATCCGAGCCTCTGGTACGGACTGGGCCTGTTTGCGATTCTGCTGGCGTGCAGCTTCATGCTCAGCCGAATGCACGGCCCGTGGGTTCGGCTCTGCGCGGCTTTGACGCCCGTCGCCCGGTCCGTTCCCCCGGTGACGCCTGTGGGAGCTGAGAAGCCAGCCAACGATGACGACCAGAATCGCCAGGTTTCTACAGAGGACCTGCTGTGATCGGTTCGAACAGCAGGAATTCCCAGATGGTCGGGCCATCGCTCGCCTTGAGAACGTTCAGGCGGACCTTCCGCACCTGGACTGGTGCGAATTTCAGCTCCAGGCCCGGGCCGATCTTGCCGCCGCGGGCGAAGGTCTCCCATCGGCCGTCGCGGTCCGCCTGTAACTCGAATTCCTCGACGCGATCATAAGCCTCGCTGAGCCAGGCCCGGTCGATCGTGCATGTTCGCCCGAGGTCCACCTCCAACCAGGCCTGCTGAAGTCCAGCGTCGGAGGCCCAGCGGGTCTGCGGGTCGCCATCAAAGGCCAGTTCCGCCCGGCAATCGTCTTGATTCCGATACACGTTCGAGGCGATGGCCTGCTTGCCCCTGGCTACGGATTTCGCCGCGTCCGCAGGTAATCGCGGAGTCCCGTCCTCCTGGTCGCCGGCCGGGGGATGGCCTTTCTCATCGAGTTTCGTATTGAGCGTCACGAGCTTGGCGCGGGGCACGAGCGAATCCCACTTCGTCAGCGGCTGGATGTCCGCTACGGCCAAGTCGGTATCGAATCGCAACGTCACGATCTGTTGTGGTCGCACGCGGAATCGGTAGGTCGGTCCACCCTCCAGAGGCTCCCGCCGGTCGCCCGTCAGATCGGTAATCGCGGCTTTGCGGTGCGGCACGTTCAGCGTGACTTCGGCCGTCCCGGCTGCGCCCAGGCACTCGGACAAGCGCACTTCGATTTCGCTCCCTTCCCGACGCATGGCCTCGACGATCACGTTGTCGGAGGTCTGCAGGAAGGATTCGGCCGACGCCTCGGCGGAATGGGGAATCACAATCGGAGGGTTGTTGAATTCCCAAGCCATCTGCGGGATGCGCGCCTCGTTCCAGTCGCCATCGTGGGCGACGAGGGCGAAGGAGAAGCTCTGTCGGCCCCGGCCGCTGAGCCAGGCATTCGGGTAACCCATATAGATCTCCTGCGTGTCCAGGAGAAACAGCACGGGGGTTCGACCGGTGAGCTCCCGACCGGGCAGGCCGCGATCGAGAATAGCCACGCCGCCTTGTTCGGACTGGTAGTGCGACCAGCGGATCGCCGGAACGATGCCATCGCCAAATCCGGCCAGGCTCGGGTCCTTTCTCTCCCACGCTGCGTGGGAAAAGCCATAGGGGATGCCGCGTCGGGTTTCTTGCACGGCCTGGGCCAGAGGGAACTCCGCCAGGACGATGGTCTTGTCCGGGACATCATTCAATTCCACGTCGAAGTCGATCCGCAGAGAGTCCTTGTAGAAATGGATCGTCTGCCGAACGACGCTGCCGAGGAGCAAGGAATCTGTGTTCACGACAGTGGCCAACGGACCCTCGGTCACGTGGATGCGGGACTTGGCCTGCGACGAATCGGCCAGGCGCTTTCGCTGGTCGCGTCGCGGCGTGCTGTGGAAATCGCCTGCCTGCTCGGCCACGAGCGACACCGGACCTGTCAGGATCTCGCGACCGGAGGACTTGAGCGTCAGACTGCACAAGGCGCCGCTGTTCGGATCGACTCTCGCGCGGTAGTGAACCGTTTCGATCACCGTCGGCAGGTCGATCGTCCGCGGCGCGGAGGCTGCCTGGCTCGAAGTGGCCAGCGTGAGGATACCCGTCGAAGGCAAGGGAACCTGGCACAGGATCTGCCCTTCTCCCCCGGCCTGGCAAGTCACACCCGCCGGGCTCATGCCCGCAGGCAGGCTGATTCGCACAGGATCGGTCCTCGGCCAGTTCAGCGGATTGAACAGAGCTACACATGGGCCCTGTCCGACCATGTGCTCGAGAGCTGCGTGCGTTGCGCCGGCGGAAACCTTCTCCACCGACTCGAAGCGGTCACGGACGTCCCATGACTTCTCATGCTCGAAGACCATCCCGCCGGCGGCGCCCCAGAGCGTGTTGCGGTCCATGTTCAGGAGCATCTGGAGCCAGGCGTGGTAGAGGGGCTGAACGGGATACTCGAACCTGCCGTCGCGACTGGCGATCGTCGCCAGCATCTCGGCGGCCTGTAATCCCTGTTCCGCCCGACGGTACCACTGCTTGACCTTGGGGCATTCAATCCAGAACGACGTCCAGCTCATCCTGGCGCCGCTTCGGCTGACGGGCAGTTCGATTCGGCCCGATTGGATGGCGGGAAGAATCGCGTCCACGTAGCGACCCAGGCCGGTGAAGTGCATTGCTGTCTGCGGGGCGACCTGTCTCCACTGTCCCAGAAACGCCGACGGATAGTCCGCACAGGCCGGCGCGAGAGAGTAGTCCCCGGCGCCGCCCAGCACGAGGACCGGCGCACCGTGCGGCGTCCCGGCAGCTCGGGCTTTCACGTCGTCAAGCAGCTCCGCGAGCGTCTTGGGGTCCAGCGGCGTCGGCGAGCGGAACACGGGATCCCAATCGGCATAGTGGCCGGGCGAGATCGCCGGACATCGCGAGCCGTCCGGGGCCTGGAGCCAGTGGATGGATTTGCCGCTGGGGTTATCTCGCGTATAGACCATCGCGTCGAGGCCGAGACCCGATGTGATCTGCGCCATCTGCTCGTGCACGCCGGTCACGTCGATGGCCCAGACGAAATGAGGACGGACCCCGAAGATCGCCTGCTGCCAGCGCAGACCTTCCGCGCCCATCTTGACGAGGGCTTCGCCGCCCGAGAGATTGATCGTCGGTTCGAGAAAGAACGCATTGACCAACTCCACGCGGCCCTCGCGAATCCGCTGCTTGAGCTCCGCCACCCGGTCCGGGTGGAAATTGAGGATGGCGATCATTGTGTTGCATTCGGAGAGCGCGAAAGCGTAGTTCGGGTCGTCCCGCACGCGGTCGAGGTGGTCGAGGTAGCTGTTGGCGCAGTAGTTGCGCTCGGTGGACCAGTCCGTGAGCCAGCCGCAGCTTGCAGGGTGGAAGTTGGGGACGACAAAGACTTCCGCCGGCGCGTCCGGTTGAGCTGCCCAGGCGGCGCCGGCCAACACGAATAAGACAAAGGATGTCAGGGTTCTTGTTGTCATGCCTGCTTCTCCACTCGCAGAATCCGTTTCCTCGCGTCCCTCGAATCCGGCGGACCGCTAATCGAGGTGAAACACCTCGTCCATGCTCGCCCACCACTCGCCCTCGGCGCGGTCGGGCAGGGGCTCCTGGCAGGGCATGCAGACCTTCCACCACTGCTGTGTCGTGGGGTCCGCCGCCATCCTGGCCATGTCTGCGGCGAAATCGTCGCCGACGTATTCGAAGTAGCTGAAGAGATAGTGGTTCCCATCCGGCAGCCGGCGAAGGTAGATCGAGTAGTTCCGAATCCGGCACTCTGTGATCTTCCTGAGCACATCGGGCCAGACCGCCGCGTGCAGTCTCTTGTACTCCGCGAGCCGATCCGCTCTCACGCCGATCACCGTTCCGTACCGCTTCATAGTGCGAATCTCCTATCTCTTATACGCAGGTGGCAACATTATGGCAGGATCGTCGGGATTGCGATAGTCGATTTTGCGCCTGGGCCATTCGAGTCGCTGACCGCGAGTCTTGTGGGAGGCGGACCGGTATGCTACTCTATCGACGGTCGAAGGCGACCATTAAGGAGAGATCTGTGTTATGAGTACGCAACGACCTGCATCGACGCTGGTCAAGCTCGAACGCATGCGGAAGACCCTGCGACATGAGGAGCCGGACCGCGTCCCGGTGAGCGACTTCTTCTGGGGAGGTTTTTTGGAGCGTTGGCGACGGGAGCTCGATCTGCCGCCGGAAACCGATCCCTATCGCTATTACGATCTCGACTGGATCGTGACAATCCCCAACATGGACCCGCACATCAAATCCTTCGAGATCATTCGGCAGGACCGCAGCGAGGTGTGGGTCAAGACCGGATTCGAGACGGTCCTTCGAAAGCGTCTCGATCTGCCCATGCCGGAGCAGATGTCGTGGGACACCGACAGCATCGAGAAGCTCGAAGCCTTCGAGTTCGACGACCCTCGTGATCGCCGGCGGTTCTTTGACGCCGGGGACAATCAAATCGCCGGCGTCGGCGACGCTTTCCAGCGGGACAGTCCGCCGTGGGTGGAAACAGTCAAGAGTCTCTGGGCCGACTTCCCCGTCTTCGGCAGCATGATCGAGGTTAACGAGTGCCTTACGCGTCTGATCGGCCAGGAGAACACGCTGCTCTGGATGGGACTGTATCCGGAACGCCTGGGCGCCTGCATCAACCGCATCGGGGAATTCTATCTGTCGTGCTGCAAGGCTGCGATCGAGGCGGCTGCAGGATATCTTGACGGCTTCGTGATCTGGGGGGACGTCGCCTACCGCAACAGTCTGTTCTTCTCGCCGAGCTACTGGCGAGAGTACTTCAAGCCGTGGGTGAAGGCGATGGTCGAGCATTGCCATGCCCACGGCCTGCCTGTGATCTACCATGGCTGCGGGAACGTGAGCGCCATCTTCGAAGATTACATCGAGATCGGGATCGATGCCTACAATCCGCTGGAGGTCAAAGCGGGCATGGACGTCGTGGATCTTCGCCGCAGGTATGGCCACCGCATCGGTTTCTGCGGCAATCTCGACGTTCAGAAGTGGGAACGCGGCGACCGTGAGGAGATCCGCGGCGAGGTACTCCAAAAGCTCCACGCCGCCCGGGGCGGAGGGCTGATCCTCCAGTCGGATCATTCCGTCACCAGCAGCGTTTCCGGGCGGACGTACGACTACATCGTCAGGCTGATTCGAGAACATGGGACTTATCCGCTGGACTTGGGTGAATCCCAAGCCATGTGAAGGATTCGGAACAGATCGAGGAGACTCTATGACTGAGGTTGGCGTCAATCCCGTCTTGGGGACATTCCTGCATGCGATCGGAGCCTTCTCCGCGGCTCTGTGTTACACCCCTCAGCAGAAGTTGCGGGGCTGGTCCTGGCAGACCTACTGGCTGGCACAGGCGTCAGTCTGTTGGGTCTTTCTGCCGATCCTCGTGGCCTGGCTGACGATTCCAGACCTCGCGGCGGTTCTGCGGGCTGCGCCGCGCAACGCGATGTGGTGGACTTTTGCCTTGGGTGTGATCTATGGCATCGGCGGTACCGCGTTCGGTATGGCGATTCGCTATGTCGGCTACTCGCTCACCTATGGCATCTCGATCGGCATCTCATGCGTCCTTGGAACTCTGACGGGGCCCATTCTCGAGCGAACGCTCGTGAGCACCATGGGGAAGCCCGGTGCCGGATGGGTGATGAGCGGGGTCTTCGTCGGCTTGTTGGGAACGCTGCTGTGCGGGGTGGCGGGCCGGCTCAAGGAAGCAGAGCTGCAACAAGGCACTGGCGATCCGCCATTTGTCTTGGGCAAGGGCCTGCTCTTGTGTGGGATTGCCGGAGTCTTCTCTGCCTTCTACGGCATCGCCGTGAACCACACGGGCGCTCCCATTGCCAAGACCGCAACGGATTTCGGGGCTGGCCACTGGCAGACCAATATCGTCTACATCTTCTCCAACACGGGCGCCTTCGTGACAACGTCCGCCTACTGTATCTATCTGGCCTGTTCGCAAGGGACATTTGGTGAATTCCGCCGGCCGAAGGATACGGCTGCCGGTGCGCTGCCGATCAACTACCTCATGGCCCTCTTGACGGGCTGCATGTGGTACGGGCAATTCCTGTTCTACGGCCTGGCCCACGTCCGTATGGGCGAATTCAAGTTCTCCAGTTGGGCGATCCACATGCTCATGTTGATCCTGTTCAGCTCCCTGGCAGGAATCGTTCTGCGGGAATGGCACGGCAGGAGTGCTCGAACGAAGGGGGTCCTGGTCACGGCACTGTTGATCCTGAGCGCCGCGGTCGTGGCTCTGACTTACGGCAACTTCCTGGGGCAGTAGCCGGCACAGGCGGTGGATACCGAGTTGTAGGCCACTCGGACGTTCACTTGTACACCGTCCGAAGGTCCGTGTGTCGCCGGTTCAGCACAGGTGTGAGGTTGTCGTCCCGTCTGCCTGAGGAGCGAGCGGGGGCCACGAGATGTGCCCCCACTCGGTTCGACATCTGTCATGGCAAGGCTAGCTGGCTCTTGGGAAGCTTCTTGAAGCAGATGAACCCATTTGTCGTATTCCTTCTACTTGCCTGCTGGAGAAGATGTCTCGATTGGCAACTCGGGACGCGCCGCCCACTCGCTCCAACTGCCGTCGTACCAGGACACGTTCGTGTACCCCAGCAACTGCGAGAGCACGACGAATGTCTGACTGGCCTGGTGGCCCGTGCGGCAGTGGACAATGACCCTGGCGTCTTTGCGCGGGATGAAAGCCTGATACGCTTCCTCCAATTCGGCAATCGGCTTGAGCGCCATGTACGTGTCCATCTTGACCACATCTTCCGTGTACGGCCGATTCATAGCCCCCGGAATGTGTCCGGCCCGGGCCTCGTCCGATTTCTGGCCGCTGTAGTACTCGGGTGGACGCACGTCCAAGATCACGGCGTTCTTACGCTCTACGGCCTCCAGAACCGTGATGTAGTCCACGGTGAACGCGTCCGTCTGACTCGCGACGGGGTATGATGTCGCCGGAATGGAAGGCAGGTCCACGCCGACCGGTCTGTTCTCTGCGACCCATCTCTCATAGCCCCCGCTGAGGATGGCGTATGACGGATGCCCCACGCGCTCCAGGGCCACTGCCACTAACGTGGCGTCGTGCACCTTGGCGCCTGGCACGAGGACGATGGTGCTCTGCGGCGTGATGCCCATGAGCGACAAATGACGTGCCAACATGTCGGCGGGCAACAACTTGGATCCAACACCACCGACGTTGCCTCTGAGGTGTTCCACGTCCAGACGCAGGGAGCCGGGGATGTGGCTGGTGTTGTATTCCGGCTGCGTCCGCAGATCGAGGATCACCAAACCCGGCTGCCCGATTTGGTTGGACAACCATTCAGTTTCCACCAGGCGAGAGAGTTCTTCCTCCACCGGTGGTTGCTGCGATTGCGCCGGACTCGTCGGCGCGGTCATGAAGTGCTGGCGCCACAGATTCACCCGGGCCGCTCCTGCAACCGTCAAGGGTTCAGAACGCAACGAGACCGGTTTGAGACAACGCTGAACGAATCCATCCAGTCCATCCGTCAGCATGTAGACGTTGTCGAACCCACTCCGCGCCAGAGAGTCTCTCGCTTGAGCAGGATGGGTCATGCCATTGGAATACAGCACGATCATCCCCTGGTCGCGATACGGCTGAAGGTAGCCATGCAGTTCGGACATGGGAACGTTCACCGCGCCGCGAATGTGAAAGCTCGCGTACTCCTCCGCCGGCCGAATGTCCACCAGCAGCAAGTCCTGCTCGCCGCGGACCAAACGATCCGCCAGTTCTTCAGATTCGATGTGGTCGGCGGCCTGATCCACTTGTTGCAGAAGCTGTTGTTCGGTCGAACCTGCCATGACTGCTGCCGGGCGTGTTGCGCCGGATGGAGACACCGCCGTCCCCGCAGCCAGGGCCAGCAGGATCAGACTCACTGCCATCACGATGCCAGGTCGTATGCCGCTGGGGTTTCCACGCGCTTTCTCCACCCTCTCACAGACGGCAAAGAAGATCGCTCCGGCCATGACGAAGATGACCAGAAACGCCCCTTGAGATATGCCCAGGCTGTCGTAGACGAAAAGCACGCCGCGCTGACCAGCCGTGTACACGGACTCGACGAGGCCGTACGTCTCATTGAAGAGGATACTGCCGAGAACGGTCCCGCACAGGAAGATCAAGGCATCCAGCTTGGCACAGGCGACTCCCGCCGCGGCAGTTCCCGGACACCAGCCGCCCATCACAAAGCCGACGCCGAATAGCAGCCCGCCGACGATTTGGGCGCCATAGACAGTGGGCAGGAGATACACGTCGTCAGCCTGCACAAGGCCGAAGAGCCGGGCGTAGACGAGACCTATTGCCGCCACCAGAACCGCGGTGAACATCACCTTGATAACGGTCATGTCCCTGAAATAGAAGACCGCCGCGAGTTTGCGACTGCTGCCGAAGCCGGCCCGTTCGAGCACGAGGCCAAACAGGATGCCGATGACAAGGGCCGCCGCAAAGGCCTGGCTCGAATCAAGCGCGTCGAGCGAATAGAACGAGCTAATCATTCCATTGCCTCCTTACCAGATAGGCACATCCGTATCCGCCGACGAACACGCAGATCAGGAAGACGAAACTGCCTGTCATGAGCTGGGCCGAGCCGGTCAGGGCTTGTCCGGACGTGCAGCCGCTGGCGAGCCGACTGGCAAAACCCACAAGGATGCCGCCGACGAGGGCCAGGATCACACGGGCTCGAGCGGAGGCGCCCGCCGCACGTTCGAGCGATGGGCGGATTCGTCCGGCCAGAAGCGCGGAGAACAGCCCGCCGATGAAGATGCCCACGAACATGAAGACGAGGTAGTACCGCAGGGGCTGCGTGCCCCAACCGCCAAAGTACTCGCTGGCCAACGTGTGGCTCCGCAGAATGCACATCTCTGCGCCGGCCGCAATCCGGGCGATGCCCGCCGAGGCGCCGAGACCCGCACCGAGCACCAGAAATGAAGCCAGCAAGACCAGGCCCAACAGGACCCCGGCCAGATAGGGGTTCATATAGCGATTCGGTCTGATGTCGTGGTCATCCATGGTTTAGCACCCCGCACTTTTCTTGGTTGGTGGTGTCGGAACGGGCTTTGCCGGACCCGAGGGAACCGGCGCTGACGAAGGTGCTGCCCGAGGAGTCATAATCGCCGGGGCCGGAGCGGAGGGTGTCGGCGCCCCGAGTTGGGTCTGCGACCAGTAGGCATCCAGCCCACCAAAGACGGCCTTGATCTGCCGCTGAGTCTTCTGCGAGAGAATGCCCGCGACAGCCATGGCCAGCGATCCGTCGCGATCCACGATGATGAGGGGGCCGGCGCCGGTCAGCCAGGCCGGATTGCCGATCAGGTCGGCGATATCCACGTTCACCGCCCCAGGCAGGCTGTAGTCGGCGAACATCGTCGCCGGTCGGATGTCCACCAGATCGTAGGTGCCGGGCAGGTCCAGCATCAACCGGTTCAGCTCGGCTGCGCAGATTCGCTCCGGCAATGAAACCACCCGCCTGGGCACAGTCGCCACGGTGGTCTTGGTTTCCGCGCCGTATACTGGATAGCCGGCGGCGATCCACGCCTCGCTGCCTCCTGCCAGACTCGTGACCTTCGTGAACCCTTTCCGCTCCAGGACGCCGAGCGCCATCGTGGATCGGTAGGCGGAATTGCACACCGCCACCACCGGTTCGGTGGGGTTGAGCTTGCTCGACAAATCGCTCAGCTTGTTCAACGGCAGATTCAGGACGGTCCCGATCCGCAGGCCCATCCATTCATTCGGCAATCGCACATCGAGAATCAACGGCTCCGTCCCGGCCTGCATCGCAGCGTAGAGCTGTTGCGGCGGCATCAACTCATTCCTGTTGACCGCCAAGCTTGCCTTTTGCCAGTCGCTGAACAGTACGTACGGGCCCGTGTAGCCCACGCGGTGCAGGCGATGCAGGGCCTCTTTAAGGTCGTCTGTCTCGCCGCACAGCACGACGTTGGAACTCCAGGGCACCATGATGCCGACCCAGGTCTCCATGCGACCGCGCAGGGCGATGTTCACCGAGTTGGGGATGTGCCCGGCGGCATAGTCCTTGGCGTCGCGGATGTCCACGACGTAGTACTTGCCCGAGTCAGTCAACTCCTGTCCCGGCGTCAACTTCGTCGTCAGAGGCTGATCCCAGTTGACCAGATCCGGTCCCTTGCGATTCATCGCGGCATTGTGCCCGAAGTACTGCGGCGGTTCGCTCAGGTCCGACAGCACGGCCGTGACGAACTCGGACCTTGCCTTGTGCTGGAAATAGGGGTTGGAGGTACGCTCTTCCCCTATCGTGGAGTGAGGGCTGTCTCTCAGGTGAGCGCCGCAGAGTGAGCCAGCTCCATGGGCAGGGAAGACGAGGACGCTATCGGGCAACTTGGAGACTTTGTTCTGCCAGGTATCGAAAGCCATCCCCGCCAGAGCCGCCGCGGTTGTGCCCACTACGAGATCGGGCCGACCGACGCTGCCGACGAACAGGTAGTCGCCGGTCAGGATCAGTTCCGGCGTGTCCTTGCCCTTGGCGTAGACCAAACCGCTGGTCCCATCCACGACATGACCGGGCGTGTCTATGGATTTAACCGTTGCCTGGCCAACCTGGATCGTCGTGCCCTCCTCCAGCGGCACGATCTTGTATTCCGCCTTGCTCTTGGCACTCTGGTAGATGGGGCACCCGGTCGCCTTGACCATCTCCATATGTCCTGCCACGAAGTCCGCATGGGAGTGCGTTAGATAGAGCCCGATGATCTTAAGGTTCTGCTGTTTGGCGGTGTCCAGGTACGCCTGAATGTCGCGGCCGGGATCGACCACGAGGGCCTGCCCATCGCTGACCACCATGTACGAATAGTGCGAAAGGACCGGCAGGTTGAACTGGATCAGCTTGAGGCCTGGGTACTCGTACGTGTTCACGATTTGATAGCGGGCCGCGTCGTCGCCGTGAGTGGCGGACTCGGCATCCTGGACTGCCGCTGCCGACTGCCCGGCTGCGGTCACCAACAGCAGCGGCACGATCACACGGAGAACTGCATGCTTCATCGCTGAATCTCCTTATTACGGGTTAGAACCTGGTGAAACTCGACGGGATGGAGGCTGGCTGTTTCGCAACACGCCCGGTGGGCGTCTTCTACCGGCGGTCAATCCGGAGAGAGGCTCTATGCGCCACTGCGGGCACCTCACGCCCCGCTGGATGCTGAGTGGGTTGACTGGCTGCATGCAGGGATCAACCTTGGCCTCGGACACAGTCACCTCGATTTCTCTTCGGAATCGCCACGGAAACTCAGTCTGACAATTACAGTTCGGGAGCTTCGCCTCTCAATACTCCAGCAGTCGGCTTCGGGTTCGTTGGCCGGGTCGCCACAGACATCTAGTGTTCGATCCGTGGCGGCAACCCGTCCTCGCGCGTCTGACGGATGTGTTGAGGCCACACGGTCCTGTTGCCTTGCTTCCGCGCGATCGTATACGCAGTCTCCGAGCTGGCGCGATAGTCTACGAGTGCTGTGGGAATAATATGGTATTATAATGTCGAGATTCTTTTCTGGAGGAAACGGTTTTCTTCAACGGTCGGATGGTCCGCGTGGTACAATCTCTTTGCGATGATGTGTTGCGCAGAGCGTACGGCAACAACAGCGTTGTCTGGTCGTGAATCCGGGCTGCGCCTTGTGGGCTGTCAGATCATTCTTGGGGTAGTGAGGAGATCGGCAATGAAGAACGTGTCTAAGCTTTCCGTCGTGTTTCTTGTTGTTGGCTCTATCATGGGGTTGGCCTGGGCGAACAGCGCGGTCGACGGCGATGTCCCAGCCATCATGGTTTCCCCCAGCACCATTGTCCTGGCCAGGGTTTCTACCGTCACGGTCCACACCAACATTCCCGCCGCCGATGTTGTGCGCGGGTCGCTCGCTCTCAATGGGGTTCCACCGACCAGCGTTTACGTTGATGATTGCGGGGATATCGTGGCCAAGTTCGCGGCGGCGAAGCTCGGCTTGACGCGCGGTGCGGCGACTTTGACGCTGTGTGGGGACTATGGCGCAGGCGGCAGTTTCAGCGCATCAGACAGCGTCATAGTGAAATAGTCGAGAGTCCCTTTTCATCTATCCACCCGATCCAGATGTGCCGATTCCCAGTCCGAGCGCTCGGTAGTAGGGTGTGCTGTGTACGTCGTCTTTCCTAAAGGAGACTCGCAAGCGACTGGTCTCCCAGGAGTCCAGCCATCACATCGTTGGCAGGACGAGGGCCGTCTGAGACCGGGTTGCCATCTGCCCCCGACCTGCCCCGACACAGGCCCGAGAGAAGGTTTCCCTGTTCCTGAGAGAGACGGGGTCGGAGCAGCACGATGTGCCGGGCCACTCTCTTCTCCAGTGCATCGCGTGCTGCCGTCTCGGGACGCCTACCCCCTTGCCGTGCAGGTCCACGGTCCGGCTGAATAGGTTCCTTTGTGCCTCTCAAAGCGAGGTAGAGACACAGGCTTACGATCAGATGATACTCACGCTCCGCGGGACTGCCTTCCACTTGTCGTGAGGCGACGTCTTTATCCCGCCGCATCCATTGCTCTTATGGGGCGGCGAGGCAGATGATTCTGCCCAGGTCCGTGCTGACGAACAACGAGCCTCCAGCGGCAGCCAGGCCGTATGCCCTGCCTTCGACCGATGCGGTCCAGGTCTCTTCGCCGGTTGCGGCCTCGTAGGCAGTCACCCTTCCCTCTCCCCCGGCAAAGAGGGTGTCGCCCGCCAGAATCAAGGTCAGGGGGCAATCGCTCGCCGTGCGCCAGACGAAGCACGCGGGCAGTTTCTCCTCGAGCGCGGAGATCTCCGCCTGAGCATTGGCAATCTCCGCGTCGAATTGCCGGCGCGGCAACTCCCCGGCGTCGCTCGGGAGCTTCTTCTTCTGCTCCTGCAATTGTTGTATGCGCCCTTTCCGGGTATTGACCTCGGTCTGGAGACCCACGTAACTGTCGCGGTCGAATGCCTGGAGCCAGCCGTCAGCGTGCAAGTAAACGATGCCGCTGTGAATGACGATCGAAGTGGCCCCGGGGAACGTCACGAGCAGATCGTTCTTGTCGCCGCCGAAGAATCGCAATTCGCCGTCGGCACGATGGTTCTGGCCGTGTCCGTGGACGAATATCGAGTCCTCCGTCAGCAGTCCGAACACGCCGCCGAAGCCGGAACCGCCGAGGCTCTGCACCTTGTTGCCGCTGGCGCGATCGAAAACGAGCGGGATCTGGCGTCCCTGCGACAGGTAGAGTCTCGCGGCAGAGGCGAGCATCGGACCCTGGGCCGTCATCTGTTCGTATTGCTTCCTGTAAAGACCCGGGCCGTCCGACGCTCCGGTCTGCGCGTCCAGAGCACAGAGGTAGGTCTTCTGCCAGGGCAGCAGCGACGCAGCGAAGTAGACTCTGGCGTCCTGCACAAGGACGCCGGTGCGACACGGCCAAAGCGACGTGAGTCTGCCATCGAGGGGGATCTGGGCTCCGCCGGGCGATACCTCGTGGCGCCAGACGATCTGGCCCGAGTCGCAGCGGACACAGTACACACACCCGTCATCGCAGCCGAAATAGAGCTTGCCGTCGTGGAAGGAGGGCGGCAGCCGGACGGGGCCGTTGGTGAAGACTACCCACTTCTCCCGGCCGCTGGCTGCGTCGAGGCCGTGAACTGCATTGTCGATAGAACTGCCGAAGAAGACGCCCCCCTGGGCGACGGTCACATAGAACACGGGATCGAAGTCCCGCATGGACTTGAGGTTGATGAGGCCGGCGTACGAATCCCACTTGGCCGGGCCGCTCCAGGCAGTCCGCGGATAGTCATTGGGGACGTACTCCCATGCCTTTTGCAGGGGCAGTTGCAATTGCTCGCCCGTGACACCGCTTCGCCGATTGTCGTGCTGGTATGTGGGCCAATCTTCGGCCCGAGCCGCCGGCGATGCGATCGCCAGCAGGCACATCACGCCAAAGACGCTCACAGAGACTCTCGATCCCATATTGCCCTCACCTGTTGCCTATCTTCCATCGCGTCATCGTGCGCCAGCAGAGGCGGCTCGACGGCAACCCCATTTCATTGCAGCGGCGAGAACGCCAGTGAGGTCTCCAGCCAGTTGCCGCAACTGCAACCCCCGCCGCCTTCGGGCGACAGGACCATCCCCTCGCCGACAATCGTACTGAGCCAGCAGCTTGGGCGCAGATTCCGCCAGGTCGTGATGCTGCCGGTAGTGAAATCCCACATCGCGACGCATCGGGCTTGACCCCGGTGGACAAGGGCGTAGGTCGTCCCGCAATACGTGGCACAGCCCTCGCGCGGGCTCATCGAGGAGGTCACGCGCTGGCCCGTCCCGAGGTCATAGCCGCACGGCTCCAGAAAGACCCTGGCAGTCAGGACGACCGGGTGCTGCATATGAGCGCCGTGGTTGTCGCCGGACCACGCGTGCTCGGCGTGCCAGAGGAATGCACCGCTGTCCGGATTGAATCGATACAAGTGGTACTTGCCCCCGCCGGACGAGGCGATCACGACGGAGTCGTCGGTGCAGGCGAGGTAAAACACGACGATTCCGTCGGCCGTGTCGATGGGCGTCTCCCAGATCGGCTCGCCTGTCCTCGCATCGAGGCATACGAGGTGCTGATCGGACCACAGCAGTGAGTCATTGAGCCGGCGCGTGGACGACTTCTGGACCTCCGGATTCCGGGACTCGACGAAGAAAACCCCTTGTTTCCCGACGGCGATCGTCGTATTGATCACCAGGCCGTTGCGTCGAGTCCACATCGGCCGGCCGGCTGTGACATCGTAGCAGAACAAGGCGTCGCTGCAGACCTTCTCTGTTCCGGCGCCGGAGGTTCTGTCATACCATGCGTCACCACCCCAGAAATCTGTGTAACTTGTGTTCTTCTTGACCACGCTGCCGAAGAGCAGATCGTCTCTGCGGGCGACGTAGCCCCAGTCGTACTTCGTGCGGGTATAGCCCTTGGGCAGTTCGACGACTCGCTGAAGAGCACCGTCGGAGTGTCCGATCACCCAGCAGTCTCCCTGGATCGCCACGTAAAGGGCGGTGTCATCGGTACACCAGTTGCTGGCATCTCGCGGCAGATTCACCCGCTGCATGGCTGGGACCTCCAGCGACCAGAGAATCGTCCCATTGTACGCGTCGATGGCCACCATGCGGTTCATACCTTGGTGGAACAGTTTGCCATTGGCGGCCAGGGGCGCCGGCATGCGGGGGTTTCGATCCATGCCGAAATCGGCGCCCGGCCTGCCCAGCCACTGCACCTGCATCTGATCGGTGCGCGTGGCCCCGCCGAGGTCGTCGTGGCTGTTGGCTGTGTTCCCTGCATCGCCATACTGATGGGTCCATGAACCCCAACCCGGTGCCATGGGCTTGCTCACTACATAGAGTGTGCCGCCAGAGGTCTCTTGCTTGACGTAGCTGATTGACCCTGCGCCGAGCCACGCCTCCACGGCGGGCACACCCGTCTTCATCTCTGTTGGGCAGGACAGGATCGCCGCGCCTCCTCGCGGTCGCAGGAGGCGATACATCTCAGCAGGCGGTCCCACAAGCTGTCCTTCAACAAGCATGCGTTCCGAGACGATGAGATTTGCGAAGTTGCCTGGGTAGGGCACGTCCGCAAAGTTGTCCACCTGTTGCACCGCAATCCGCGTTCCGTAGACACCGGCCTGGTAGAGGCTGTTTCGCACCTGGGCAACGCGGCTGGCGTCATCATCGATTCCGATTACGGTCAGATCGCTGGCAGCGGCCAGTTCATAGGCCAGCACGCCGTCCGTGAGGCCCCAGACGAGACAGTAGCCCCTCGCCGCGTCGCTGCACTGGAGAATCTCCGCAGCGATGCTCCGCATTCGCTCCGCGTGTTCAGGGTCGCCTGCTATCGCGACCCCTGCCGGCAGCGGGCGAACGCTGTAGTTCATCGCTGTGTCCAGCTCGTAGGCATCGCCCTTGAGTTCCGTATCGCCCGACCGCTGGGTGATGCGGTATGCGTACACCCGGTTCGGTTGCAGGCCCTCGATCGTCAGCGCATGGTGTTTCTTGGGCTGCTCGTCTTGGAGCCGATTCTCCAGCAGGCCTTGATGGGCGCCCTGTAACAGGATGCTCGGCGAGTGCTTCGCCCCTGGTCCGGCCGGCCCGTAGTCCAGAATGGACGAGGTCTCGTCCTCGGTCCACCACGACACGACCGCTTGGGACGGTGCGGTGTACTGAACGTACGGCCCGAGCACCACGTGTGTGAAGCCGGATGGAAGCCTGGTCTGCCCGAGCGATACGGTCGGGGCCAGCGGTCCCCACGCCCCTGCGAGGGCAAGAACGATCAATGCGGCGACAACCACGAGACGCCGTGGATGCTCCACGTTGGTCCTCATCGCGGCTGACAACTCCCGGCCATGCATCATCATGCCACCTCAGCGATAACTTTCCTTGGGTTGCTTGTACGCGCGGCCGGTATGACCGTCGAGGTAGCAGATGTTGACGCCCCCGGCGTTCGCGCCGCCCTGGCGGCCATGCGGGAAGATCCCCCCTTTGCGGAAGAAATCGCAGACGACCCAGGTTTCCGCCGGCCGGGCGAGCGTGCATTCCCGATACCGATTCGTCTGGTACGTTGTGTTGTTGGTCTTGCCCAGCCATTCCCGGTGCGTCTCGACGCCCGTGAGTGCGAGCTGTCGGGGCAGGAACTGGGACGTGTCGCGCCAGGTGCCCCCTGCTGCTCCCGGCTTGTTCGTCCGGAAACTCCAGTAGATGTAGGTGATGTTGCCCGTCTGGCGGTTCTCCGGCGTATCGATCACCGAATCCGTGTCGCCGGCGGGCGTGCCGCCATTGGGATCGTTGGCGTTCTGTTCCAGGTAGCGAGCCTGGGGGCAGTAGAAGGCCTCCATCAGGGCCCCATCCTGATACGCCCCGATCTTCTCCAGCAGGTCGCGGTGAGCATTGTGTTCCGTCGGCTCCAGGGGATAGCGGGTTCGCCTGTCCTCATTGGCATAGGCGACCAGGGCGAGGTTGACCTGCCGCAGATTGCTCAGGCATGCAGTCTCGTTGGCGTGGAACCGGACCTTGCCCAGCGCTGGCACCAGAATCGCCATGAGGATGCCGATGACGGCGATGACAACGAGCAATTCGATCAGAGTGAAGCCGGACCGAACGCGATCTTGTCTTCGCACCGTTCTGCCCTCCCACGGATTCTCCAGCACCATTCGGGATTCCTCGTATCGTTCGACTGATCGTGTTCCCGCGCACTGCTGCTCCTATGGTGCCAGAATTCCCTGTCCGACGCAATACCTTTTACCTTATACCTTTGTTCCTCGGTCCCTGAGCATGGACACGGTCGCCAGGCCTGCGTACAATGTGGCCCAGCCGCCCCCGGCTGGGGAAGGACATGTGGCCCAGCCGCCCCCGGCTGGGGAAGGACATGTAGCCCAGCCGCCCCCGGCTGGGGGAAGGACATGTAGCCCAGCCGCCCCCGGCTGGGGAAAGGACATGTAGCTGGGGAAAGGACACCCCCGAGGGCGGGGGTGCCACAGGGGTGCCGGATCCTCCGATGGGGGTGGTATCGGCTGCCCCGCGGACAGGTCCAGACGGTGTGTCGAAACGAAGCCAACTCAGTCCGATGGGATGGACAGCGACCATGACGAAGCTCCTCCAAGATGCGAACGTGGGCCGATCTTGCCTGGCACTGGCAGTGTTGACCTTGGTCGTCGGATGCAAAGGCCCGAGTCTTCGCACCTCAGGCGACGACCAGCCAAAGGGGGCTCCCAGAGAGTACACACGAGAGGATGCCCTTCGTATGATCGGGGCGAGCGAAAAGCGTCTCGCGCCGGTGTACGGTCCTCTGGCGCACCAACTCGTGGAGGACCTGGGCCTTGCCGGCGAGACCGGGATTGGGATTGACCTTGGCAGTGGGCCGGGGACGCTGATCATCGAATTGTGCCAGCGGACGAAGATGCACTGGGTCAATGCGGACATCAATCCGCACTTCTTCCCCTATTTCCTTCAACAGGCCCAGGAGCATGGCTATGGCGGCCGGGTCAGCGCGATCCAGGCCGACGCCCAAGCCCTGCCGTTTCGAGACAACTACGCGGACGCGATCGTCTCGCGGGGCTCATTCTGGCTGTGGGACGACCAAGTCGCAGCGTTTCGGGAGATCCGACGTGTTCTCAAGCCGGGCGGCGTGGCCTATATCGGGCGGGGTCTTTCTGCGAATCTCCCGCTGGAGGTGGCCGCAACCGTACGCGGCGGGCGAAGCGAGGGGCCGCAGTACGATGTCGCCGCGACCGCTGAGGAACTGCGCGCGATCATGAAGTCGCTCGGCATAAGGGACTATCGCATCATCCGGCCGAGACAGGACAACGAGGCCGGCTTGAACTACGGCGTCTGGGTGGAGTTTCGCAAGAAGTAGCGACGAGCCGCGAGCGCGGGGGAACGCGGGTCGGTCTGCTGCCTTCGAGGAATAATTGCAAGGGAGGCAAATCACATGAGCCGACAACTTCCAGCGATCCGGTTCCGAGTCAGGACAAGTTCCTTGTGGTTCGCCACAACGGTCCTGGGCTGCGCACTGACGCATTGTGTCCCCCAAGTGGCCGCCGACGATTGGCCGACGTATCGGTGTGATGCCGCGCGCAGCGGAGTAACCGGCGAGAGCCTGCCAGGCGATCTCTCGCTTCAGTGGACGTACACCCCCGCGCATCGGCCCAAGCCTGCCTGGCCTGCGCCGTCGGAGGAGATGCCTCGCATGCATGCCGACAATGCCTTCCATGTGGCACTGGCCGGCGGTCGTGCGTTTTTCGGGTCGTCCGTGACGGATGAAGTCTGTGCGATTGACATTGCCTCCGGAGATCTGTGCTGGAGCTTCTTCACGGAAGGCCCGGTTCGCTTCGCGCCGACCGTTCGCGATGGTCGCGTCTATGCAGGGTCGGATGATGGCTACGTCTATTGCCTGAGCGCGACGGACGGATCGCTGATCTGGCGGCGCCGTCCGGGACCGAGCGACGAGAAAGTCCTTGGCAACGGGCGGATGATCTCCCTCTGGCCGGTCCGCACGAGCGTGCTGGTGGATCGCGGCGTGGTCTACTGCGGCGCCGGGGTATTCCCTTATGAGGGCATCTACATCTGCGCTCTCAGCGCGGACGACGGCTCCGTCGTGTGGAAGAACGATACGATTGGCGACCGTGCCCACGAGCTGAGCTACGGCGGCATAACCTGCCACGGCTATCTGCTGGTCTCGGATGACGCATTGTATGTTCCCGCGGGTCGGGCGATGCCCGCCGCCTTCAGCCGACGGACCGGGGAGTTCCTGTTCTGGGCCTCGCCCGGGGGCAAGCAAGGGGGCGCCTGGTCCCTCCTGCACGAGGACGAGTTGATTGCTGGCGTGGACCGCTCCGGAACCCCTCACAAGGTCGCGTACGATCCGAAGACCGGCCGGAGCAAAGGAGATGTCTTCGCCTGGTTCCCGGGATTGGATATGGTGATCCGCGGCAATTTCGCCTACGTTCTCACGCCCGCGGGTCTGTACGCCATCGACCGGAAGGTGCACGCAGATGCACTCGAGAAGGTCGGGGTTTCGACGAAGACGCGCGAAGAGCTTGGGAAGGAGCTTGTCCAACTCAGGGAAGGCATCGCCAAGGCCGATGCCGACGGACAGGCGAAGATCCGTCTGCGGATCGACGAAGTCACGCGCCTTGTCGCCGGACACCTTGCTGAGGAACAGCGACTCCAGAAATCCTGCTGCACATGGCATCTGCCCACCCTGCAATGCCGTTCCCTGATTCTAGCCGGCGACACGCTTTTCGTCGGCGGCTCGAACCAGGTCCTCGGAGTAGACGCTCGGGCAGGCACGAGAGTGTGGCAGGCAGGGATTGCGGGGAATGCCGTGGGTTTGGCTGCCGGCAGCGGCTCGCTGATTGTCAGTACCGAGGAAGGCAGCATACACGGTTTCGCAGCCGCTGCACGTGTCGCGCCGAAGGTGACCAGTGTCGCGCACGATCCAAACGTCTTCCGCGATCACCCGAAGAGCGACCTGTACCACCACGCAGCTCGCCAGATCGTGGACCGGAGCAATATCGCGAAGGGCTACTGCCTCGTTCTGGACGGCAACACAGGCCAGCTTGCCTATGAGCTGAGCCGGATCACCGATCTGCAGATCATCGACCTTGTGGAAGAACCAAGCAAGGTCGATATCGCTCGGAAGAAACTGCTGTCGGTCGGGCTGCTGGGTGCGCGTGTGATTGTGGAGCCGTGGGATATCGATTCCCTGCCCCCTTACTTTGCCAACCTGGTCGTGTCCGACGACCTGTTGACGACCGGTGCGCGCGAGGCGACGCAGGGGCAAGTGGAACGCGTCTTGAGGCCGGGCGGTGGCACAGCCATCGCAGCCGTCCCAGAGGGCGCCAGCGGTCTTCAGTGGCGCACGTTCACACGCCCGCCGCTCGAAGGGGTGGCAGGGTGGACTCACCAGTACGGCAATCCTCAGAACACGGCCTGCTCCCCAGACAGCATGGCCAAAGGCCCGCTGGGCGTGCTCTGGTTCGGCGAGCCCGGCCCGTTGAGCATGGTGGAGAGACATGCCAGAGCGCAGAGTCCCGTCGCGATGGACGGCCGCCTGTTCGTCCAGGGAGAAGAACTGATCCTGGCGCTGGACGCCTACAATGGAACGTCCCTGTGGCAACGGCGGATTCCGGGTGCGGTGCGACCTCGGGTCGATGTGGATGGGGGGAACCTGGCTTTGGATCGAGATGCTCTTTATATCGCGGCCTACGACAAGTGCATCCGCCTCGATCCGGCCACCGGTCGGACCGTTCGTGTGTACGACTTGCCCGGGGGCGGCAGCGGGAGTTATCGGTGGGGCTGCGTCTCGATCGATCGGAGCATTCTGTTCGGCACTCGGGCCAAACCTCTGAAGCAGCCCTATGCGACGGAACTGAAGGCCAAATACGCGGACCCCAATGACGACGTTGTCTGGGAGTACACGAGATCGAATGCCGAGTGGCTTCCCATGGCCAATTACCCGCTCTGGGAGAACTACAGTCCGGCCAAGGGCTCCGTGACCGACAGAATGATGACAGGCGACATGGTCTTTGCCCTCGATCCGGACACTGGGAAGGTGCGCTGGACCCATCCGGGCAAGCGGATCGCAAATCTGACCCTGTCCCTCGGAGACGGGAAAGTCTTCTTCGCCGACAGCGCCATCACGGATGCCCAGGCAGGCCAGGCTCTTGATGAGCGGCGAACGCTGATACGGGACGGGGTGTACGAAGAGACGGAGGACATGAAGAAGGCCCAGGCCTATGAGTCGTCGGATACGAGGCTCGTCGTGGCGCTCGACGCCCAGAGCGGGGAGAAGCTGTGGGAACGGGTCGTCGATTTCACCGGCTGCTGCGGCGATGCCATGGGCTCGGCCTGCCAGGACGATGTCCTGCTGTTCTTCGGCTGCGTCGGCAATCACGACGCCTACCGTTTCAGGGAGAACCAGCTTGCGTACCGCCGGATTGTGGCCATGTCCGCATCGAGCGGCGCCATCCTGTGGTCGCGTCCGGTCAACTACCGCACGCGGCCCGTGGTCGTCGGCGACAGGATCATCATCGAGCCTCGAGCGTGCGACCTGCGCACGGGCAGGATTCTGGCTCGTGTCGATCCGATCTCGGACAAAGAGGTGCCCTGGGAGTTCCTTCGCCCGGGGCATACCTGCGCGATCACCAGCGCCTCCGCGAGCGCCCTGTTCTATCGTTCATCGAGCATCGCGATCTACGATCTGGCGCGCGACGCGGGCGTCGCCCTCTTCGGCGGCATTCGCCCCGGGTGCTGGATCAACATGATCCCAGCCAATGGTTTGGTGCTGGTCCCGGAAGCGAGCGTGGGCTGCACGTGCTCGTTCCCGCTTCGCGGTTCGTTTGCCCTGGTGAACAAGCCGCAACGAGCCCAGCCCTGGACGGTATTCATCAACCATACCGACCTGGACGCCAGGGGCCAGATGGTGCCGGGCACGTATGGACGACCGGTCAAGCACCTCGCCATCAACTTTGGCGCGCCGGCGGATATGAAGGATGACGACGGCACATTGTGGCTTGCCTACCCCAATCCCAAGACGGCGTACAGCCAGAACCATTTCGTCAACTACGGCATCAAGTTCGATCTGAAGGAGGATATCCTCAGAGGAATGGGGTATTTCTGCCGGGATTTCAAAGGGATTGCCGTCATGGGGACGGAGAAACCCTGGCTCTTCACGTCCGGCTGTCTGGGTCTGCTCCGGTGCGAGATCCCGTTGCTCGATCACCAGGCGGGCGAGGTCCCGACCCTCTATACGGTCCGCCTCGGATTCCGAGCCGTCGAAGGCGACAGACCCGGTCAGCGCTTATTCGACATCAGACTGCAAGGCCAGACTGTTCTTGAAGCCTTCGATATCGCCCAGAGTGCCGGCGGCGCCGGCAAGGCCGTCATCCGGGACTTCACGGACATCGCGGTCGATGACAAGCTCGTCCTGGAGCTGGTCCCCAGGACCCAGACGCCCGGCGAGTCGGAGGCGCCCCTCATCAACTTCGTGGAGATCGTATGCTCGCACCGTCGGATTCCGGCGACCGCAAAAGGCATGTGAAGGCCGCCTGTGGCACCCCTGTGGCACCTCTGTGGCACCCCTGTGGCACCCCCGCCCTCGGGGGTGTCCTTTCCCCAGCCGGGGGCGGCTGGGCCACATGTCCTTTCCCCAGCCGGGGGCGGCTGGGCCACGTGTCCTTTCCCCAGCCGAGGGCGGCTGGGCTACATGGTCTTTCCCCAGCCGGGGGCGGCTGGGCTACACTTGTCCCCGTCACGGTCATTTGCCTGACTCTTGCGTTGACCTGTGGCACCCCCGCGGCACCCCCGCCCTCGGGGGTGTCCTTTCCCCAGCCGGGGGCGGCTGGGCTACACTGTGGCACCCCCGCCCTCGGGGGTGATTCCCGGGCCTCCTCGGCCGGGGGCGGCTGGGCCACGCACGGGTGGGGACGGCCCGTGGACAGTCCCGGGCAAAGCACTGCCGATTGGCCGATGTGGCGATATGACGCGAGCCGCAGTGGGGCTTCGCCCGTCTCCCTGCCGCTCGACCTGCGTCTGCAATGGGTCCGGCAACTGCCGGCTCCCGCCCCCGCATGGCGCGAGGAGCAGTACAAACTGCAGTTCGACCGCTCGTACGAGCCGGTCGTTATGGGCCGGCAGATCTTTGTGCCCTCGATGGCCAGCGACAAGCTCGAGGCCTACGACACCGAGAGCGGCAAGCTGAACTGGCAGTTCTTCTGCGATGGTCCGATCCGTTTCGCGCCGATCGCATGGCACGGGCGCGTGTACTTCGCGAGCGATGACGGATGTCTCTACTGCCTCGCGGCCAGGAATGGCGCGCTGCTCTGGAAGTCCCGCCTGGCGCCGTCGGCCCGCAGAATCCTGGGCAACGGCCGGCTCATTTCCGCGTGGCCGGCGCGAGGGGGACCGGTGTTGCACGACGGCAGGATCTACTGTTCCGCCAGCATCTGGCCGTTCATGGGGGTGTTCATCTACGCGCTCGATGCCGTGACGGGCCAGGTGATCTGGGAAAACAGCGGCACTGGCTCGATCTACATTCTGCAGCAGCACAACAGCCCCGCCTTCGCGGGCGTGGCGCCGCAGGGATATCTCGCCACAGACGGGAACAAGCTCCTGGTGACCAGCCGAACCACGCCTGCGTGCTTTGACTGCGCGACCGGCGAGCTGTTGTACTACCCGCTGTCCGACCGCAGCTATGGCAAGCACGTCGGCGGATACGGCGCGTCCATCTGGAAGGACTGGTACTTCAATAACGCGATGGCGTACAGGCTCTCCGACGGTTTGGCGCTCGGTCTCGTCTCGGCTGACGTCGTGGGCGGCGGTGCGATCATGGGATTAGCCGAGACCGGCGAGATCGTGAGCACCATGCCGACGGAAGAGCAGACGGTCGATCCCAAGGACAAGAAGACGAAGGTGCGTTTGTCCGCCCGGCCTGTCTGGAAGTTGCGACCGGAGCCGGCCCTGGATCGAATCCATATCCAAGCGGGCAGTCGGCTGTACGGAAGCAGCCGGGACGGCCTGATCGCGGCCGTCGAGCTACCCGAGGGCGACAAGCAGGCCAGGATGATCTGGCGAGGCAAGGTTCAAGGGCGGGTGTGGAGCATGCTCGCGGGCGATGGGAAGCTCTTCGTGATTACGCAAGAGGGACAGTTGTACTGCTTCGGCGCCGGCCGAAGGGTCCCTGCCCGACACACGAGCAGCGTCCACGGTTTACCGGCGGCTTCGCGCAGCGATTCCAGACGTGTCCAGGAGATCCTCGCACAAGGTGTGGATGCGAAAGGGTATTGCCTGTGGTTGGGGATCGGCGATGGCCGCCTGCTCACGGAGGTCCTGCGTCAGTCCCAAATGCACGTGATCGTAATCGAGCCGGATGCCGGGAAGGTGGCCTCCTGGCGAAAGAAGTTGGATCTCGCGGGTCTCTATGGACCCCGAGTCTCCATCCTGCACACAGATGCCGATTTCGCCGATCTGCCGCCGTACATCACGTCGCTGGTCGTGGTCGAGAATCGGGTGGCCGCCGGGCTTGATGCGACTGCACGCCGCATGGAGGAAATGTGCGAATTGCTTCGACCCTACAACGGGGTGGCCTGGATCGCAGCGGACAAGGAGCAGCAGCCCGCGATATGCAGCCGGCTCGCCATTGCAGACCTCCCAGGCTTTGGAGTGGACACTTCCAGGGATGCTGTTGTCGTCCGGCGGACCGGACCCGTCCCCGGTTCCGCCGACTGGACGCACCAGTACGGCAACGTCGCCAACACCGTCTGCTCGAAGGACCGGCTCAGGCCTCCGCTGGGGATACTGTGGTTTGGGGAAGAATCGGGATTCGGAGACGTCCTGCCCAGGCACGGACATGGTCCGCCCGAGCAGATCGTTGGGGGAAGGCTGTTCATCCACGGAATCGATTCGCTCAGCGCGCGGGATGTCTACACAGGCCGGGTCCTGTGGAAGAAACCGCTCACTGCTTCCACCTTCGGCGTCTACTACGACGCGTCCTACAAGCATGACTTCCGCTACCTGGGCTACGGCCAGAACCATATTCCCGGCGCCAACGCCCGGGGCACGAACTTCGTCGTGACCACCGACCGGATCTACATCATCCAGGGCGACGAGTGTCACGTCCTCGACCCGGAAACCGGGCGGACCCTGCAGGCGTTCTCCTTGCCTTCTTCTGCTTCCTCGCAACGCTGGGCGTACCTCGGGGTCTGCGAGGACTACCTCATCGCAGGGGTGGACTTCGTCCGGTATTCGCCCTTGCTCAAGCCTCCCGGCGCGAAACCCGACGCTGCCGCGCCGTTCGTCGATTGGAGCGCCAGCAGGAGACTGGTCGTGATGAACCGCTACGATGGCAAGGTCCTGTGGAGTGTCGATGCGGACAATGGGTTCATCCACAATGGGATCGCCGCAGGGGGCGGCATGGTCTTCTGTCTCGACGCAGTGCCCCCCTACGTGAAGAGAAACGCGAAGCAGGACGCCAAGGTCAGTCAGGCGAGCCGGATCCTGGCGATGGACCTCAGCACCGGTCGGGTCGTCTGGGGCAACCGCGACATTGCCTTTGGAACCTGGCTGGGTTTCTCCGAGCAGTATGGCGTCCTCGTGCAGGCCCATCGCAAATCGGGCGATATGCTCTGGGAGCCCGGCGATCGGATGGCTGCCTTTCGTGCCAAGACGGGCGAGGTCCTCTGGGACCAGAAGATGAACTACTCCGGACCCTGCATGTTGCGCGCGGGCACGATCTTCACTCAGGAGAGCGCGTACGATCTCCTCACGGGCCTTCAGCGGACATATCCGCACCCTCTGACGGGTGAGATGATCCCTTGGGAATATGCGCGAAACCACGGCTGCAACACCGCGATTGCCAGCGAGAACCTCCTGACCTTCCGGTCCGCGGCGGCGGGATACTACGACCTCAGCAACGACGGCGGGACCGGCAACTTCGGCGGCTTCCGATCCGGATGCACCTCCAACCTGATCGTCGCCAACGGCGTCCTCAACGCGCCGGACTACACGAGCACGTGTACGTGCAGCTACCAGAACCAGACCTCGCTGGCGATGATCCACATGCCGGACGTGGAGATGTGGACTTTCAGCAAGGTCAAGTCGAGCGATGCCCCTATTCAGAGCGTCGGCATCAACTTCGGCTCGCCGGGCGACCGGAGAGCCGAGAACGGGACGCTCTGGCTGGACTGCCCAAGCGTCGGAGGGAACTCCGCGGAGCTGGACATTGCCGTGACGCCGGAGAAGCCTTCGTGGTTCCGCCGCCACTCGTCGCGGCTGCAACGAGGCGTCATTCCCTGGGTCGAGGCCTCGGGCGCCGAGGGCCTGCGGTCCGTTCGCGTCAGGGTCTCAGGTCGGCGAGGCGAGAAGACCGAAGGAACGGACCTCGATGCTGAACAGAGCGGCGCGGACCGAAGTTACACAGTGCATCTGCACTTCATGGAGCCGCGGGACAAGAGGCCGGGAGAGCGACGATTCCATGTGGCGCTGAATGGACGAACCCTCCTGGAGGATTTCGATATTGTCGCCCAAGCCGGGTCCCCCAACAAGGGAATCGTCAAGACCTTCCAGGGAATCCGGGCCTCGGACTTTCTAACCGTGTCGCTGACGCCGGCGGACGCGAACAGCGAAACGATCCTGTGCGGGATCGAAATCGTTGCCGAGTAGCTTGCAGTGTGCCCGTGAGGGCATATCTTCTGGGCCGAGGAAGATAACGCCTCACGGCGTCACTGCGAACGGACTGCCTGGGCACAGGACGAATCCGGATCGGAGGGCCTCTGACGCCCGGAAGATCGCACAGACACGCGGGTTCGGCCGGTCGCATTGGGGCCAAAACAAAGTTGATTTTTGCTGGCGGAACCTGTATCTTGGTTGATACTGAGAAACTGTGGGTTCGCGCATTATGGCGTTTGGCATCGTACGGCGGTGTTTTATCCAATGGTCGGTTCGATTGGGGTGGCTCGACCCGATATAATACAAAGATAAGGAAGGAGAAGATGATGAAGAGAGACAGATGGGTGCGAATGGCGATGTGTGGATTGGCGCTGGCGCTGGTGCTGGCGGTGGGCGCTTCGGCGATCGGGGGCCCGGTCCGCATGAAGGTGCTGGTCCCGGAGAATCACGTGACCTATGAAGGGCTGATGGGCGGTACGATCGGGGCGTACTGCTATCGGCAATCGGACGACCGGTTCTACATCTCGACCTACGGGAAGAACCTGGGCATCCGCTGCTACGTAGGCGCCGATCAGCGATTCCCGCTGTATGTGGAATACCCGCTGGATGCCGAAAACGGCAAGTCCTGGCAGTGCGCGACCGAGTCGGACCTGCTGCGAATCGCCAGTTCCGTCGATGTCGAGGGCGGCAAGTTCAATTCCGACAACCCGGTCTCCTGCACGCCCAGCGGCATGATCCTCAACCCGGCGCCGGTCACGGTCAACGGGTACTCCTATGGCGCCGGCGAGCTGGCCATCGTCAGCGCGATGGGCAAAGCGGTGGACGCCTCCACGAACAAGCGCATGATCACCTGGGACTTCCGCGAGATCTGGTCCCCCACGACCAAGCAGCCGGACCGCGACAATGCCGAGTGGGACGCCGGAATGCTCGAGACGGACATTTTCGGCGCAGCCTACGGCCTGGGGCGCACCAACTGGAATGACGCGTTCAACACTTTGCTCACACAACAGGCTGTGGCGGACGCCATCGGCCTGGGACCGCAAACGGTCAATATCAATAGCGATCAGGTCGGCGCCCGCCAGGCAGCCTTCGCCAGCGACGGGTCGCACGCCTACTTCGTCTCCATGGCTGCGGCCACCTACGAGGTCGGCGGTGTCTGGTCCGTGGAATTAGCCACCAGGACGGTCAAGCGTCTGTTCGACAACAGTGACGCCCAATACATCAAGAACAGTTCCGAGCCGGCCGTCCTGCCCGTCGGCGTGCGGAATCTGACCGGGGTGGAGTACAGCGATCCCAACCTCGATCAGGTGCTCTTCAACTCGACCGACATCACGGGCAACGTCGGCGGCCTGAGCTGTCTCGTGGATGACGGTTCGGACAATCCGCAGGTCTACGTGGCCCTGGACGCCAATCAGGTCATCGATCTGCTGGAGATCGCGGAGCCCAACTACAACGACTATGACAATATCCCGCAGGCCTGGTCCATTGCCACCGGCGCCGACGGCACGATCTACACGTACATGAACCAGCCGTACGTGCTGCTGAAGTACGACGCGAAGGGCCGTCTGGCGGCGGTCGCGCATCGGGCCTTGTCCTACGCCTTCAACAAGTCGCTGGGGTCCACCTCGACGAACACGGCGTATCTGCGTTTGCAGGTCCGCACGATCCACATCCCGCTCAATGCCGACGATCCGAACGATCCGGGCATGGACATCCCGCAGTTGATGTTCATGTCCACCGCAGGCAAGTGCGTGGCCGGCGTGGACGTGTATCCGACCGGGGATTTCAACTGTGACGGCGTCATCACCCTGGCGGACATGAACTTCTTCAAGACGCAGATCCAGAAGACCCGCGCCGGGACGCTCCCGGTCATGGCCGAGGGCCAGGCCTACCTGGATTACATCGAGTGCGATCTCAACGGCAACAGCGAGCTCAGTGCCGACAAGTCGGGCCTGGCCGCTGCGTGCGTGACGGACAAGGACATGGCGATCCTCCATCAGTTCGTGCTGCCGGGCGACGCCAATCTTGACGGCTGCGTGGATGCGGCCGACGAAGTCACCGTCCAGGTCAACGTCGGGACCGCCGCGGGCATGGATTGGTCCCAGGGCGATTTCGACTTCGACGACGACGTCGATGCGGATGACCTGGCTCTGTTGACGGCCAATATGGGAACCTGTGCCAATTAAGTGGTAGCAACGATGTCAGTTTCTTCCAGAACGAAGCGACCCGACGCGTTCACGCTGATCGAGCTGCTGGTCGTGATTGCGGTGATTGCGCTGCTCATGGCCGTACTGCTGCCCAGCCTGAAGCGGGCTCGTGACCAGGCTCGTCTCACCGCCTGCACGGCGCATCTCAAGCAGATCGGCCTGTCTATGCACATGTACGCCTCGGATTTCGACGACAAGTTTCCGAGCAAGGACGTTCTGGGTGGTTTCAACTTCCGGGCGGCCCCCGGGTACAAGAATCCCTTTGATCCCCGGGGGCTCCCCGAGAAATACGGGTTGGCCGGCATCCTGGACCGAACCCATGTCCTCGAAGGCAACAGCAAGGTCTGGCGTTGCCCGGCCCAGCCGCACAAATGGATGCGGGAACTGGGCAACACCTATGCCTTCAGCATTGCTGCCATGCTCGAGAAGACCAAGACCTTCCAGATGAAGCTCTACAGCGGCACGTGGATGGTGTGGGACAACTGGATGTACCAGCCGTACACGCCAGGCGTGCGGGCGCCGGGCCCTGTCACCGGGTTCTTGATCGACAAGGAAGAACGCCTGATGCCCCACAATAGCAACACCAGCAGCGCAGATTACGAGTTCTGCTTCTTCAACATTCTCTACGCGGATTCGCACGTGGCGACGCGCCGTGAACAGTGGCAGGACCAGCACTGATCTCGATTATCCTTTGTTTTTCTGATTTGCTTTGAAACGATCCATCCTGTGCATCGCGGGAATCCTCCTGCTCGGCTCGGTGCGGACCTGGGCGGGGGGGACGATCCCTGTCCGTCTGGTCGGCGGCCGGCTGTGCGCCCGCTGTACGCTGTCGGCCGGCCAAGACAACGTCACCGCCCAATTCGTGATTAACCTGGGCGGCGCCTACGGCGTGGTGCTCGACCAGGACGCCTGTACGATCCTGAGTCTGGCCCCCGACGCGGTCGTCACCCTCGATTTCCAGTCGCAGGGCAAGCTGCCCGATCAGGCGTATCGCAAGGCGGACCTCGGCAACCTGAAGGAATTCACCGCGCGATATGCGACGGAGCTCGAGGAGATCCCTGTCTGGGGTATGGTGGGTCTCAAGGCGTTCGGCGAGGCAGGGATCCGACTTGACATCCGCGAGGGCCGTCTGATTTTCGGTCCTATGGGCGACGCGGACGACGCCTGGCACACCATCCGGTACACTGATGCCTCGGGCCAGTACCGCACGTCGATCGAGCCCATGGCCGACTACAAACTGCGGGCGGGCTTCACCACGGCCAGCTATGAGACCCGCATCGACGGGGTTTGCGCCGCTCTGGCCGAACGGCCCGGCGGCAACTTCGACCGATGCGCCGTGGGCACGCTGAATCTCAGCGAATATACCGCCATCCGTCCGGTGGAAGGACTCAGCGAGCAGCTCGTCGAGTGCGACGCGCTCATCGGCAACAGCTTCTGGCAGGACTTCGTGATCCAGATCGATCCTCTGCAGAAGGTGATCCGGCTCCAGGCCAAGCTCGACCGGCAGTCGGATCTGGGCGAGCAACAGTACTTCATGGCCTTTGCCGAGGACGACGTCGAGGGCATGGAACAGTACCTCGTGGAGCATCCGCAGTCCCGCCTGGCTCGGGAAGCGGCGTTGACGGTGTTGACGCGCCGCACGCAGGACCCGTCGGCCCCTGCAGACTCGGTCCAGCGTGCAGTACAGTCCCTGCGTCAGACGGTCTTGCCCAAGGAAGCGTCCGCGGAACTGCTGACGCTGGCCGACACGCTCAGCAGCGGCTCAGACACCCTGCTCGACCACGTTGCCCTGCTCCTGGAGCAGGCGAGCCAGTGCGCCCAGCAGACCACGGATGCCGCGTTGATTGCCCGCGACATCGAGGTCCGTCGGGGCAGTCTGGCCCTGGCGAAGGGCGATCTCAAAGAGGCCCGGGTGCACCTGCTGTCCGCCCTGTTCGGCCAGCCGGACAATCCCCTCTACAACTACTGGATGGGCCGTTACTACGAGGCCAAAGACCAGAAGGTGCGGGCTTGGTCCCGCTACCTCCGGGCCGGCACGGGCGACAAGCCCGTCAGCGAGGCTATCGCAGCCATGGAGCGTCTGACCAATGACCCGAATCTCCGACAGGATTTCTCCGTGCAGGACGCCCAGGACTTCCTCGAGGGCCACATCCCGGCGTACAGCCCGGCTGATCTCGCCGGCCGCTGGCAGCATCCGCCCGACACGCTCGTCGAAGCCTCCATGTGCGCGGACAACGCGCAGACCGGCGCGGTCAATCTGGTCCTGCGGGCTCTGGCGGAAGAAGGGGTCCTCGTCCTGTGTTATCACGTCAATACCCCCGACCCCGATCCGCTGGCCAATGCCGCAACGGTCGAGATCGCCAAGCGTCTGGGGATCGAGGGTACGCCGACCGTCCTGCTCAACGGCCGATCTGTCCCCCTGACGGAGCAGGATCTGAGCGACCCGAACAGTGTTCTGACCGCCCTGAGCCGGGCGGAGACGGGTGCGACGTTGCAGCGGGTGGACGTCGAGATCAAACCCGCGCCCGAGGGGAAACGCGAGATCGCTGTCGTCTGGCCCGATGCCCTGGAGGCCGACGTGAACCACGCAGACGTCTTGTGCGTGGAGTCCGCGGTCCTGTTGAACTCGGCCAACCAATGCTGGCTGCACGGCCCGGTCGTACGCGGCCGACTGTCGCAGAAGGACCTTCATCGCACGCCCGGACGTCTGACCGGCGTGCTGGACCCGCAAGCTGTGCTTGCCGAACACGAGGCCTTTGCCCATCGGATCGAGTCGGAGCTCGGGATCACCTACCGGACGATCCCGACCTACATCGACGTTCGCCGCTGCTCGGTCCTGGTCAAGCTCTACGACAGGGAAGGTAACCCGGTGGCCGTGGGGGCCGCGCCGTTATAAGGATTCACGATGTCTCACATGCAGGTGATGCGACAGATGCAGGCGATGCTGGGCCCGGCCAAGGCCCGCCTGGAACGCCTGCGCCTGGCGCGAGGCCTGCGCGAAGCCCTGGTCCTTGGGTCGCTCGTGATGCCGGCGACCTTGGGCTTCACCCTGCTGCTCGGCCTGCTGGCCCGCCCGATGGGGGCGCTCACGCGAGTGCAACTGGCGATGATCGTCGGCGCAACGCTGTCGAGTGCCGCAGTTTGTCTGATCCTCAAGTGCGGACGGCTGCTCGTCCACAGGCCCTCCTGGCAGGATGCGGCTGAGGTTGTCGACAGCGCGGGCAATCCTCACGATCTGATCGTCACCGCCTACGACCTGGCTGGACAGAATCGCAGCTCGATCTTCGCCCGGATGGCTGTCGAGCGCGGGGTCGCGGCCCTGGAGGCCGGGAGGAATCGTCGGTTTGGCCTGGCCGCGTCTTCCCCTGCCGGCAACCGGATCGGCATGGGCCTGCTGGCCACCCTCCTCTTGGCGGCGGTTGTGGCCCTGGTCCCTCGCGCCGGCCGTGAGGTCGTGACAGCCGTCGGCACATCATCAGCAGATTCGCCCGCTCCCGCGGACGCCTCCGCGACGCTCGTACAGGCTCAGCACGAACAGGCAGAGCCCTCGTCCGTGCCCCGTCCCGCGATCCAGGCAGTCCCGGCTTCGCGACAGATCAAGGCCCAGGAGGCACTCCTTGCCGTGTTGCCGACCAGTCTGGCCCGGACGGGCGCCTCCCAGAATGAGGCCGGCCCCACGCGTCAGGCGTTCTCCGCGCAGAGCCCGTCGGCCAATGCGGCCTCTCCGCAGGAGACGCCGCCGAGCGACAGTCGCCCGTCGGCAACGCCGCGAGCGATGGCGCATCCCGCTTCGCCGCCATCCGCGGAAGAGGAGTCCTCCACGACCCCAACTCACACCCGCCAGCGAGCCGGCGGCAGCGGCGCTCCGGATTCGGAATCCCGACTCAAGGCCAGCCTGTTGTCCGGCGAGACCGACCCCGATTCGGACGAGGAGAACCAGGACGACCTTCGCCAAGAGAAGCAGCAGCAGCGAGCCCTCGCGGGCACAGGCGGACAACCTCTGCTCTCGGATCGGCTCGGGGCGCCGTCTCGTGAGCTGGGCCTGTCGGGGAAGAAGAGCGATCTGCCGCCCGAAGGTCGCGGCGGTCCCAGCGATTTGAAGAGGTCTCGCGCGACGGCCACCATCCTGTCCGGCCTGCCGGTCCCTGTCCACGTCAAGGGCATGAGACAGCAGGGCAAGTCCAAGTCCCAGGCGCGAGCCATGCCGCTGGGGGCAAGCGACACCGAGTCGCGATCCGTGGTCGAGGCCGCAGGACCCGGGCACGAGGGCCAGGTCCGACGATATGCCCCCGACGAAGCATGGCAGGCCGTGCTCGACCGATACTATCAGAACCTCCGAGAATCCGAGTCCAACCAGCAATCAGAGTGAAGGGCTATTATGCAAGAGTCGTTGTGCACACCCGAAGAATGGAAGGAAGGCCAAGCGGCCATCGACGCCTTCAAGGAGACCTTCGTCACCCTCAGAGACCAGGTCCGCACCCAGTTCATCGGGCAGGGCGTGCTGGTTGATGATCTGCTGTCGGCGCTCTTCGCGGGCGGTCACGTGCTGCTCGAAGGCGTTCCCGGCCTGGGCAAGACCATGCTCGTCCGCACCCTGTCGCAGGCGGTGCAGCTCGGCTACGAGCGCATTCAATGCACCCCCGACCTGATGCCCGCGGACATCGTCGGCTGCATGACCCTGATCGAGACCGACCACGGCGGGCACCAGCTCACCTACCAGCAGGGTCCGGTCGTGTCGAACTTCGTGCTGGTCGATGAGATCAACCGGGCGACGCCGCGGACTCAGTCCGCTCTGCTCGAAGCCATGCAGGAAGGCCAGGTCACCGTGGGGACGCGGACCGTGCCCCTGCCGCAACCCAACATCTTCATCGCGACGCAGAATCCCGTCGAGCAGGAGGGCACGTATCCCCTGCCCGAGGCCCAGATCGACCGGTTCATGGTCAAGCTGCTGGTCCGCTATCCGGACCCTGCGGATTATCACGCGATCATCGACAACACGACGGGCGTCACGTCTCCTGCGATTCAGGCCGTGATCAGCGGGGAGAAGATCCTCACGATGCGCCGGTGGGTCCGCCAAGTCGAGATCAGCCGGCCGGTCCTGGACTACGCCGTGCGCCTGGTGGTGGCCACCCAGCCGGAGCACACCAGCCTGGACCTGGTCAAAGAGGCAGTCTCCTTGGGCGTCAGTCCTCGCGGCGTCCAGTCGCTCGTCGTGATGGGCAAGGTCAAGGCCCTCCTGGACGGGCGGACTTCGGTTTCCTGCAAGGACCTCCAGTCCGTGGCCCTGGCGACCTTGCGTCACCGCGTGCTGCTCAGCTACCGAGCGGCCGCCCAGCGGATCACTCAGGATCAGGTGGTCGAAGCAGTGCTCCAGAGCACCCCGACCACGGGACACTCCGCGTGAGGCAACCATGCTGCTGGACGAACACGAACTTCATGGCCTGGCCCCTCTGCGATTGCGGCTGCTGATGCGCCCCCGGCGGCAGAACCCCGCCGATTTCAGCTCGCGCGACAAGGGACTGGGTCTGGAATTCGCCGATTATCAGCTCTTTCAGCCGGGCGACGACATCCGCCACGTGGATTGGACTCACTTCCACAAGGACGGTCGCCTGGTCGTGCGCAAGTACGATCAGCACGAGACTGTCTCGATCCACCTGATGATGGACCTGTCGGCTTCGATGGCGTGCCTGGGCGAAGAGAAGCCGCGGGCGGTCAAGCGGCTCTGTGCCGCACTGGCCTTCTGCCTCCTGCACAACGGCGCCAAGGTCGTCCTGCACCCGGTCGGACATCCATCCCTGCGACGTCGCTTCTCCGCGGCCACCCAATGGGAGACGTGTCAGGGCGCGATCGAGGAGCTGCCCGTGGGCGGCGTGCTGGCGCTCGTCGATGAGGTGCGCCAGTTCTGCTACGCCGGCTCACGAAGAGACCACCTGGTCGTACTGTCGGACTTTCTGACCGACCATGAGGATGCAGGCCTGGCTTCCTGCCTGGGGGACCTGAGCCACCGCGCGGTCCTGATCCATCCGACCTGTGCGGCCGAGGTGGAGCCAACGCTGGAGGGTGGTCTGACCCTGGTCGAGGCCGAATCCGCAGGGACCGCGTCGCTGACCGTGGACCGCCAGGTCATTACTGCGTATCAGCAGGCATATCGGCAATACTACGAACGCCTGCGACAGGACGCGGAGCGGTGCGCCTGCCGCTACCTGGAGGTCGCCTGCGACGACCTGCTGCACAGCCAGATGGAATCGCTGGCGCCGAACGGAGTCTTGAACCTGTGAGAAAGGAACGACGGTGACATTTCACGGCATCTCTCCGATGGCGGCCCTGCTCCTGGCCGCGGGCGCATTGGCCGTTCTGACGGCGGCGCACCTCCTGCACCGGCGCTATCGGCGCGTCGTGGTCCCGGCTCTGCGATTCTGGTCGGCAGCCCTGAAGAAGCACCGTCAGGACACGCTGGGCGGCCGGCTCCGTCATCCGCTGACCTGGCTGCTGTTGTGTGCCCTGGCGGGACTGATGATCCTGGGAATGCTCCAGCCCACCTTCTCGGGCGACTGGGGTCCGCGTCCCTGGGTCGTCGTCGTGGACCGTCGAGCCAGCATGAGACTGCCCTGCGACGCTGCCTCCTGCCGATTGGTGCGAGCCCGGACCCTGGCTCGCGACTTCCTGAGTCGGGCGGCCGGTCCCGTAGGGGTCACGCTGATCGCCGTGGATCACACCGCCAGCGTCTTGGCCGGCGCCGAGGACCCCAAAGCCGAGTCGTTGTACCACCTGGCGCGTCTGACCTGCACCGACCAGACCGATGGTCCAGGCATGGAGCAGGCGCTGACGCTGGCGGATACGCTGGTTCGGCGCGAGCCTCGCACCGGTGTGTTGGTGCTGACCGATCACCCGCCCGCCGGCTGGGACGTGCCCACGTCCCTGCGATCGCATCTTACCGTGCTGAACGTAGCGGAGCCGGTGGACAACCTGGCGGTGCTGCCGCCGGAGATTGCGTCCCTGGCCGACGGCACATATCGATTCAGGGTATGGCTCGCCCACTGGGGCAGCGAGCCGTGTCGGGCGACGCTCACCGTCCTGCATAATGGGCAGGCGGGAGAGACGTTGCCCGTGTCTCTGGCCGCCGGGCAGATGCGATCGTACGACTTCGTCTTCGGCGCCGACCAGATCGCGTCGCTTTCCGTGCGGGCGGACCGCGAGGAAGCCTATACACTGGACAATGAAGCGGCGCCGCCCGTCTGGCGACGGCGCCGGGTGTTTTTGGCGGACGATGCGTCGCCGGCCCTGAAGGCGGTCGTCTCGGCCAATCCCGCGTACCAGCGCGCGACCGCGGCGGCCGAGGCCGATGTCTGCGTCTCCGTGGCCCGGAGCGAGGCGCTGGAAACAGGCGCGTATGGACCTGTGCAGGTGACTGCGGCTCTGTGCCCGAACGAGGACCTGCGCCGGGCTTGGATGACGGACCTGTTCCTCGGGCCCAACGTGTCGCCGGTCGCCGGGAGCGGTTCGGGCGTCGTGCTGCTATCTACCACGGACGCGCAACCCCTCGCGGTGCGGTCCGACACGGTCCCAACGGCAGTCACTCTGTCGGCGTCCCTGTTCGACGACGGCGCAACCTTCTGGAAGCAGCCGCAGTGCCCGGTCATTCTCGACGCGGTCCTGAATCCCGCGGAAGATCGGCTTGAAGACGCATCGCCGTCCTATTGGTCTGGGGTGTGTTACGGCGATCTGACCTCGCCCGCGGCGGACACGCAGACCGCTCAGACACTGCCGCCCGTGCGGACTCGCCTCCCGCTGGCGCGGGGCATCCTGTGGGTCGCGTTACTCGTGGCACTGTGCGAACTCGTCTGCTATGGCAGGGGGAGAATCGTCTGATGATCCACCTGCAACATCCTGCCCTATTGTGGACGCTCGTCCTGGTCCTGCCGATCCTGGCTTTCTCGTACTGGCGCGGCGCCGCGGGGCCGGGTCTGCGAAAATGGATCTTGATCGTCCTGAGTCTCGCGGGCATGGCCGCCTTGGTGCTGGCCCTGGCCGGTCCCTACCGGGTACGTTCCCCGCAAGGCGACACAACGGTGTTCTTGATCGATCTCTCGTCGAGTGTATCGGATGGGCAATTGGACGCCGCAGCGCGCGAGGTCCGCGGGCGCGTGGCGGGTCTGGCCCCGCGGACCGAGTGGCAGGCGGTGGGTTTCGCGGCGTATCCGATCCCGCTGGCAGGAGGACTCGCAGATCTGGAAGCCGGCGCCTGTGCGACTCGGCGTTTGGGCGGATCCGCCCGGGAGCCTGATTTCTTCGAGAACACGGATCTGGAGGCCGCTTTGCTCTACGCCCGTGCCCAGATCAAGCAACAGGGACGCATCGTGCTCCTGACCGACGGGCTCGAGACCCGCGGCCAGGCCGAGCAGGCGGTCTTCGGACTGGATGCCCAAGGCATTGCCTTGGAGGTCGTCCCGCTCAACGTCGATGCCGGGCCGGAGGTGGTCCTGACCTCGCTGACAGCCCCCTCGGCGGTCCACGAGGGACAGAACGCTTCGCTCACGATCACGCTGGACAGTTCCGTCGAGGGACCGATTCGGATCGAGGCGACGCACGTCCCGACCGGGGAACGTCGGACGCTGACCGAGAACGTCACGCCTGGCGTCCAGACGCGCGAGCTTCCCCTGGATACACGCCAAGCGGATGTCACGTCCTACGAGGTCGTCGTGTCGGCGGCCCAGGACACGCGCTCGGACAACAACCGACGCAGCATCAGCGTACCGATCCTGCCCAAACCCCTGGCCGCGGTGCTCGCGACGGACGAAGCCTCCGTGGCCACGCTCGAACGGTGGTTGCAGGACACCGCTCGCGTGGCGCCCTGGGCGGGGGATGACACGCTGGGACAGGCGGATCTGCTGATCGTCGCCGACGCAGGGCTCGATCGGTTGACCACCGAGCAGGTGACGCGAATCCGCGAGCAGGTCCGTCGGGGCATGGGTCTGTGGGTCTTGCCTGGGCCGACCCTGATCCGCAATGCTCTGCTGAGCGAGGGCAGCGACCTGGCCGAGCTGTTGCCGGTGAAACCCCTCCAGTACGGCAAGCAATCCAATCCCAACACGACGGCTGTCTTCATCCTGGACACCTCGGGCAGCATGACCGGCGCGCGGATCCAACTGGCGAAGGAGATCGCGCGGATGGCCATCAGCCATCTCAACGGGCACGACAAGGTCGGCATCGTGGAGTTCTACGGCGCGAGGCGCTGGGCGGCGCCCATCCAGTCTGCGGCCAACCGCCTGGACATCAACCGGGCCTTGAACCGCCTGACCGCCGGCGGGGGGACTATCATCCTGCCGGCCCTGGAAGAGGCGCACTACGCGCTGCTTAACACGAGCAGCACGACCAAGCACATCGTGGTGGTCTCGGACGCCGGCGTGGAGAGCGGGGACTACGAGTCCGTGCTCCGCAAGATCGCGGGCGACAACATCGCGGTGTCCACCGTCCTGGTCGGTCCGGCGGCGCATACCGGGTTCATGGCGGACCTGTCCCAATGGGGTCGCGGTGCGTTCTTCCACGCGGGCGACCGCTTCCGACTGCCCGACCTGAACTTCAAGTCGGTCCAGAACAAGTCCGGCGCGCCGCAGCAGCAGAACGATGCGCCGGTGGCATCGGTGTTTGCGTCCAGCGTGCTGTCGGGGGTCACGGTCGATTCGCTGACTCCGCCGGCGGACATGCTGGCGGTCAGTCCGCGCCCTGCGGCCCAGGTCCCGCTGACCCTGGGCAGCGGCCGGCCTCTGCTGAGCCTTTGGCAATATGGCCTCGGGCAGGTCGCCTTCTGGAGCGTGGACCTTCTGGCAGCCGAGGGCCCGGTCCGGGGCGGCGCTGCAGGCCAGTCCTGGGCGGACCTGGTGGTCAATCAATGTCGCAAGCTCTATCGGCCGCGTCAGCCCGACTGGGACCTGGCCTGGCGGGTCGTACACGACCGGGTCTTCTTCACGATCTCGCCCGGGCCGGACGTCCAGGCTCAGGATCTCCAAGTGGTCCTTCAAGGCCAGGGACGCGATGCGGAGGCTCTTTCTCCGGTTCGCGCAGATGGGCGCCACTGGGCGGCGCAGGCTCGCGATCTGGCCGGCGGGTTCTACCGTGCGACCTTGAACACGACCGCCGGCGAGACCCTGGCGCGCGGCGCCTTCGTCATCGAGCCCACGCCGGAATTGTCTGCGTGCCGGGCCGATGCTGCCTTGCTGGATCACATACAGGCCGCGGCGGGACAGCCCGCCTTGTCACAGCCGCCGGAACGGACCGGCGATTTGCGGGTCGCTGCCTTGCTGCTGGCGCTGCTGTGCCTGCTGACTCACGTGATCGTCCGTCGTCTGCCCCATGGATGGCTGCGCCGCGTCGCTCCTGCGGCGGTGTGGTTTGTTGTGCTGCTCCCGGCCGCGCGGTCGCAGGCGGCGCAGGACCCGAATCTCGCCTATGTCACGAGCCGGCTGAACGGCTTGCCCCAGACGAGCCCGACCGGCGATCCTGTCCTGGCATTGCTGTGTGGGGATGCCAACCAGGCCGACAGCCTTCCAACAGCCGACTTCGCCGGGGTCTTGCAGCGGGGCTACGCCCTGTACAAACTGGAGCGGCATTCGGACGCCTACGAAACCCTTCGAGCGGCCGTGCCCCTGGCCCAGACGGAAGAGGACCAGAAGTACGTGCTGGCCTGGTTGCTTCTGACGGCGCAGAAGGCGGGACGCCTGGCGGATGTGGAACAGGCGTTGGGCAGCGGCGCGTCGCTGGTGCCCTACCAGATCAAGGCCCTGCTTCTTGCCTACGGCCTGCAAGGAGACCTGGCGCGGGCGATGGCTCTGCACGACCGGGTGTACGATGCGAATGGCTTCACCGAGGACTTCAAGCTGGAGGTCACGCGGGAGATCCTGAACCTCGCCTTCATCGACGGGCGGACCGGCGAGACCCGGCCTCTGCTCGAACGGGCCTCCGCTCACACCTCCGATCCCGGCGTGGGCGCGGCGCTGGTGAAGCTGCACCTGCTCAATGGCGACCGCGATCTCGGGCGGGCGGAGATGGAGCGTCTGATCCGCGCCGGCGCCGGACCGTCGGGCCTGCTGTTCCTGGCCCAGCAGGCCGAGCAGATGGCCTTCTACGACCTGGCCCTCCAGGCCGCCGGTGAGGTCGTGACGCACCATCCGGATTATGCCTATGAAGCGGGTCTGTTCCGCGTGCGACTGACGATTCGCAGGGGACAGCCGGAGGAAGCCGCGACGATGCTGCGTGACATGGCCGACCACTTGTCGCTCAACGACAAGCAGCTCTTCGAAGTCGCCCAGGTCTACGAGCAGTTGGCGCGATATCCGGAGGCGATGGCCCTCTATCAAAGCCTGTGTCAGCGCACCGAGGCCCACGATGTGCTGATGCGGATTGCCTGGCTCCACGAGAAGAGACAGGATTTGTCCGCTGCCTACGAGACCTGGCATACCCTGTGGACCCAGTGCGATCAGGAGCATCTGCTGTATCAGATTCAGCCCCGCCTGCTGGACCTGGGGGCCCGCACCGCTCAGCTCGCGAGTCTGGCGGTCGAGCTGGAGGAAGGCCTGGAGAGCGGCGGTCTCGATGCCAAGGCCCTCAACCTGCTGATCGACCTGTACGTATCCGCAGGCGACTCGATCTCCGCGGTGGAGCTGGCCAAGCAGTATTATGGGCGGGACACGGCGGAGTCTCTGAACCGCCAGCAGCGCATCTACCTGCGATGTCACGAATACGGACGGTGCCACCGGGTCTTGCAGCGACTCCTGGAGATCGATCCGGGCAACGCGCAGAGCTACCTGCAGCAACTGGCGGTCATCGCCCTGGAGCGCGGCAACGAGCGGGACGCCCTCGCGGCGTCGCAGGCCATCGCGGCGGCCCAGGGCTCGCAGCAGGTGGACGCGGAATACGCCGCGGGCGTGCTGGCCATGATGGGACGCACCGCCGAGGCAGCCCAGACCTACTATCGCATGTTGCAGGACGACCCCAACAACGCGGAACTGTGGCTTCTCTGGGCCAATACCGCCCAGGAAGCCGGCGAAGGCGCCGAGGCGATCCATCGGCTGGTCCAACTGCTCGACGAGACCGCGTCCGACGACGTCTTCACCGTCGCGGTGGACGGCCTGTTGAACCTCGACGCCGATCGCGAGACGCTCAAGACCGCGCTGGCGAGTATTCTGCTCCGCCTGGCGGACGATCCGCGGAAGATCTACTTCTACCGTCTGGCGGTGGACGTGCTGGAGGATCTCACGGTGGCGCAGCCGGCGCCGCAGGACCTGCTGCTGCTGGCGGCGCCGCACGCACCCCAGCGACGGGCGGCCTTCATCCGCGAGGCGCAGCAATTGTGTGCCCGCGCGCGGGACGTCGAGTGCCAGTTGGACCTGGGCGTCCTGCTGGTCACGATGGACTATGAACTGCCGCCGCAGTTCTACATGGACCTGGGCAAGCAGTTCCTGGAGCAGGGACGGGAGTCCATGGCGCAGGTCCTGTTCCGACACAACGGCCTGCTCAGCGAGAACCCGTCGCTGGGCGTTGAGATCGCCGACTATCACGACCGCTACGGGCAGTTCGACAAGGCGGCGACCATGATTCGCGAGTGCCTGTGCGGAATGCCCGACGACCTGGTCCTGCTGATGCGTTCGGCTTCGTATGAGGAAGTCACCGGCAACCTGCCGCTGGCCTTCAGGCAATATCGCAGGCTGTACGAGCTGTCGCTCGGCGCCATGTCGCTCGAGTCCGTCCCCGCCAGCAAGGGCGAGGCGGTGAGTCGTCAGAAACAGCAGGTCAACGCCGGCGACCGCTACAGTCTCATGGCGATGCAGGGGCTGTTGGTCACGGACAATCCGCAGACGCCGCTGAGCGACCTGTGCAGCCAGTGGGCGGCAAAGATCCTGGTGTCGATCGAGGGCAGGACAGCATTATCCGCCTTGTCGTATCAACATTGGCGGGACTACGATTGCCTGTGCGTCGCCTGCGGCCGGGTCGAGCAGGCGGACGAAACGGCGCGCCGGATCATGACCGCCTGTCCCGAGTCGGATCTGCGCGGCGACATGGTCCAGAACCGCTGCCTCTGGGGCCTCTACCCCGCAGCGATGAGCTGGGCGAGGGACCTGGATCGCAGCCGGTGGCCCGAGACGCTGCTGGCGTGGGCCGACGTGCAGGACCCCAACGGCCCGTCGCAGGCGGCCAACGTGATCGATGCCCTGATTCAGGCGTGGGTCGTCGGACGGAGCGAGGAAGCGCAGCGTCTGTTGGAGCGTCTGCCGGGCAAGGTCACGACCGACGTGGATCGGGGAGAGCGAATCGGGATCGACCAGAACTCCCTTCTCATCGCCCACATCCTCGGCGATTCCGACCGGGTCAAGCGCCTGGTCGCCCGACAGATTCAGGAGAACGCATCCCGTCCCGCCGGCCAGCGACGCACGTCCGTCCAGGCTCTGGCTCGGACCGCCTGGACGCTGCTGTCGCCTGCGGATCGGCGTTGGCTGGTCCGCGAGCTGGAGACCGCGTTCGGCAGTCAGGCTGAGGTGGGCGACCTGATCGAGATCGCCAGGATTCACAGCGGCGTTCAGCAGTATTACCCTTCGGAGAAGGCGAAGGCCGCGGGTTTGGCGGAGATCCTGCAGTACATCGAGCCGGATCGGCGATTGGCGATCCTGGGCAAGGCCGTGGCGGACCAGCCCGAGCCGCGACGCAAACTGTACCTCTGGGATCTGCTGGAGCAGGCGGATTTCGAGTGGACGGCGCCGGAGACGGAATCGTTCATCCGCCTGTTTGAGTCTCAGCCGCCGGCCCAATGGGGCACCCAGATGCCGGACATCCCGCCGGATAGTCCCACGCCTTCGCTATGGTTGGCCCTGGCGGAGAATCTGTTGAAAGACCTGCCCGACAATCCCGCGGTCAATGCCCTGACCTGTCTGGCTCGCAGGGCCGCAGGCCAGACGGACCAGGCGGTCGCCCTCGTCAGCGCCGTGGTCGATCCCTGGCTCGACAAGGATGAAATCACCTACACCGATACTGGAATGCTGCAGAAGGTGATCGAGGTCCTGCCGCCGGAGGCACTGGATGCCATGTTGGAGGACGTCCAGACGGTGCAGGAGGTCATGGGACCGACTGCGAAGGGGCGTTTGCTCGAGGCCCTGATCCACCAGCGGCGGGGGCGCCGGACCCAGGCCCGCGCATCCATATCGCAGGCGTATGTCTTGCGGCCGGACGACCTCCAGATCTCCCGGCGGATCCGGCAACTCTACTGTGATACCGGGCACTACCGCGATCTGGCCGATCTCATGGCCCAGCGTCTGTACGGCTCCGGCCAGGGCACATCCGCCCAGTGGATGGCGCTCAGCGAGCTGTACCTTCAGTGTGGAATGCTCCCCGAGGCCCTCCGCGCCACCGCCCAGGACACCATCGAGATCATCCGCAACCGCAGCTATCTGTTCCTGTACCACGCGGCCGGCGACGCCGACCACCTGCGACAGGCGCTCCGCAAGTTTTATGTGGACTGCCGGGTCAAGCAGTTCTCGGGTTTCCTGCGATGGCCCAGGCCGGACTCGCCGGGCGGAATTCTTGGGCTTGAGGCGCCGCTGTTGTCCTCCACTTGCGTCAGCGCGCTGTTGGGTCGGGACGAGAGCATGACCGACGAGCTGCCTCGCTATTGGCGGGCCCTGCAGGCACAGGACCGGGACATGACGAACATGGCTGAGGGGCTGGCCGCGATCCATGTCAGGAGCGGTCGGGCCCAGCAGGTCCTGGCCGACTTGGAGCAGCAGGAACGCAGCGGGCTGGCCCAGATCCCGAAGGCCTGTGCCTTGCGATGGCATTTGATGACCCAGGGAACAGCGGCGCCGACGCCGGAACAGATCGATGCCCTGGTCGGTCAGATCGAATCGACGGATTGGACCGCCTGGCGGTGGATCGCGCGGGCCTACGCACAGACAGGACAGCCTGAGAAAGCCCGTCGTGCGTATCAATGGCTGTGTCTGAACGAATGGCTCGCGGGCCTCCGGTCGAGCGATGACCTGAAGACCACATCCGCCGACGCGGACGCTTGGCAAGTGCTGGACCCGCAGGCGCGGTCGCTGCTGGAGCCGGTCTTGGGACCCAATCCCTTTGTTGCCTTCGATCCCTTGTTCGAAGCCATGCGTCTGGACTGGCTGTCGCGTGCCTGGCCCGAGCGGGATCTTTCCACGGAGGTGGAGGTCCTGGAGTCTCGCTTCCGCGCCCCGCGTCCGCTGGACACGCCCATCCGCGAGGCCTTGGCGTTGCGTGAGGCCCTCATGGGTTACTACCTGCGCCACGACAACCTGGATCGCTACAGCCTGCACCTGCACGCCGTGCTGTCGGAGCTGGACGAGCTCTGCAATCCGGTCCATGTGATCGACTTCGTCCGTCTGGCCGGGGCCTGCGACGATCCTGAGCGGGTCGAGCGCTTCCTGGCCCACAGCGAGGCCCTCATCCGCTGGCTCGTGAACGACGGCCGGCTCCCGGGCTTCGCTGCGGTTCCCCAGTTGGCCTTGCTGGCGGTCGCGTATGACAGGAACAAAAATGCCTCGTCAAGCGAGGCGGTTTTCGGTACAATGAGAACGTTGCTGGCCGAGCCGTCGCAGACGGCCCTGTGGCTGGTGGATGCCTTGGATCGTTGTGGCAGACAGTCCGAGGCCGAAACGCTGATCGAACAATTGTCGCGCGAGGGATTGATGCCCAGGTCGAGGGCCGCGATCCCGCGCGATTCAGACCCGTCAAGAAAGGATCTGCCATGAGAAGACTGGTGCTTGTCGCCCTGACAATCGGGATGGGAATCGGCGTGGCGCGGGCCGCGGAGGTCCGTGCGGATAGTCCGAACGATCCGAACGCCCTGGCCCTGGAGCAGAAGGTCAGGCAGTATATCGAGACGGATCAGAACTACCAGGCCGCGGTCACTGCCTACGCCCAGGCGGCCCGGGCCAATCCGGCCGTCCAGTATTACCGCGATCAATTCGCCCTGCTCCGCAGCGTCGCCAAGATGCAGGCGGCGCTGGCCAGCGAGTCCGTGCCGGAGAAATGGAAGGCCTACGCCGACGCGGTCCGCGTGTACCACTACAGCAAGGGCTACTACCAGGCTGCTCTGAAGGTGGATCAGGCCGCTCAGGCGAAGTTCAACGATCCATCGGTCGCGATCCGCAAGATCGAAACACTCCTGCTGGTCGGGCAGGATGGCCAGGCCCAGCCGCTCGTTCAGTCACTGAGCCAGGCTGCCCCCGCTGCCCTGCCCGCGCGGTGGCAGACCCTGCGCGCGGTCGTGCTGTCTCACACGGGGCAGACGGATCAGGCCCTGGCCGCAGTGGCCAATCTACAGATCAATGCCAAGACGACGCCGGCCAGCCTGTTCGACCTCGCCCGCATCTACAAGGCGTCGGCCAAGGTGGACGAGGCGCTGAATTGTCTGCGCCTGTTCCTGGAGCACACCGTCCCCACGGAGATGGCTACCAGCAGAAACATGATCACCCTCTGTGCGGATTTCCGTGACCTGCACGACCAAGAGGCTTTCAAAACCGTGCTGACCACGCAGAGTAAGGTCGCGCAGTCCGGCTGCACGGGCGGATCCAGTTGCAGCTCCTGTGCGCTCAAGGGCAAGTGCTCGTCCAGCAAGTGATCGCATCCGCATCCAGAGGGTCCGTGGCCACGGTGAGAAAGACACGACACATCTTTCAGGGCCTGTTCCTCGTCCTGGTTCTGGCGGGCGTCTTCGTCTTCCGGAAGAATCTGGAGGTCTGGTGTCCCTTTGGCGGCGTCGAGTGCCTGTCCCTGTATCTTCACGACGGCAAGATGCTCTGCGCCCTCGGAGCCTCGAACTTCTTCATCCTGACGGCGATCCTGCTCCTGACCCTGGCGATGAAGCGGGTCTTCTGCGGATACATGTGTCCCGTGGGGACGGTCGCGGAGGTGATGCGATGCCTGGCGAAGAAGTGCGGCATCAAGGCCGTCGAGCCCGCGCCCGCGGTGGACCGCGTCCTGTCCCTGCTCAAATACGTCGTCCTGGCGGGCGTGCTCTGGGGCACCTTCGCGGCCACGGAGCTGATCGCCCGCCACGGCGATCCCTGTTTCGCCATGATCGGCTCCGGCACGAACGAAGCGGTGCCCTGGACCGCGTTCGTCGTCTTGGGATTGCTCGTCGTCGTGTCCCTATTCGTGTCCATGCCCTTCTGCCGCTGGCTGTGTCCGTTCGGCGCCGTGCTGAATATCTTCTCCCGCGTGGGCCTGACCCGCGTCCATCGCGATGCTGGGACCTGCATCAACTGCGGACGGTGTTCCAAGGCCTGCCCGATGCAGATTGAGGTGGCGAAGTCTGCGAGCGTGAGCGAAGCCCGCTGTCTGACCTGCGGCGAGTGCCTGCTCGTCTGCCCGGTGGACAAGACCCTCACGTGGCGTTTCCTCGATCGACGTCCTATTGCACATCCCGGTCGGTGGATCGCCGCGGCGATCGTCCTGTGCGTCGCGGCAGCGGTCACGGCCGCCCGCATCGTCCCGCTGCCCACGTTCATCAACGCGCGAGATGTGGAGCGTCCCGCCGTGGTGGCCGAGCACAATCTCCAGGTCGAAGGCGTCACGTGCAGCGGATCCGCGAGACAGTTGGTTTTCTTCCTGGATCGCAACGACGAGTACGCCGTGCCGGGCTATCTCAGGGTCCTCACGTCGCCCGGCCCCGGCTTGGTCTCGGTCCGCCTGCAATACGACCCGAGTCAAACCGATCCCAACGCGCTGCTGGACGCCATCGTCGAGCCGTATTACGACGCCGCGGAGAGCCGCTGGCGCTCCTCCCCATTCCGCGTCGAGGGGTACGACCCTCTGACCGGATTCTGACGTGACCTTGCGAGCGGCATCGCGGCGCAGGGAATCGGCTATCGCCGGCTGTACTTCCCCATCAACTGGCCTTCTGCCAGGATGTGCCCCTTCATGGCCTTGACCAGATCGGCCTTCCTTGCATTGTTGGGCAGATCGAGCGTCACATCCAGCGCATAGACCTTGAAGTAGTACCGGTGCGTTCCGCTGGGCGGGCACGGGCCGCCGTAGCCTGGACGCCCGAAGTCGGAAATGCCCTGGCGCGAGCCGTCGGACAACTGGGGTTTCGTGGGCACGCCTTCCGCCAGTTCGTGAACGGTGGGTGGAATATCCCACATCACCCAGTGGACCCATGTCCCGACCGGGGCGTCGGGGTCATCGCTGATCACCGCAATGCTCTTGGTCCCCTCGGGCACCGCCGTCCACTTCAACGGGACTGACAGGTCGTTCCCATCACAGGTGTACTTGGATGGGATCATGCCCCCTTCCTGGAATGCTGAGCTGCCGACGGAGATTGTCATATCCCGGCTCCTTTCCTCGCTGGACCCATTGTCCTTGTTGCAGCCGCAGATCGTGATGGCCAGTGCGGCCACGATCAGAAGAGTCCTCGACATAGGCCGTCCTTCCAGTTGCTCGTCGTCCTTCATGCTCCTCATAGGATAAAGGCCCACGGCCCCCGTGGCAATCCTGCTGGCCGAGGGGATCGCATGTTGTTCATACCTTCACAATTCGGGCGAGCGATATCTGTCTATCGTCCCAGGAACAGCGGACGGATGTGCCGCTCGTAGAGGTTGGCGGTGACGTTCTCCGCGATGACGGGTTCGTATCGCTCCAGGGCGTTCAGGAAACACGAGCCCATCTCGGCCGCGACCTTGTAGCCCACGTGCAGGAGCTGGCGGACATGGGGATTGTACTGAGGGCAGGCAGGATCGTGACGAAGGGCCCCGGCGAATTGCTCGCCCGTCCACTTCTCGACCTCGTCGGGAGCGGGGAGCTTCTTCGCGTCGATGTCGATCACCGTCGCGTACGGGCCACAGAGCTCGGCCATGCGGCCGAGCGATTTGACGTAAACCTCTTTGGCGATGGCGAGACCTTCGCCTCCGGCGCAGCCCAGGCCAATCAGTTCCTCCAGCCAGGTGGTGCCGGCGGTCTTGAGGTGCAGGCCGGCGTCGAATCTCCGAATCGCGGCGCCGATGGCCTTGTAGATCGAGAACTTGTCGCTGCCCGAATGGACACTGAGCTTGAGCGAGTGCGGCAGGCGAAATCGATCCGTCGCGAAGCGGATCACCGCCAAGTCCCGCTCGAACTCGGCGGCGAACTGCTTCACGTCGCCGACATAGTCGACGCCCTTGTTGAACCGGCCGCTGAACTTGGGCGCGATCGTCTCAGCGGGGATGCCCTCGTCCGCGATTGCGGCCAGGATCACGAGCAGCTCGACCGGCGTCTGCGGCGTATCTGTCTCATCCATCGACACTTCCGTCACGAATGTGCCCGGGCCTTTGCGGGCTTCCACGTGACGGAAGATCTCGCCAGCCTGCTGGATGGCGAAGAGATACTTACCCAGGATGGACCGCAGGCGGGATTCGTCGATCTCGACCGGTTCGGGAATCGCGTCCATGCGATGCCTGCCGAGCAGGGCGCCGTGCTGGGTGACGAATGACTCCAGCTCGGCCGGCCGGGCGGGCTTGCCGACGAAATCGGCCACGTCGAGCGTGAAGAAGTCGCTCGCTTCGATGAACCCGTCCACGTTGGCCAGGCTGATGTGGTCGGCGTCGACGAAGTAAGGTCCTTTCCAGTTGCACGCGGCCACCGCGGCGTCCGCCTCCAGGCGAACGTCGGTGGGTTTCGTGCCGATGATACCGTGCTCGCGATTCGATTTGTTCCAGACGGGTGTGATATCAATCCCGCGGTGCTTCGCCTGGTGCAAGGCAGCCAACTGTGCTGCACCCTGGCGGCCAAAGCGATCCCCGATTCCAACCGAGTACCTGGCGAGATTCATCTGTCGCCTCCGAAGGCAGAAAGCGGAAACAAAAAACCCCGCAGCGCATCCTTTCGCCACGGGGCAACGAAAAAGCAGTCAAATCCTTGGTTCAGCTTGTGAAGATGGGAAACGGAGCAGCACGTCGGCATTCCGCCAAGCCCACTTCACAGTCTTTGTCACTTCGGTTTCGTCGTCATCGGCTCCGGCGGGAGCGGCGATTCCACCACGACGCCCAGCCGTCCCAGCGCGCCGGCGACATCCGGCTGGCGGGGGTCCAGCTCAAAACTCCGCATCAGATACTGCTTGGCCTGGGCCTGATCGCCCTTGGTGACGTAATAGAAACCGATCTGCCGGTTGGCCTCGGGCGAGTCCGGGGCGCCATCCACCGCCTGTCGATAGCATCGCAAGGCGTAGACGTCCAGACCCACCTGCTCGAACTCCCATCCGAGGCGCAACATCTCGGTCACACCTCCTGTAGCGGACTGGCGGATATACCCGTTGGCGTACTGCTCGGCATCGGCCGTCTGGCCGCGGTCGACGAACAGCTTGACCTTGCCCGCCTGGGCGGGTTTGTATGCCGGGTCGAAACTGATCGCCAAGTCATAGTGGAAGCGCGCCTTGAGCCAGACCTGAGACTTGTGATACAGGCGGGCCAGCTCGTAGTGTACCGCCGGGTTCTCGTACTTCGCATCGAGTTGAGCGAGCAACTGAGCTTCCGTCGGGTCGGACAATACCGCAGATGCGGCGCCGGTGGGCTTGGCCGGACGGGCCTGCTGTTCACACCCCCAGGAAGCAAACAGAACAACACCCCAAAGCACATGCAGCAGAATTCGTCTTACCACTGGCTTTGTGCTCCTTTGTCTGCCTGTCATTCAACGCCTCCCTAAGATCCCACGTTTTGCCTGTGCAAAAACACCGCCATGGGACTGACGCGAGTATTCTGCCAGCGTCTCCGTTCGAATGCAAGGAAAAAAACGAGCGGGACGCAAAGAAACTTGCAGTTTTCTTGGACTCAGTGACATCGGGACACCTTGTGCGCATCCGTCGCAGTGGATGTAATAAAACAGCCGTGCGAATCGACATCTATTCGGACGGAAATTCGAGGCGCGTCGAATCCGACACCCTGCGGGGAACGCACGAATTGGAACGATCGGAATCCCGTGAGGCCGCTCTTGCAGGTGAATGACTGGAAAACTGTTGTCGAAGGGTATGGACCCCTCGTGTGGCAGACTGCGTACCGACTGCTTGCGAATTCCGCGGACGCCGCGGACTGTTTCCAGGAGACCTTCCTCGCCGCGCTGGAAATCTCGCGCCGCCAGCGGGTCCGGAACCTGCCCGGCCTGCTGACTCGACTGGCCACGACGAGGGCAATCGACCGCCTGCGCCAGCGGATTCGCCGGGATCGCCATGAGACGAACGCCTGCGATCCGGGACCCGGCGCCGAGGTCGCCGATCCGCTCGAACAGCTCGACGCCCAGGATCGCGCGCAGCGCCTGCGATCCGCCATCGGACAACTGCCTTCGCAAGAAGCTAACGTCTTTTGCCTGAGGTACTTGAACGAGATGAGCTACCTGGAAATCGCGCGAGAGTTGAAGATCGGAGTCAGCGCGGTCGGCGTGTCGCTGCACCGCGCCAAGGCTCGCCTTCGCGAGCTTCTGATCGCGAAGGGCGTGGAATATGAGGTGTCCCATGAAGCCAAATGAAGACAACGACATTCTGGGCGAAGCTGTCGAGCGGCTCAAACGAGACGCCGTCCCGCAACAGGTGCCCAAGGCAGTGGTCGATGAAACGCTCCGACGACTTGCCGATGCCCAGGCGGCCGAGGTCAACCCGACGGATGCCAGACAGATCCCCATTGGCAGTGCGGTCCGGCTGGTCTTGGCATCCGCGGCACTGATCGTAGTGGGCTGTATAATAGGTAGGTTGTCCAAGCCAGCGTCTGTGAATATAGATAAACTGCGCGAGGCACTGGTGCCTTCTGTGGCGGCCTCTATCGAACCGGCGCTCCGCGCCAGGGTGGTCGAGGACATCGAGCAGCGATACCAGCTCGCGCTGGCGGCGACCTATGTCAAGGTGAAAGAAGAACTTACCGAGCAGTATCGTGACGAGTTGAACCGCCGGGCGATCCAGACGCTGGCGGCCTCGAACGCGACGACGAACCGCCGGCTGGCCGAGTTGGTCGAGAGCATCGACACCGCCCAAACGGAGGACCTGAACCGGATCGCACATGTACTGTCCGAAATCGAGCGCAAACGTATGCAGGACAAAGCACAATTCACCGAGGGCATGTACAGACTGGCCGGTCGGACCGAGGAGACCCGTCAATTCGTCCGATTGCTCGTCGATGTCCTTCCGGAGAACCTCGACGAACAGCGTGAGCAATCCATCGAGAACCCCAATGAAAGGACCGATCCATGACCCATTCGCATAAGACCAGTATCCGCTTGACCTTATTGATGGTTGTTGCCCTTGCAGCGGGGCGCGGCTCCGCCCAGAGCAACATGATCGCCGCGTCCGGCACTTCCACGGTTCCCGGCGCGGGTCGGAGTACCGGTATCGCGTTTCTGTCTACGGGTCGCGGTTGGATCGCAGAGCCAGCGATGGTGATTCCCGCCAAAGAGATGGACGCCCAGACGGCGGCCCAGTTCCTTGAGGACCTGAGCATCATGGGACGCATCATCGAGAGGAGTGTGGCCAACGTCATCGAGTCTGCGGACTCGGACCTGTTGGGCTTCTACAGGAGGATGCACGTGGACAACAGGGATTCCAGCCCATGCGCGTTGTTCTCTTCTATTGGCCGCGCTCGGCCGCTGTACGTCGCCGGCTACGGGGCTCTGTTTTTCGTTCGAGTGGACTTCCCGCTGCTGCCTCCGCCGCAGACGACTGAAAAGGCGCCCGCCAAGGATGAGAGCGATGTTGTCTGGGCCGAGACCAGACGATCCATCCTTGAGCCTGAGACGAGCAGGGCGCCAGGCCCCCGGGACGACGAGACAGCGGTGCCCTACGACCGCGCGAGGGTCGATGCACTCAAGAGCGCCCTGACCACAACGATGAAGCACGGCAAGAACATCCGAGGGCTTGACGCGGATGAGTGGCTGACCATTGTGGTCCAGGGGACCTCCGGGCGCACCGATGCATCGGCAACCACGACGGTAGGAAACGGCAGCACACTGACCCTGCGGGTAAAGAAGTCCGACGCTGAGTTGTACGCCAAGGGGGAACTCATCCAAACGCAGTTCGAACAACGTCTGCAAGTCGTTTCCTACTGACCACTTAGCCGTATGAAACACAGGAGAAGAGCCATGATGACATTCATTCCAGCAGCCATCGTGCTGCTCACGTTGACCAACGCTTCGGGATCATCCGCGCCCGCGGTTGCGTACACCCCAGCGCCCACCCAGTCCGTTTCCGCCAACCGGGCAGACGCCGAGATGTCGTCGCTTCTGCGAGCCCTGAATGCCAGAACGTCCGCGGAGAACCGCTGGGTGGAGGCCTCGCAGAAGGTGTTCGTGGTACCCACGCCGGACTCGTCTCGCGAGAGCCTCGCCCAGGTTGCCGAGGACATGGTGGTGATGTGCCGAATCATTGACAAGGCCATCTCGCCGAGTGTCGGGACAACGGACCCAGCGGGCATGTATGATCCCTATGTGACGGGCGTGTTCGAGAGGTACGCGCAGACCCAGGGACTCTACCTCGACGGGTATGGCGCCCTGTTCTTCATCGAGGTGGATTTCCTGCTGGTCCGGCCGGTACACGAGCAGGAGCAGCCCGAGACGGAACCATCAGGCGACGCCGTGTGGTCGCAGACCAGGGACGAACTTGATGGTGTTCCACAGCAACAGCCGGATTCTCGCACTGTTGCGTACAACGCACAGAAGGTCGAGAACCTCAAGAGTGCTCTGGTCAGAACGCTTCGCCACGCGTCGAACCTCCGCGTCCGCGGAGCCCAGGACCGTATTGCCGTGGTTATCACAAGTCGCTGTCGGAACAGCGGTTCTGTCTACACAACAACGCCGACACAGCCTCTGTCTCGCGCCTGGGGTGGCACGCCGTCCGCTGCGTCAACGGATATGCTGGTCCTTCAGACAACCAAGTCCGATGTAGACACCTTCGCGAAGGGCGATCTGACGGTGGAGCAGTTCACGGAGAAAGTCCAAGTCCTCACGTCCTGGACGGGCGCAGCCGGGCAACCGTTGACATCCACGGGTGTCGCATTGCCCAGCAGTGGACCGTCAGGCGCCACCCTACGATAGCAGCGTCTGAACAGATGCAGGTGTGCGCCGGACCAGGGGGATCGGCCTGAACCGCCGTATACGGACCCGTTCGCAGGCAACGCTGCGGTCGGCAGAATGCGAGACGACAGTTTTTTTCCCGTAATGCTCGCACGGGCGGGCCCTCTATGGAGGTAGAGATCTCACGGCTGCGCAGCCGGGCCTTAAATTCGAGGAACCGTTTATTAAGGCGGTCCAGAGTTGTCCGACAGTCGATTCGAAGAACTGGTGAACACCCACGGCCGGGACGTCCTGAACGTCGCCTTGCGGGTCCTGCGCGATGCGGACCTTGCGAAGGACGTCTACCAGGAGGTCTTTCTGGCCATCTGGCGGCGCTGGGACCGGTACACCGGCTCCACGAACTGGGGCGCATACTTGTACCGGGTGACCGTGCGGAAGGCACTGGAACTGGCCCGGGCCAGGCGGCCGGTGCCCGCGTCCGTTGAGGAGTGCGACCTTCCGGGCGTCGGAGCGAATCCCGACGCGGGTCTGCGACTGGATGAGCTCCAGCAAAGGCTCACGGAGTCCCTGGCCAAGCTGCCGAGGCAGCAGGCCGAGGTGTTCATCCTCTCGCGGATCGAGGGCTTGGACCACGGCGCGATCGCCGGGATCCTGGGCTGTTCGCGGAACAGCGTTCGCGTGTCGTTGCACCGGGCCGTGAAGGAGCTGGCTCGTGCGATGAGCGACTACCGCAGTTGAATCCGACAGGTGAATCATGAAGAACCATGAGTCCATGAAAGACCGCCTCGTGAGCCTGGCGCTCGGAGAGTTGTCCGAGCGGGAGGGATGCGAGGTCCGTACCCATGTGAGTGGGTGCGATCTGTGCCGAGCCGAGCTGAGGCAAATCGAGCAGTTGCTCGATTACGCCGCTCGTCGCAAGGGCCTGTCGGCGGATGAGTCGCTGCACGAGTCGGCTCGCGACGGCCTGTTTGCCGCGGCAGGCAAAGAGAAGGAATCAGACACAACGACCCGGCCCAGCATTCGACGGGTCTTGACAGGGAGAAGAACCATGACAAGCTCGATTGTGAAACTCGCTCTGGCGGCGGCTGCGGTGATCGCCGTCGCGTTCTTCGGTCTATCCACGCTTCCCTCCGCGAGTGACGGCGGCTACAGCCTGCTGGCCAAGGCCTGTGCCGCGGAGGAGAGGCTCTTCGCCGGGACGCAAATCGTCCACATCCAGAATGAGATTATCGTGTGCGCGTCCAGCGCGGGGACGGAGGGAGCGACCGAGGCCGATCATGTCTGGCTGCCGATGTGTTCTCTGAAGGCCGACGGCGGATTGCAGGTCAACCAGTTGAAGCTGTCGGTAGCGCCCGAATCCTACGTGGTGACGGACCATTCGTGGTACGATCCCACGACCGGGCGATTCAGTCGAATCCTCAAGGCCGGCGGCGCCGTCGTCTCTGCGAATTCCTGGGATGGCGGCTTCGTGTACCATGCCGGCGCGGGGGCCGATGGCGTCGTTCGGGTGACGAAGGAACCTGCGGCGGAACAGTTCAAGCCACCCGAGAGCCCGGCGGCGTATCTCGGTCTCGCGGCGGGCCTGAAGACCTCCCTGGCGCGGGATGACCGCGCGGTGCAGAGCGTCGAAGAAGGCGTCCTGGCCGACGGCCGGTCCGTCCACATCTACAAGGTCGGCACGCCCGATCCGAGCGGGCAACTGCCTGGCTACTGGCTGTTCAAGGTGCGGGACGACGACTCGACCATCGCGGAGAAGGAGTTCGTGCTGGAGGGTCGCTCGCGGCTGCTGGTCCGCAGGGTCCTGACGGAGTCCGTCGAGACGCCGGCGGTCTCGTGGAGCTTGGCAGAACTCGAAGGGACTGCCGCCGGCGCCGCGCCGCAGGTGGCCATCACGCCGGACATGGTCGTGCCGAATGTCTCGGTCCGGCACATGGTCGAGCGGGCGACGTTCCAGACCTACGTCCCCTCCGCCAAGCCCGCCTGGGTCGGCGATCTGGGAATCACGGACGCCATCGACCCCGCCAGTCCCGGGACGCGGATGTTCATCATGGCCGCCCGCGCCGAGGACGGCCGGCACTTGGTCCTGGTGCAGTCGCCGACCTACAACAAGATGTTCGGCCAGTTCGTGAAGCAGGGCCAGGTCGTCTATACCTCGCCGAACGGATTCAAGGTCCACGGCGGCGGGCCGCAGAAGTGGTATTCCGGAATCCTGCTGCAGAGCGCCCAGTACGTCATCAAGGACCCGCCTTCGGAGGACCGCATCGGCTACATCCTCGAATCGCCCGCGGGGACCTTCCCGGCCCTCGCGATCAACGGCCCAGTGACAGACGCAGAGCTGCACCGCCTCGTGGACAGTCTCACCCCGGCGACCGAGTACCTCAAGAGCCACGTGTCCAACAATCAGCAGGCCCAACCCTGAACAACCGACTGGGTCCCAACGCCCGGTCCATCCTCCATCATCCACACGTGCTTGCGCTGCCTGCCGACGGCAGGTAGTGCAGGCACGAGCCGCAAATCGGCGAACATCTCCCGCTGACTTCCATCCGGCCATCGCTTCATCTGCCATCTGCGTCCTGCCAAGTGTGTCCCCTGCGCTCCCGCTTTCTTTCGGATTTCGAGCTTCGTGCTTCGAATTTCCACCCTGGCCTATACGGGCGAAGCGGCTTGTGGTGTATTAGAAGTCGAAATGAGAGCTCTCACAGGTACACCCGGATGCTGGAAGAACGATATCTGATCTGGCGGTTCAAGCACGGCAGCGCCGAGGCTTTCGAGCGGATCTACGAGCGACACAGGACCGATCTGCTCAAGCTCGCGGTCGTTCTGCTCGGGGATGTCCACGCGGCCGAGGACATTGTGCACGATGTCTTCGTCCACGTGGCCCGCACTCGGGCCGCCCTGCGAGTGACAGGCAATCTCAAGGCCCTGTTGGCCACGAGCGTCGCGAACCGGGCCCGCAACCATCGTCGCGATGCGTACAGGTATCACAATTCGCTGGCGAAGGACGTGTATGGCGATCCCGCGACTGCTTGCGAGCCCGCGCAGTGGGCAATTGTCAGTGAGCAATTGCAGGCGCTCAGCGGAGCGATGGCGCAGTTGCCCCAGGAGCAGCGGGAGGCGGTCGCCCTCCACCTGGGGGTCGGGATGAGCTTCCCCGAGATCGCCAAGATCCAGAACGCTTCGGTCAACACAGTGCAGGGCCGATGTCGGTACGGACTCGAGAAGCTGCGGTCTCTGCTGAACTCGGAGGCAACGAAATGAAGACGGCACGTGACATCCAGGCATTGTTCCAAGATGCCGGCATCGGCACGCATCCGGCCGCGGATCGGGCGGTCCTCGATGACGCCCTCCAGGCCGGCGGACTGACACTACGCACACGTCCCGCTCGCAGCGGGCAGACGATCTGGAGGTTTCTCATGAACAATCGAATTACGAAGCCGGCCCTTGCGGCCGGGACCACGTTGGCGATTCTGTTGGGCCTGTATGTGGGCAACCCGTTTTGTTCCACCGTGACATGGGCGGACGTGCAGAACGCTTTTCTTGCCCAGCGATGGGTCCATGTGAAGTACGACAACGGCGAGGAGCGATGGTCGAATCTGCAGACGGGGGACTATTACCTGAAGCGGTGGGACGGCACGTGCGTGGCGGTGGATTACGCCCGGAATGTGCAGCAGGCCTGCCATCCGGTCTTCGGCCGCCAGATCTCTGAGGCCCGGCCGGACTCCTACAACGGGGGACCGATCCCTCCATGGGAGCCCAGGACTGCGTGGGATTCCGAGATCGGAGTCTGGGAGCGGATGGCCGAACACGGCGGCGAAGGCCACTGGGAGGTGGAGCGACATTCGGATCGGACGAATGGTGCGGAGTCGATCCGGTTCGATTGCTACTACAACGATGCAGCGGGCCGGCGGTTGCTCCTCAAGCAGATCTGGGCCGATCCCCAAACGCGGCTGCCCTTGATCGTCTCGGAACGCCTGAGCCGCAGCGATCGACAAGAGCAGAAACCCCGGTTCAAGATGGTCGCTCCCGACCCCAACACTCTGGCGGGCCGACGGGTCCTCGTCGGTCCCCAGATGGTGAGAGACCCCAAGACCGGGGTAATCCTGGACGCCAGAGAGCCTGTGGAGCTGACCGAGCAGGACTTGCGAGGGCGCGAGAGCAGGACCGCCGTCTTTGATTTCCCCGAGACGGGCCCGAGCAGCATTCACGATCTCGGCGTGCCGCGAGATCTTCCCGTAGTGAAAGAGGTCAAGGAGACCGTGGCGGTTCCTGTGCCGGCGATTGCGGAGGTGCTTGAAGCCGCCAAGGCCGCGAGCGCTCGATTGCCGTTGCGATATCGCGCGGCGGTGTGGGCTGACGATGGGACCATTCCGGTCGTCGTGACCTGGCGCGACGGGCCCAGACTCCACAAGAACCGGTATACGGAGCCGAGTCCAGGCCATTCCTCACAGCATCGCCTGAACCTCCCGGCGACAACGGAGGACATCCTGCTCTGGACAAGCGCTCAACTCCCGATCTCCACACTGATCCTGGACGGCCAGAGGATATACGACCGCCGGTATTCGCATGTCGCCCATCCGGGGTCTCGCGACGAGGTCCGAGTCACGTGGGCGAAGAACAGCGATCCTTCCGAGGTGGGCCGCCACGCTATCGCGGAACAGTGGGCATACATGAAGGAGAAGCCCGCGAGCTTCGAGAGGATCGATGACCCGCCCGAGGAACTGAGCGAGTACATCGGCCTGCGAATCCAGGATGGGGACGCCCGGCGCGATTACTACATCGACGCCGAACGCGACTACGCCTACGTCCGATGGATCTCATGGCGGCTGCGGTCGGGCCAATGGGAGAAGGAAAGCCAGCGCGACTGTTCCGGCTTCATCCGCTTGGTGTCGGGACAGTGGTACGCGAGCAAGCGGACCGTGGTCATCTACCCTGCTCCCGAGGAAGGCGCCGTCCCGACGCAGACCAACTGGAACATCGACGTACAGCCGTTAGGAGAAGGCGATTTCCCGCCGGATACGTTCAACGGCGAGAGACTGATGGAGGGCGCGAAGGTGGAAACCCACTGACCTGGCGTCCCACGTCCATCGTTCTGTACAGGCCGGGACAGCGGAGTCCCGGCCTTTTGCGTGCGCAGTCCACACGAATTCTGTCGACGCGGGACTATTTTGCATTTCGAGCCTCCGCCATTCGTTATTACAGTGAAGACAGGTTTTGAGGAGCTCGAATGTGAACGATCGTTCAACCCGGGACCAGACCGAGTCAGTCGAAGCGACGGACCCGACGCCGCACGAGCAGTTTGTCCGCCAGCACTATGACCACGTCTTCGCGGTATGCTACGCGATTCTCGTCAACGTGCACGACGCGGAGGATGCGGCCCAGGAGACCATGTTCCGTGCCCTGGCGAAAGCGGCACACAGGATGACGCCCGAACGGATCGGGCCGTGGATTGTCCGGGTCGCCAGGAACCTGTGCATCGACCGACTCCGGCTGCGCAAACGCAGGGGCCCGTCCGTTGAGCCGCCCCTGCTGCCGTCCTGCCAGGACCAGAGGGTCTTGCAGGATCTGGAGCAGGCTATCAAACGCCTGCCGGCCGAGCTTCGCGTGCCCTTGTTGATGTACTACTTCGACGGGCACAACGCCCGGACGATTGCGAAGAACCTGAACCTCTCGCATTCCGGCGTATATCAGAAGCTCAGAACGGCACGACGCCAGTTGCACGAGTTCTTGACGGAAGGGTCGCAGCGATGAACAGCGAATGCAACGAGATCCGAGACCTCATCGCCGATTCGGTCACGCAACCTCTCCCGGCCCAGCAGGCAGAGCATCTCGATGAGCACTTGCAGGGTTGTCCGGAGTGCCGGCAGTATCGCGACGCGCTCCGTCATGAGGGCCTTCTGCTTGGCCGGCTGGCTGCCCAAGTCACGATGGATATGCCGGCCCGCAAAGAACAGCTTCTGCACGACCTGTCCTGTCAGCAGTCCCAACGAATCCAGAATCCGACAGGATGGAGAAGAATCATGACCAGTCGAATGACAAAACTGGCAGCAGCGGCTTTGATCATCGCGGCAGTTGTTCTCGCAGCGCGCTATTTCGACGGAACCCCGGTGAAGGCCGTGGAGTTCTCGGAGATCACGAGAGCCATGGAGCAGATCCCCTGGATGCGCATGACGGAGTCAGGATTCCAGGATGGCGAAGCCCTGGCATGCGAAACGTGGTTTGGTTTTGACGCGAAGATCCACGCGGTGAAGGAGGCCAGCGGCTACACACGGTTTGAGAGCCTCAAAGACCATCTGCTCTTCGACTACGCTGTCCAGAGCGGTACTATCGTTGTTACCTACATGGAGGAAGCCGCCGCGGAGTTGACCTCCCCCACGACATGGCTCGAAAGCGTGCACAAGACACTCGGTGAGCAGGGGGCCAAGACCACAGTCAGAATGGGAGACTACCAGGGACACAGGGTCCAGATCCAAGAACTATCGCTGACCGAACAGGGGGAACGGAAGAAGGTGGTCCTGTATGTCGATCCGCAGACCAAGCGATTGCACGCGGGTAAGGCGACGTGTGCCGATGCGGCCGGCGAGTTGACTACTGAGGTGAACCTGGATTTCGACTACCCTGCAACGGGGCCGCAGAGCATCTACGATCTGGATGTGCCGCGGGACGCAAAGGTAGTGACCAACCCGCCAGCGGCCGAGTCACGCAGTCTGCTGGAAGAGTGGCGCCAAGTCCTCGGCGAGACATCAAGGGAATACAGCGTGCTGCAGAAGTACCTGCAAACCCGAGATGAAGCGACGACGGAATACATCGCCGTGGTCGCGCACAACGCGGCTGTGGACATCAGCGACGCCGTGAATATGCTCGATGTCGACTACAAGTCGGGTCGCAAGCACCGCTGGGAACGGCACTCTGTTTTCGACGAAGGCCAGACCTTCCGCGATCCCCAGGATCCGACTTGGACGATATCCAAGCAGCGCCTTGGCGAGACCTTCGAGTCCATGCTGGCCTGGAGTCGCGGCCAGTACGCGGAACACGCCAAAACACGGATGTCGATTCACCTCTATGACGGCCAGTACGGTCGCTCAATCAGCAGAGACCCAGGGAAGGGCTGGAGCAAACCAATGAATTACTACCAGCCCGCCGGTGAGTTCGGCATAACGAACGACCTCGCCAATCTGGGTTGGCCGCACATCGATGTGTGCGCCCGGATCATCGAGGATGGATATGCGGCGGAGCACAAGCTGATCTGCTTTGAACGCTTGACGCAAGGCCATATCTACAATGGAACGGTAACCCTGCCGGGCCGATTCCTCTACTATCTCGATCCGTCCTGGGATTACCTGTGCCGCCGTCAAGTGACTGAGTGGCGGCCCGACGCGGAATGGCAGGAAGACCAGGATTGGCTCAACGACGTTGATCCGACCAAGACGAGAGACGGCTCGATCATCGTGGAGGAGATCACCGAAGCCTTCCAAGCTCCGAACGGCCATTGGTACCCCAGATTCGTCATCGAACGACAGACCGGCATCCGAAAGGACTACAGGCACGTCCCGGTCAAAGACAACCGGAGCAAACGCATCTACCTCGATCTGACGCCCGAGTTCCCGGAGGGGATCTTCGACATCGACAAGTTGCCGGGCCAGTAGTTGCACTTCATAAGTCCGACATATCAGGCCGGGCCCGCGGAGCCCGGCCTTTCTCGTTCGTAGTGTGCTCGTAAGAGCATATCTTCAATTCCGTATTCGCGCGGTTGCTGAAGATAACGCCTTACGGCGTCACTACGAACGGTGCCCCTTGTGCCGCTCCCCTCGTCGGAAGATCTGTAGGCTCGACAGACCCAAAACGCCCTGGCGGTTGTTATATTGGTGAATGAGCATTCAACGGGTGCCCAATAGGCCGGCCTATGATGGAAGACAAGCTGCTTGTGTTTCGATCCAGGCGTGGGAGCCGCGAGGCCCTCACGCGGGTCTATGAGAAGTACAAAGCGGATTTGCTGCTGCTGGCCATGGGTCTGCTCAACGACAAGACCGCGGCCGAGGACGTCGTACACGATGTGTTTGTGTCCTTCGTTCGCGGTCTGGACAGATTCCGCCTGACCGGCAGTCTCAAAGGCTACCTGCTGACCTGCACGGCCAACCACGCTCGCAACTGGAACAAAGCCGAGCGCGTGCGCGGCTCTGCCGGCAGGGCGGGCTCAGCCCACCGATTCGGGTCGAATGGTGAACCGGATGGTGGGCTGAGCCCACCCTACGAAGAGGCCGGACGGGCGCTAGCGGAAGAGCCCTTGGAGACTCTGGTCTGTAACGAGCAGTTGGAGATGCTCAGCGGCGCGATGGCCGAGCTGCCCTTCGAGCAACGCGAGGTCGTCATGCTGCACCTGCACGGGCGGATGACGTTCCAGGCGATTGCCAAGGCCGTGCAGATCTCCACGAATACCGCCAAGAGCCGGTACCGATACGCAATGGACAAACTGCGGGTTACCCTCAACAGCGAGGTTCCTGAATGCAACCAGCAGACAACATAAGAAGACTGATCGACGAATCGCAGATTTCATCGTCCGCCCAGGTGGACCGGCGAATCCTGGCCGATGCCCTGGCGGACTTGGAGAAGCGTCGGGTTTCGAGCACCGCTCGTCCCGGCGTGTGGAGAATCCTCATGCAGAGCAAAGCACTCAAGTTAGCCGCCGCGGCGGTGATTGTAATCGCGGTCCTATTCGGACTGCAATTCCTCGGAGGCTCCGGCGTCACGTTCGCCCAGGCCATTCAGCCCATCCTCAACGCCAACACGGCCATCCTCGACATCGTCGTCGGTGTTGAGGACCCGAACACGCCGGTGATTCGCGACATGATCCTGGGCTCGCGGATTCGACGGACCCTGTCCAGTGTGCCGGGCAGTGCCAGCATAATCGACATACAGGCCGGTCGCATCCTGAGCCTGGACGACGCGAAGAAACAGGCGGTTTATGTTGACATCAAGGGCCTGCCCTCGATCCCGAATTACCTCGACCATCTCAAGACGGTCCTGGTCAAGCTCCAGGACAGTCCCCACTTCGTGACGGAAGACCTCGGCGTCCAGCAAATCGATGGTTGCGACGTGGTCGGCTTCCGCATGAAGCACCCGAAGGTCGAGATCGTGCTCTGGGCTGATGCGGAGACGGGCCTGCCTGTTCGCATCGAACAGTATGAAGGCCAGTTGACCGTCATCTGCAAGAACCTCCAGTTTGGCGTACCCATGGATGAATCGCTGTTCAACATGGACGTGCCTGCGGGATACGAACTTCAGGAAACCCAGTTGGACCTGCTCGGCTCGACCGAGGCGGACTTCATCGAAGGCCTTCGTCTCCTGGCGGAGAGCTTCGGGAACGGGCAGTTCCCCGACGGCGTGAGCGTCGAGGACTACCTCAAGCGAGTCCCGGCCGTGCAGCAGAAGATCCAGGAACTCAACTTGTCGACCGACGAGGAGACCGCCATCGGCGTGAGGATCCAAAACTACCTGTTGTTCACCCGCTTCTTCCAGGGCGACGGCAAGTGGTACTATCGCGGCAAGGGAGTCCAGCTCGGCGACGCGGCGACGCCCATCTTCTGGTACCGCCCGAAGGACTCGGCGACGTATCGCGTCGTCTACGGCGATCTGCACGTCGAGGACGTGGCTCCGGAGAACCTGCCTGAGCCGCTCGACGCCGACGACGTGGCGGAGGTCACGATCGGCTACCAGCAGTGGTCCAAGCCCGACTTCGTCGGCACGCAGGAGGACTACTGGATGATCCTGCCGGAGGGAAGGGCCCGGGTCAAGGCGTACGTGACTCTGCTCAAGGGCCCGACCGGCGTCTCCTCCATGCTGATCACGCTGCCCTATCCGAACGCCCCGCTGGAGGCGGTGCTGCTCGAACGTGAGCCGCTGACCTTCCAGAAGACGGGCGACGGCACGTACAATGTCGAGCTGCCGTTGGACAAGCTGGCCGCCGGACCTGCGAAACTCCTCTTCCAGTGGCATGTCTCGCTGAGCGATCTGCCCAGCGACGGGGACATCCTCAAGACCGTTCTGAAGAGCCTGATCCCGGTGGTTTCCTACGCGTTAAAGGTGGGCGTCGATCCGAAGAGCAGCTTCGAGCTCACGCAAGAGCCTGAGGGCCTGTGGGTCACGCCGTTCACGTGCGGCGCCCCTGAGAAACCGAGCACCGAGTTCGGCTCCTGCGGCCTGCTGCTCCGCCCCCGCAAGTAGAAGAACATCACAACACACGAATCCCAAGGCCGGGCCAGCGGAGCCCGGCCTTGGGCGCATCGCGGATAACCGCCGATGCTCACTCTTTCATGGCGCATCATAGCGCGGCGCCACTATGCCCTCGATCCTGCATTGCGGCCTCTTACCATCGCGAAGGCCGCAAGGACGACGCCGAGCGGCGTCCAGATCATGAGGTTCCCCTGGATCGGAATGGACAGGACGTGCGTGCCGCGGAACGGCGCAAGCACTATGCCCAATCCCAGCACGAGTGTGACTGTGGTGAGGATTGACTTCCACTCACGTGGTTCTACAGAGACGGGGGTATCCGGACTTGGCGTCTGCCGGCCATGCAGGCACAAGCCGAGGATTGCCAAGCCATAGAACACCAACGTTGCGAGCTGGATCCACCCGGAAGGAAGGCCTTCCGGCCTGAGATGAAAGTAGGCCGTTCCGTAGAGGAGCAGGAGATAGACGCATGTCGCGCAGAATGCGGCAGGTCCCAGTGTGACGAAGGATCGCCCGTCTGACGTGCTCAGATAGGGGCGGGATAGTCGCAGCAGCACGATTGCGAGCGCGCCTGCAAAGAGCAGATTCAGGGCCAGGTTCGCGATTCCCCCGGAGTTCATGGCCACGATCGGCCCGAAGGATGCCACCAGATAGACCCGCAGGAGGCGAGCGCCTCGGCTCGGGCCGGTGATCCATGCCAAGTCGGGGAACCACCCCCTCAACGGCGGGCACAGGACGCACGCCACGCCCAGCGGCAGGATCAGGGACATCATCGGATGAAACAGAAAGACCATGCTCATTTCCGAGTATCCGTAGAGACCGATGCTTCCCAGAGCGAACTCCCCATCCCCGCCATAGCCAAACCAGATGACTTTCGTGATCCACGATTCGTAGAGACCGAACAAGATGCCCCACAAGTAGAGCGACCAGAATGAGGTGCGCCCCGTCCCTATGGCCAGGGTGGTGAAGAAGAAGAAGTGCGCGAAGTAGAGCCAGTAGGTGACGATCAGAGTCCAGGGGTCCCACAAGCCGCTCTGGAGCGACGCCCCGGAGAAGACCTCCGCGCTGATGAGCACAATCAAGCCCAGGAGCAGACGAGGCCAGAGCAGTCGGATGCGTCTGTCGCCTGCTGGTTCTTCCTTCTCCACCATCGATCACTCTTCTGATTCGATCTGCTTCGTGAAGAACTGCGCCATTTGGTACACGCACCGACGATTGACGGCTTCCGCAAGGTCCATCGTGTGCGGCCAGCCTTCGTATCGCTCGTAGACGTAGTCGATGCCCAGTTCCTTCAGCTTGCTCGCCAGCGCATCGGCCTGGGCGACGGGGACCAGGCTGTCGATGGTCCCTTGGAAGATGAGCGTGGGAGGATCGTCCTTCGTCAGGTGAGACAGAGGCGACGCCAGCTTGAAGACTTCGGGGGCCTCTGCGAATGTCTTGCCGCCCAGGAAGTCCGTGACGAGCTTGTGGTTCCTGGCGTAGTCGGTGGTCAGATCGGTCGGGCCGTAGAAATCGACCACCGCGCGGACCCGGCTGCTGACGCCCGGGTGGCCGCCGTTGCCTTCGAGGGACGGATCGTCGGAGTATCCGATCATCATGGCGAGATGCCCGCCCGCCGAGTTGCCCGAGACGGCGATGCGATTCGGATCCACCTGATATGCGGCGGCGTTGGCGCGGAGCCACCGCACCGCGCACTTGACATCCTGGACTGCGGCGGGGAACGGGGCCTCCTGCAGCAGGCGGTAGCTGACGGTGGCGGTGACGTATCCTTTCTCCGCGAACTTCGCGCAGTAGTACTTCATGTCGCTGCGCTTGCCGCTCTTCCAGGCGCCGCCGTGGATGAAGAGGATGGCGGGACCCGCTTTCTCGCGTCCCCGGGGCAGGTAGAGATCCAGCAGGAGCGGATGAGAGCCGCCTTGGCCGTATTCGACGCCGAGCTTCTCTTCGACGCCGGCCGGCACGACGATGTCCTTCGCGTCGATCAGCTTGATCTGACGCATCGCAATCGCAGTCATGACCGCCAGCTCGTTCTCATAGCCCGGCGGGATCGGCGGCGCTTCCGCCGCCCATGCGGAAGCGAGGACAAACACATGGACGACTGTCGCCCACAGAAGAGTCTTTCGAATCATTCATCTACCTCCTTTTCTGCGTCAATTGCCCAGCTTGCCCTGCATGGCCTGCTTGAAGAACTCCCCGCCCCCGGTCAGCTCGTAGGTGTCCCACGATTTCAGCATGTTCGGGCCCCACTCGGGATCGTACACCCAGCCCAGCCAGCCGATCCCTTTGCCCTCCAGGTATGTGATGATGAGCTTGCCGTAATCGTCATCCTTTGCGGCTGCACCTGGGGGCATGAAGAGTCCGAACTCCGTCGCCAGGACAGGCCAGCGACTCGCGGCGAAGCCGAAGTTCTCCTCCCACTTGGGCTCCCACGGCTTGGACCGCTTGTTCGAGTACGGATGGGTCACATACCCGATTCCCTCCGCCTGGATCGGCTCGATCAGCAGCGGCGTCAGGTCATACGCCCAATCGAGACCCGCGACCAACGGGATCGTCTCCGTGTCATACGCGCGAATCAGCGAGACCATGTCCTCGTTTAGCTTACGCCACTCGCTCCAGGACATCGTGCCGAGCTGGCCGCGGTAGATCGTCGGCTCGTTGAACAGCTCGTAGAAGGCGATCGTGTTGCACCCGCGAAAGTGCTGGGCGATGGTCCGCCAGAACTGGAACGTTTCCTTCTGCGTCGTGTCGTACATCGGGTCCTGGAACAGTTCCATCTTCAGGTTGCCGATGCTGTGCCAGTCGATGATGATGTACATGCCCAGCTCGGTACACCACTGGACCGCTTGGTCCAGCAGCTTGAGGTACTCGGGCGGCGTCCGTTCCCGCCAGGCCACGGGGTGGACCGGGATGCGGACGACCATCGTGCCGAGTTCTTTGACGTGCTCGAAGTGAGCCTTGTTCCAGTGCCCCTGGTGTTCGATCTTGTCGGGGTCGGAGATGGACAGGCCGCGAAACAGGACCGTGTTGCCGTTCGGGTCGACGAACTTGTTGCCTTTCACGGAGATCAGGGGCAACTTCCTGGCGTCGGCGCTTCTGAACGGCCTGCCGAACGGCTGATCCCGCCACCATTGATGGTAGCCGGGGGCCTGCGAAGCCTGTTGCGCAGGGGCACTCTGGAACCAGAGCAGTATGATGCAGACCACGATTGCGGATCGGATTACCTGCCTCATTTCTCTTGCCTCCATTGACGAACACCCACGATGCGTCTACTCTCAAGCGACCGGACAATGAGGGTAACGCCCCATCGCGCGGGCGTCAAGATCGAGAGGGTGCGGAGCGCGCGTCGCTCAGTCTGACGGTGCAATCGTCGACGGACCGGCCGCATGTCATGTGGAGATCGGAACATGGAATGCACACGTAGAGCGGTGTTCGGCACGTTGGGTGTTGCTGCGGGATCGTGCCTGCTGTCCTCCTGCACCCGCCAGGAGATGAGGACCACGCAGGAGAAGACCGGCAGCGATGTTCTTCCTTGGTCGTACCATGAACTGGACCCAGAGACCACCGCCGAACGAGCCTATCTCCTTCACTACGAGGGTCACTGCATGTATGGGGTCTTCAAGAGCATCGTGGGACAACTGGCCGGGCAATATGGAGAGCCCTATCGGTCCTTCCCCTGCGGGATGATGACCTACGGCGCCGGCGGGGTCGCGAGTTGGGGCTCTTTGTGCGGCGCGCTCAACGGTGCGGCCGCTGCGATTGCACTCTTCGCACGAAAGAAAGAGCAGCAGGCAGGCCTGACGAACCAGCTATTCTTCTGGTACGAGCAGACAGAACTCCCTGTTTACGTACCTGCCCAGCCCAAGCTGGCGATGCAAATGCCCAAATCGCTCGCTCGGTCGATTCTCTGCCATCCGTCCGTCGGTGCGTGGTGCAAAGTCTCGGGATACCCGGTGGCGGGCAAGGAACATATGGAGCGGTGCGCGCGACTCACGGCGGACACCGCCAGGCAGACGGTCCTGGTGCTCAATGAGGGTCTCTCGGGGCGATTCTCGCGTCCGAGGATCGCCGACGAGCAGGTAGGAAAGTGCAACGCCTGTCACGACCGGAATGGCGAACGGAAAGACACCTTGGCGGGGATGACGTGCGGCAGTTGTCACACGTCATTGAGCGACAAGCATCCAACTGTAGCAGCCAAGCCGCAGGGTCAGTTGTAGGGTGAGTATTACGCACCATCTTCTCCGAACCGTCTGTGAAAACGCAGCGGGCGACAAGGATCCTGTCGCCCGCTGCGAAGCTATATAGAATGCCGCCGGTTACTTGGCTTCGAACTCGGCGTCGATGACGTCGTCGCCGCCCTTGCGTTTGACCTCGGATTCGCCGGGTCCCGGCTGAGGCTGGGCTTGAGCCTGGGCCTGGGCTCCGGAGGCCGCCTGTTTCTTGGCTGCCTCCTCGTACAGGGCCTTGCCCAATTCCTGGCTCGTCTCCTGGAGGTTGTCGATGGCCTTGCGGATGGCGGAGCCGTCTTCGCCTTTGACTGCCTCCTTGAGGTTGTTGACCGCGTTCTCGATCTTGCCTCGCGTCTCGGAGGAGACCTTGGCGCCGTGTTCCTTGAGCGTCTTCTCGGTCGAGTAGACCAACTGGTCCGCCTGGTTCTTCAGGTCGATCACCTGCCGGCGTTTCTTGTCCTCTTCCGCGTGGGCCTCCGCGTCGCGGGTCATCTTCTTGATCTCGTCGTCGGAGAGCCCCGAGCTGGACTTGATCTCGATGGACTGCTGCTTGCCGGTGCCGAGATCCTTGGCGGAGACGTGCAGGATGCCGTTGGCGTCGATGTCGAATGCGACCTCGATCTGCGGCATGCCTCGCGGCGCCGGCGGGATGTCCGCAAGCTGGAACCGGCCCAGCGTGCGGTTGTCCCGCGCGAACTCCCGCTCGCCCTGGAGGACGTGGATATCGACCGTCGTCTGGCTGTCCGCGGCGGTCGAGAACACTTCCTTCTTGCTGGTCGGGATCGTCGTGTTGCGGTCGATCAGCTTGGTCATGACGCCGCCCAGTGTCTCGACGCCCAGCGACAGCGGAGTCACGTCCAGCAGCAGGATGTCTTTCACGCCGGCGTCGCCCATGAGCACGGCGCCCTGAATCGCGGCGCCCAGCGCGACGACCTCGTCGGGATTGAGACTCTTGTTGGGCTCCTTGTTGAAGATCTCGCGGGCGATTCGATCGACTTTGGGAATTCTCGTGGAGCCGCCGACGAACAGGACCTCCGCGATGTCCTCGGGACGCAGCTTGGCGTCTTTCATCGCGGTGTAGCACGGGCCCTTCAGTCGCTCGAAGACGTGGTCGCACAGCGACTCGAACTTGCTTCGCGTGATCGAGATTTGCAGGTGTTTGGGCCCGGAGGCGTCGGCGGTGATGAACGGCAGGTTCACCGTCGTCTCGAGCTGCGAGCTGAGCTCGATCTTGGCCTTCTCCGCGGCCTCCTTGAGTCTCTGGTGGGCCATCGGGTCCTGGCGGAGGTCGATGCCCTCGGTCTTCTTGAACTCGTCGGCGAGGTGATTGATGAGGACCGCGTCGAGGTCGTCGCCGCCGAGGTGGGTGTCGCCGTTGGTGCTGAGGACCTCGAACACGTTGTCGCCGATGTCGAGGATGGAGACATCGAAAGTGCCGCCGCCGAAGTCGAAGACGGCCACTTTCTCGTTCTTCTTCTTTTCCAGGCCGTAGGCCAGCGCCGCCGCGGTCGGCTCGTTGATGATTCGCTCGACCTTCAGGCCGGCGATGGTGCCGGCGTCCTTCGTCGCCTGGCGCTGCGCGTCGTTGAAGTAGGCGGGAACGGTGATGACCGCGCGGTCCACCTTTTCGCCCAGGTAGGTCTCTGCGGTCTTTTTGAGGTCCTGGAGGATCATCGCGGAAACCTCCGGCGGCGTGTAGTCCTTGCCGCGCACGTTGACCTTGACCAGGTCGTTCGACCCGCCGACGACCTTATAGGGGACGAGCTTCTCCTCGGAGGCCACTTCGCCGTGTCTGCGTCCCATGAACCGCTTGATCGAGAAGACCGTGTTCTCCGGGTTGGTCACCTGCTGGTGCTTGGCGATCTGGCCCACCAGGATCTCGCCCTTATCCGTGAACCCGACGACGGAGGGGGTCAGCCGCCCGCCGGAGGCGTTAACCAACACCTTCGGCGCCGAGCCCTCCATCACGGCCACGACGGACAGCGTTGTTCCCAAGTCGATTCCGATGATCTTGCTCATGTCGAATGTCCTTTCTTTGCCCTGTCACTGGCCTCCGAAGACGGCCTTGCCGCCAGCGCCTCGGTCCGCCAATTGCGTGGAGCCACATGTCTCATGCACTCTGCAAAACCTGTGCCAGGGTTGCCTGGTAGAATGGTCTGGCCGTAAGTGTTGCTTTCAATTGGGGTTACGTGCCGAGCGATGGCCCAGTCCGTGGCGGTCCGGACCTGGATGGGGGCGCCTTTGCCATCTCGCCGTGCCATTTTGGCAGGGCGCACGGTTTCTTCACCATTCCGGCTCAACCCCAGCCGCGATTGTGCCGAAGACACTTCGGTGAAGGGTTTTGCGGAGAAATCCAATGGATAGTACTGAGAGCCGACACGAAGAGAGACTCGCGTACCGCTGGCCGGTCTGGTTTGGCGAAGACATGACGCAGATGGTCCACTCCGGCCTGATGCTGAATGTCTCCAGCACGGGGATCGCCTTCACCATTCAGGCGGCCGATCGTTCGCTCGTGCAGGCCGGACGGGGGATCGCTGTCCGCTTCAGCCTGCCGCGATTCGACGGGCAGGACACAGCCGCGACCGTGGGCCTCACGCGGACCGGCCGGGTCCGCTGGATCAACGCCATCGCCGGCGGCCACAAGATCGGTCTCCAGTTCGACACCCCGCTGTCCCTCAAACCGGCCGAGCAGGCCGCCGCAACCACCGTCTGCACGGACGCCAAGGCGTAGAGCTCGCTATACGCCCGCCCCTGGCGCTTGGACACGGATTCCGCCCGCTTGACTTTCCGCCCGGCGCAGTCGATAATCGAGCCATGAATGAACGCAATGCGGTATGATTCATGGCCCCGTGCCACAGGCTCGCGCATGGTTGCCCCGCGACGAACACAAGGTGATGCAGTCGGCCGCTGGGCGGCTGAAGATGCCGAGATGCTGTCCCAGCCCCCATCCATCCGCACCGCCGGCTTCACGTTGATCGAACTGCTGGTGGTCGTCGGGATCATCGCGGTCCTGATCGCTGTGCTGCTCCCGGCCTTGTCCCGAGCGAAGCAGTTCGCCCTGAGCGTCGTGTGCCTGGACCATCTCAAGCAGCTCCAGACCTGCTGGCTGATGTACGCCAACGATCACGACGGCACGCTGCCGCCCAACCTGTCGGTCTACGACCTGTCCACCGGCAAGCCCATCCCCGGCCTGGATCTGCGGATGACCTGGTGCGCCGGCGACGTCCGGGCGGACGTCAACACGGTCAACATCGAGAACGGATATCTGTTCCCCTACAACCGCTCGACCGCGATCTATCATTGCCCGGCGGACAAGGCCCGCGTGGCCGGCTCGTACGTCCGCCACACGCGCAGCTACAACATGAGCCAGTCCGTCACCGGCATTAGCTTCGGCGCCGTCCTGGGCTCCATCCCGACCTTCCAGAAGCTCACGCAGATCCGAAAGCCCGACCCCGCCGATCTGTTCGTCTTCATCGGTGTACACGAGGAGGGAATCGCGGATTCGCTCTTCGGCATTCCGGTGCCCGGAGGCTCCTACGAGGGGATGTGGTTCGACCTGCCCGCGGGTCGCCACAACGACGGCGGCAATCTCTCCTTCGCCGACGGACACGTCGAGCATTGGAGGTGGGCCGTGCCCAAGGTCTTCCGATCCCTCGGCCAGGCGGTCCAGCCCGAGGAGGAATGGCGAGACTACGACCGGGTCCGCGACCACATGCGAAAGACGATGAAGTGAAAGGCCCGCCCGATCCTTTTCGCCATCGTGAGTATTGACATGGAGGCTTCTCTGGAGTACATTGGTAGTATGAAAGTCAAGACATCCATCACACTGTCTGAAGAGTTGCTCAAGGCCGTGGACAAGCGGACGAAGCGCCAGAAGAGAACGCGGTCGGATTTCATCGAGGGCGCGGTGTGGGCCTTCATCCAGCAACTGACCCGCGACGAGCAGAACGCCCGCGATCTGGAGATCATCAATCGCAACGCAGATGCCCTGAACCGGCAGGCCAACGACGTGCTGGGATATCAGGTGCTTCCATGAAGCGTGGAGAGCTCTACCGCGTGTCCCACCCCTCGGCTCGCGATCCGAAACGGTATCGGGTGTTCGCGGTCGTCAGTCGCCAGATGTTGATCGACTCCCGCTTTTCCACGGTGATCTGTGCGCCGGTTTACACCGCGTATGACGGATTGGCGACGCAGGTGCCCGTTGGACCGGAGGAAGGTCTCAAGCACGAGAGCAGTGTCCATTGTGACGAACTGATCAGTCTGTCGAAGTCGATGCTCGCGAATTACGTCGGTGCGCTGCCGCCTGCGAAGATGAAGATGCTGACCCAGGCGTTGCGCATCGCACTCGAGATCCCGGATTAGCAGCCCGCGGGCCGGCCGTGGATTGGGAGACAAGCCGAAATCACAACCTTTTCCAGGACAGCCATGACGAAAGCCCCTATCTCAGAGTTGACGGACCGGATGCAGCGATTCCGTGCTCGCATGGACGCGGAGCACCCGAATTGGGAGCTGGCCGCGATCTTCGGCCGGATCAACCAGTACTACTTCACAGGCACGATGCAGGACGCTGTGCTGCTGATCCCCCGCGGCGGGCGGGCCGTGTTCTGCGTCCGACGAAGCTACGAGCGGGCCTGTGCGGAGTCCCTGTTCCCGGACATCCGCCCGATGAAGGGCTATCGTGACGCGGCGCCCCTGGCGCCCGGCGAGCGGGCGGTCATCCACGTCGATACCGAGGTCGTCCCGGTGGCCCTGCTGGCTCGCTTCCGAAAGTACTTCCCCTGCAAGGAGGTCGCCTCCCTGGATTTGCAGGCCCTCCGCGTGCGGGCGGTGAAGAGTCCGTATGAGCTGGCCATCCTGGAGAGGGCGGGGGCCGCCCATAGGCGGATTCTGGAAGAGGCAGCGCCGACGCTGCTCCGCGATGGCATGAGCGAGGCCGAGCTCGGATGCGAACTGTACTCGCTCATGGTCCGCGAGGGACATCAGGGCGTGGTGCGATTTGGCATGTTCAACGTCGATATTGCGGTCGGGCAACTGGGCTTCGGGACCCATTCGATCTATCCCACCAGTTTCGACGGGCCGGGCGGCTGTGTCGGCATCGGACCCGCGGCGCCGGTCCTGGGCAGCCGGGACCGCAAGCTTGGCAAAGGCGACTTGGTGTTCGTGGACATCGGCTTTGCCGTGGACGGCTATCACACCGACAAGACCATGGTCTACGTGTTCGGCCGGCCTCTGCCCGACGAGGTCATCGCGATCCACAGGCGATGCGTCGAGATCCAGCACCGACTGGCCTCGATGCTCAAGCCCGGAGCCATCCCATCGGAAATCTACTCGAGCGTCATGGCCGGCCTGGACTCGGAATTCCTGCGGAACTTCATGGGCTTCGGCGACCGGCGGGCGAACTTCCTCGGTCACGGCGTCGGCCTGCAGATCGACGAGTTGCCCGTGCTGGCCGACGGATTCGACGAGCCGCTGGAAGCGGGAATGGTCCTGGCCCTCGAACCGAAGAAGGGAATCCCGAGCGTCGGGATGGTCGGCATCGAGGACACCTTCGTAGTCACCCCCGAAGGCGGCGGGAGCATCACAGGACACGATCCGGGATTGGCCCTCATCGAAGGGTAGATCCGAAGGACGATCAAGCGACATACCGGCGAGTGCCAGTTGACCCCAGTATGCCCCGGATCAGGATGTAGGTGTCGCCAGATTCATTGTCCTGTGCCACTCCCTGCATCCAGAGCCCGCTCTCTTCTTCCCTGAGACGCAGTGAGAGAATAACCGTGGTCTCCAAGTCCTCAATTGCTCAGTCGGTCAGTTTCGGTTCCTCATCGTCTGTAGGTATCTGTCGAATTCTGCCCGCGTGTCGATTCGCTCAAGCTGGCTCGCGTCCCATGGATTCTGGCCGGTGAAATAGGTGGTGCTATAGGCGGGACTGTCGATTCTGCCTTCCGGTCCTGTGATGCCGTATTCATCCGTTGTGTAGACATGTGCTCCTTCGTTCTCGGCAACCCACGTTCCCTGGCCGAGTGTTGTCTGACGTCGCAGCCAGTGCACATAGTCCTGGCTCCGGCTGGCCTCCTGAGCGGTGTCGAGATACTCGTCAAAGGCCTGATTCCTTTCGGCGATCGCATTCTGAAGACCGCGGTTCAATTGGCGTTGCCGGCTGGCCCGGGCCTGCATGTGGGCCTGTTGCCATTGCGGATTGACCTGGAACGTCTCCCCGATCTTCAGATACAGAGGGAGCCATTCCTCCAATTCCGCATCAGGAGCCCAGCTTCCGTCCATGACGACCTGCCAGACCGGGCTCATTGGGAGGGTCGAGCATTGAACGGTATAGAGCCCTCGCAGGGTAGCGCCAGAAAACGCACTTTGGAATCGCACGTGCATCAAACGCGAGTCCACCTGGAGACCCTGCGCGCGAAGGTTCTGAACTGCCTGTGCGATTTCCGGTATGGCCTGTTCACCGGGCACCTGGGCCAGGATCTCGACGTTCGTGCCGGACCGGGTGAACTGGAAGACCAGATTCAGTGCCTCAGGCGGCGCCTGATAGGGGGCATTGATGACTCCTGGAACGGAGATCTCGGTTGGGATGATGGAGTAACTGACGGAACACATGCCGCGGCCGCGTGTCTGCGGATTGTCGAACAGTACGTATTCCTGTTCCTGGCCTTCAATGCCCCACCCCTGCGGAATCTGGAGCATGAGCGAACGATCGGGAAGAGCCGCGGTCACCAGTGTGACCTGTCTGCCCGGTCTGTTCTTTGCCTGCTGGAGCATTGCGGCAGGGTTGAGAACTCGTCCCTGTGATCCTGTGGCGGCTCGAGCGACTTGCTCCCTGCCCTGTTGCATGACTTGCTCGATGCCGTCGGGCGTGTGCGCAATGTTCGCCGCGATGGCGGTCAGTGTTGTGCGCAATGGGGTCCACTCGTCCTCGTGGCACAACAGAAGATAGACGGTGCCCACGCGCTGCGTATAGAAGAAATAGCCGTGCCCGAATCCTCTCTCTCCCTCATCGGTGAACGAAATCTCCATGATGGTGCGCTCTTTGTCGGGAGTCGAATGGACCGTCTTCGCCTGGAAAGTGGAAAACTCACTCCCGAACTGCGTCATGCAGAAACCCGCAAGGGCAACCGAATCGGCGATGGTTTCGTGGACCGGAAGCGTGATAAAGACCACAACCGCAGTCTCCTGGGGGTTCGCCACCGTAATTGCATAACCTCTCTCACTGCGGTTCGATTCCATCACGTTCCAGTCAGGCGGTTTGTAGAGCATGATAGTGCCCATGGGAGACACGTATTTCTCCATTGCAGGCTGTACCCCCGCAATACCTTGGCTTTGATTCTCGACTGGCGGGACCACGACCCGTTCGCCGCAGGCGGGGCAGAACTTCGCTCCTGCGGGCAGCGTTCCGCCACATTTCGGGCATACCGTCGGCGCCGCAGGGCGTACGATTTTCGCTCCGCATTCCGGACAGAAGTTCGTGTTGGCGTCCACGAGGGCGCCGCATCTCGAACAACGCAATTGTCCCGCCGCAGGCGGCGCGGGTGCCGCCGTTGTTGCCTGAGCCTGTGCGGGCCGGACATTGGAGGAGACGAGAGTCACGCTGAACTCCTGACCGTTGGTTTGGAGTTTCTGGTATACGAAGCCTTGCCCATCCGCATAGTAGCTGTCGGCGACCATGGCGCCCTGGCCCGGCGTGCTTACGCTGGAGCGAATCACGATACACTGAAAAGCCCCGGCCTGCGTCTGGATCTGCTCCGTACCCAGCGATTCAAAGTTCGTTGTCATCGACCTGCCGAACAGGTTGGCAGTAGACGTCCACCTCTGGCCTTTCACGAAGGGGAGCTTGATGCGCAGGATCGGCGGATCGTACGTGGATTTCTGACCTGCGATATCGAGCCCGTAGTCCTTCAAGCCCTGCGAATCCGCGGCATAGTACGCTTTGTTGACCTGCCCACCCACATCGCTTTCGACGATGGCACAGCGAATGCCGCCGACATCTGCGAATCCGGTCACTACCATCGTCATAGTCGTGCCGTTGGACATGGTGTACGTCCACTGATTCCCTTCCCGGAGAGGAAAGTACTCCTGGGCCGACGCGCCTGTGACCGCCAACGCGGAAATCATGATTGCTGTGAGTATCGCCCGCATGGTACTCCTTTCCCCCCGAGGATGTGCGGCCACCGGGGATAGTATACCTACGTGCCCCTGTTTCTCCGACTTCGGCTCTCGGCTCTTCTACCACTGCTTCCGCCGTCCTCATGGCGGTGTTTTCCAACTGCTTGCAGCCTTGGCTTGTTCTCGAACGCAGCCGCCACGGGTTCATCCGCAGCTTCGACCTGCAAGTATTATGGAGAGAACGAGGCGGGAGTGGCAAGGAAAAAGGGTCCGGCCGGCCGCCACCACGGAGTGTGTCAAGCGCGGCTGAACTGCAGGTGTCCGGTCCAAATGGCATGAAAACCCTCACGCTCGGATAGTATTTGCAGCATACCACATCAAACTGCAAGAGGCTACCTTCGTCGCACTACCTACGCATCAACAGGTGTACGACAGAATCACGCCCAACGCTCCGGATGTCACTGCGATTCGGGAAGCTGCTTCGCGGCGGGTAGGTGGAAGAAAACGGGTTTTTCGACCAGTGCATTCATAAGCTACGGCAGTTGCGACCCTTGTGACAATTCTCCGCATCCGCTGTAGAACCCGTCTTCTCAGCAGCCGTTCACGGAGTGCAGCGAAAGGAATTGTGTGAAGCAGGGGTTTTCGGCTGGCGCGAAGCTGGGTAAGGCGATATACCCTCGTCTATGGTAGACAAGGATGTCACGATATCCCAGTTGATCCGGCAGAAGGCGTTATCGAAGCTCTTTCGCGGCATGCTCCTCGACCAGATCCGACGGCGGTTGCCCAAACCATCACCCGATCAACAATCACCATCCCGATTTGATCCGCCTGTCGAGATGCCATCGCCGTCACAGACCCAACCCTGCCCTTACTGCAAGACCGGCACGCTGGTCTGGATCCGGCAGCTGCCGGCCCAAGGGAGGGTGCCCCTGTGATGCCGTCCGCTACCACCGCGTTCCGCGTCCAGCCAGGCCCGACTCGCAGGGCTTTGCCCAGCGAGGCAGCGCTGGTGCGTCCCAACCCTATGAATTCCCATGATCACCCCTGTCGATCACACCCCGTGTGCCATCCCTCGCTGCAACCTACCGCCGGATCCTTTGCTCTGAAGCTCTCCACGGAGGGATTCACAACAGCGCTTTGGCGGCGAAATGCCGAGACTACTACGGCCGACTGCCGTGATATGCTGGCGGCGGCAGGGTTCTCGGAACTAGCGGATACGTACGGAAGGCCGGGCAAATCGCTGCACAAGAACGGAAGATCCTCGTGACACAGACTGATACACTGATGAGGGCAAGTGGTTATTCATTGCCCCTGGTCCATGGCGACGATATCCTGCATGGCGGTTGTTTGGCAGCCGTTCGGTGAGTACATGGATCGTCAGTTGCATAGTGAAACAGACATCATTCTCGACAGCATTGCCGACGGCGTATTCACCGTCGACAAGGACTGGCGGATCACGTCGTTCAATCGTGCGGCGGAGCAGATCACCGGGGTAACCCGGAAGGACGCGATCGGCCGGCCCTGCAGAGACGTTCTCAAGGCAGACGTCTGCGAGGGCGGCTGTGCTCTTCGCGAAACGATGGAGACGGGTCTGCCCATTGTCAGCAAGCCCGTCGATATCATCGACGCCCACGGCCGGCGCAAACCCATCACCATCTCCACTGCCTTGCTGAAGGATGAAAAGGGGCAGGTGGTTGGCGGGGTCGAGACTTTCCGCGATATGACGCTCGTGGAGGAGCTCAGAAGACAGGTGCTCAAGCAATACTCCTGCGAGGACATGATCAGCAGGAGTCCAAAAGTCCAGCAGCTCTTTGATGTACTGCCCCGGGTGGCCGAGAGCGACTGCAGCGTTTTGATCGAGGGGGAGACCGGCACGGGCAAGGAGCTGTTCGCCCGGGCGGTTCACAGCCTGGGGCGGCGCAGAAATGGGCCCTTCCTTGCAGTCAACTGCGGCGCGCTGCCCGATACCCTGCTGGAGTCCGAGTTGTTCGGTTACAAGGCGGGGGCGTTCACAGACGCGAAGAAGGACAAGCCGGGTCGGTTTGCTTTGGCTCAGGGCGGCACCATCTTTCTGGATGAGATCGGCGATGTCTCTCCCGCGGTGCAGGTGCGACTACTGCGGGTATTGCAGGAGAAGACGTATGAGCCGGTCGGAGGCGTCGCCAGCGTGAAGGCCGATGCCCGCGTGATCACCGCCACGAACAAGAACCTCCAGGAGCTGGTGGACAAGGGGCTCTTCCGAAAGGATCTGTTCTACCGGATCAACGTGGTCCGGTTCCATCTGCCAGCCCTGCGCGAGCGGAGAGAGGATATTCCGCTGCTGGTGGATCATTTCATCCAGCGGTTCAATTCACGATATGGCAAGAGCATTTGCTGCGTCAGCAACGAGGTGATGGCGGGACTGATGAATCATGGTTTTCCCGGGAACATCCGTGAACTCGAGAACGTGATTGAACACAGCTTCGTGCTCTGCCAGAGCCGGGTGATCGAGAGGAAGGACCTGCCCGATGTCTTGCGAGCAAGCGAGGCCGCAAGCAAGGGGGAAAGTGGTGAGTTTAGGACGCTCAAACAGATGGAAGCGATGACGATCGAGCAGGCACTGCGACGCAATGACGGTAATCGTGCCGCCGCGGCCCGTGAGCTTGACATCAATCCAAGCACCTTGTTTCGCAAGCTCAAGACCTTGGGGCTCGAGCCATAGTTCTCATAACCGTACCCATCCAATAGCGTTGCATTATGCAACGATATGCCCCCGCCGGGCATTGCATTGTGCATCGCCATTCACCTGGCGACATCAGCACGTGGAATTTCTAGTTTCTTCATAAACCCCGATTCAATCGCAAGTTAGCGACGACGCAGGCGGCCCGAAGCCTTCCTTGGCACATTCCTTGCAACCTGCATGGCGAGGTGACCCTATGAAAGTGGCCATACCCGTTTGGGAAGACCGTGTTTCGAGCGTGCTGGACTTCTCGCAGCAATTGGTGGTTGTGGAACTGAACGACGCCGGCGAAGCGAGTCGGGTTCAGATCGCCCTCTCGGACCAGAGCCCATTTGTAAGGCTGGTTAAGCTTCGAGAACTGGGTATCGATGTTCTGATTTGTGGGGCGGTCTCGCAGCTTCTGGCGTCTGTCGCTGCAGCCCAGGGGATCCAGTTGCTGCCCTATGTGACAGGCACAGTGGATGATGTGTTGAAGGCGTACCAGACCGGCCGGTTGGACCTGCCGGAGTTCAGATTGCCCGGCTGGTGGCCCGGTGCGCGGAGGGGCTTCGGGCGTCGGGGGTGCCGGTATCGCGTGCGGCGTGGGAGACATCGCCAGATAGACGGTTTGGATTCAACTCGGCGAGGCACCGCCGATGGAAATGGGGTCTGAAAGGAGTACGGATGAAAGTAGCGATCACAACTCAGGGGCAAGAACTGTCCAGCATGATCGACCTGCGGTTCGGTCGGGCGAAGTGGATCCTCGTGTTGGATACGGAAACCGGCGCACACGAGGTACATGACAACACGGTGCACCTGAATCTGCCACAGGGGGCGGGCATTCAAACCGGGCAGAACATGGCCAGTCTCGGTGTCGAGGCCGTCATTACGGGCAACGTCGGGCCCAACGCCTTTCGCACGCTCAATGCCGCCAAGATCCGGGTCTTCCTGGCCGCGGAACAGACGGTGGAGCAGGCGCTGGCTGCGCTCAAGGAAGGACGACTGCAGGAGGTCCAGCAGGCCAACGTGGAAGGCCACTGGGTTTAGATCGTTTGAAAAGTCCAGATAGAGGCGCATCGCTCAATTCGTGGCGCTCTTGGCAATCAGGCTGTTATGCGAGTTCACCTGGATTGTTTTCCCTGCTTCCTACGGCAGACCTTGGATGCCGTGAGATTTGTTACGGATGATGAAGCCGTCCACGAGGCTGTCCTGCGGGAATCGAATGCCCCGTCGAATCACGTTCAGGGTTTCGCAGGTGTGCAGGGCATGCCTGTCGATGTTGAATTGCCTGAGGCAAAGGAGGTGACCGTTATGCCGCTTGGAAATGGTGTCGGACCGCTGTTTGGACGAGGGTTCGGTTGCGGTCGCGGCTGGGGTCGGGGACGCGGACGAGGTCGTTTCAGGTTTTCGTGGTGATCGTCACAATAGATTGACTTAGGGAGTCGTGTTATGCCCAGAGGAGATGGAACAGGCCCTGCAGGACATGGGCCGGGAACAGGTCGCGGCTTGGGACGAGGCCAGGGCAGAGGCCGGATGGGTGGTCCGTTTGCCGCCGGTCCCGGCGGCGATTGTGTCTGTCCGAGTTGTGGATATCGAGCGCCGCATGTAGCGGGCCAGCCGTGCAATCAGGCAAGCTGTCCCAAGTGCGGCAGTCCGATGACAAGAGGTTGATTTCTTCACAGAAAGGGGTGGATTATGCCAGGTGGAGATGGAACAGGTCCGATGGGGATGGGACCGATGACGGGTCGAGCGGCAGGTTTGTGCGCCGGGTATCCGACTCCCGGCTATATGAGTCCTGCCGGCGGCAGAGGATTCTGGGGCCGGGGTCGTGGCGGCGGAGGGGGCTGGGGTCGACGGAACTGGTACTACGCCACCGGTCTGCCGTTCTGGGCCAGATTCGGTGGGTACGGCCCGCCACAGCAGCAGCCCAACCGGGAACTGGAAAAGCAGACGCTCCAAGGCCAGGCGGATATGCTGCAATCCGAACTGGACTCGATCAAGCGGCGAATCAGTGAAATCGAAACCACCAGCGAGGTGAAATAGGATGAACCAATGGACCACTCACCCGGTCGAGTATGAGAGCCTCCTGGGGCACCTCCGTCAGATTGCGGAAAGCAGTGGATACACCCTCAATCCGGATCAGGAGAGAGTCGAAAAGGTGGTGGGTTTGATGACGGAGAACCTGGTGGCTGCGGGACAGAGGTTTTGTCCCTGCAAACAGACCCACCCGCTCGACCAGGACAAGGATGTGATCTGCCCCTGCCCAACCTGGAAGACCGAAATCGAGAAGGACGGCCACTGTTTCTGCCGCCTTTTCTACAGGAAGGTGTGACGGAATACCATCGGAAGGAATCCCAGATCAGAAGATCCTCGCCAACTACAAGAAACTGTATGAGATGAAGAACGCTCCCATGAAACGATCCGGAGACCCTGCTGGTGCAGGGACAGGGCTGCACCTCAGGTTCTACCCCGATGCCGTGCTGCGAACGGTGTGTCATCCGATCGATCGGTTCGACACCTGGCTGGCTGACGTACTTGCTGAGATGCTCGCCTTGATGCGGACCAATGGTGGTATCGGCTTGGCCGGGCCCCAGGTGGGAATCTCCCAACGGCTTTTTGTCGCGAAGGTCCAGAGGCGTTCCCTCTGTCTGATCAATCCGGTCATCACGGCCCGCGACGGCTCCGATCTGATGGCGGAGGGGTGCCTGAGTCTTCCCGACGTTCAGGTGGACGTCCAGAGGTCCTGGCAGATCGAAGTGCAGGGTTTCGATGCGAGGGGTCGCAGGCGGACCTATTGTGTCGAGGGGCTATGGGCAAGAGTCATGCAGCATGAGATCGATCACTTGGACGGCGTGCTCATCTGTGACAAGGGCGTTCGCCACCTGGAACAGCGTGAGAGATAGATGGACCAGGATAGAACACTCCGATGTGCGTCGGGCACGACGCGTTCTCCTCCATGGTCTTGAAGGCGCCGGTGGTGACGCTGATCGCAAGGACCGGGTGTTCGGACACGATCCGGCCGCCGCAATCTATAGTCAGTATGTTCGTCGGCAATTCGGCATGCAGAAACACGGAGGTGCGACCATGACGGAAGTGTGCTTTGAGGCAACGGAGATCAATGTGGGGTTTCACCCGGATGGGTATCGGATCGATAAGACGGCCTCTCCCATGAATCGCTATACGAAGTGGGAGGTCCTGTCCGGCAACCATTGGATGCACCCGACGCCGGTGTGCTTCCATAGTCTGCCGCAAAAAGGTTGGATCAAGAAGGACAGGTTTGACTGGAGTAGAGATTCGATGGAGAACGTGGGATGAAGATCGCCGTGGCAAGTGGCAAGGGAGGAACCGGGAAGACGACCATCGCGACGAATCTGGCGGTGTCGCTGGCTCGGGCGGGCCGGGTGGTTCAGTACCTCGATTGCGACGTGGAAGAGCCGAACGGGCACATATTTTTGAAGCCTCATATCGATTGTGTGGAAGAGGTGACCGTGGGCGTGCCCGAGGTCGATCAGGCCAAGTGCATCGGATGCGGCCGCTGCGGGCAACTCTGCCAATATAGTGCGATTATCTGCATTCAGAAGCACGTCATGACCTTCGAACAGCTCTGCCACTCCTGTGGCGGATGCATGGCGATCTGCCCGGAATCCGCCATCACGGAAAAGCAGCGAAGGATCGGAGTCGCCGAGTACGGCGCCGTGAATGGCGTGGCCTTCGGTCATGGCAAGCTGGACATCGGAGCCATCCAGACCCCGGCGCTGATTCGCCACGTCAAGCACCATGCAAAAGACGATGCCGTCGTGATTCTGGACGCTCCGCCCGGGACCTCCTGTCCGGTCATCGAGGCGGTCAAGGGCGTGGACTTCGTCCTGCTGGTGACGGAGCCGACGCCGTTTGGTTTGAACGATCTCGAACTGGCCGTCGGAATGGTCAGAGCCCTGAAGCTGCCGCTTGCCGTTATCATCAATCGATGCGACATGGGCGACGAAAGCGTGGTGCAGTACTGCCGCCGGGAGGGAATCGATGTCGCCATGGAGATCCCCAATAACCGACGGATTGCCGAGGCATATTCCCGGGGTCGGATGATGGTCGATGTCCTGCCTGAGTATGCGGGCCAATTCCACAGACTGCATACGCGTATCGATCAGAGGGTTGAAGTCCGATGAAAGACGACCCGGATTTCATGACGCGAATCAACCACGAACTGGCGGCCCGAAAGGCGGCTCCTGGGGCCACTTCTGCTGGTGGCGGGAGAAGTTCTTCGAGTCCTGATATGGAGAAGACACTGTGAAAGCCCTCATTGTGTTGAACAGGAACCCGTACGACGGAACGGACATTACGTGGAATGCCCTGCGACTGGCGGAGCAGCTCCTCAACGCCGGTCTGGAGGTCAACATGTTTCTGATGAAGACTCGGTGGACCTGGCTCGGGATGTCGCCAAACCACCGGAAGGGTATTTCGATTTGGGTGAGATGTTGAAGGGGCTGATTCGCAGAAACGTCCCGGTCAAAGTCTGTGGCACCTGCAAGGTGCGCTGCGGCCTACACAAGGGCGAGCCCTATTTCGAGGGCGCCCAGGAAGCCAGAATGACGGAACCGGCCCAATGGATCAAGGAGGCGGATCGTGTCGTCACATTCTGACAGAGAAGGTCACACGAGCGCGGATTATGCACGGTCCGGACAATCTTTGCGATTGCTCTGTCGGACAGCAATGTGTTCAGCGGGTGCCGGATATGCCTGTGTACGTGTATAGATCGAGCCGGAGGAAATGCGATTGTGACTGCTGCACGGACGGGGTGGAAGTGCTGCAGAGGCTGGACGAGCCGCCTCTGACGAACTGTCCGAAGTGTGGAAGGCCCGTGGAGAAGACGGTATCGACCTTCCATCTGGGGGTCTCACAAACGAGCCTCGACGACAGGGCCAAGGCGAAGGGAATGCACAAGCTCCAAAGACTGGGTGAAGGGGAATACGAGAAGGTTTTCTGACGTGTTGAAATCAGTAAGGAATGAGATTCCATGAAGGAATTGGTTGTCATCAGCGGCAAAGGGGGAACGGGCAAGACGAGCATCACAGCCGCATTTGCCGCTCTTGCACGCAATGCCGTTCTGGCGGATTGCGACGTCGATGCCGCGGATCTGCACATCGTGCTTTCTCCGAGTGTGACGCAGACGTCCGACTTCTCCGGCGGCAAGCAGGCGGCGATCGATCCGAGCAAGTGCATCGGCTGCGGCCGGTGCGCCGCGATGTGCCGTTTCGATGCGATTCGCCTGGATGGCCCCGCCAACGAGGTCATTGAGAAGACCTATGCCGTCGATCCGGTTGCCTGTGAAGGGTGCAACGCCTGCGTGGAGTCCTGTCCCGTCAAGGCCATTGGGTTCCACGACGCCGTCAACGGACAGTGGTTCCTGTCGGACACGCGGTTCGGGCCCATGGTCCACGCAAAGCTGGGGATTGCCGAGGAGAACAGCGGCAAGCTCGTGACCTTGATCCGTCGGACGGCCAAGGAGATTGCCGAGGAGCGAAAGCTGGATCTGGTGATCGTCGACGGCTCGCCGGGAATCGGGTGTCCGGTGATCGCGTCCATCACGGGGGCCGATCTGGTGCTGATCGTGACGGAGCCCACCTTGTCCGGACAACACGATCTCGGACGCGTGGCCGATCTGGCCGCCAACTTTGGCATCAAGACCCTGCTGTGCATCAACAAGGCGGACATCAATCCCCAGATGACGGCTCAGATCAGTGAAGAGGCCCGCAAACGGGGGATCATGGTGGTGGGTGAAATCCCCTATGACGACGCCTTCACCAAGGCCCAGATCATGAAGGCGACTGTCCCCGAGTACACCGGCGGGGAGATTACGGAACGAATCAAAGCTCTGTGGCGTCAAGTCACGTATGCACTCGGGTGACGGTAGGTGGCTTGTGAATGAATTCTCGGTATCTCGTTTCGACTTTGGAAAAATCGCGCATCGCTACGATGCGTGGTACCGGGCTCCGCGGGGGGCCATGTACGATCGTCTGGAAAAGAGGGCCATAGATAGGCTGCTGCCGTGTGTTCCCAACGGCGGCAAGCTCTTGGAGATCGGCTGTGGAACCGGACACTGGAGCGAGTACTTCAGCAACAAAGGGTTCGATGTCACGGGTGTCGATATCTCCGAGCAGATGATTGCGATAGCGAGGCAGAGGAAGGTGAGCCATGTGATATTCGATGTGTCTGACGCAGCGAGGCTGCCCTTTGGCGACGGCAGCTTCGATGTGGCAGTCGCGATTACTGCGCTGGAGTTCACGGCCGATCCCGCTGGAGTGGTCGCCGAGATGGTTCGTTGTGTGAAGAAGGCAGGTGGGATGGTGATCGTGGGAGTGCTGAACCGCTTGTCGGCCTACAACCGGGGCAGGCAACGCAAGGCCGCCAGTATGTACGCCTCTGCAAATCTGTTTTCCCCTGCCGATCTGAGGAACTTGTTTTCGCCGTTCCGTGAGCCCACGGTTCTCGTGGCCGGGTTTGTACCACGATGCGATCTTCTGATCGGGTTGTCCCCGATGCTCGAATGGGCCGGTGGCTTGACCGCAAATCAACGTGGGGCCTTTCTTGCCGCGAGGGTAACACTGTGAAAGTACAGGCTGAAGTCAGTTTGTATCCGCTGAGGTTTAGGAGGTTGTTCGGTCCCGTGAGGGAGTTCTGCCAGGTGCTTCGGTCTCACGGGTTGCACGTTCAGACACGATCCATGAGTGCTTTTGTCGTCGGTGAATCGGAGAGATTATTCGATGCCTTGAAAGAAGGTTTTGACGTGTTGGCTGGAGGAAATGAAGTGGTGATGGATTTGACCATCTCCAATACCTGTCCTGATACCAGGGAACAGGAATGTGCAGAAACAGAAAGGGTGGACTGAATATGGCCGACAACATGGCCCACAGACAACAAGATCAAGAGTACCAAAGACAAATGGAGGCCGAACAGGCCCAGGTCCGTCACCGGATGTCGCAGATCAAACACAAAATCGTTGTCCTTTCGGGCAAGGGCGGGGTCGGCAAGAGCACCGTTGCGGTGAATCTGGCCATCTCGCTGTCGCTTGCCGGCAAGCGAACCGGGCTCCTGGACATCGATATCCACGGCCCCAGTATCCCAAAGATTCTGAATCTGGAAGGCCGCAAGGCCCAGTCGGGGTTTGATGCGATTCTGCCCATTGAAGTCGGGGCCAATCTCAAGGTGATGTCCATTGCGTTCTTCCTGGCATCTCAGGATGACGCGGTGATCTGGCGAGGCCCCATGAAGTACCAGATGATCAAGCAGTTCCTCAAGGACGTGGAGTGGGGCGAATTGGATTACCTGATCATCGACTCCCCGCCTGGAACAGGGGATGAGCCGCTCTCGATCATTCAACTCCTGGAGAATGCGGATGGCGCCGTCGTGGTGACGACTCCCCAGGAGGTGGCTCTGTCGGATGTGCGCAGAAGCATCACCTTCTGTCGCAGCCTGAATCTTCCCGTGCTCGGCGTGCTGGAGAACATGAGCGGGTTCGTGTGTCCCAAGTGCGGCGAGGTGACCGACATCTTCAAGTCGGGTGGCGGCGAGAACATGGCCCTGACCATGAGCGTGCCGTTCCTGGGGCGCATCCCCATCGATCCGCAGATTGTTGAAGCGTGCGATTCCGGGCGGCCGTATGTGGACAAATACCGGCAAAGCCAGGCGGCTCTGGCCTTCCGTGACGCAGTCACGCTTCTGGTTGGTTCGAATCGTGAGAACAATGAAACGAATGCCGGAAAGGAGATCAACACCATGCGTATTGCGATTCCCCTTGCAGAGGGTCAGTTGTGCCAACACTTCGGGCATTGCGAAGAGTTTGCCATCATGGATGTGAACTCCCAGGAGAACTGTGTCTCCGGGACATACAGAGAAGCGGCGCCGACCCATGCACCTGGCGTCTTGCCGCAGTGGCTGGCCGAGCACAACGTCACGGTCGTCATTGCCGGCGGCATGGGCAGCCGGGCGCAATCGCTCTTCGCCGAGAACGGCATCAAGGTCGTCGTCGGCGCCTCCGCCGGCAGCCCGGAGGAGGTTGCGAATGCGTACCTGAATGGCACGCTCCAAACGGGGGGCAACATCTGCGATCATTAGGCTCGATGCGATACCCGATGGCCCCGTCGAAAGTCTGTAATTTCAAAGGATGAGAATATGGAGACGAAACCCGATTTACAGCAAGACAGACAGCCGACATCGGACAAGGAGCAAGGCCGTCGATTCAACTGGCGGGCTTTCATCTCGGTCACAACGGCCATTTCGTTCACGGCGATGTCTGTTACCGGCGTTGTGCTGTTCGTCACGCCGCCCGGTCGCGTTGCGCACTGGACGGGTTGGAGGATACTGGCCCTGACGAAGGAACAGTGGGCGGGCCTGCACATCTGGTTCAGCCTCCTCTTCATAATTGTTGCGGTTCTCCATCTATACCTGAACTGGCGGGCTTTTTTGAGCTACTTCCGCACCCGGATCCATCGGGCATTCGCCTTGAGGATGGAATGGGCGCTTGCCCTGCTTCTGTGCGTGCTCGTGGGCTGGGTGACGCTGGCCGAGGTCAAGCCATTCTCCTCTCTGCTGACCTGGAACGAGGCGATCAAACACAGTTGGGAGACGCCCGCAGGCCAGGCGCCGATTCCCCATGCGGAGCTGCTCACGTTGAGTGAACTCGCTGAGAAAACGCAGGGCCTCGATGTGGAATCCATGGTCAAGAATCTCCTGACGGCCGGCATCGAGGTCCCATCGCCTGAGGTGGTTCTCGGAGACCTTGCGAAGCAGGCCGGCATGACTCCAATGCAGCTCTATGCCGTTGCCACAGGACAGGGCATCGCTCTGCAGGCCGGCGGTGGTCGGGGCGCCAATCGGCAAGGCCAGCAACAAGGTGGTTACGGGATGGGCCGGTTGACACTGAGGCAATACTGCGAGCAGCAGGACCTGGATTTGGAGAAGACTGTTCAGAAGCTGCGTGACAAAGGCTTCAAGGGCGATCCGGATATGACGGTGCGAGAGATCGCGGCCACCGGCGGCGTTCATCCCTCGGCCATGCGTGACATTCTGGGGCAATAACAACACACAGAAGCGTTCAGAACCAGCACATGCAAAATCAGTCAGTAGAAATGATTCCTGATGACACAAAAACACGATCGTACGTGAGTCTTCGCACGCGGCTGCATCCACACTGCGTGGTGTGCAGCCCGGACCACCCCTGTGGGCTGTGCCTGCATTTTGTGGCGGGGGCCGACGATACGGTTGTAGCTGAATTCGAATTCGATCCGGCGGTCGAGGGGTATGTGGGTTGGCCGCATGGTGGGATCACATCGGCCGTGCTCGATGGAGCCATGACCAACTGGCTCTTCGCCCACGGACTGACTTGCGTCACGGCTGAACTGAAGGTTCGGTTCAGACATCCGGTCGTCCTGGGAGAGCCAGCGACTGTGACGGCGAGACTGGCAAGCGATTCACACCCATTGTATGAGCTGCAAGCGTGCATCCACCAGAACGGACAACTGAAGGTGCGTGCGGTGGGGCGATTCATGTACAAGGAATACGACACGGAAAGGGCATAGGACTCGAATGGCGGACAACTTGATTCCGAAGAAAGTGTTTCTCACCAGGGGCGTTGGCAGACATCGGTACCGGCTGAAGTCCTTCGAGGAAGCCCTCCGACACGCGGGCGTCGCCCAGCAAAACCTGGTCCAGGTGTCGTCGATCGTGCCGCCGCGGTGCACGATCATCAGTGAGACGGAAGGGCTCAAGATGTTGTCGCCCGGCCAGATTCTCTACTGCGTCATGGCCCGGGCCGACACGGACGAACACGGCAGGCTCGTCGCATCGGCCGTCGGCGTCGCGATTCCCAAGGAGGTCACTCGATGGGGATACCTCAGCGAGGTCCACGGGCACGGCATGAACCATCAACAGGCGGCGGACATGGCGGAGGACCTGGCGGCGGACATGCTCGGAACCACGCTCGGCCTGGAGGTGAATCCAGACCAGGCTTGGTCGGAAAAAGAGCAGGTCTACAAGGCCAGCGGGTTGATCATTCGAACCTCGAACATCACGCAGACGGCCAGAGGGAAGAAAGACCTGTGGACAACGGTCGTCGCCATTGCCGGGCTGCTCTTTGAGTGAGAACGGAAGGTGCTCCCATGATGGAGGGACGAATCACGGTGTTGGTCGAGAACACGGCGGGCGGCCGCGGGATGCTGGCCGAGCATGGATTGTCGTTCTGGATCGAGATCGGCTCGCGAAGAATCCTCTTCGACACCGGCCAGAGCGATATCCTCCTCCACAACGCGCGGGTCCTCGGCATCGATCTCCGGACGGTGGATGCCATCGTGTTGAGTCACGGCCATTACGACCACGTCGGCGGGCTGAAGAAAGTCCTGGAGATTGCCCCCGGCGTGCCAGTCTATCTCCATCCGCTGGCACTGGAGGCGAAGTATGCCCGCCGCGAGACCAATGGCCAGCAGATCGGCATGGAATCGGAGGTCTCGCACATACTAGAACGTCGCATCGACGAGGGGTTGGGCTCTTTCACAGATGGGCCGATCGAGATCATTCCCGGCGTGTGGGCCACCGGTCAGATCCCTCGGAAATCGCCCTTCGAGAACACAGGCGGCCCATTCTACCGGGACCCGAATTGCACTGAGCCCGACGAGTTGTTGGATGATCAGGCGTTGGTGCTGGAGGCCAAGGACGGTCTTGTCGTGGTTCTTGGCTGTGCCCATGCAGGCGTCGTCAGTACACTGGACTATGTCGCTGAGTTGTTCCCGAACCGACCGATCCAGATGGTTATGGGCGGGATGCACTTGGTGCGGGCTTTGCCGTCGCGAATCGCTTACACGATCGATGTCCTCCGCCGGTACGATGTTCAGCGGATTGGCCCTGCCCATTGCACAGGCGATGAAGCCTTGCGAGAACTCTGGGATGCTCTGCCGCAGAAGTGCTTCATGTGTAATGTGGGTACGCAGATCGCACTTTGAGAGAGGTTGATAGTTTTATGGGAGTTATGCCAGATGTGCGTTCTTCATCGTATTCAATACTGGAACAAGTGACCGGGACGCGATGGATTGGCGTCAAGTTCTTCAAACACCTGCCGGCGGACTGGAAATGCGTTCCTCGCGAACCCGTGAGGTTCTGCGAGGCGGTATGCCAGGTGCGCCAGGGCTGTATCGATCTGTTGCCTGAAATGATCCGCTGCGAAGGGGCCAAACGGGCATTCGGCTGGACAGAGGGCAAGAACGAGGGGTTGGTGCTCCATCTCTCTGAGAAGACCGGCATGAAGGGGGACCGGGCCCGCGAACTCGTTCGAAAGGTGCCTGTCCTGGCGGACTCATACGCCGGCATTCGTGTTGGGGATTGCAGGGGTCCGGACGTGCTGGTTACGTATGTACGACCTGAGGGGGCCATGCGACTGGTTCGGTTCTGGGAGATGGCGACGGGCCGCAACCTCCATGTGGACATCTCCAGCATCATGGCGGTCTGTGGAAACGCGGTTGTGAAGGCTCATGTGAGTCAATCGATCAGCGTCTCCTTCGGCTGTCCCGACTCCCGCCAGCACGGCGGCATCCGACCTGAGGAGATGGTGATCGCTGTGCCTGCGACGATCCTTAAATGCTCCGCTTGGATCGCGTATGGTGCAAGTATTATCCGATCATAAGCACATATGCCGACCGACGTTGCACGGCCCGGCAACGAAAGTGCTTGCCTGCCGCCCATCGGTCCGTTGGCCTCTGCGGACGATGAAACAGCATCTGTGGCTTACGATGATGACGTGTCTGGCTTGTTGCCTCGACAAGGAGCTCTGGAAGGCTATCGACTACCTCAAGGAACAGGTGCGAGTTCTGA
>JAGOLX010000056.1 GCA_017993835.1 Phycisphaerae bacterium
GATTTGTGCTTTGGATTTGTTTCGAGTTTCGTGCTTCGGATTTCGGATTTGCCTTCCATTTGAGGTTGGGCCATGAAGCAGGCAGTTCGCACAGGACAAACGGCGATCATCGGGTCTTGGATTCTGCTGGCGGCATCGGGCGCATGGGGCCAGCCCTTGTGGGATCTGGCGAAATCGAACAGGGACACGCTGACCATCTCCACATTGTTCACCGCCCAGGATGTGCGGGATCGCCTGTCCTCGGAGGCAGGGATCGACCAGGCGATTGCCTGGTGCAAGGACACCGGCGTGACGCACGCATTCGTCGAATCGTTTCGCGATGGCTACGCGGCCGAGCGGGATTCGCTGCTGCACGCGAAGAAACGATTCCTCGAAGTGGGGATCGACGTCTCCGGCTGCGTGACCCCCACGCAGGTCGGTAAGAAGTCTGTCAACGGATGGAATGGCATTTGCTGCTACACCGACGAGCCCACACAAAAGCGTGTGCAGGAGATCTTCGAGTACGCCGCGTCGCTCTTCGATGAGATCATGATCGACGACTTCTGGTTCACCGACTGCGAGTGTCCCGAGTGCCAGAAGGCCCGAGGGGACCAGCCCTGGTCCGAGTACCGCTGCGACCTGATGATAGAGATCAGTCGTAAACGCATCCTGGCGCCCGCCCGCGCGGTCAATCCCAAGGTCAAGATCATCATCAAGTACCCCCAGTGGTACGACCAGTTCCACAATCGAGGATACGAGGTCGTGCGCGAGACCGCCGACTTCGACAGGATCTGGGTGGGCACCGAAACCCGCGACCCGGACAACGAACAATGGGGCAAGAAGGCCCAATACGAAGCCTACTACATCATGCGCTGGCTCGGCGGGATCGGCGGCGTCAAGTGCGGCGGAGGCTGGTTCGACCCCTATGGCACACATGAAGACACCTACGTCGAGCAGGCCCGCCAGACGGTGCTGGCCGGCGCGACAGAGATGCTGCTGTTCTGCTACGGTTCGCTCCTGCACGACACGGGTCCGGCCAACGTCGAGAGGCTCCGCACCGAAATCCCCAGCCTGTTCCAACTCGCCGCGATGGTGCGGGACAAGCCCATCAGAGGCATCGCGGCACCCAAGCCCCCCAACAGCGACGCCCACAAGGAGCAGTATATCTACGACTTCGTCGGCATGTTGGGCCTGCCGCTGATCCCGACGGCGGAGATCCGCACGGATGCCAAGGCCGCCTTCCTGCCGGTCCACGCGATGAAGGACCCGCAGTTGAACGACAAGCTCGCCGCTATGCTCAAAGCGGGCACACCCGTGCTCATCACAGACGGCCTGGCCGCCAAGCTCCCCGCCGACCTCGCAAGCGACAAGAACCTGCTCACGTTGAAGGTTGACGGAAAGCCGAACAGCCTCCTGGATCTGACCCGCGACGACCTCAAGCCAATTCGCGAGAAGCTCCTAGCCCCCCTCGGTATCCGCTTCGACGCCCCGAACAAGGTGGCTCTGTACTTGTTCGGCGACGACTGCATCGCCATCGAGAACTTCAATGATGAGCCGGTCACAGTCGCCCTGGAGTTCGCAAAGCCGACGAGTCCGACGAAGTCGTTACTCCTGCCCACCGACGGTAAGGCGGACTTCTCCTGCACAACCGGTAGAATTGATTTCGCAAAGATCACGCCGCGAACCCTTGTGGCGTTCACGTACTGACAGGGGTCGTTTTCCGACAGATCCCGTTGCCCGTGTTAGAGAATACGTAGTTCTACGTATGGAATCGCCCTGCCGCGATGGGTATAATAGAGGCATTGTCAGCGGTCCGGAATCGGAGGTTCTCTGCTCCCTTATTGCCGCTGGCTGTTTCCACACCGAGCCGCTGTTCACGCCAGGCTCTCAGATCGGGAGGTGAGTTGTGCATGCCACGCGCAGATTCCGGGGGATGGTCGGGATCGGGCCGCACTCGCCACGGGACGACTCACAACCGCAGATGAACGCGGATGAACGCAGTCGGGCATCGGGCCGCAGCCAGGATCGACTCACGCAGAGACGCAGGGGTAGGGTGGGCTGTGCCCACCGTTCACCAAACAAATCGGAGGCAGAACATGGTCACTCCAAGCAGATCCCAGGCGTATGGTGCAGCAGTGTTCCTCTTCTTGGTTATCGTCTCGACCGCCCACGCCAAATACAGCGGCGGGACGGGTGAGCCGAATGACCCGTACCAGATCGCCACGGCTGCCGATCTGATCGCCCTCGGCGAGACGCCGGAAGACTACGACAAGCACTTCCTCCTGACCGCCGACATCGACCTGGACCCCAACCTCCCCGGCCGTAAGGTCTTCGATAAGGCGGTTATTGCGCCGGACATCGATCCTGTGAAGGCTGGCTCCCAGGGGACTCCATTCACTGGCGTCTTCGATGGAAACGGCCACGTGATCTCGCACTTGACGATTACGGGTGGAAGTTATCTGGGATTATTTGGGCAATTGCAGCCCCCGAGCCAAATCGAGAACCTAGGGGTAGTGGCAACCAACATAGGTGGCTCGGACTATATCGGCGGGCTGGTGGGCTTTTGTGAACCGTCTTGGGGCGGGATCACTTGGTGCGGGATCAGCATCACCCGTTGCCACAGCAGCGGCTCGGTCAGCGGCAGTACGTCCGTAGGTGGACTCGCGGGCGAAAGCTATCGCGACATCAGTTCGAGCTACAGCGCCGCCTCGGTCAATGGGACCCAGCGGATCGGCGGCCTGGTAGGTCACAACTGCGCTGCGATCACCGCGAGTTACAGCATTGGCCAGGTCAGTGGAGGGGAAGATGTGGGCGGCTTGGTCGGCCGCAATCTTTCTTTCCATCCCGCGTTTTCGTTTCGCCGCCCCCACGGCAGCATCGCCACAAGCTACAGCAGTAGTACGGTCAGCGGCGATAGGTCTGTCGGAGGCCTCGTGGGGTACAACAGCTCGTATGCCAGGATCCGCAATTGCCACAGCAGCGGCTCGGTCAGCGGCAGTACGGGCGTAGGTGGACTCGCGGGCCTCAGCTCTGGCGACATCAGTTCGAGCTACAGCACCGGCTCGGTCAGCGGGACTGGCGACTATGTTGGCGCTCTCGTGGGATACGCCGAGTGGGGTAGCATCAGCTTGAGCTTCTGGGACATACAGACCTCAGGCCAGATCACCAGTGCTGGCGGCACGGGCAAGACCACAGTCGAGATGCAGAGCGCCCCGACATTCCTCGATGCCGGGTGGGACTTTGTGAACGAGACGGCTAATGGCACGGAGGATATTTGGAAGATCGCGGAGGGTTTGGGGTATCCGCGTCTGGCGTGGGAGAAATACAGCGGCGGGACGGGGGAGCCGAACGATCCGTACCAGATCGCCACAGCCGCCGATCTGATCGCCCTCGGCGAGACCCCCGAAGACTACGACAAGCACTTCATCCTGACCGCCGACATCGACCTGGACCCCAACCTCCCCGGCCGCAAGGTCTTCGACAAGGCCGTTATCGCGCCGGATACAAATGACACCGAAGCCGGCTTTCAGGGGACCGCCTTTACCGGCGTCTTCGATGGCAACGGGCACACGATTCCGCATTTGACAATCAAAGGCGGCAGTTGCCTGGGCCTGTTTGGCTGTTTGCGATCCGGGGCCGAGGTCAAGGATGTAGGTGTTGTGGACGTTAACGTGACGGGTGTGGGTCATTTGGTCGGCGGGCTGGCAGGATATAACGTCTCGGGTGCCGTAGTAACCCACTGCTACTGTACTGGTACTGTGGGCGGCAATTCCCATGTTGGTGGGCTGGCGAGCTGTAACGGCAAATCCTCACCGCCCGCTGCGATCACGCGCTGCTACAGTGCGGCTGTGGTTACGGGCATCTCGAATGTTGGTGGTCTGGTGGGCTACAATAGCGTTTATGTGTCTCAATCATGTAGCACAGGTGTGGTGTATGGTGTGTCCAACGTCGGCGGTCTCATTGGGGCCAACGGATGGGGCATGCGCTACACTGGGCATGTAAGCGAGTGCTACAGCACGTGTACAGTCAACGGCAATGAGTGCATCGGCGGGCTCGTGGGTACGAACCGTGGTTCAGTGACTCGCTGCTACGGCACAGGTTCGGTCATTGGGGTTCGGTGGGTCGGAGGGATAGTGGGGCTGAGCTATGGGCCTGTGAGCGAGTCCTACAGCACCGGTGAGGTCAAGGGCAGTTTGGATGTCGGCGGGCTGGTCGGGGCGAACACCAAGACCACGTGGGGTAGCGAAGGGACTGTGGCCGCTTGTTTCTGGGACATCCAGACCTCAGGCCAAGCCACGAACGATGGAGGCACCGGGAAGACCACAGCCGAGATGCAAACGGCCAAGACCTTCCTTGATGCCGGGTGGGACTTCGTCGATGAGACGGCCAACGGCACGGATGACATCTGGTGGATCGATGAAGGGTTGGATTATCCCCGCCTCTGGTGGGAACCGTATGATGGACGGGTCACGGTTGCGCTGGGCCAGGTATTTACCGTCACACTCGAATCGAATCCCAGCACGGGGTATCGATGGGAATGGGTGGATCACCAGGACTCCATCGTGGAGCAGATGGGCGAGGCACGGTTCAAGCCACGCGCGACAGGCGATCCGCCCCTTGGCGGGGCCGGCGGGTGGGAAAGCTTTGATTTCAAGGCGGTCCATCCAGGGCAGATGACTCTCAAGCTCGTCTATCGCAGGCCATGGGAAGAAGGTGTGGAGCCGCTGAAGACCCTCTCGCTCCAAGTCACAGTACCTTAGGCCGACTTGACTCTAATGAGTTCTGACGCGCAAAATCGGCAATCGAACCGTGTGGTAGTGTGGCACCCCCGCCCTCGGGGGTGATCCCAGCGATCCCAGCCGGGGGCGGCTGGGCTACATTCCTGTCGGCTCAAGGAACTCCGAGCCGGTCGCGCGAAGTTCGCCAGAGCGGTGGTATACGCTACAGAAATCGTCTGTCGAAACTCATTAGGCGAGCCGGTGGATGGCGCTGACGTGGGTCCGTCTTACATTTCGATTTCCACTGTGGTGGCAATTGGAGAAAGCCACGCCATGACAACATGTGACGACGATTGATGGGAGGTACATTCGATGCGCGCCAGACCGAATGTGTGGTTCTTTGTCCTGAGCTTGTTCATCGGTCTCACTGCGCCCGCGAGCACTTCGCTCGCACAGGGCGCTGGCGACGAGTCTGTCGAGCCGCAGGCCAGGCCGGAGCGGCGGGTGATGGCGTTTTATTATCCGTGGTATGGGACGCCCGACGGGCCGGGCGGGTCCGGCCGAACCATCCACTGGGGTCAGATCGACACCGCGGATCACGACATTTCCGAGAGCACGCATTATCCGGCGCTCGGCGCCTACGACTCGCACGATCCGGCGGTGATCGATCAACATTGCCAGTGGGCGAAGGCCGCGCACATCGACACGTTCATCGTGAGCTGGTGGGGTCACGGCGACTACACCGACCTCGCGATGGCCAAGATCCTCGACGCCTGCCAGACCCACGGACTGAAGGCATGCATCTACTACGAGACCGTCCCGGAGCCTGAGACTGCCCAGACCGCCGCACAGGACATCCTCAGGGTGCTTGCCAAGTACGGCAGCCACGAGGCCTATCTGAAAGTGGACACTGCACCCGTGGTGTTCATTTACGGCCGGGCCGTGGAGGAACTGGGGTTGCTCGGTTGGCGCGAGGCCATCCAGTTCATCAAAGCCGGCCGCCGAACGGGGGCCACTATCCTGGGCGACCAGTTCAGCTACGGCGCCGCCCGCGTCTTCGACGGCGTGCACACGTACAACACCGCCGGTTCGCTGAGCAACCTGTCGCTGGAGGACGCGGAGAAATGGGCCGCCGGCACGTACACGCCGTGGGTTCAATTGGCCGACGAGGCGGATGCGATCAGCACGATCACGGTCATCCCGGGCTACGACGACACGAAGATCCGCACGCCCGGCCTGGCCGTCGAACGATTCAACGGCAATCTCTATCGCGCCCAATGGAGCCAGGCGATCGCCGCCGACCCGCACTGGGTTCTCATCACCAGCTTCAACGAACGGCACGAGGGCAGCGAGATCGAGCCGTCGTTCGAGTATGGGGACGAGTACATCAAGTTGACCTCCGAATTCGCCGAGCAGTTCAAATCCACCCAGCGCGAGGCCCACACACCTGTCGCATCGGGGACAATCACTCGGGAGCAGAAGGAGCAACTGCGCGACACCCTGCAGGACATGCGGATCGCTGTTCTCCCCGACGCGGAGTCGATGGCCTTCTGGTGGCTGCTCGATCTCGGCGTCGATCTCGAACTTGTCACCTGGGAGCAGGTCGTCAGCGGCCTGAGCGCCCGACAGTGCCCGATACTCCTCTACTGCACCGGCGAACGATATAGACGGACCGTGCAGACAACCGGCGACGTGGACGAGGCGCTAATCCGCTATCAGAGGGGCGGCGGCTGTCTCGTCGCTCTGCCTTCGCTGCCGTGGCCCTTCTACTACGACGAAACCGGCAACGCGGTCAATCAGAGCTATCGCTTCGGCCTGATGCTTCGAGGGGGATGGGAACGCCCGCCCAGCGGGACCGAGCTGCAGTTCGTCCAGGTCTCGCGCCAATTGGTCCATGTGCCAGCGGAGTTCGATTTCCCAACCTCGGGCGACCTCCGTTGGCGGCCGTTCTACGCGGGCGATCATGCTGAGTACACCCCCCTGCTGCAACTCCGGGACGGCGCCGGCCAGTATCTCGGCGACGCGGTAATGTACGCTCGCCCCAAGCACGGCGGCCACGTGGCCTACGCATGGTTTGGCCTGCTCAACGGCCCCTACGCCGAGCCAATCCTCTACGACCTTCTGACCTTCCTGGCCGACCGCATCCGTCGATGACGGCTGCCTGAAAAACAGAACCCTCAATGGGATGGATATGCAAAGCTGTCAGCAATGCCGGATGGTCGAGGTCGATCCAGCCGTGCGTACCGCAATCGCAGGACGCCCCTCTGCGAGCCAAGTAGTTCGCTTTGAGACGGATGTGCCACGCCGCCCGTTCGCCTGCTGACAATTTGGCAGTCTGAGAATCGATGTCAGCGCCGGGAGCCTCTGCCCCGTGGCCTCTTTTCACATGCGAGAAGCCTGAACACGCCCGTTTTGTGCTCCTTCTGCCCATCCAGGACCCTTGGCCCCAGAATTGCTGTCACATTCTCGCTCAGGCGGTTTCTCTAATGGAGAAGAGGTCACAGCAGTCTCGTTCGTGACAGGGGATTTGCGATGTTCGAAAGAACGAAGAAGGACATCGAGTTGCTTCGGGCCAGCCTTCAGGGCAGCTCGAAGGCGTTCGGGGTCCTGGTAGGCCGGTATCAATCCCTGGTATGTGCCATTACCTATAGTGCCACCGGCAGTGTGGAACGGAGCGAGGAGCTGGCTCAGGAGGTCTTTCTCCGGGCGTGGCGGAGCCTGAGCCAGCTCCAGGACTTGAACAAGTTCCGGGCCTGGCTGTGCAGCATTGCCCGGAGCACCGTGCAGAACTGGTTCCGCGACCGCCATCGCGATGTAATAGGACGGGCGGCTCCCCTCGACGCCGTCGCAGACACGCCGTCGGAGGAATCCGGACCTGAGGAGACAGCCATGATCCAGGAGCAGAAAGCCATCGTTCAACGAGCGCTGGCGGAGATCCCCGAGTCCCTGCGCGAGCCTTTGATTCTATTCTATCGCGAGCAGAAGTCCATTGAAGAGGTGGCCCGCCAGTTCGATCTGACGGAGAATGCCGCCCGGCAGCGGATCTGCCGCGGGCGCAGCATGCTGCGTGAGCAGGTGGCCCGCATGGTGGAAACGACGATCGCTCGCACCCGCCCGGGCAAGGCCTTCACGACGGCGGTGATCGTGTGCATCGCCGGCACAGCGTGCAAGAGTTCCGCGGCGGTCGCGGTCGTGGGAGCGGCCTCCGCGGCGGGCAAATCGGCCGGCCTCGCTTCGCTGCTGTCGGGCACCACCGCGAAAATCGCGGCCATCGCGGCCGGCCTGGCGCTCGTTACGGCGGGCTTCCTTGCCTACCGCCAGTTTGTCAAGTCGCCAGAGCCGGAAGGCGCAGACCTCGCGACGGCAACCATCTCAGGGCAGTCTCTCACAGAAGCTCACCCCAGCGTGCAGTTGGCGGCAATTGGTGCCATGCCGGGCGCGAAGCCGGATCCAATCACTCCGAGTGCACCTGCATCGTTCGAGTTCAGAGCCAGGGGAGTGCTCAGTGGCCTGGTCACCGATATTCAGACGGGAGCGCCGATCCAGGATGCCATCGTGCGGATTTCACTGTCGCGCGTCTACCGTTGCCGCACAGACGCCAACGGTTTCTACGGCATCGAGAGCATCCCCCAAGGTGGCGTTGCCAAGGTGACGGTCGAGTCGAAGGAATACGTCGGAGCGTCGGCCCAGGACCAGACGCGGAAGGTTCCTTTGAGTCCCGACAGACAAGCAGTGCAACACTTCCAGATGCGGCGGGGCCGCCCATGAGGGATTTCCAGGTTCATGGACAGTGAAAGGAAGGTAGTCATGATGCGGCGTAAGCAGAGGATCCTCTCGGCGGTGGTGCTGAGCCTGGGGCTGGCGACGATGGCGTTGGCACTGGAGTTGCCTAAGATCGACCGCAAGCCGGTTGCGGCCCGTTGGCAGCGGGGCAAGCTGACCGCACTGCCGCACTATGACCCGAATTCGGCGAAGGCGCTTTCAGTGGACCTGCGTAGCTACGACCTGACCGGCCTGAATCTGCAGGACCGCCTGGAGGACCTGCTCCACGCCGACTTCGATGACCAAACGAAGTGGCCGGCGCAGATGCCTCAAGACTACGACTACGGGCAAATCATGGAGCTAGGCAAGAATCCTGGTCTGGGCATCCGGGACCTGCACCGACAGGGAATCACCGGGCAGGGAGTCGGGATCGCGATCTGTGACCAGCCGCTCCTTGTAGATCACCAGGAGTATGCGGACCGCATACGTCTCTACGAGGAGATCAACATCCTGCCCGGAACGAAGTCACAGATGCACGGCCCGGCGGTGGCCTCCATCGCCGTGGGTAAGACCGTGGGCGTGGCCCCGGAGGCGGACCTCTACTACATCGCTCAGTTCAATGGCATGAGCCTGGCCGGCAAGCCCTCCTGGGACTTCCAGCCCCTTGCGCGTGCCATCGATCGAATCCTTGAGATTAACCAGCAGTTGCCAACGGAGCGGAAGATCCGCGTGATCTCAATTTCCGTCGGCTGGCATCCCTCGCAGAGAGGTTACGAACAGATCACAGAGGCTGTCAACAAGGCCAAGGCGGCCGGGATGCTGGTGATCTGCTCCTCGGTGGAGCAGGTGCATGGCTTTCGCTTTCACGGTCTGGGCCGGCACCCTCTGGCCGATCCAAATGATTTCACCGCTTATGGACCAGGCGTGTGGTGGGCCCGCCCGTTTAACGAAGGCCACCCGAGCCACGCGGAATCGAATCGGTTGCTCGTACCTATGGACGCGCGGACCACAGCCAGTCCCACAGGTGTGGATGAGTACGTGTTCTACAGTGAGGGCGGGTGGAGTTGGTCGATCCCTTACATCGCCGGCGTCTATGCCCTGGCGGCCCAGGTGGAGCCGCAGATTACCCCTGACCGCTTCTGGACGTTGGCGATGCGGACGGGGCGAACCATCGATTTGCACCGCGCTGGCGAGGAACGCAGGTTCGGCCCGATCCTGGATGCGGCCGCACTCATCGCGGCGCTGCAGCGAGGTGAGCTGGGCGATCCGGAAGTCGTGGCCGCCGAATTGGCGAAGTACTATCCTCCGGGAGAACTGCAGTCGCGTCAGGCAGATGCGCCGCATGTCCCGAAGGACGTCGCGGCCCGCATCGACAAGTTGGCCGTCGGCAGCGCGATGCGGCAGGACGTGATCGCTCTGTTCGGCGAACCTCTCTTATACTGTCAGGGCAAGGAGCGTTTCGATGTGAGCAATCTGCCGAGCCGGTTCGCCATGCTCTATCCCGGCAATGTTCAGGTCATCGTCTCCGACGATTGCGTACAGAGTGTAGTGGTTACTGCACCCGGCTATCTTCTCCGCGGCCAGATCCAGGTGGGCGCCTCCAAAGAGGATGTATCCAAGGTGCTGGAGCCGCCACTCAAGACGATGGAAGTAGCCAGTGATTTCGACATACGCAAGGTCACAGAGAACCCTGTCTTCTTCCAGAACGCCGGCGGCGACGCGGGCAGCGGCTACTATCGCAATGAAGCCGAGGGCGTGGGCCTGTATTTCAGCCAAGGCAAGGTGATGCAGATTTGCCTACTGCCCAGGCGCCCACCAGCCCCGATCACCAGGTAGCTGTCTCCCGCATTTCTCCGACGAGGCAATCGGATGCGCAAGGAAAAGGCCCCGCCGACTGCACGGGGCCTTCATGATTCCTACGCTCAGGCGTCCTCAGCAGGGGACGACATTCGTCGCGCAGGGGCCTTTTTTGCCCTGCCCGACCTGGAACTCGACCGACTGGTTCTCGTCCAACGACGCGTACCCCTGGGTCTTGATCTCCGAGTGGTGCACGAACAGATCCTGCCCGCCGTCATCCGGAGTGATGAACCCGAAACCCTTGCTTGCGTTGAACCACTTTACTTTACCTCTTGCCACAAACATACTCCTGAGACCGTCAACCGGTCTGCAAACATACTTTCCCTCTGTTGCATAGAAAGGGGTAAACTCCGAGGGAGGAAAGCGTACTCCTTAACAAGACTCGTATTGTATCGGCTGCCCGCCTGCGCGTCTATAAAATAAAACAAATATTCTGGGTTCGGCGCCCCACTGTGGGTACGTGTCCTGTCATCGGCCATCTTGCGGATCGACGGCCTGCGGATTATCCTGATATGAATTCAAGCAATCGTTTCGTGAATGACAGGATTGAGAGGGTATGACTCATGATGTGGACAGCACTGATGTTCGCTGTGGTGTTGAGTATCGCGGGGGTTCCCGGCCAGGACCCCGATGCCGTTCCGGCAGAATCGGACTTCGCCAATTCCCAGTCGGCGGACGATTCGCGAACCAAGCCGGTTTCGGAGCCGCTGGCGAAGGGGTCGATGGACCTTACGAAGATCCCGTTCCAGATCGTACACGAGACGTACCGCGAGACCGCCGGCCGGCGCAACTGGGAGATCTTCATCATGAACGCCGACGGCTCGAACGCGGTCAATCTGACGAACACGCCGAACATCGACGAAATGTACCCGCACGTCTCGCCCGATGGGACGAAGATCTGTTTCGTAACCGACGAGGGCCGCAGCCGCAGAGACAAGGTCCGCCACGTGTACTACATGAATATCGACGGGACCAGCCGCGTTCACGTCGCCGCCAATGCCAAGGAGCCCTGCTGGTCGTTTGACAGCAAGAGCATCGCCTACGTGAAAGGCGAGTACGAGCGATTCAGCACACGCGAGTACGCGACAACCGGCCTGGCGTACTACCACCTCGACGGCAACTGGCACCAGCCGCACCAGAGTAGTGAGGAACTGCATCACCTCTATGCGATCTGCTGGTCGCCCGACAGCCGGTGGTTCGTCGCAGCCGTCGAAGGCGGCATGGGCTACAGCGATACGATCATCGCCTTCGAGGCCTTCGGCAAGCGGGTCTTCGATCTGGAGAAATGGGGCGTTCACGGATGCCGGCCCGACCTGAACTTCAACGCCACGCGGATGGTCTGGGGCGAAACCGACTGGAACCTCCAGACGGGCGAGGTCGACCTGAACGCGCCAGAGCCGACGGTGACGAACGTCCGGGATATTCTGCGGGTCGCCCGGCGGTCCAAGGTCTATCATGTGGACATCTCGCCCGACGGCAAATACATTACCTTCAGCTACGGCCCCTTCTCGGGCGGCCAGCAGGTGGGCGGGATGGCCGAGGGCTGGAACATCTGCGTGGGCGACCTGGACGGCAACTGGGTGCAGATCACAACGGACGGCCTGCACTACAAAGAGCCCGACTGGGTGCCACTGAAGAATTGATGATTTACGATGGATGATCGATGATTCGAGGATCACGGGCATCGCCGCGGCAACGACTCTGTCATTCCTGCGTCAAGCAGGGATCCAGAGACCATGGGTCGGCCACATTCCAGAGGAGTGGATTCCCGCGTTCGCGGGAATGACGGGCCGGGAGACTGGTGCGATTCGACTATCAGAGTTCTGAGTACTTGTGGAGGAACAGACAATGTCGGGACAGTATGGTATCGCGAGGCATGTGGCGTTGTTGTGCGTGATCTCCCTGGTGACGCTGGTCGTGCCTCTCGCAGGCCGTGCCGCCTCCGAGGACGAGTCCCTTCGCCCCGGGACGGGAATCGATCTCAAGAGCATCCCGTTCAAGATCGTCTACGAGAGCCTGCTCCAGACGGACGGCAAGGAGAACTGGGAGCTGGTGATGATCAACGCGGACGGTTCGAACCCCGTCAATCTCACCAGGACCGCCGACGTCGGCGAGATCTATCCGCACGTCTCGCCCGACGGGACGAAGATCTGCTTCGAGGGCGAGGAGGGCGAAGGCAGGAACAAAGTCCGCAGCGTCTACTACATGAACCTCGACGGCACCGGGCGGGTCAAGGTTGCCCACAATGCCCGCCAGGCGTGCTGGAGTCCCGACAGCAAGACCATCGCCTATCTCAAGGGCGAGTACGACCGTTACACGATCACCGACTACGCCAGCAAGGGCGTCTACTTCTACGACCTCAAGACCGCCCAGCACAAGGCGCATCCGAATGAGACGAAGCTGCATCATCTCTACAACCTGTGCTGGTCCCCCGACGGCAAATGGTTCGTTGCGACCGTTCACGGCGGCATGGGCTTCGACCACGCGGTCCTCGCCTTCCCCGCGGACGGCACGAACATCTTCGACCTGACACCGTTCGGAGTCACCGGGTGCCGTCCCGACTTCAGTCCGGATGGCAAGAAGATCACCTGGGGCCTGACCGACTGGGACCTGGGCGTCGGCACGTTCGACGTGACCAGCGGGACCCCCAAGGTGACCGACGTGCACAAGATCGTCCAGTGCGACAAGGAGCACGAGACCTATCACACCGACTTCTCGCCGGACGGGCGTTATGTGACATTCAGCTACGGGCCCGAGGCCAACGAGATGGGCGCCGGCCTGGCCCCCGGCTGGAACATCTGCATCACCGATCTGAACGGCCACTGGGTCCAGGTCACCACGGACGGACACCACAACAAGGAGCCCGACTGGGTCCCGCTCGCGACCGGCGGCACAGGCAAGTGATGGAATCGAGCGTCTCGAGCGGACCATTGAGGGCACTAACCCTGTCTTGGAGAAAGGAAGGCATCGTGTACAGCCGCAGTTCCATGAACGTGTCTCTGGGAGTCCTCGCTCTCGTCGTAGTGGCCTCCGGTACGGGATGCGTCAACGTGCACCGAGAGAGTTCCGTGACGCGTGAGACCGTGGTCGCTGGCGTCGGATCGGAGATGGGTATGGGCACGCTGCCCCTGCTGACCTCCGCGAGGACCCGCTCGATCTCCGCGGAAAACCCGACGGGCGAAAAAGGCAAAGGGGGCATGGCGATCCCGAATCCCGCCGAGCCGAAACCCGCCGCCTCCGCCCGAGCGGCCGATGACCTGGGCCAGGGCTGGAAGGTGCGTCCCTTCCTGCGGGTCAACGCCGGACAGACCGTGACGTTGATGGATGTGGATGGGCCGGGGATCATCCAGCACATCTGGATGGTCGAGGGTCTCAGCCGGGCGCACGTTCTACGTTTCTATTGGGACCGGGAGATGACACCGTCGATCGAGGTGCCAGCGCCGGACTTCTTCGCCGTGGGACACGAGAGGTTCGCCCGCGTCAATTCCCAGACGGTTGTGGTCAATCCTCGCAACGCGATGAACTGCTACTGGCCGATGCCCTTCCGCAAGCACGTGAAGATCACCTTCACCAACGAGGCCGCGGAGGACCTGACCCTCCTGGCCTTCCAGATCGACTACGCGGAAACCCAGGTTTCCGCCAACGCGGGCTATCTCCACGCCCAGTGGCGACGAGGCAATTCCAGCGAACAGAATCCCTATATCATCCTGGACGGTGTCCAGGGCAAGGGCCGATACGTGGGGACGTTCCTGGCCTGGACGCAACTCGAAAAGGGATGGTTCGGCGAGGGCGAGATCAAGTTCTTCATGGACGGAGACACCGAGTTCCCCACCATCTGCGGCACAGGCACGGAGGACTATTTCTGCGGCAGTTACGGCTTCCCTGAATCGTACAGCACCGCCTACACCGGGACCGTCCTGCCCAGCAGCGATGCCGAGGTACCCGCCTACTGGAGCCTGTACCGCTGGCACATCCTCGATCCGGTCTGCTACGAGAAGGATCTCCGCGTGACCATTCAAGCCCTGGGCTGGGGCTCGGACGGCAAGTACAAGAGGCTCTCGGACGACATCGCCTCGACCGCCTATTGGTACCAGGTGGAACCCCATGCTGCGTTCCCCACCCTGCCCTCGCTGGAGAAACGCCGTCCCTGGACGAACCCGAAATGAGCGATGCGGACTGATCCACGATGTCTCAATGGGCGAATAGGCTGTTTTGTCTTTGTGTGCTGGCGCTTCCCGCCGGGGCGGCGGAGCCCAATGCCACGACTGTGCCTTCCGATTGGTACGACACAGCCAAGGCCGATCTCCGCGTGTTTCCCGACCGGCTCATGGCCGATGCCAAAGCTACGTTCTTCAACGGGGACAACCTGGCCCTCCTGGGGTGGGCGGGACTCGCCAGCGTCGCGATGAACAACGGCAACGCCGACGACGACGTCGCGGATCACTTCGACAAGCACGACACATTCGGCACGTTCAGCGAAGATGCCCTTTTCATCATCGGCTCTCCCGTCACGCACTTCGCCGGCACGGCGCTCTGGTACTTCCTGGACGCCGAGGCACAGGACAACCTGGGCCGGCAAAAGGCGGTGACCATGCTCTCGGCTCTGACGATCACCGCTACCGTCACAGGCGGACTCAAGATGATCCGCGACAACGATCAGCCCGACGGCCAAAGCTGGTCCTGGCCCAGCGGCCACACCTCCAGTTCGGTCGCGGTCGCGTCGGTCCTGCACGAGTTTTACGGCCTGAAGGTGGGTCTGCCCGCCTACGCGGTCGCAGGGGTCGTCGCTTGGCGAATGATGGACGACGGCGACCACTGGGCCAGCGATGTGGTCTTCGGCGCGGCGCTCGGCTGGGTCGTCGGACACACGGTGGCCCAGCGTCACGGCAATCCCGAGATCGGGGGCTTCGAGATCCAGCCCTACTACGGCAACCCCCAAACCCCAGCGGTCGGCATCAGCCTGGCCAGGCGATTCTGAATGCATCACCCCGAGCATCAAACATCAGTCCTACGGGTCCCATCAGTCCCATAGGTCCCACAGACACCAATCGTCTACGAAGCCAGATCGACGGGCACGGCGGCTCGTTCGAAGTCATTGGCCGCCATGAGGGTTCGCGGCTTGAGGCCGGCCAATCCCCGGACGAATCGATCGGGGACTCTCTCCAGTCGCGTGTTGTAGTAGGTCGCGATGTCGTTGAAGTAGCCGCTGGCCAAGGCGATTCGCTGCTCCGTGTCCGTCAGGTTCTTCTGGAGACTCAGGAACGAGTCCTGGGCCTTGAGCTGCGGATACTCCTCCTGCACCGCCAGGAGCAGCTTGCCGCAGGCACGATAGTCCGGCCCGGCCACGCCGGGAGGCGTCGCTTCGATTTGCACACGTAGTGCGGCAATTTCGGTTTGCACTTGCCGTTCGTGGTCGCTCATTCTCTGGACCGCTGCGACGAGGTTGGGGATCAGGTCGTGCCGACGCTTCAACTGCACGTCTACCAGGGACCACGCTTGACTGACGCGGTTCCGCAAACCGATGAGACTGTTGAAGACGAGCCAAACCCAGGCGAGAGCCCAGGCCAGCACGTAGACCATCGCGGCCGCTACATAGGGCATTGCGCCACGCCGCAGAATCTCGTCTTGGGCAGCATCGGCCGCGATAACCCCGCCTACCGCCAGCGCCAATCCCACGATCCCCCAGATCCAGTAGCCAATTCCCAGGTCGGAACTGATCTGCTTCTCGGTCCTGCACGAAATCAGGAACGGGGGGCACTTTGGATCGGCCGCGATCTCCGCAGCGACGACGTCCTTGCGTTCTCGAGCCTGGCCCATAACGTACAGCGGCGTGTGAAGCAGAATTGCCGTCTCGCTGAACTGCCTCTCATAGTCTGAATCGGCCACCGCGTGCGCGGGTCCCTTTTGGTAGTACAGGGGATCTCCGCGGCCGCAAGTCCGATGGAAGATGGTCGCGGGCTCGATCTTCGCCCCCTCGGGGCGAATCTGAACAACTCCCAGATCATCCTGCAAGTAGAATGAAAGGACTTGTTCCCCCCCATTGGCGACCGTGGTCCAGCCGCTCTCATGGCGCGTGCGAGTCTGGGTTCTGCCCTTCTCATCGGTGTACGTCTCGGTGACCGTACGGGACCAGTGCTCCTCGACAGACCACGAGTACCAGACACACGGCTGTTCCGCCAAATGGCTCAGCAGAGGCTTGCGGCTCTCGGCAGCGCCCTTGACCTCGACCAAGCCAATGAACACACCGGTGGTCTTGGACGTCGGCGTGTCATCGACCCAGCGTCGATGCCGATTTGCCCGCAGGGCCGCCCACAGGCACAGCAGCGCCAACGCCCCGCCCGCCCACGGGCAGTAGGGTGCGATGCCTTGAGAGCCCATCCCGATCAGCCGAAATCCAGCAATCATCTCCAGACACACTCCTGTCGGCACGTCCGGCTTCCCTCCGGCATCAATCAGCCGAGTCACCAACGTATCTGGTGGATAGACGCTCGTCAATGCACGAATAATCACCGCGCCCAGGGGGCATGAGCGCTGCTGCGCCCTCCGCTGGGCGACGAGACATGGGCTGGACGCTGTCATTCCTGCGGAAGCAGGAATCCATGAGCTGTGGTTGACAACGTGTCCCAGGAACTGGATTCCCGCGTTCGCGGGAATGACAATCCAAGCTCTCCTTGAACCCCGATTCCATGCGTGCGAGTACGGCCGTGCCCCCGGGGCCCATTCCAAGAAACGAGTCCTTGATTTCCGCTGCGTTCTGCGGGACAATTCACCGTCAGATCATTTCCACTACCCCCGTTGGAGGTGAAAAGGATGGTTCAGTTCAAAACAATCGTTCTGGCGCAGATGATCGCGGTTTCGAGCGTTGCCGCGAGCTGGGCGCAGTCGGGCGGCGCGGTCCGGGTCGTGGACCTGCGATGCGAGTATCAGACAGATCCGTTAGGCATCGATGTGACGCAGCCGAGACTGAGCTGGGAGCTTCAGTCACAACAGCGAGGGCAAAGGCAAACCGCCTATCAGGTCCTTGTGGCGACTGACGAGGCCCTGTTGGCCGAAGGCAAAGCCGATCTCTGGGAGACCGGCAAGGTCGTGTCCGATCAGTCTGTTCACGTTGTCTACGCCGGCAAGCCCTTGGCTTCGCGGACCTGCTGCTACTGGAAGGTCAGGGTCTGGGACAAAGACGACCAGGCGTGCGACTTCAGCAAAACAGCGCAGTGGGAAATGGCCCTGCTCGACGAGGCCGACTGGAAGGCCCGATGGATCCATGACGGCAAGGCCAATCCGAAGAACGACGAGGACTTCTACAAGGAAGACCCTGCGCCGCTGTTCCGAAAGGCGTTCGAACTGGCAAAGGCCGTGAAGAAGGCACGACTCTATATTACAGGGTTGGGCTACTACGAGGCGCATCTCAACGGCCAGCACCTCGGCGACAGTTCCCTGGACCCCGCCTGGACCGCCTATTCCAAACGTGTGTTCTACAGCGTCCATGACGTCACCGATCTCCTGCTGGACGGGAACAACAGTCTGGCGGTGACCTTGGGCAACGGCTGGTACAATCCCCTGCCCCTGCGCATGTGGGGCCATTTGAATCTCCGCGAGCATTTGACCATCGGTCGGCCCCGGTTCATCGCACAACTGGAGATCGAGTTGGACGACGGCTCGCGGACCACTATCATCAGTGACGAGACCTGGAAGGTCACACAAGGTCCCGTCCTCCGCAACAACATCTACCTGGGCGAGGTGTACGATGCCCGTCGGGAGGTTTCCGGCTGGGACCAGCCGGACTGCCAGGATGCAGACTGGGCACACGCCGCAATCGCCACGGAACCCATCGGAAGATTGCAGGCCGAGCCGCTGCCTCCGATCCGACTGACCGCGACTGTCCGCACAGTGAAGATCACAGAACCCCAGAAAGGTACGTTCATCTTCGACATGGGACAGAACTTCGCCGGCTGGCCTATGCTCGCCGTGTATGTCCCGGCCGGTACGCAGATCACCCTGCGTTACGGCGAACTCCTGAACAAGGACGGCTCACTGAATCCCATGACCAGCGTCTGCGGGCAGATCAAACGGGCCTCCGCGGGCGGACCGGGCGCACCGGAGATCGCCTGGCAGAGCGACACGTATATCGCCAAGGGCAAGGGCATCGAGGTCTACATGCCTCGCTTCACGTTCCGCGCGTTCCGCTACGTGGAGATGACCGGTTATCCGGGGACCCCTACGCTGGCGACGCTGGAGGGACTGCGTCTGAACACGGACGTCGCGGAGGTCGGCAGATTCGAATGCTCGAACGAACTGTTCAACCGCATTCAGACAATGTGCCAGTGGACGTTCCTGAGCAACATCTTCAGCGTGCAGTCGGATTGCCCTCACCGGGAGCGGTTCGGCTACGGCGGCGACCTGGTCGCGACCTGCGACTCCTTCATGCTGAACTTCGACATGTCGCGATTCTACGCGAAGGCCGCTCAGGACTGGCAGGACAACGCCCTCGCGGACGGCATGCTCACGGACACGGCGCCCTTCGTCGGGATTCAATACTGCGGCGTCGCCTGGGCGATGGCCCACCCCCTGCTGCAACAGCAGCTCTATCAGTACTACGGCGACCGGCGACTCGTCGAGGAGCAGTATGCCGCCTCGAAACGCTGGTTTGACCTCGTCGCCGGCCGGACCCCGGACCACATCATCAAGGAGGGACTCAGCGACCACGAGGCGCTGGTCCCCGCCCCGGCGCCGGAGATGGTGACGCCTTTGTACTGTGAAAGCGCGCGTCTGCTCTCGCGATTGGCCCGCATCCTGGGCCGGGAGCAGGAAGCGAGGGCTTACGCCGACCTCGCAGAAACCATCAAGAAGGCCTATCAGGACAAGTTCTTCACGGAGCAGATCGGTCGCGTCCCGCCGGGCACGCAGGCCAGCCAGTCGTTCGCGCTGCAACTGGACATGCTCCACGAACCGCAGCAGCCGCTCGCCCTGCAATACCTGGTCGATCAGATCACGAAACGTGACGGCGGGCGCTTGACCACCGGCATCTTCGGGACGCGATACCTCCTCGAAGTGCTCTCTCGCAACGGCCAGGCGAGTCTGGCCTATGACCTCGTCAACCGCAAGGAGTTCCCCGGCTGGGGACACATGCTCGAAAACGGCGCCACGACGCTCTGGGAGCATTGGGAGTTCAGCGACAACACGTATTCGCACAACCACCCGATGTTCGGCTCGGTCAGCCAGTGGTTCTTCAACTGGCTGGGCGGCATCCAGGCGGACCCGAAGGCGGTGGGCTTCGACCGCATCGTTATCCGCCCGCAGATCGTCGGCGACCTGACATGGGTCCGCTGCGGGTACGACTCCGTTCGAGGCCTGATCATCAGCAAATGGCGCCGTGATGGCGAGACGCTGCATCTGGACGTGACGATTCCCGTCGGCACGACCGCTACGGTCTACTTGCCCGCGAAAGACACTGCTGAAGTAACCGAATCCGACAAGCCGGTCGCTCAGGCAATCGGCGTGCGCCCGCTCGGCCGAGAGAACGGTGCGATGACTCTCGAAATCGAGTCGGGGAGCTACACGTTCACCGTCAAGAACCGCGAAGAACAGCGATAAGGAGCACAAAAATGACTCGGCGAACCACGATTCTCCTCTTGCACACCATCGTCGTCTCGGCCGCGGCTGCGGACCTGCCCAAGGTGGCTCTCCCCCTGGCCCAACTCCGCAGCAACGTGCGCGTGACCGACCTGACCTGCGAGCACATGCGAGACCCGCTGGGCGTCGATGTCGCCGAGCCTCGACTGAGCTGGAAGCTCCAGTCCCCCTGGCGGGGCCAGAAGCAGACCGCCTATCAGATCCTCGTCGCGACGGACAAGTCGCTGCTGGCCGACAATCGGGCCGATCTGTGGGACACCGGCAAGGTGACCTCGGATCAGTCGATCCTCATCCGGTACGCAGGCCGGCCGTTGACCTCGCGAGTCGTCTGCTATTGGAAGGTCCGGGCCTGGGACAAGGACGACCAGCCCAGCCCGTTCAGCGAGGTTGCGATGTGGGACATGGGCCTGCTGAAGCCCGAGGACTGGAAGGCCCAGTGGATCAGCGCCCCCGGCAGCGACGAGGACAAAGGTCCTAAGCCCGCGCCGCTGTTCCGCAAGTCGTTCATCCTCACCAAGAGACCGGTCACCGCTCGCGTTTACATCTGCGGCCTGGGTTATCACGAGCTTCGTCTCAACGGCGACAAGGTGGGCGACCACGTTCTCGACCCCGCGTTCACTCGCTACGACAGGCGGGCACTCTATGTCGTCCACGACGTGACGAAGCAGCTCCGCAAAGGGTTCAACGCCCTGGGCGTCATCCTCGGCAACGGCTGGTACAACATGCACACGCGGGCGGTCTGGGATTTCGACAAGGCCCCCTGGCGGGACCGACCCGTCCTGCGGTGCCAGCTCGAAATGACCTTCGATGATGGCTCGACGAGAGTCATCGCCAGCGACGCGACATGGCGGGTTTCGACCGGCCCGATCGTCTTCGACAGCATCCGCAACGGCGAGACCTACGACGCCCGGCTGGAGAAGACCGATTGGGATGACGCCGACTGCGACGACAGCAACTGGCCGCTCGCGCAAATCGATTCCGGCCCGAAAGGTGAGCTGCGGGCGCAGATCATGCCCCCGATCCGGGTCGCCGACACGTTGAAATCAGCCAAACTCACGGAGCCCAAGCCCGGCGTGTACGTCTTCGACATCGGCCAGAACCTGGCTGGTTGGGCGAGACTAAAGGTCTCCGGCCCCGCGGGGACGGAAGTCGTCATGCGCTATGGCGAGCGGCTCAACAAGGATGGCACGCTCGATCAGAAGGACATCGGCCAGCACATCAAGACCGGCAAGGCTCAGACCGACACCTACATCCTCAAGGGCCAAGGCACCGAGATCTGGGAGCCGCGATTCGCCTATCATGGGTTCCAGTACGTCGAGGTGACCGGCCTGCCGGGCAAGCCGAGCCTGGACGCCATCGAGGCCCGCGTCGTGCACACCGCGTTCGACAAGGCCGGCTCGTTCGAGTGCTCCAATGAGCTGTTCAACCGAATTCAACGCAACACGCTGTGGTCCTACGTGAGCAACTTCGTCGGCTATCCGACCGACTGCCCCCACCGGGAGAAGAACGGCTGGACGGGCGACGCCCACCTGGCCGCCGAGACCGGACTGTACAACTTCGACTCCGCTGCCGCCTACGCCAAGTGGATGAACGACTTCAAAGACGAGCAGCGGGACAGCGGCGAGCTGCCGGGCATCGTGCCCACGAGCGGCTGGGGCTATGCCTGGGGCAACGGTCCCGCCTGGGACAGCGCCTACGTCTTGATCCCGTGGTACCTCTACGAGTACGAGGGTGACGCCCAGGTCCTTGCAGACCAGTACGACCGGCTCAAACGCTACGTGGACTATCTGACAAGCAAGGCCCAGAACCACATCGTCTCGATCGGCCTGGGCGACTGGGTGCCTGCGAAATCCAAGACGCCGGAGAAAGTGACATCGACCGGCTACTACTATCGCGACGCGCTGATCGTGTCGAAGACGGCTGCGATGCTCGGAAAGACCGAAGACGCCAGGAAGTACGGCGATCTGGCCTTGAGCATCCGCGACGCCTTCAATCGCGAGTTCTTCCAGAAGGACGCCGGCCTTTACGACGGTGGCACGCAAACCGCGATGAGCTGCGCCCTGTATCACGGCCTGGTCCCGCCGCAGGAACAGCAGCGAGTCCTGAACAACCTCGTCGCAATGATCGAGAAGAACGACGGCTACCTCGACGCAGGCATCCTGGGCACCAAGTACCTCATCGACTGCCTGACCGCCGGCGGCCGGGCCGACGTGGTCTATCGCATGGCGACTCAGACCGGCTACCCGAGCTGGGGCCGCTGGCTCGACGAAGGGGCCACCACGCTCTGGGAGCAGTGGGACGGTGAGGCCTCCCGCAATCACATCATGTTCGGGCACATCAGCGCCTGGTTCTACCAGGTCTTGGGCGGCATCGTGCCCGATCCGAAAGCGGTCGGCTTCAAGCACTTCGTCATCAAGCCGCAACTGTTGGGCGACCTCACTTGGGTCCGCGCCGAGCACGAGTCCCCCTATGGCACGATCCGAAGCGACTGGGACATTCGCGGCAGCAAGATCGTGCTGAAGATCGCGGTGCCCGTGAACACCACCGCAACCGTCTATGTCCCCAGCGACAAGCAGACAGCAATCGCCGAAGGGCCCGACTACCTCCACGTGGGCGGCCACGCGAAGTTCCTCCGCGTCGAGGACAACTACGCGGTCTTCGAGATCGAATCCGGGAGCTACGAATTCGTCTCGCAATTGCCTGCGGAGAAGACACAATGAAGACGCAGAAGACACTCGCATTGTGTGCCATCATCGTGTTGGCCGTCGCAACAAGGGGCCTGCACGCAGCTCCGAACGACAACTCCGCGCTCGGCATCAACATCGCCGGCGTGACCTACTGGTCCTCGGAGATCGTGTTCGTCGATCTGTTCAAGCACTCGCAGACCTTCAAGAGCCAGACGCCGGGCAAAGGCTACGATCAGGGCGGCCCGCTCGATCTGACGCCCGAAGGCTGGGTCCGGTCACTGCGAGGCGACGGCCATTTCGCCAATTCAATCATCCTGACCCGCCCAAAGCTCGGCTACCCCGCCGGCGTGTACACCTGCCTCTACGAAGGCAAGGGCAAGATCCAGTTCGCCTATGGCACCAAGGTCGTCGAGGAATCGCCCGGGCGAATCCGAGTCGAGGTCGGCAGCGACCTGGACCTCCTGGCGTTGAAGATCACGGAAACCGATCCCGCCGATCCGGTTTGCAACATCCGCATCATTCTGCCGGGATTCGAGGACACATACGAATCGCAGCCGTTCCATCCGGAGTTTCTCAGGCGATGGGAGAGGTTCAAGGTCCTGCGATTCATGGACCTCCAGCGGACCAACAACTCCAAGGTGGCCCAATGGTCCGACCGCTCCACGCCGCGGATGCAGACCCAGGGCGATGACGCGGGCGTCGCGTTGGAGTACCTGATCCAATTGGCCAACACGCTCGACGCCGATCCATGGTTCTGCATGCCGCATATGGCCGGCGACGACTACGTCCGTAGCTTCGCAGAGATGGTCAAAGCCAATCTGGAGCCCGGCCTGAAGATCCACATCGAGTACTCGAATGAGTGCTGGAACGGCATCTTCGATCAGGCCCGCTACTGCCGGGACCAAGGCAAGGCGCTCGGCCTGAGCGACAACGATTACCAGGCACAACTGCGGTACTACTCCAAGCGAGCCGTCGAGATCTTCAGGATTTGGGAAGACGTCTTTGGAGGCAAAGACCGGCTCGTCCGCGTCCTGGCTGCCCAGAGCGCCAACCCCTGGACCAGCCAGCAGGTGATGGACTTCGAGGAAGCGTACAAACACGCGGATGTGCTTGCGGTCGCCCCCTACTTCGGCAACGCGCTGGGCGATCCCAAGACGCAGAACGAGGTTGCGCAAATGACTGTCGATCAGATTCTCGACAAATGCGCCAGGTACATCGCAGAGGGCAACAAGACCATCGCGGAGCAAGCCCGCGCCGCCAAGGAGCGAGGTCTGCGATTGGTCGCCTATGAAGCGGGCCAGCACCTCGTCGGCTACGGCGGAGCGGAGAACAACAAGCGTCTGGAGGATCTCTTCCACGCCGCCAACCGCCATCCAGGAATGAAGTCTCTATACCTGAACTATCTCGCCGGCTGGCGACAGAACGGCGGCACAACGGCTGTCATCTTCTCTTCGCTGGGCGGCTACTCCAAGTGGGGGTCCTGGGGTCTGATGGAATACCACGGCCAATCGCCGACCGAAGCGCCCAAGTACGAGGCTGTCAGCAAATTCCTCGACCAGAACCCTCGCTGGTGGTGATTTCCCATCATGCCTGCCCAACGCAAGATCAAGCTGGTGATTGCCTATGACGGCACGGACTACCACGGCTGGCAGATCCAGCCGGGCTATTCGACTGTGCAGGGCGCGCTCTGCGAGGCCGCCACAGCGATGCTGCGGAATCCGACCGCGGTGCAGGGGGCCAGCCGAACCGATGCGGGCGTTCATGCGATGGGCCAGGTGGGTCTGATCAAGACGATGAACCCCATCGTCGCGGAGCACCTCGCCCTTGGGCTCAACGAGTTCCTGCCGCGAGATATCGCCGTGCTGAGTGCGAAGGAGGTCGGGCCGGACTTCGATCTTAATGGACATGTCACGCGCAAGGCCTATCGATATACGATCTACACCGGGCGGATTCGCTCCGTCCGTCGGATTCGTTTCTGCTGGCATTACCCGAGCCGGCTGGCCGTCGAGGCCATGCAGGCGGCGGCGCGCTTCTTCGCCGGATCGCACGATTTCCGCTCGTTTGCAGCCGCTCTCGAACCGGGAGAGAATACCGTGCGGACCTTGCACCGCTGCGAGGTCACGGCCGGCTGCAACGGCGATCCCGATACAATCACCATTGACCTCGAAGGCGACGGTTTTCTGCACCACATGGCCCGCATCCTGGTGGGGACCCTGGTCGATGTCGGACGCGGGCACTGGCGCCCTGTGGACATGACGGAGATGCTGGCGGCCCGAGACCGCCAGGCGGCGGGACACCTCGCCCCGGCCGCCGGCCTGTGCCTGGAGTGGATCAGATACCGCCAGGACGAGTCCGGCGACGAGTCGGAACACTCAGGCTGCTCGTAGCGCGCCCGCGGGTCTTCATCCGCCCTGGAGCAGGGAGTTCAGAAAACCGCCTGCGGGCCCCTTGGCGTCGAACTTGAGATCCGCCAGACGGGTCTTGCCCATCCACTCCACCGTCACGCGGACGGAGTCCTTCCGGGCCTGCTGGGCATCGGCAATCAGCTTCTCCAGAGTCGCGACGCTATCGACCGACGTGCCGTCGACGGCCCGGATCAGCTCATAGGCGTTGATCCGAGCCAACGCTGCGGGGGTGCCCTGCTCGACCTTCGTCACCACCACCGCGGGCTCCTCCGGCTTCAATCGCAGGGCGGCGCGGACCTCGTATGTCAGGTCCTTGACCGTCAGGCCGAGCTTCTCGTTCTTGTACTTGGCGGCGCTGAGCATGTCCCGCGGGGCCTGCTGGATCGTGAACTCCTTCTCCAGGGTCTCGACGCCGTGGATATAGCGGAGCGTGACCGCCGTGCCCTGCCCGATATCGGCCAGCAGACCGGTCAGGTAGTTGTCCCGGCTCGGCCACGGCCGCCTGCGAGGCATCTGGTACCCCATCGCGGCGAATTCCTTCGGGATGTCCGCTTCGTCGATGTCGGGCCCGCCGGAGTCATCCGAACCGTCGCTTCGCAGCTCGATCGGCCACGGCGTCCCCGGGACCGTGATCGTCAGCAGGATGTCGCCCTCGGTCAGACCCAGCGCAGCGGCAGGCGAACCCTCGTATATGCGGTTGACCATCAGGCCGATTTGCCCGTCCTCGGTGGGCTCCCGCAGACCCATCTGCTTGATCATCTCCTTGTCCGGGGCCGTGTACTCAACGCCCAGCCAGACTCGACGTTTCTGCTCGTCTTTGTCCAGGTGGCGAATGTGCGGATCGCAGGCAGCGGACAGATCGCCCAGGATGCGGGCCATCTCCGTAGCGTCGATCAAGCGGCTATCGGTCGCGTAGCCATACGGCATGTTCGCACCCAGCACCGCCCTCATGCGAGATCGCAGGAAAGAGGGCAGGCCGGAGGGCATGAATCGCTCGTGGTCCGCCCCGAGCAGATAGGGTTCGAGCCGGACGTTCTCGTGCCGGGCCTGCGCACAGAACCCGACGAGGGCGCCATGGCGATCCAGCAGCCAACTGTCGTCCGGGACGGACCGCTCCGCCACACGGTACCACAGGTCCTTGTACCCCTGCTCTTCGTTGATCCAGCGGCTGGGCTCGGTTCGCACGTCTTTGCCGCCCAGCTCGCGAGCATAGACCGCCCAGAAGGGCTCCATCCGCGCAAGCACCCCATCGGGCGGGAAGGTCACGGTCCGAGGCAACCGGCCCTCCTGCAGCTCGATCACCGTCGCGGCGTACTCCTTGAGAACGCCCACGAAGCGGGCGGGAACCTCCGCGTCGTCCACCAGGACTGTGATCGTGTCGATTCCGGCGACCCGTTCCTTGGGCAGTCCTTCCGGGATGAGCAGCTTGCTCCCCGCAAAACCCAGGGCGAAGACCGTCTTCTCCTGGCCCTCCTCCGACTGCATGTAACGAGACCGGAATCGGTAAGGAATCGCGTACTCCGATTCGTCGTCCTCCTGCGGATCGGGACGAGGCATGATCCGGACTTCGTAGATGTTCTTTCCGAAGTCCTCCTGCAGCTTGCGTTCGAGTTCCCGAAGCTGTGCGTCGGGAACGCCGGGATCCGCGAGGATGTCCTTGCCCCGCCAGGCGGGTTCTCCCGGACCGAGGTCGATCGCGTCGAGGCAGGTGACGCCGACCGGAGAGCCCTCGCCGTTGCACAGCACCGCAAGGTCCGACATGGTGGAAATTTGCAGGCAGTCGCGGCCGCCGTCGGCGCCTACCCAGTCGCGGCCATACCTGCATGAATCGACATACAAACGGTAGTGCCGGTCCATGCCCAGGGTCGCACCGAAGAATTTCGTCTGCGGCGTGATCCGCTCGCATTCGGCAAATGCCAGGGGCTTCCAGCTTGTGGGCAGGCCGCCCTCGATCCGCAGGATGCGGCCGGACGTCTTGACCAGCAACCGGTCAGGCTTGGCCGGGACGACGGTCCCGCCCGGCCCTTTGACCGTGATGTGGTCGACGACCTCCCAGTGAGCCGCCTCCCGATCGGACGTGAAGATCTCGCCCTGGTCACTGAGGATCACGCCAATCGTGTCCATCGTGTTGCCGTCCAAAACGTTCCGGAGAACGGATCGTTGCCCAAGTTCGGATTCGTCGCCGTCGAGGTGCGGCCGACCGCTCTTCTTGAGGTGGTAGCGGACCACGACGAAGCTGCCGCTCGTCTGTTCGTAGATCTTCTGCGAGGGCTCGTCGCCCTCCTTGGGCGCCGACCACGCCGCGGATCCGCACACTCCGAGGACCATCCAAACGCCAACCACTGCTGCCATCGCTGCTCGCATGTCTTGCCTCCGCATCTGCTCATTCCTCTTCATAGTCACGACGGTAGTCCAGCACGATCCACTTCCGCAGTCCGCCGCGGAGCATTTCGACGACCACCTTCTTTTCACGCTTCTCGTCCTGGAGGATTCGCTCGTATACCCGCTTGACGTCCGCGATGGTCTCGACGGCCTCCTTGTCGATCGTTAGGAGGATGTCCCCGCGGCTCAGGCCGGAAGTCTCCGCGTTGCCGGGATAGCGGGTGCCCTGGACATAAACGCCCTTCTCCCGCAGATAGTAGAGCTGCGGCGTCAGATACTTGTTGATCTCCTTGACGGTCATGTTCCACCGACGGCAGTCCAAATCCTCGCCCTCGGAGGCGCCCTTCTGCTCCGGCGTAACTTCGATCCGCAGCCGCTCGGTTCCCCGCTGGAACTCCATGGCGACCGGCTGGTCGATCGCAAGATCGGCCAGGCGGCGCCAGATCTCCGGCAGCATTTCGGCGTAGGCGCCCTCGACAGCCTCCTCCCGAACACTCACGAGGATATCGCCTGCCCGCACGGCGGCACGCGCCGCGGGACTATTCTCCTCCACGCCGGCAATCAGGACGCCGTGCTCGGCCTCGACGAATGTGTTGCTGTGGAAGTCCTTCAGCGCCTGGAGACGCAGGCCGGTGTAGGCCCGGATGACCCGACCGTCGCGTTTGAGCCGCTCGGCGGTGTCCTGGACTGTGGACGCCGGGATGCTGAAGCCCAGCCCGCTGCCCTCGACGCCCAGCGTGTTGATGCCGACGATCGCGCCGCTCGTGTCGATCAAGGGCCCGCCGCTGTTGCCCGGATTGATCGCGGCGTCCGTCTGGAGCCACGTGTTGTACTTGTACTCCGTCTCGAACCCGATGTACCGCTGGGCGTTCGAGATGATGCCCAGACTGATGGACCGCTGGAAACCGAACGGACTGCCCAGGGCCATGACGAAGTCGCCCTCATGCACCTTGGCCGCATCGGCGAACCGGGCCGACGGGTAGGATTGCCCCTCGGGCAGGGCCGGCAGCTTGAGCAACGCCAAGTCCGTGTCGCGGTCCGAGCCGATCAGCTCGACCGGGACCTGACGCTTGTCGTGCAGGACGCAGTTGATGGTCACCGCCTTGTCCACGACGTGCCAGTTGGTCACGGCGTAGCCGTCGGGACTGACGATGACGCCCGAGCCAAAGACCTCCTGGTGCTTCTTCTCGCCGCTGCCGTAATCGACGACGATGGGCTTGACGAAGATCAGGGCGGGGAACACCTCCGACTTGGCCCGGCTGATGATCTCGCGAAAATCCCCATGCTCCTGGCCCACCGCCGGACCAGGCAGGAACCATGCGCCTGCGGCCATGAGCAGGATCATCGAAGCGTGTGCTGACATTCGTCTGAGGCAGTAGGACATTCGGATTTCCCTCGGGTAACAAGCCTGTTCACACCTTGCCATGACAGCGGCTGGTCGGAAACCACGCGCATCGAGCTACCAAGCCATCTCTGCGGCCTCGCCTCGACACGAACGTCGGTCGTTCCGCGCCAATCAAGCTACTCGCCCAGCCCCCCTGGGGCAAGCGAATTCTTGCCTGGGGAAGGTCGCGGGGGTACATGAGACTGTGTCTGCTCGCGTGCAACGACGATTCGTGGAGACCCTGGATTGTCATTCCCGCGGAAGCGGGAATCCACTTCCCAGGACACGTTACATACCACGTCTTCTGGATTCCTGCTTGGCGCAGGAATGACAGGGTCCGGGCAGCGCCCCGCCACGCGACAGGAGGGTCCAACTGCGGTCGTGCACGCAAGGTCCCCAGGCCCGGCGATCCGGCGACCCTCTGGGTTCCCCAATGCGGACGATCCGCGAGAACAATTATGAAGATTATCTCCATTTCTCTCTTGACAACCGATTACGGATGTAATACGATGCAGACGGATTACGGATGTGATTGAAGGGAGTGCCTTGTGAAGAGATTGCCCAGGATATCGGATGCGGAGTGGCTGGTGATGCAGGTGTGCTGGTCCACGCCGGGCTTGACCGCCGACGAGATTGTCGCAACCCTCAAGGGCAAGGTCGCCTGGAGCGCCAAGACCGTTCGCACCCTCATCAACCGGCTGCTCCAGAAGGGAGCCCTGACGTACAAGAAGGAAGGACGCAAATATCGCTACTGGCCCGCCGTCAGCCGGGAGGCCTGTATCCGACAAGAACGTCAATCCTTCATCCATCGCGTCTATGGCGGCACCGTCAGGCCCATGCTGGCCGCGTTGATCGAGGACGCCCGGCTGTCGCCGGAGGATATCGAAGAACTCAAGCGGATGCTTGACCAAAAAGGAAAGGCGTAGAGATGGCGGCTGCCGAGACATGGTTGGCCCCCCTGCTCACCTGGCTCGTTCGGGCGAGCATGCAGGCGAGCGTACTGATTGCCCTGATTCTCCTGACTCAGAAGCTCGCCGGCCGATGGCTCAGCGCTCGCGGCCGCTGTTGCCTCTGGCTTGTGCTCATCCTCCGCATGGCCATCCCCTGGGCGCCCCAGAGCGGCCTGAGCTTGTACAACTTTCTGCCTTTCTCGCTGCACCACAAGCACCAGTTCCGCGTTGGGCGCGAGGTGGCTACCTTCTCTTCGCCGACAGAAAGGCCGCGTTCGAGCAAATCGCCTGTCGACACCGGTTCGGCAGCCGATAGCACGGCGAACACCCACCCCACAGCCGAGAGCCGGCCGCGGGGTAGACGCCTGGAGGCAGCGACAGTCCCCTTCCTGTTGCTGCTCTGGCTGGCGGGCGTCTGTGCTCTGACGGGCCATGTCGTCGTGAACAAGATCCGCCTCCACAGCATTGTCCGTCGAGGGCGGCCCGTCACTGACCGGTGGATCCTTGGCGCACTTCAAGAGTGCAAGGACCTGATTGGGATGCAGGTCCCGCTTGGGCTGATCGCAACGGACCAGGTCGGCTGCCCTGCCTTGTGCGGGTTGCTGCGACCTCGTCTGTTGCTGCCCAAGGAGACGCTGGCCGTGCGGGACCGCGATGAATTACGTCACATCTTCCTGCACGAGCTTGCCCACCTGAAACGCCACGATCTGCTCCTTGGACACATCATGAGCCTGCTGCACATCCTGCACTGGTTCAATCCCCTGATTGCGTTGGGCTTCAGGCAGATGCGGGCGGACCGTGAACTGGCCTGCGACGCCATGGCTCTGTCTGTACTCCATCCGGACGAAAGGGTCGCCTATGGGCAGACTCTCGTCCGCCAGATCGAACGCCTGCTGGCCTCCCGGTGGTGCCCGGTCCTGCCGGCGCTGTGCGGGGAGAAGGCCCGGATCAAACAGCGGATCGCCATGATCTCCCGGTTCAGGAGAGAACACTATCGGTGGTCGCTGCCGGCGATCGCACTGGCGATAGGCCTGGCCTGCACGGGACTGACCGATGCGCTCCCTGCCCGGACCGTGCCCCCCCCTTTGAACCCCTGGGAAGCCTACGCCCGAGGGAATTTCCGTACGACGCACCAGGACAAGCACGCCAACATCCGGAGGGGCTGCATCATCAACAGGGAGACGGGCAAGTATCTGGTGGTGGATGGCGAGACAGTCACATGCGCCGACGAACCGGGCGAGGCGGGTCTGTGGGAATATCGATATGACGAGGATTTCGGCAAAGAGACCGATATCGTCTTCTTCTATTCCGTCGCCGCCCGCAAGTACCTGACCTGCGACAGCGAGGGGAATCTGGCCGTCAACTGCCCTGACCCGGACGAGGCAGCACGCTGGAGTGGCATAAGCGAACCGCGGGGTGTCTGGATCAGACCCGACATGTTCAAAGACAAGCACCTCTTCGTGAACGACAAGGGCCGTGTTGCCGGACACCACTGGAACTCGGACGGTCGATCCTGGTGGGATACTCACCAGGTCTGGAGGGTCAAGACATCCGACAATCCATTATCCAGCCCCGAGTGGGGGAGAGAGCACGTTCCAGGACTCGATTGAGATCAGAGCGGACCCGGATAGGCTGCGCCGCCGGCGGCGCACTCCGGAAGCTGGCCGATAGGACATGAACGCACCCATTGAAATCCCCGCAGCAACGGGGAGCGATGAATGTCTGCGCTGTGATCGAGCACACGTGCTCGGGCCATTCGGGTATATGACGTGCACACGACCTTGATAAGAGAAGTCGGACCCTAATCAGAATAAGATATTGGAGGTGTACTCATGAAAGTGGAACTTGCGTTATGTGTTGGCGTTTGTCTGCTCGTACTCAGTGCCCCCAGCTTCGCCGATGTGCTGGGATTCGACGACATAACAACCGATTCAACCGCATGGATCCCCGACGGGTACGGAGGGCTGAATTGGGATACGTTTGTCGCCGGCAAAGCCAGTGCATGGCAGGGAAGCGGCTACTACAATGGCTTGGTCTCGGACAGTTACGTTGCGTACAACGACGGTGGGAATCCCGCGGAAATCAGTGGCGATGCATTCAATCTCACAGGAGCCTATCTCACGGCCGCCTGGAATGACGGCCTGTGCGTTCACATCGAAGGCTACCGATCTGATTCCCTGGTGTACACGCACACAGCCGTGGTCGACACCAGCGGCCCCCAATGGGCCGATCTTGATTTCATCAACGTAGACAGAGTCCTATTCACCTCATACGGGGGAACACACAACTCCAAGTTCAGTCTCTACGGGACACAGTTCGCGATGGACAACATGATCTACTCCATGTACAGTCCGACGGGAGACTGGACACCCACGAGCGTCGAGATAACCCCAGAAAACCCGACATCGTGCAACGAACTGACAATCACTGTGTCGGGAACGTCGGGCAGCTGCCCCACACCCTCCGCACTGGAGGTTACAGTTGTTGAGAACAGCGTCTTCGTTGATGTGCTGAGGACGATCGGCGATGCCGGTGCGACGGTTGTAGTCTCATGGGAGCTTTCGACGTCCACAGGTCCCTTGTCACCCGGTGTGTATACGGTCTACACGCGGTTGTGCACAACGCAAACAACCACTGGTTCTTCCTCCTGCACAGACTACCAATCACAGATGACGTTTACCGTGTCGTCGTGTAGCGACAGCCAGGGTGTATGCGGTGGCGAGATCGTCGCGGGCGACCGGGTGGTCCTGCTGGAACAGGTGGGAGATCTGTTGCCCGGACACTCCGGCACCGTCATGTGCAAGGGAGACCTGGGAATTCTCGTGAGCTGGGACCAATGGTCGGCAGGTGACGGACTCGCCGACTACTGCACGTACGGACCCATCGCGGATTTTCCCCCATCATCTGCGTGTTGGATCGGGGGTACAGCCCCCCAGGAGAAGTTGGGTCGCTTCTTCGATGCATGGGGCGTCCTGGTTAAGGGAACAGAGTGCGTCCTGTTCCAGACGGATAACGGGCAGTCATTCGTGTTGGACAATTACTACGGTCACACTGTGGGTGACTATATCAGGGTGGTGGGTCTGCTCCGATCCCCAGGCATAAGTATGTGCATACAGGGCGAAGGATGCATAAAACATACCATCATGCCATCTGCAAGTGCGGACGCCCAACCATGCTGCGGTTCTTCCTGCGGGTTCCGCCGCGGCGATCGAGTGGTCCTGTTGCAGGACAAAACGGTGGAACCATATTCTTCGCCTGACCTGAGGGCGGGGGCCTCTGGAACGATTCTCGCGTGCGACGGGAACATCGCTCTCGTGTCCTGGGATCTGGTGACAGACAGTGACGTGATTCTTCTGGACGAAGGGGCAACTTGGCGCGACTTCAAGTACCCCGAGGGCTCAATGGGAACCATCGAGCTTTTGGATCTCGGCAAGTACGTGGATTTGGGTTGCGTTACACCCCAGTGGGATGGTATCCTCAAACTTGGAAGTGTAACTTATCACGTCACCGTGGAAGGGAATACGTATACACTCAACCAGGTCGTATATCCTAACCACCATACCAACTGTTTTGGCTTGTCCCTGACAGACGGAGAAAACGTCCACATCCGTGGGATTGTCGATGCGATGCTTACGTTTTGCAACTGGTTGATCTCTCCTTGTGATCTGTGCACGGCCGACTTCTGCCAGTACGAGCGATCCGGCGCGGGTTTCTCCCCGTCCAGCATCCGGGCAGGACAGACTCTCACTCTGGCCTTCGGCGGAGCCAATTGTGGCACGAGCGACATCCCTTCAGGCTGGACGATTCGATATTACGCGTCGCTGGACACGACGATCACTTCGAGTGACTACTATCTATATGAGGCGGTGGCGGACTTCGGCATAGGCGCCGGCGTACAGTTGGGTTTGTTGGAGGAATTCGTCTTCCCGAGCAGTGTACCTGCGGGCCAATACTACATCGGCTGGATCTTCGATCCCGATGACGAAATCTGTGAGTCCAACGAGAACAACAACGCCGGGTACATCAAGACTGGCAGACTGACGGTTGGCTGGGTGGGTTATTAGTGCTACGCCAGCGAATGCGGCAAAAAGCAGATGCCTGGCACGTATCAGGTTCAATACTAAGATCAGAGGTGAGATCATGACAAGATGGTGTGCATCCTCCTGCGTCGGCCTTGTACTGCTGTCTCTTGGGAGCATCTGCAGTGCCGAGGTTCTCACATTCGACAATGTCACAAGCGAGGAGACAGCCCCGATCGCGGACAATTACGGCGGCTTCCAATTGTGGACCACCTTCTATGCTGGCAAGGCGAGGCTATGGCCCGGATCCGGCTACTACAACGGTCTGGTTTCCGGTGATTATGTTGCCTACAATAACGGAGGAAACCCGGCTGAGATTCAGGGCACTCCATTTGATTTGTATGGAGCCTACTTCACGGCCGCGTGGAACGACGGCCTCAATATCGACATCGAGGGCTACCGGTCCGGTTCTCCAGTGCATACTCTCACCGCCGTGGTCAATACGAGCGGACCGCAATGGGTTTCCATGAATTTCACAAATGTGGACAGAGTCAGTTTCACCTCGCACGGGGGCACGCACAACCCTGACATGGGTCTCTCTGGAGTCCAGTTTGCGATGGAGGACATGGAGTATTCGTTTGCTAGCATCAGCCCGACGGCCTTGACCAACAACGTTCCCGTATCAGGTTTGTCCGGCGATCCGAACAGTGAGACCTACTTCCAGATCACTGTCCCAAACGGCCAAACCGAATTGCAGATCAGCATCTCCGACGGCACGGGGGACGCCGATCTCTACGTCAGAAAGGACTCACTACCCACGATAAGCTTCTGGGATTACCGTGGATACCTTTTCGGCAACGAGGAGACAGTCACAATTGCCGATCCGAGCGCCGGGACCTATTATATCGTGGTCCAAGGCTATGACGCTTACAGCGGCGTGACCCTGTTGGCATCGTATAGCGCCGGGACAGGCCTGCCTGACCTGTATGATGATGGCGAATCATACCGCAGCTTCTCACCGCAAACCATCGTTGCAGATCAGTGGGACGTCATTTCCATCGCCTGCCAGATCCGCAATGGCGGAGACGCGGACGCCGGGGCTTTCCGTATCCGCTTCTATGCCTCGGTCGACACGGTGCTAACATCGGACGACTACTCCCTTGGTTCCCAGTCCTGCTATGGACTCGCTTCGGGCCAGGTATTGACAATCGATTCCTGGACGAACGAGGTTGGGCCGGGTCAGCTCCCCGCCGGCACATACTATGTCGGATGGATCATTGACGTTGACGCTGAGGTTGACGAGGCTAATGAGCAGAACAACACCGCCTGCAAGGAAGGTTACCGCCTCACGGTCCTCTCGGCCTCAGACCTCAAACCCGACCTCTACGACAACGGCGAATCCGATAGAAGCTTTTCGCCAGCACCTCCCGCCACGATCATCGCCGGAGAGACACTCTCCGTACACTGGTATATCCGTAATGGAGGTAATGCGGGCGTCACCCGCGATGTCACTGTGGATGTGTATTTGTCCTCCGACCAGGAGATCACACCATTGGACTACCACATCGGCCGCTCGACGATGTCGGCAATCGCGCAAGGCGTTGCATCTAGTGGCGAACTCCACACGTGTTTTCCCGCATCCATTCCCGCGGGCGTGTACTATGTGGGATGGATCATTGATCGTGATGCAGACATTGATGAATCAAACGAGAGCAACAACACCGCATACAAGGAGGGTTACTGCCTCACGGTCGAACCATCAGGCACGCCGGACCTGTGTTTTGATGAGTCTCAGAGTAGTATTACGCCGCAGACTTTCATCGCCGGGCAGGCGGGGCAGATGCTGCATGTCACGATGTCCTTTCGGAACCAAGGGGCGATGTTCTACTCACTGAATGCCACAATGGACCTGTTCCTTTCCGAGGATGCAACGATCACAACGTCGGACTACCGTCTGCTTCCCACCCCACAGAGTATTGCAACAGGAACGATCAAACAGGGCTCGATTAGTCTCATGGCTTTCAGTCTTGGCCTTCCTGTCGACGTACCGCCAGGCACATACTATGTTGGATGCGTCGTCGACCCATACAATGCAATTGCTGAATCTGATGAAACTAACAACGTCTTCGCCAAGGCAATTACCATTTCATCAGGGACAGTCGACCTATATTCGAACCAGGGGCCCCAGTTTTCCCCGCAGACACTGGACAGAGATGATCCGGACGGAGTGTTACTCGTCACCTGTAGTGTCAACAATAGCGGATCGGGCGACTCGGGGGCATTCACGATCGGGCTGTATGCCTCTCCAGATGCCAGCATCACGATGTCAGACTATCTGTTGATGACACTCACGGTGGCTGGGGTCCCGAGTCACGGCAGCGTAAGCGTGCAGGGATCGAGTCAAGGCGCACTTCCCCCGGTGATTCTAGCAGGCAGATATTACGTTGGGTGCATCCTCGATCTGAATGGCGAAGTCACTGAGAGCAATGAGACCAACAACACGGTGGTTAATCAGATCGCACAGTTGACGATATCCACTTCACCATCATCGACGCGGCGGGCCCCAGAGGGAATCACCCTTTCGGCAACGGACGTGACCGGAGACTCTGCCGTACTGCGAGGTCGCGTTCTGGACGACGGGGACGAAGCTTGTCGCTGTCGATTCCGTTATCGCCCATGCTCCTCTTACGATTGGGCACTGACGCCGACCCAGGAGGGTTTGGTATCAGGTGACGTCTGCGAGCAGACCATCACGGGACTGATTTCGGGCCAGAAGTACTATTTCAGCTTTCACGTGTGGAATTCAGCGGGAGAAAGCAATTGGGGTCCACAACTTGAACTCGTAGCCGCGATGCCGAGTGAAGGCCAAATCCAAGAGGGCTTCAAAGAGTGGCAACCGGTCAAAACGCCGAGTCTGCTCGCTTGGGAAAACGGAGGGACAGGGGGGAGATTATGGAATGAAGACTGGTACACATGGGTGTTCCAGTCAGACCAAGTGAATGCCGGTTCTCCGGAACTGTGGACGCAAGACCATGTGTGCACGAATTCCTCGGTGCAGATCAGTGCTTCGTCCCATGCAAGCTACTCATACATCCGTTTCCTTGTCTGTGACTATTTGAGTGCCCAATGGCTCTGCCCAACCTACGCAAGAGATCTCCTTAAGAAGTGGGGAGTCAATGGCTGGGTTTCTCCAGCAGGTTCGCACATGGGGCTGCACGGCTTTCACGTCGGCGAACCGGGGTTGGATTTCTCCCCGGGGCACATGTTATATGGTGATTGGGGTGAATGGGGACAGAGCGGCGGATTCCCACTCACTATTTGTGCAACATGGAATGGGGTGGACATTACCCGGATCAACGCGAGAGTGGATTACTATAAATACGTGGCTCCTGTTCCCAATCCACGATTCGTGGGGATGGACGGCGATGCACAAGTGTTTGAAGTTGGAGTATCCGCCTCTGACGGCGGTGCACGTGTTCCAGTCCGAAAGGGGCAGCGTGTGACTGTGGCCGAGTGCCATGGCCTAATGGCCTGGAAGCCTGGGTACATCAATGGCGCGAGCCTCGGCTACGCCCAGGGCAACTTCCAGACCAATGCCAAGGTATGGTTCACTCCCCTGGCGAATGGCAGCTATAATGAGTTGATCGATACATCTGAGCTTATGGTGTGGTATGTGGCCCCAAATCACGGCTGGCTTGACTTTCGTAGGGACCACGAGTGGAACCTACATGGTGGGTATGTCTGTCGGGTGTGGATCGGACCGGTCGCAGAAGAAGTTTGTGCTCCGTCTGCGAATAATGACGTGCGTGTCGAGCCATGGCAGGGGGAGCTCCCAACATCTGTGGGAACATCAATGTCTGGTCTCTGTGACGATGACGGTGGTGAACCGTGCTGGGGACGGTTCCGCTACAGGCGAGAACTCGATTCTGAATGGACGTATACGGATTGGATCGGTGGTGGGAAGATCGTTTCCGCGAACCGTGCGGGGACACTCTGTGACATCGAGGAGGGAAGCACGTACGTCGTTGGTTTCCAGTTGATGAACTCGGCCGGGCAGAGCGCGTGGACACCAGATTGTACATACCAAGTGCCCTTGCAGATTCCGCCTCAGATGCAGATTCTCCTGGATTCGGTATGTGTCAGTGGCAATGGCGCAACGCTCTCAGGCAAGATCGAGGATACCGGCAGCGAGGCCTGCCGGTATCGCTGGCGATATAAGGAACAAGGGTCTGATGAATGGACGACCACAGTATGGCAGGGACCAACAGCGTCGGGTCAAATGATCGAACAGACAATCACGGACCTCGTCCCTGAGACACTATACATGGTCAGCTATCAGTCGCAGACAGCAGCAGGACAAAGCCAGTGGAGTACACCACTGACAGTTGCCACTGCGTGCTACGGCGACCTCGGGGCGCCCGAGCACACACTCTATGTGAATAGGAATGCTCCGGATGGCAGCACGACACATGCATACAGCCGCATTCAAGAAGCTATCGACGCCGCCAGTGACGGATGTGCAATCGTGGTTGCAGCAGGGACGTACCGGGAGAGTATCGACTTCCGCGGCAAGGCTGTCGTCGTAAGAAGTTCGGATGCAGACGGCAATCTCGCAATCTCACAGACGATCATCGATGGCGGGTTTGCTGGTCCTGTGGTGACCTTTGGCAGCGGCGAGGGCGCAGAATCCGTGTTGGTTGGTTTCACGATCACACGGGGAGATACTCAGACTGGCGCCGGCATCCGATGTTATGCCAGCAGCCCCACGATAGCACACTGCATCATAGCCGGTAACCGAACCAGTCTCGATGGCGGCGGAATAGACTGCCGATTCAGCGACGCCCGCTTTGCCAATTGTACGATTGCAGGGAATTACGCCGGCAGGTCCGGTGGCAGTGTAGTCTGTGAGGATAGCAGCATCACATTCACGAACTGCATTCTATGGGGCAATGCGCCGGCTGCAATCCACGTTGTTTCAGGACACGCACCCACCGCCGTCTTCTGCAACATCGAAGGGGGCTGGTGGGACGAGAACAACATCAATGTGGATCCATGCTTCGTATCACCGGCGTACTGGGCAGATTCGCAGGACATCAATGTTCCCGCTGATCCATACGCAGCAGGGGCAGTATGGGTCCCTGGAGATTGCCATTTGAAATCCGAGGCGGGCCACTACGATCCATTGAGCGGGTCGTGGGAGTATGATTCCACGAGTAGCCCATGCATCGATGGGGGCATCCCAAGCAGCAGCTATCTGCAAGAACCTGATCCCCATGGCTCGCGAATCAACATGGGTGCCTTTGGAGGAATGGCCGAGGCCAGCAAGTCGCCGGCAGGTCCAGGTATCACCATCGTGCCGCTTGAAGACGGGGTGGCGGCTACGCCGCTCGCCGGCGGCATTGGCAGCGAACAGTATTACGAACTCGAAGTCCCACCCGGTGTCATGCTTCTGGAGATCCGCCTATCCGGCGGCGTGGGGGATGCCGATCTCTATGTAAGGCATGGTGCCTTGCCAACGGCACTAGAGTATGACTACCGCCCCTATCTGGTGGGTAACGATGAGACAATCACGATTCCCGCGCCGGCCGCTGGCGCATGGTTTGTCAGGGTCTATGGGGTCCGCGAGTTCTCCGGCGTGACTCTCGTCGCCACTTGTGGGCTGTAGGGGTCATTCTGGATCAGAGTATCTTGAGGCTCACGTTTGCACCTTCGTGCTGGCCAGGCTTCCACATGGGGTGCCGTAGCCTTCATCTGGGACGAAGGGAATGGGATGCGCTCGCTTCAGGACTTCCTTTTCACTGAGTATGGCCTGGAACTGACGGGCTGGACACTGTTCGGGGCATCCGGTATAAGCTCCGATGGGCTGACCATCGTCGGCACTGGCTTCCATGACGGCTGCGCGGAAGGATGGATTGCGACGTTGCCCGATCCATCGGTAGTTCCGCTGCCCGGTGCGGTGCTACTGGGGTTTCTGGGCTTGGCCTATTCCGGCCTGCGACTGAGGCGCGCAGTCACGTGAAGCTATGAGTCCAAACGCGCAGTCTCGCAGGTACTTGCTGTTCGCGCCCTATGACGGCGATAGTGCTGGGACACTAGCCTCGACGTCTTGTGTCAAGGATCGGGTAAAACCGGCCAGTCAGATCGGGTTCAAAACCAGCCACTTTGAGGAGCAGACGGTTTGCTGTAGAGACTTTTCGGAATCGATCTTGTCACGGTTTCGGGAGGCTCGGCATGG
>JAGOLX010000057.1:0-25718 GCA_017993835.1 Phycisphaerae bacterium
GCTCACGGACTTGTTCACCTTCTCCGAGCGGTCCCGAGCCATGGTCAGCGAGAAGAACTCCTTCACCTCCCGGCACAGGTACGAGTGGACGTAGTACGTGTCGCCTGCCTTCTCCATCGTCTTCAGGGCGCCGGGGTTCTGTTCCAGGAACCATTGGAAGAACAAGTCGTCGAACAGCCGGCCGCCCAGTTCCATGTCGCCCCAGGAGTGGTTTACCTGGAGGCTCTGGAGGAACGCAAAGTCGCAGGTGCCGCCGCCGAAGTCGATGACGAGAATGCCTCGCTGGGCCTCTTCCGGCGAGAAGTCCTTGTGCCAGAGGTGGTGCAACAAGGCCCCTTTGGGCTCGTCGACGAGTCGGACGTCGCCGTAACCGGCCTCTCGGGCGATCCCGGAGACCCGGTTGCGAAACGGCCCGTGCGCCTCGCTCGGGACGCCGATGATGACGTCATGTTTGGACGGGTCCAGCGCGATGTGCTGTCGCTGCGCCTGCTCGACCACGGCGCGGAGGAAGTCGGTTGCCGCCCGTGTGGCATCCTCGCTCGATACGATATCGGGTTTGAACTGGGTGCGAAGGCGGTAGTCCTTGCGTTCCCCGTCGGAAGCCTCGCCGTACTCGTGGAGGGCGGGCTCGCCCACCAGGGGTTCGCGGTCGCCGCGGTAGAGGATGGCGGTGGGTAGTCCGTCCCGCCCGGTCCCGAAATCGATCCCGACGGGTGAAATCTGGTCCGCCGGACACTTGCTGAAGTACGTGTTCGTCGTCCCGAAATCGATAGCCAGGATGTTCTGAGGTTCCATTCAATTCCCTCAATGCGGGACGACCAGTTGGCGAAAACCCCGCACGCCCCAATCCGGGGAAATCCGAAGCACGAAACTCGAAATCCGAAACAAATCCCAAGCACGAATCTCAAATGATCGAAACGCTGCTGCCCGACGCATAGTCCGTTTTGGATTTTGAGCTTTGGGTCTTGAGCTTGTTTCGAGTTTCGATATTCGAATTTCGAATTCTGCAGGCATGGTTACGCCTTGTCGCGGACCTTTCTCACAAGTCCCTTCTGCACGACTCGTCCGCCGAAGATGACGGCGGGACGCTCGACCGTCACGCGGTCGCCTTCGGCGATGTGTCCGAACGCCTCGTATCGGCCCGCCAGGTCGGGACTCCACGTCAGGACCTCATTCTCATCGGAGCCTGCCTCCAGAAAGGCCGGCTGGCCCTCCAGACCTTCGAATCCGCTGTTCTTGGCCTCCTGGATCAGTTCATGGGCCACCACGGGCAGCGCCGTCGCCTGCGCCTGATGGAGCAGGTAGATCAGCTTGCCGAGCCGTCGCAGGGCCTTGTCCTTGTCGGTTTTCGCCTGGGGCGCGCCGGCCTTGTTCAGGCACAGGATCGCCAGCATGGGGATTGCCCAATCGAGCCACTGCTCGATGGCGATTCGCACCGCCTTTTCGTGCTCGCTGCGGACTGCCCTGCTCACGGTCTTGGGCTTCACGAACAGCCAAGGCAGCACTTTCGCGAGGAATCTGGCTCTCGTCATCCGCGACACCAGCAGCACTGCGAGCAGCGCCCCAAGCGGGCCGCCTATCGCCAAGCCGAGGTCACGCATGTCGTAAACCAGTCGCATCAACGCGGCGCCGAGCAGCATGCCGCCGAGAGCGCCGCCCGCCCCCGCGAGGGCCAGCGTGAAGGATTTCACCTGGACGCCCGCGACCGGCAGAGGAGTCCGCAGGGGTCGTGCGATGGCATCGAAGCCCAGGGCAATCGTCGCGACGCTGTCGTCGTCGAGCCGCTTGTCCCCATTCACCGGGGCCATGGAATCCGCGGACAGCAGCTCCTGTTTCAGGATGGCATTGGCGCGTGCCTGAGCGGCCTCGAAATCGCCTGTGGTTGGGCTGCCAATCAGGTCTAGGGTCGTGAAGTACTCTCCCACGGCGCGGTCCGCGAGACCACGGCGTAGCGACGCCGTTGCGGACTGGACTTTCGCTATAGTTTCCTGGAGTTCGAGCATAACGAACGAAAGGGCGTGCATAGCACACCCCGCATGGCTGCCATTCTATGGCCCAACGCAAGAAACGCAACCGCCAAGTGGACCACGAGCGGCGCAGCATCACCCATCCAGGGTAGTCGCGACCGAGCGCGGATTATTGCCGGGGGCCGGTTGGCGACGGGACCGTGTGCAGGAGAGGTTCACAGATCCCCGCGGCCGGGTGGGCCATGTCCGCCGATTCCTCTTCATTCGCGATTCTTTTGAAGAAAACATGCTGTCGGGAGTCTATACTGGCAGACGCTGAACTTTGCGACTCGATCCGGCCCCCGGGGGATTGGGCCCCCAAATGTGGCGTACCGCAGTGGGGACCTTCAGGAGTGGCAAACGTGAACGGCACGTGTCAGGACAATACGGTGGCCCTGTGGGATGCGCATTCGACCCGGAAAGAGGTGTTTGAAGCGATTGTCAAACGCCACATGAAGGATGCCTACCTGATCGCATTGGGTCTGGTCGGCAACCGCGAGGATGCTCTGGAGTTGTCTCAGGAGGCGTTTTATCGGGCCTACAAGCACTATGATGATCTCCATTCCGAGGACAAGTTCTTCCCGTGGTTCTACCAGATCCTGCGGAACCTGTGTTTCAGTCACCTGCGCAAGCGACGGATTCGGCGGGCCAGCTCCCTGGACGACACCCAGTGTGGTTGTCCGGAGCCCGAGGGCCGGGAGTGCTTCGAGCCGGACGCCGTCGCCGAACGCAACGAGGCCAAAGATCGCATCTGGAAAGCAATGAGCCGACTCGATGACAAGCACCGCGAGGTGATCATCCTGCGGCACTTCAGAAATATGTCCTATGACGAGATGGCGAAGGTGCTCTTCTGCAACAGGGGGACGGTGACGAGCCGCCTGTTCTACGCCCGCCAGCAGTTGAAAGAGATTTTGGAACAGCACAGAGGTGCCCTGGACGAATGTGAGGCTGGGGAGCCCGAGAAAGGAGGTCAGACGTCATGACCTGCCAGGATCACAAAGACCTCATGATGGCCTACCTGGACAATGAACTGGACGAGCAGCAGAAGCGAGCCTTCGAAGAGCATCTGGCCGGTTGTCCGGATTGCACGCAGGAACTGGCCCAGTTTCGCAAGCTCAAACGGATGACAGATTGCGTGGCCTTCGTCGAGCCCGAGGATCGGGTCTGGGAGCAATACTGGAACAATGTCTACAACCGGATCGAGCGGAGCGCGGGCTGGATCCTGTTCTCCGTCGCGGCGATTGCCCTGCTCCTGTGCGGGGGCTTCAAGCTCATCGAGAGCCTCGTGCGAGACCCGACCGTGGGCGTCCTCATGAAAATCGGCCTGCTGGCCCTTCTGGGCGGATTGGTTATACTATTCGTTTCCGTGTTGCGGGAACGGGTGTACTTCTGGAGCCGGGACCGCTACAGAGACGTCAGGAGGTAATGCCATGCTGCTGTCAACGACGGATACGATACCTGGAAAGACGATCACCAAGCACCTCGGCCTGGTCCGCGGCAACACGGTCCGCGCCCGACACGTCGGAAGGGACATTCTGGCGAGCCTGCGCAATCTCGTTGGCGGAGAGATCGCCGAGTACACCAAACTGCTGGGCGAGTCGCGGGAGCAGGCCATCGACCGAATGGTCGAGCATGCACAGGACCTCGGCGCCAATGCCATCGTTGGTCTGCGCTTCTCGACGTCCGAGGTCATGACGCACGCGGCGGAGATCCTCGTCTACGGCACCGCGGTCGTCGTCGAATAGGAGTCCGTACACATAATCGCGGAGGAATACGATGAAGGTCGTGCGAGCGAGTATCTGGGTTGTAACTGCGTTCTGCTCGATTGTGCCGGTGTTTCGGACGGAGGCCGGATCGGGCGATGCGAGAAGCCCCTCGCTCGAAGGCACCTGGCTGGGCACTCTGAAGGTGACGCCCAACGCTTCGCTGCGGCTTGTCTTCAACATCCAGGCCAAACCCGATGGTTCATTCTCGGGCACGCTCGACAGTCTGGACCAGGGCGCGATGGGCATGCCGATCAGTCGGATTGGAGTTGAAAAGGACAAGGTCACCGTTGAGGCAGGTACGATCGGCGGCCGGTACGAAGGCACGATGAACCCAGAAGGTTCGGAAATCAGCGGCAAGTGGACCCAGGGGCCCGCCTCGCGGGATTTGCTGTTGGAGCGGGTGAGGGAAGCCCCCAAGCCCAAGGAGTTCAAGAGGCCCCAGGAGCCCAAACGACCGTATCCCTATCTGGACGAGGAAGTGACCTATCGGAATGCGAAAGATGGCGTCACCCTGGCCGGGACGCTGACGATGCCGAGCACTGGCGGGCCCTTCCCGGCGGTGCTGCTGATCACCGGCTCCGGCCCGGAAGACCGGGACGAAGCCGCATTCGGACACCGTCCGTTCCTGGTCCTGGCGGATTACCTGACCCGACGAGGAATCGCGGTGCTCCGCGTGGACGACCGCGGCGTGGGCGGTTCCAAGGGCGACGCTTCACGCGCCACCAGTGAGGACTTCGCGCGAGACGTGATTGCAGGAGTCGAGTATCTCAAGACCCGCAAGGAGATCAATCCCAAGCGGATCGGCCTGATTGGTCACAGCGACGGCGGTACTATCGCCCCCATGGTCGCGGTCCAGTCGCCCGATGTGGCGTTCATTGTCCTGATGGCCGGCACCGGAGTCATGGGCGAGCGGGTCCGCGAAGGACAGATCGCCAGTTTGCTCAAGATCGCCGGCGCCGACCAGGCCCGGATCGAGGCCGCCCTCCAGAGGCAAAGACGGATCGTCGAAATCGTCAAGCAGGAGGCCGACCCGGAGCTTCGAAAGCAGAAGGTTCGCAAGGCGATCGAGGACGATGTGGCGAAGCTGGACGAAGCGAAGAAACAGGCAATCAGCTCGTCTGCCTATGTAGATACGCAGGTCGCAATGGCGTCGTCCCAGTGGTTTCGCTTCTTCATTCTGTACGACCCGGCGACCGCGCTGCGAAAGGTCAAATGCCCGGTCCTGGCCATCAATGGCGAGCTGGACACGCAGGTTGTGGCGAAGGAGAACCTCCCGGCCATCGAGCGGGCCCTGCGAGAAGGCGGCAACGCCCGGGTTACGGTCAAGGAATTGCCCGGATTGAACCACCTGTTCCAGACAGCTCAGACTGGGGCCCTCGACGAGTACGCCCAAATCGAGGAGACGATGTCCCCGCTGGCCCTCGAGACCATCGCCGGATGGATAGCACAGCTTCAATTGTAGGAGTCGGCACTGATGAAAGTAGTTGTGATCAACGGCAGTCCTCGCGGGGACAAGGGCAACACCGCCCTGATTCTGAACCCGTTCCTGGAGGGCATGAAGGCCGCGGGCGCGGAGGTGACGGTCTTCGAGATCAAGGACATGAACGTCCGACCGTGCCAGGGCGAATATGCCTGCTGGTTCCGCACGCCAGGACAGTGCTTCCAGGACGACGATATGCAGAAGCTCCTGCCGGAACTGCTGACAGCCGATGTTCTGGTCCTGGCGACGCCGCTGTACGTCGATGGGATGACGGGACCGCTCAAGATGGTCGTGGACCGCATGATTCCGCTGGGCGAGCCGAAGATCGAGTATCGAGACGATCACTGCCGGCACCCTGGTCGCGCAACCATCCAGGACAGGAAGCTGGCGCTCGTGTCGAATTGCGGCTTCTGGGAGCTGGACAACTTCGATGCCCTGGTGAGCCACGTCCAGGCCATCGCGAAGAACCTCGACGCGACGTTTGCCGGCGCGCTGTTGCGTCCGCACGGTCCGGCGCTCAGGGCCATGCTCGACCAGGGCATCCCCGTCACCGACGTGCTGGACGCCGCCCGGGATGCGGGCCGCCAGCTCGTCGAGAACGGATCGATCTCGACGGAGACGTTGGGCACGGTGAGCAGGCCTTTGTTGGCGCGAGACCAGTATGTCGCAATCGCCAATCAGATGATCGCCCAGCGAGTGCAACGCGCCGCTCGGAATGCTACGGACTGAGACCGTGCGTTTCGCGTCGTGAGTCTCTCTCGCAGGCATGTGATTGAAAGGGCTTTCGATGGAAGCGTGGAGAGAATGGCTTAGGCCGGAGCTGATCTGGTTCTTCATTGGTCTGGTGCTGCTGTTCGCCGAGATGGCAGTGCCCGGATTCGTCGTCGCATTCTTCGGTCTCGGCGCCTGGGTGGTCGCGGCGGTCCACTTGTGTACCCCGCTGACCCTGAATCAGCAGTTGGCCCTGTTCATCATGGCCTCCGCCTTGTTGCTGGTGTTGGCCCGGAGCTGGCTCAAGAACGTGTTCGCGGGCTTCGTCGGCTCCCGCAGCGACGGGAACGCGGACCTGGGTGAGTTCATCGGCCAGCGGGCCACGGTGATCGAGAGGATCTCTCCGAAGACGCCGGGCCGGGTCGAGTTCCATGGGAGCACCTGGCAGGCCCAAGCCGACGGAGAGATTGCGGAAGGCTGCACAGTCGAAGTCGTCGACAAGGACAATCTGACCCTCAGGGTCAAGGGCGTATAGAGAGTATGAAGTGTGATTGTTGATTCTTGATTGTTGATTTGAAGAGTCCGCCGCGCGACTCTTACTTCAACAATCATACTTCAAACATCGGACTTCTGTTGAAGGGGAGCTTCTCATGCTTGCAGAGATCGTGAACCCGTTGACAATCATCTTGATCGCCTTACTGGTTTTCGTGGCCATCGTCTTCGTGCGGATGGTCCGCATCGTTCCGCAGAAACAGGCCTACATCATCGAACGGCTGGGGAAGTACGCGACGACGCTCGAGGCCGGCTTCCACGTGCTGGTTCCGCTGCTCGACCGAGTCGCCTACAAGCACACGCTCAAAGAGCAGGCGATCGACGTCCCGCCGCAACAGTGCATCACGAAGGACAACATCGCGGTCGAAGTCGACGGCATCCTCTATATGCAGGTCGTCGATCCCAAACTCGCCTCCTATGGCATCGACAACTACCGGTTCGCCTCCATCCAGCTCGCGCAGACCACGATGCGAAGCGTCATGGGCAAGCTGGATCTCGACAAGACGTTCGAAGAGCGAGAGAACATCAACTGCGTGATCGTCGGCGCCGTGGACAAGGCCTCCGAGCCATGGGGGATCAAGGTCACGCGGTACGAGGTGAAAAACATCATGCCGCCGCAGAGCATCAAGGACGCCATGGAAAAGCAGATGCGCGCCGAGCGGGAGAAACGTGCGGAAATCGCGGTCTCCGAGGGCGACCGCCAGGCCAAGATCAACCGGGCCGAGGGCGAGCGACAGGAGATGATCGCCCGCTCCGAGGGCGACAAGCAGCGGCGTATTAACGAAGCCGAGGGCCGGGCGGTGGAGATCCTCCGAGTGGCGGAGGCGACCGCCGACGGCATTCGCAAGATCGCGGCCGCCATCCACGACAAAGGCGGCGCCGAGGCGGTAAATCTGCGGATCGCCGAGCAGTACCTCAGCGAGTTCGGCAAGCTGGCCAAGACGAACAACTCGATGATCGTCCCGTCGAACCTGGCGGACATCGCCGGCGTGATCCAGATGGCTACGTCGGTGATCCGCCCTTCGGTCGAAGCCCCGGCCGGCTCGTAGCGTGCCCGTCAGAGCACACCGTAGCACGGGCATCTTGCCCGTGAGTAGCATGCCCGTTCCGCCCATGAGTCTCCGGGGGTATCCTGCCCCCGCATCGCCACGGGCAGGACGCCCCTGGCACTGACGGCGGAGGCGGTCGTGCTATGAAACGCCTTACGGCGTCACTACGAATGCGTGACAGATGCCCCTGTCCTCATACCTTGGCGCTTGGCGTCCTTGGGTTTATGAGCGAAGAACGCCAAGAGCGCCAAGCGCCAGACACACAGGGTGCCGACAGGGCAGTCGTCATGACTCTGTCATTCCTGCGACACGCAGGAATCCAGGAACCGCGGGACTGGGCGCGATCTGATGGGTGGATTCCCGCTTTCGCGGGAATGACACGACGGGGGATCAGGCACGAACCCCAGTGTAGTGAAGTAGTAGGGTGCGTATCACGCACCTTCTTCAGCCTGCAACGGCACTTCAGAACGCGAACACGCGGGCATTTTGCCCTTTGCACGGGTTGCGAGGATGGGTAAGCTATCGGCATCGGTCGTGTCGACGGTTTGGTGAGAGCCGGGACCGCGGCTGCCTGCACGAAGAAGGAGAATGAGCCATGAAGCCGAACGCCCCCGTCCCTACGAGTGACCTGAATCGTCGCCAATTCCTCGCCGCCTCCAGCGCTGCGATGGCCTTCAGCGTGGTGCCGAGCCACGTGATGGCGGGGTCGAAGAGCATCCCGCCGAGCGAGAGGATCAACGTCGCCTACATCGGCGCCGGGACGCAGGGGATTCGCCAGCTCATCGAGGCCCTGCCCAAGCAAGACCTCAAGATCACCTCCGTGTGCGATCCGAACACCGACAGCACGGATTACGTCGAGTGGGGGCGCAACGAGATTCGCGACAAGGTCCGCGCATTTCTCAAGAAACCCTCGTGGGGCGAAGGCGTCGCCGGCTGCCGGTGCGGGCGGGAAGTCGGGCGGGAGATCATCGAGAGCTACTACGGCATGAGCACACCCTCCGGCCAATACAAAGGCTGCGCGACCTACACGGATTTCCGCGAGCTGCTGGACAAGGAGACGGATGTCGATGCCCTGTACATCATGACGCCCGAGCACCTGCACGGCACGATCGCGGTGGCCGCGATGAACAAGGGCAAGCACGTGATCCAGCACAAGACGCTGGCGAACGTGCTCTACGAGGCGCGCCTGTCCCGCGACACCGCTCGCAAGACCGGCGTGGCGACGCATATGTTCTGCTCCGCGGGCATCGGCTCGACCGCGACGATTGCCGAGTGGATCGCCGCCGGCGCGATCGGGGACGTTCGCGAGGTTCACAACTGGTCGACGCGTCCGTTCTGGCCGCAGGGCATGACGGAACTGCCGAAGGACAAGCCGCCCGTGCCGAAGGGGCTCGACTGGGACCTCTGGCTTGGGCCCATCCCGCAGAGGCCGTACCATCCCGCGTATACGCACGCGGTCTTCCGAGGCTGGGTCGATTTCGGGAGCGGCGCGCTGGGCGACATGGGCAACTACAGCTTTTTCCAGATCTGGAAGATCCTCAAGCTCGGCACGCCGACGACGGTCGAAGCCTTCGCCAGCCAATACTGGGCCATCATCGACCACCTCTGGAAGAAGCAGGTGAATACGGTTTCATTCCCCCAGGCGAGCGAGGTCCATTTCGAGTTCCCCGCGCGGGAGGGCCAGCCACCGGTGTCGGTACACTGGTACGATGGCGGGATGCGACCGCCAAAGCCCGCGGAGCTCGAAGAGGATGGTCTGGACATGCCCGAGGAAGGGATGCTGTTCGTCGGCGACCAGGGCAAGCTCCTGGGCGGATTCATGGGCGATGATCCGAAGCTGATCCCCAGAAAGAAGATGCAGGCGTTCGTGAAGCCGCCCCAGACCCTGCCCCGGCCCATCGGCGAGCTGGATCAGTGGATTCGAGCCTGTCGCGGCGTGCAGCCTTCCGACGCCAGTTTCGAGAACGTCTATCCATTCGCGGAGACGATCGCCCTGGGGGACATCGCGCTGCGGGTGGACAAGAAGCTGCACTGGGATACCGCCAAGATGGAGTTCACGAATTCGCCGGAGGCCAACAAGCTGCTCCGCCGCGAGTATCGCAAGGGCTGGGAACTCTGAAGAATTGATGATGGATGATTGACGATTGATGATTGACCGTGGCGCCCTTGACGAGAAACCAGGTCTTGATCGAAGGGGAAGTCGTATGGACAGAACGCAAGACGTGACGACACGCCGGGAATTCATCAAGGTGCTGGGTGCAGGCGCCGCGACATGCCTGGTCGGGCGGGCGCTGGCCGACGAGGGCAGGCCCGCGATTGTCGTGGACCCCAGGCCGAAGTTCGAGCTGTCACCCTATCTCTACATGCAGTTCATGGAGCCGCTCGGAGTCACCGACAGCTCGGTCGACGCTGCCTGGGACTTCAACAGGGACTGCTGGCGCGAGGACGTCATCGAGGTGACGAAGGAACTGGCGCCGACGCTGCTGCGGTGGGGAGGTTGCTTCTGTTCCTACTACCGGTGGAAGGAAGGCGTCGGTCCGCTGAACCGTCGGCCCCCCATGGTGAACCTCCTGTGGGGCGGGATCTACAACAACCAGGTCGGGACGCACGAGTTCGTCGATTTCTGCCGAAGGACAGGGGCGGACCCGCTTCTCGTCATCAACTTCGAATCGGATGGTCGGGCGTACTGGGCCCGTTCGCCCAAGGGGGACATCCGCTCGGGCGACGCCATCGAGGCGGGCGAGTGGGTCGCCTACTGCAACGATCCCGCGAACGAGCTGCGTCGGCAGCACGGGGTCTTGGAGCCCTACGGCGTGCGGCTCTGGCAGATCGGCAACGAGACCTCGTACGAGCCGAACGGATTCAGCGTGGAGACCGCGGCGAAGAAGACCATCGAGTTCGCCAGGGCCATGCGAAAGGCCGACCCGACCATCCGCCTCATCGGCTGGGGCGACAGCGGGTGGGCCGAGCGAATGGCCGAGGTCGCAGGCGAGCACCTCCAGTACCTTGCCTTCCACAACGGATTCGGTCCCGGCGGGGAGGATTCGCCCCTGCGAGGGATCGAGTACCGTAAAGACCCCGCCCGCACGTGGGAGTACCTGATGCGGACGTGCAAGGAGCAAGAGCGTCGGATCGCGGACATGCGGTCGCAGGTCGCGAAGTCCCGCATCCCGCTGGCGATGACCGAGTGCCACTACGGCCTGCCCGGTCGGAACCGATGCGAGGTCCTCTCGACCTGGGCGGCAGGTGTTGCCAACGCACGCATGCTGAACGTCCACGAGCGCAATGGCGACATCCTGAAGATCGCGACGCTCGCGGACTTCTGTGGCACGCGCTGGCAGAACAACGCGATCATGATCCCGGTCCCCGGCGGCGACTCGTACATGATGCCTGTGGCGCTGGTCATGGCGCTGTACCGCCGGCACAGTGGTCGCGACGCGGTGACCGTGACGAAGACGCCCGACGGGCTTGACGTGACGGCCAGTCGAACCGGCGACCGCGTCTACCTGCACGTCGTGAACACGAACAGGACGCGATCCGTCACGACGCGATTGGCTGTCGAGGGTCTGAATGTGCGGTCGGGGCAGGTCTTCGAGTTGGTCGCAGACCCCGAGTTCGAGGTGATCCAGACCCAGGCCCGCGAGATCCAGCCGGTGCGGAAAGACCTGCCTTCGACCGGCCTCTGGACCTTCCCGCCGGCCTCGGTGTCCGCGGTCGAGTTGGACGGGGTCGCACGCACGTAGTGCTATGACCATTCGAGAGACTGGTGGATTCCCGCTTTCGCGGGAATGACAATTTCGGCAGGGGACTGTGCATCGAGGCCCCGGTACAACCGTCTGATGACGACTCTGTCATTCGTACGCACGCAGGAATCCAGGGACCACGGAATGCGAAATGTCCTGCGGAGACATTTCAACAGGCGAATTGGCGTTACGGGAGACAACAGATGATGTCGCAAATCAACACACGTCGTGATTTCCTGAAGATGGCAGGCTTTGGCATGGCGACGCTGACCTCGGGCCTGAATGCCCGTGCTGACGACAAGCAAGGACACCCCGCCATCGATCCGCAGTTCTTCGTCCGCCCGGAGGAACTGACGCTGAAGTTCCGCAATCGCCAGGCCCCTCGGCGGCTTTCGTTCGCCAACTATCGCGGCTCGCCCGATGCCTGGCGCCGCGACTGCCGGGCGAAGCTGGCGGAACTGTTGGGCTTCTCGCCGCCGGCGCCGTGCAAGGCCCGCCTGCTGCGGACCACCACCTGCGGCGAGGTCACGATCGAACTCTGGGTCATGCAGGTCGACGATTCCCTCTCGATCCCCGCGTATTTCCTCTCGCCTCGGTCCGGCTCGAAGAAGGGCCTGATGGCCATCCACGGTCACGGTCAGGCGGAGCCCTGCGTCGGGTCGGCGGACGACTACCACCACGCGTTTGCGCTGAACCTCGCCCGCGCGGGCCATGCGGTGCTCTGTCCGGCGCTGCGCGGGTTCGGGGCCCTGGGCGATGTCGCCCGCGGCCTGGAGAACCACTGCCTGGACTACTGGGTCTCCAGCCGGGGCCATCAGTTCACGCTCGTCACCGACGCCTTTCTCTACGGCAAGACTCTGATCGGCCAGACCATCCAGGACCTGCTCCGCTGGGAGCAGTGGCTCGCGGATGCCAAGGGCATCATCACGCTCGACGTCGCGGGCATCTCTTACGGCGGCGATCTGGCCATCACCTACCCCGCATTCAGCGAACGGGTGCGGAAGATCTACTCCAGCGGCAGTCTCGGCTCGTTCTCCGTGGTCTTCTCCCGCTGCTATAACGCGCCCGCCCACTGCATCCCGGGCGTGCTGCAATGGATGGACCGCAGTGACATCGCGGGCCTGAGCGCCCCGCGTCCCATCCGGCTCCACTATGGCAAAGGCGACGTGATCGCCCCCTGGAACAACTCGGCTTCCTACAACGAGACGGTCGAGCCCGCCATGGCGGAGCTAAAGGCAATTTACCAAGCCTTCAACGCCCAGGACCAGGTCAGCCTCCGCGTGACGCCCAAGGCGATGCACGAGATGGAAAACGAAGACCTGAAGGAATTCCTGACCGGCTGACCCGCCTCGCGGCGGAGGGGGCGTCTTGCCCATCTCGTTCTCACGTCGAACCTTGGGACATGCATGAGTTGCATGGGTAGCACGTAATTCTTGCGCGCTTCGGCGGGCATGATCCCTCCCCTTTGCAGGTTCCTGGCGCTCGCGCCGATTGTCGAAAAAGGAGCTTGCATCCAGGATGGCAAGAGCATACGATGTCCCGACTTTGTACACGATGTCACGATCATGTCACGCGGAGGTCACGACCTTGTCACGGTCCGCAGCGTCGAGCGGGACCGTCATCCGTGACATCGCGACAGGAGAATGGAATCTAACGTGTGAAGAACAACGCATCGGCAGGTGGTGTTGACTTCCTGGTGTATCTACGAAGGGGACGAATATGAAGAAACTCGGTATCGGTGCAGTAGCAGTATTGCTTTGGGTGTCTGTGGGCAGTGGCGTCGCGACCGCCGAGGTCACCGTGGGCGCGGGCTACCAGGCGATGTTCCTGGGGGATTTCTTCCAGGGTGCCAGTGTACGGGCCTGGGTCAATGACAATTGGGGTTTCGAAGGGAACATCCAGCAGGCCAATCTGGACCTGGATGTGGACACCGTGGACTTGGACGATCCGAACGATAGGTTCACGTTTGGGGCAGACGGGGATCTGTACTTCCTGTCCGGCAAGATCATATATGCCCCGATCATCAAGGAGAACAGCAAGTTCTACTTCGGCTTCGAAGTGGGATACGGCGAAGCCAGTCTGGATGTCGGCACGGCCGACCTGGATGCGGATGTCTTTGCGTTCGGACCGCTGTTCGGCGCTGAATACCGCTTCCAGGAAATACCCGAGCTGGGGTTCAACTGGGAGGTCGGCTACCGTTTCGGCGAGGCCAACGGCAGTGGTGACACGTCGAGCACCAAGATGGATCTTGACGCGTCCATCTCCGGCATCACCGTGTGTCTGGGCGTGCACTACTACTTTAACTAGTGGAGTGCAGGGCCGGATTCTCGTCGAGTGACGATAGGTTAGGATTTCACACCAGGAAGTCAGCCGCCTGTCGTCACGTCCTGCAGGGGAGTCTCTCACGGTGCGTCAGGCCATGGCCGACGCCGCCAGGGCGGCGGCGATTGTCACGCCGTTGAACATCGCGTGCATGAAGATCGGGCGCAAGAGCGAACCGCTCTTCTCGTAACAGTAGCCCAGACCCAACGCCAGCACGAATAAGGCGGGCCAGTGCTCGCTGTTGGCGTGAATGGCGGAGAACAGGACGGACGTGATCGCGATGGCGACCCAGGGCCGGTCGAGATAGGACCGGATCATCGTCTGGAACAGGCCTCGGAAGATCATCTCCTCCACCAGGGGGGCGACCGCCACCGCCAGGACGATCATCAGGATCTGCAAGGGCGCGGAGCCGGAGCCCGTGATGATCTCAAGGGCTTCATGCTGGGGCACCTCGAACTCCGGATCGATTTGCCTCATCACCAGCATGGTCAGACTCATCATCGCCATGACGAGCGGCCAGACCGCCGCCAGGGTGAGAAAGGCGTGGACCAGGTCTTTGGGGATGGTCGCCAGTCGCAGGCCGAGACCCTTGAGCCCGCGGACGAAGGTCATCCGGGCGACGACGAGAACCAGGACGACCACCGCCAGCGACCCGAGTGTGCCCGCGAGCTGGGTGAGAAACACGCCCTGCCATGCCTGGAGCCGGCGGGCGAAGAGGGCCGCGAGGCTTGCGAGAGTGGCCGTGCCGGCGAGCCATGCGAAGAACACCGCGAACGGCGTCAGGAAGATCATGCTCGTGCGACGGGGTTTCGAGCGGGCGAGGGCCTTGCGCCCCAGGGACGTGGTCAGCAGCCACCAGGCGAATACGGCGACCCCGATCACCACAGGGATCACATCCGCCGGACTGGTCCGCACAACTTGTTGTTCGAGTCCTTCGGACACGGGATTGCGGATTTGCTCTTTACAATCTGCGATCGAGCGTTTATGTTTCCGACATCGGGTGCAGCAGGCCGCCGAGGTTGCCGGTCTGGCTGCAAGGTCTTCAATAGTAAGTCCCAGATTTGAAATAGCAAATCGAAACATGGATGTATTTCGCATAGAAGGCCCGGTCCGCCTGGCGGGCCATGTGGATGTCAACGGATCGAAGAACGCCTCGCTGCCCATCATGGCGGCTGCCCTCCTGGCGCCGGGCAACTCGACGTTGCTCGGGGTGCCCCATCTTGCGGATATCAGCGTCTTCAAGGATTTGATCGACCAGTTGGGCTGCAAGGTGGAGCGTCGCGACGATGGCGTGCTCACGATCGACGCGACGAAGATCGATAAGCCCGTCGGGCCGTACGACATCGTCCGCAAGATGCGAGCGAGCGTTTGTATCCTCGGGCCGCTGCTGGCGCGGTGCGGGCGGGTGGAGGTTTCGATGCCCGGCGGCTGCGCCATCGGCGACCGGCCTATCGATCTGCACCTGAATGGCCTCCGCCAGCTCGGCGCCCAGATCCATCTCAAGAACGGCTATGTCATCGCGGAAGCCCCCCAGGGCCTGACCGGGGCCAGCATCTTCCTCGGCGGTCCCTTCGGGAGCACGGTTCTGGGCACCGCCAACGTCATGATGGCCGCGACGCTGGCGAAGGGGCGAACCATCATCGAGTCGGCGGCGTGCGAGCCGGAGATCACCGATCTGGCGAACTGCCTCAACGCCATGGGCGCCCGGGTCGGCGGGATCGGTTCGCCGCGATTGGTCATCGACGGCGTGAGCCATCTGCACCCCGTGCAGTACCGCGTCATCCCCGACCGCATCGAAGCGGGGACCTTCATGGCCGCCGCCGCGATCACCGGCGGCGAGGTGCGTATCAGTCACTGTCGCCTCGAGGACATGATGGCGGTCGTGGATCGCCTGCGACTCATCGGCATCACGGTCGAACCCGACGGCGACGGGTGCACGGTCGTCGGTGCGGAGAGCTTCCAGCCTACGGACATCACGACGCAGCCGTACCCCGGTTTCCCGACCGATCTCCAGGCCCAGTTCATGGCACTCCTGGCCCTGGCCCACGGCAACAGCGTAGTCGTGGAAAAGATATTTCCGGACAGGTTCCTTCACGTGGCGGAGCTGAACCGCATGGCGGCCAATCTCCGCAAGGAGGGGTCGGCCGTCATCATCGCGGGGGTGCGCAAGCTCGTGGCGGCGCCCGTGATGGCGTCGGACCTGCGGGCCTCCGCGGCCCTGGTCATCGCCGGCCTGGCGGCGGAAGGCACGACGATCATCAATCGCGTGTACCACATCGACCGCGGCTACGAACGCATCGAGGAGCGGCTCAACCTGCTCGGCGCCAAGATCTGGCGGGAGGAGGGGGGCACCGTGTGATCTCGACGTGCGTTGCGAGGAGTGTGACCTGCGTCCCCCAGGTTGTTTCGCACGTCGCACGGCGCGTGACGCGCGACGGTTTGTCGCAGAGGGCGTGCGGATGAAGAAGAAACACATCAGGGCGATCCGGTCTGCCATCGTGGCTCTCATCGTTCTGGTGGCTGTCGTCGTCGCCGCAGTCCTGCTGGCCAATGCCGCCGTCAAAGCGGTTGTCCAGAAGGCCGGCGTCAAGACTCTGAACGTGGGCGTCGAAATCGAGAGGGTTCGCACGTCCCTCTTGACCGGGTCCGGTCGCCTGTACCAGATCGCGGTCGCCAATCCTGCGGGCTACCGGGGCCCCTCCCTGCTGACGTTGAAATCCGTCGACGCCAGCGCGGAAGTCGGGTCGCTGCTGGGCGACGAGCTGCTCTTCCACAGCGTGCACCTGGAGGGCATGGAGGTCTTCGTCGAGCAGGACGGCCTGCGGAACAACCTGTACGAGGTGATCGAGCCGCTTCGCGGCGCGCACAAGCCCACCGGCAGGGCCCTGGTCGTTGACCGGCTCACCATCGGACAGATCGTGGTCCACGTGTCGATGCCTGCGCTGACCGGCCAGTCGCAGACGCGAGTCGTGGATCTCCAGGTCGCTCCGATCACCATGACTGACCTGGGCCGCAACGAGCGGATGGATACGAAGATCCTGATCGGCAAGGTCCTGCTGGCTGTCGCCGCGGGCGTCGCGGAGCAGGGCGGCGACATCCTGCCCAAGGAGACTGTCGGGCAGATCACCGACGTGCTCGACAAGGCCCTCGACATCGGCCGAATCCTCTTCGGCGGCAAGAAAGACCCGTAGCCCACCTCGACACCCACGGGAGAGGAGAATGCGGTTGAAACCCCGCAGAGGTTGGGGTATCCTGCCCGGGCAATCTACATCGACACTGTGGAATAGAAAGGATCAGTCATGAGAGTCTGTCGTATCTTGGCGTCGGTCTGTGTTCTGCTGGTCATCGGCTGCAGTTCCGTCGCGGGCAACTCCGCTGGCGCGGCCTCCGGCGAGAAGGTCTGGCTTTCCGACCTCGACATCAGCAAGACCCAGCAGGGCTGGGGCGATCCGCACAAGAACCAGTCCGTGGACGGCAACCCGCTGAAGATCGGCGGCAAGACCTTCGAACGCGGCCTGGGCACACACGCCGACAGCATCCTCTATATCGAGCTCAACGGCGGCAGCACCCGCTTCACCGCCTTCGTCGGCGTGGACGACGAGGTGATGACTTCCGGCCGAAGCGGGGGAGCGAATCCCGGCAGCGTCGAGTTCCGCGTCCTGGCCGACGGCAAACAGGTCTACAACAGCGGCGTGGTCAAGAGTGGCGACGCAGCCAAGCAGGTGGACGTCGACGTCACCGGCGTCCAGATGCTCGTGCTGTCCGTCGGCTCCGGCGAGGACATGAACTACGACCACGCGGACTGGGCCGATGCGTTCTTCACCGTCACCGGGGTGGCGCCCAAGACCGTCGATGCCCCGAAAGAGGAGGCGGTCATCCTCACCCCGAAGCCCTCGGCCAAGCCGCGGATCAACAGTCCTCGCGTGTTTGGCGTTCGCCCGGGCTCGCCCGTTCTCTACACCATCGCAGCCTCCGGCCAGCGTCCGATGTGGTTCAATGCGGAGAACCTGCCCGCCGTGCTCAAGATCGACCGCGAAACCGGCCGGATCACCGGTAAGTTCACAAAGCCTGGCGAGTGCAAGATCACCCTGGTCGCCACGAACGACCTGGGCGAAGCCAAGAGAGAGCTGAAGATCGTGGTGGGCGACACGCTCGCGCTGACCCCGCCGCTCGGATGGAACAGTTGGAACTGCTGGGGCTGCGCCGTCGATGAGAAGAAGATCCGCGAGGCCGCCGATGCCATGGTCAAGTCGGGCCTGGTCGATCACGGCTGGCAGTACATCAACATCGACGACTGCTGGATGGTCAAGCCCAACGAGAGCGACCCGACAATCGGCGGGCCGACCCGCGACGCGGCCGGACGCATCCTCACCAACAAGCGGTTCCCCGACATGAAGGCGCTCACCGACTACGTCCACAGCCAGGGCCTGAAGATCGGGACGTACATCTCGCCCGGCCCGTGGACCTGCCAGGGATACGAGGGGAGCTGGCAGCACGAGCAGGCGGATGCGATGCAGTTCGCGGAGTGGGGTTTCGACTACCTCAAGTACGACTGGTGCGGCTATGGCTCCATCGTGTCCAACCCCACACTGGAGCAGATGAAAGAGCCCTACCTGTTCATGGGTCTGTGCCTCAGGCGTGCCGGGCGGGACATCGTCTACAGCCTGTGCCAGTACGGCATGGGCGACGTCTGGAAATGGGGCACCGAGGTCGGCGGCAACTGCTGGCGAACCACCGGCGACATCACCGACACCTGGGGCAGCATGAGCGGCATCGGGTTCGCCCAGAGCGAGAAGGCCCCCTACGGAGGTCCCGGCCACTGGAACGATCCCGACATGCTCGTCGTCGGCATGGTCGGCTGGGGTCCGAATATCCGCGACAGCCACCTGACGCCCAACGAGCAGTACACACACATCAGTCTGTGGAGCCTGCTGTGCTCGCCGCTGCTGATCGGCTGCGACCTGACGCACCTCGACGAGTTCACGCTGAACCTGCTGACGAACGACGAGGTCCTCGAAGTGAACCAGGACCCGCTGGGCGAGCAGGCCAGGCAGGTCGCGAAGGATGGCGCCCTGGAGGTCTGGGCCAAGAAGATGGAGGACGGCTCGACTGCGGTCGGCCTGTTCAATCGCGACGAGACGCCGCAAACCGTCACCGCCAAGTGGTCCGACCTGGGCATTACCGGCAAGAAGCGGGTCCGCGACCTCTGGCGGCAGAAGGACGTGGGCACCTTCGAGGGCAGCTTCGGCGCGGAAGTCCCGCGTCACGGCGTACTCCTCGTCCGCCTGTTCCCGACAGCCCAGTGACCCCCGATGTCGTCCCGCACGCAATTCCGTGATCCGCCCTCGCTATCTGTCAATGGCAGGCAGCGAGGCGGTCGTGGATTCGGCTCCCGAGCAACACGTGGACTGCGATAGTCCCCCCTCCCCTTGCTCTGCTTTCTCGCGTTGTTCAGCACGATGATTGGTCGCGGGTTGCACCAGGGCGACGGATTGAGTACAATGGGGACAGGTGGATGGCGGGCGGTGGTCGGGGCGACCTGACGAAGGTCCGGGTCTCGGACACACCCGTCGCGGGGGAGGGGTCCGGTGGCGTCGTGGATGAAGTGGTCGCTCGGCATTCTTGCGGCATGGATGCTCCCACTGTCGCTGCAACCGTCAGCCTGCCTGGCGGGCGACGGTCCCGTCCAGATCCCGCCTGGGACGGTGCCGGTCTATCAGTTCCGATCATCCGTCTACGACCGCGATTTCTACACGTCCGACGCGGTCGAAAGGGATCTGCTGCTGACCCAAGGTGCGCCCCTGTGGGTCTACGAGCGGATCGCATTCCGCGCCTTCGACCAGCCCGTCGACGACACCCTGGCGCCGGTCCACCGTTTCTGGTCCGCGTCGCTGAACTCGCACTTCTACACCATCAACAGCGCGGAAGCGGACAAGGCAATCATCGACTACCCCGACGTCTGGACCTACGAGGGCGTCGCGTTCTTCGCTTATCCCGAGGACGACCATCCGGCGGGCACGATTCCGGCCTATCGCTTCTGGTCGGACTCGCTCGGCACTCACCGCTACACGACGAGCGACCGGGAACGGTTCAAGCTGGCCTATGGCAACACCGCTGTCTGGCAATACGAGGACGCGGCGTGGTACGCGTACCCTGCGGACAGCCTGTCGGTTGTCCAGATCGTGAAGGGCCCGACCTTACAGTGGGTCACGACGGAATCCATGACAATCCTCTGGGAGACCGACGTCCCATCAGAAACAGAGGTCCGCTACGGGATCGGCTCGGCCGACCAGAACGAGGTCTCTGATCCCGCGTGGGTCACCCTGCACCGAGTCACCCTCTCCGACCTGACACGGGACACTCTCTACACCTACACGGTGGCGTCGGGCACTGCCTCCGCGACCGGCACGTTCCGCACCGCACCGCGCGAGGGGCAGCCTTTCCGTTTCGCGGTTTGCAGCGACACGCAATGGGACAAGGACACGCACAGGCAAATCGCGGCCGGTATCCTGGAGGACGATCCGGGGCTTGTCCTCCACTGTGGCGACCTCACCAGCATGGGGCGCAGTCTCGACCTCTGGGAGACGGAGTTCTTCAGACCCGCGTCCGAGCTGCTCGCGAACATCCCGCTGGTCGCGGTACCGGGCAATCACGAATACTTCGGACTCGGCCCGCCGTGGTTCTTCTACTGGTTCGATCGGCCCGTCAACGACGGATGGTTCGCCCTGGAATACGGCAATGCACACTTCATCGGATTGCACACAGGCGCGCCGTTCTGCCCAGGCAGTCCACAGTATGAATGGCTCGTCGGGGAGCTTGCCTCGGCCGCGTGTCGAAATGCGATGTGGCGAGTCGTGTTCTTCCACGAGCCACCATTTACCTCCACGAATGGACACACGGACAATCTCGCCGCCCGGGACTATCTGGTGCCGCTGTTCGAGCAGTACGGCGTAGACGTCGTCTTCAGCGGGCACAGCCACGTCTACGAGCGGTACTTCCACAACGGCGTCTATTACATCGTCACCGGCGGCGGCGGGGGCTATCTCTACACCTTGGTGGCGGACAAGACGCCGCCCATCCGTGAGTTCGGCCTGGCCATCCACCACTACTGCATCGTGGACGTTGACCCCGCGGCAGGAACGCTCCGAATCTCCGCCATCGACATGGCCGGCGAGATCTTCGATTCCATCGAACTGCCCAGGGAGTTTCAGGCCGCGATCGCGTGTCACGCGGAGGCATCGCCGACGGGTGACTGAAGAACGTCCGTTCGTACCGCTGAGGGCGGGCGCCAGGCGTAGATGGGGCCTTCCTCGCCGCACTCCATGCACCATATGGCGGCGGCAACCGTGCCGCACTGGGGACACGCCGGTTGGGCTCCGAATACGTCGAAGGCCGTCCGACAGTTGGGACAGGACCAGAAACTGCCCATAGGCGGCGCCGCCCGGCAACTCGGACAGGCGAACCCCTCCCGACGCGGCGCCCTCGCCAGGCGGAGAAGACGCAATCCGTACCGCAATCCGCTCCAGCAGTTCAGCACGATGAACACGCACAAGATGCCCAGCCAGGCCGATCCTGACCACACAGCCAGCGCCACCAGGCCTGCGACGCCGACGAGACCGAGAATCGCTGTGACGGTCAGACTCCAGGCGCGTCCGACCACGAACCACAGGAGTGAACGGAGGATCTGGCCGCCGTCCAGGGGGTAGATCGGCAGGAGATTGAAGATCAGCAGGCCAAAGTTGATGTAGGTGATCGCATCGAGAAGGCGGTACACATCAGGCATCGCGTGGAGGGCGCCGGTCTTCAAGGCGAGTGTTCTGAGCACCCACAACACCGGGACTAGAACCACATTGACGAGCGGTCCGGCCGCGAGGCTCCACAGTATCGCTCCCGGTCGTTGCGGCGGCTGGACGTAGGCGACGCCGCCCAGCGGCCACAGGACGATCTGATCGGCCTGCCCGCCCACCTGCCGGCACGCCAGCGAGTGCCCGAACTCGTGCATCAGAACGACGGCGAACAAGGCCAGATACTCCACTGCGTTCCAGACCGGCGACGAGTATTGTCCGACCCGCTGGTCGATCCCGTACCACGCGACGAGAAACCACGTCCAGTGCAGATACAAATCGATCCCCGCCAGGCGGAACAGATGAATCGAACCTTGTCGTGTCGGTGTCATGCGATCCTTTCAATGGTCGAGCGGCCTATCAACTTGCCCATGAAGCGAACTGGCCGGGAACCGGAGACGATATTCTAGGCGCAAGCCGATATCGACGCAAACAGGAACCCTCTGTGCGATCGGTCGTCACGCCAACCACACTGGCGTCGGGGGGCACCCTCGACGGTCTGAATAATGCCGTATCCGCTCCCCGGTTATACGGAATCTGTCTTGTCGGTGTTCTAACACAGTCCCTGTGGTGTTATCATGGCGGGGTCCTGCGCGATGGCGCGGGAGCGGCGTCTTTCGAGTCCTGGTCGAAGGTTGGGATGAGTCTCAAGGAACCACTCAAGTCCGACGTTGTCCGGCTGGCCTTGCTTATGGGGCTCTGCGCCACCATCGGCGTCTATCTGATCCTCACGACCGCGGTCATCGCGACGGACGGCGTCTTCTATGTCGAGCAGGCGAAGCGGCTTGCCCAGGACCCCGCCGGCGTCTGTCGGCGGTGCCCGCCAGGCTATCCCTTTCTCCTGTGGACCAGCCATCGGATCGCGAGCCTGTTCGCATCGGAGGATTCCCCGGCGCTGTGGGCAGATTCCGCGAGAGCCGTCACGCTGTTGTGTCGTGTCCTGGCTTTGGTCCCACTCTACTTCCTTGGCAAACGACTCGTGGGATCGGGCCACAGCTTCTGGGCTTTGCTCGTGCTCATCGTCCTCCCCTATCCGGCCTTCTACGGGAGTGACATCCTGAGGGAGTGGCCTTATGTGCTGTTCCTCGGCGCCGGCGTGCTGCTGCTGCACTGGTCGCTGACGACCGGGCGATGGTGGGCCTTCGCGCTGGTCGGCCTGGACGCAGGACTCGGGTATCTGATCCGGCCGGAGTCCGCCCAACTCCCCGTCTACGCCTTGCTGGGGCTGGCCGTCGTGCGGAACGCCTCGTGCGAGACACGACTCGCAATGCGTGGGTCACGACGATTCGCCGCCGCGGTGCTGTTGATTGCGGGCTTCGCGGCGACGGTGACACCCTACGTCAGCGCGAGCGGCAGTCTCCTCCCACACCAGTTGCGGCCTCTGGGACCCAACATGCCGCCCGTCATCAGCGCGGTGGGACCCAAGCCTGCCACAGAGAATCCCCTGGAATTCGAGGTCCGCCAGGGCGACCTCCTGGAGCTGCGTATCCAGGCCAGCGATCCGGACGACGACGAACTGTCGTTCTCGCTGGCACAGATCCCCGCCGGGTCCCGGCCCGTGTACGGGTTCGGATCGATTCCCGCAGGCAGGCGATTCTGGACGATCTCGGAGCAGGAAAAGGACTCGCTGATGACCCACCACCCCGAGAGGTGGGAGTGCGAGGGCGTCGCGTGGTACGCCTATGCCCGCGCCGATGCCCGGGCGGGCCTGCGACCCGTCTACCGCTTCTGGTCCCCCGCCCGTCAGCAGCATTTCTACACGATGAGCGAATCCGAGAAGGATGCGATCATCGCCGAATCGACCGCGGATTTGTGGGTCTTCGAGGGGGCGGTGCTCTACGCATTCGGGGAGGCAGATCGGCCCGCCGATGCCATTGCAGTGTACCGATTCTGGGACCCGCAGCGGGGCTATTCCTGGGCAACGACTCCGCCGGCCGAGCCGGACATCCAGAAGGACGCTGTCGCGTGGTACGTCCATCCGGCGGGCCCTTCCCCGGCCGGAGCCAAGGTCGAGGGGAACGTGTTCCGCTGGCGGCCGGAAGCGGGCCAGCAGGGCGAGTACCCGATGAACATCATCGCCACGGACGGGAGACTGCCCTGCTGCCAACTGGTGACAGTCCGTGTCACAGGCGATGGCACGACCCGGCACGACCAGGTCGACAGATTGCTGCCCCGCACGTCGGCATATGCCGGCCTGATGCTGCCCGCCGGAGCATACCTGTGGAACCTCAATGCGACGATCCTGCAATCGCCCACGCTCGGTGACCTGCCGAGGGCAGTGAATGCCGTCGTCGCCGCCGTCGGGGAGAACCTCATGGTCTTGGCGGTCCTGCCCTGGGTTCTGGGGCTCTACCGCTGCCTGCGAGGTCGGACGGGATCTCTGGAGTGGGTCCTGATCGCCTCGGTCCTGATCGTCAATCTGGGCCTGATGCTGGGCCGACAGATCTGGTTCGCTTCCGGCTCGGATCGACGGTACGCGGTGGCAGTGATCTCCCTGACGATCTTCGTTCTCCCGATGGGATTGGATGTCCTGGCGCAGGCGATCAGTCGCGTCCGGATATTCCGCGGCAGGTCGCAGCGGTTCTGGTTCGGCCTCCTGATCGCCGGCAGCGTCCTCCTGTGTATGCCCAAGCTCCTCCTCACCCCCCTGCGGTCGGAGAAGGTGGGCCTTCGCACAGCCGGCGAGTGGCTGCGTCAGAACACCCCGTCCGATTCCGTGGTCGCCGAACCGGATCATCGAGTCAGCTTCTACGCCCAGCGCTGTGGCCTTCTCTACAAGCGACATCCAGATTCCCGCAAGGCCGACTACGTCGTCGAGATTGCCCGCGGCGACCCGAAACAAATGCTCGCCGGCTGGACACAGGTCTACTCCGTGCCTCTCTCGTCCAGGGGCGACAAGACCGTGATCGTCTACCGCACGGACCGAGGGAAGCAGCAGTCCGGCCCAGACGAAGGGCCATGAGCGATGACTCACAGACAGGAGCAAATGGCTATGGGTGGATCCATGGCAAGATCGCAGGTGAAGGGGAACCTGCGTGTGGCAGGCCTGATGTCCGGCACGTCGGCCGACGGGGTCGATGTCGCCATCGTGGACATTCACGGCCGCAAGGTCGAGCTGCTGGCCTTCGAGACGTTCCCATACTCCCCTGGCATGCGAGAGAGCATCCTCGCCTTGTGCCGGCCCGAGACCGCGAAGGTCAACGACATCTGCCATCTCAACCACGTCCTGGGCGAGATCTTCGCGGAAGCGGTCGTCAAGTTATGCGACCAGACCGGCATCCCGCTGCGATCCATCGACCTGATCGGCTCGCACGGACAGACGATCTGGCACAATCCGCAAGGCCCTCGATACGCCGGGCGGACGATCCGCTCGACCCTCCAGATCGGCGAACCCTCGCGGATCGCCCAGCGGACCGGGATCACGACGGTCGCCGACTTCCGACCGCGAGATATGGCCGCAGGGGGCGAAGGGGCCCCGCTGGTGCCCTACGCGGATCACGTGCTCTTCTCCGACCGGAAGCTATGCCGGGCGGTGCAGAACATCGGCGGCATCGCCAATGTGACGTTCCTGCCGCCCCTCAGTGCAGGGTGTGCCGTGCACATCAATTCCGGCGGCCAGGGAAGGAAAGAAATGGTGTGCACAGCACACCCTACAAGCGAGAATGTCGTCGCCTTCGACACCGGGCCCGGCAATATGGTCATCGATGGCCTGGTCCGCCTGACTACGCAAGGCAAACGCCACTACGACCGCGGCGGGGCCATGGCGGCCAAGGGCAAAGTACATGAGGGACTTCTGAGACAGATGCTTCGCCACCCCTTCCTCCGGCGCCGGCCGCCCAAGTCCACCGGCCGGGAGCAGTTCGGGCAATCGTATTGCGAGCGGCTCCACAGGGAGGCCCGAAGACTGAAGCTGTCCGCGGAAGACATGCTCGCGACGGCCACCGCGTTCACCGCCTCCACCATCGCGACGGCCTATCGCAGATTCCTGCCGCGGATGCCCGATGAGATGATCCTCTGCGGCGGCGGCGCCCACAATGCGACGCTCGTGCGGATGTTGCAGTCGCAGCTTGCGGACGTTAGAATCCGCTCGATGGACGAATTCGGCATCAGCGTCGATGCCAAGGAGGCCGTCTCGTTCGCGATTCTGGCGTACGCTACGATCCACGGCGTCGCCAACAACATCCCGAGCGTCACCGGGGCAAACGAGCCGGTCGTATTAGGGAAGATCGTGCCGGGACGATGACT
>JAGOLX010000057.1:25818-39717 GCA_017993835.1 Phycisphaerae bacterium
CGATGACTACGCACAAACACCTGCCAACCACCGAGAAACGCAACCCCCGAAGCGCCGAGATCGACACGCTGTCCACAATCGAGATCGTGGACCTCATCAACTCGGAGGACCGGACAGTCCCCGACGCGGTCGGCTCCCAGCGAAAGAGCATCGCAGCGGCCATCGACTTGATCGTCGACCGCTTTCGCACGGGCGGACGGCTCTTCTACGTCGGCGCCGGCACCAGCGGGCGACTGGGCGTCCTGGACGCCTCCGAATGCCCGCCCACCTTCGGCGTCAAGCGGTCGCTGGTCCAGGGCATCATCGCCGGCGGCCGGCGGGCTCTGATCCGCTCCATCGAGGGCGCGGAGGACCATCCCGAGGACGGCGCCGCGGCCCTCGACAAGAAGCGAGTCACGTCCCGCGACGTGGTGGTGGGCCTGGCCGCCTGCGGCTTGACGCCTTTCGTCCACGGCGCCCTGCGGCGGGCCCGACAGCTCGGCGCGTCAACCGTCTGCGTGACCTGTGCGCCGGAGGTGGTCGGATCGATCCCGGCGGAGATCATCATTAACCCGGTCGTCGGCCCCGAGATCGTCACCGGTTCGACCCGGATGAAGGCGGGCACCGCCACCAAGCTCGTGCTCAACCTGCTCACGACCACGGCCATGATCCAGCTCGGCAAGGTCCACGGCAATCTCATGGTCGATCTCCAGGCGGTCAACACGAAGCTCCGCGACCGCTCCCTGCGGATCGTCATGGAGCTGACCGGCCTGTCGCGGACGAGGGCGAAATCGCTGTTGCAGCGGGCACAAGGCAAGGTCAAGCCCGCGGTCGTGATGCACGCCCGCAAGGTCGCTCTGCCGGAGGCCATGAAGATCCTCAGCGATCGCGGCCAGTCCTTGCGAAAGGCTATGGAGAACCCCGGCGGGGAAACTCGAAGCACGAAATCCCAAATCCGAAACAAATCCAAAACGGAGAAATCCAAATGACCAAAACGCTGGCACACGTCGGCAAATCCCGTTTTGAATTTGGAGGTTCGGTCATTTGAGCTTGTTCTGAGTTTCGATATTCGAATTTCGGATTTCTCCAGGGAAGGATGAGGCATTATCGAAGGCATAGTCGCACAGCATGTTGCCGGCCCACTGGGCGTTCTCGACGGGGCCATCGTCGCAGGGGCGGTGCTCCTGCTGCTCGTCATCTCCTACGTCTTCGGCCGTCAGGAGAGGGACACCGAGGACTTCTTCCTGGGCGGCCGGCGGGTGCCCTGGATCGTCGCGTGCCTGTCGTTCATCGCCACCGAGATCAGCGCCCTGACTCTCGTCGGCATGCCCCACAAGGCTTTCGCGGAGGACTGGCGATGGATCCAGTTCATCCTCGGCCTGGCAATGGCGCGCGTAATCGTGGCGTTTCTCTTCATCCCGGCCTTCTACAAGCACCGCTGCACGAGTATCTACGAGTTCCTGGGCCATCGTTTTGGCCCGGCCACCCAATACACCGCCTCGATCTACTTCCTGATCACCCGCCTGCTGGCCTCCGGCTTGCGGCTCTACGTGACCTGCATGGCCGTCGGGCTGCTGGTGGGCTGGCCGCTGTGGGCGACCATCCTGCTGTTCACCGTCGTGAGCATTCTGTTCATCGGCTTCGGCGGGATCAAGGCAGTCGTCTGGGCGGGCGCGTATGAGGCTTTGTTCTTCGTCGTCGCAGGCGTGATGGCAGTCGCCTATCTCATCGGCCATATCGACGGCGGCGCTGCGTCGGCCTTGCAGACGGCTCGCGAGGCCGGCCGGCTGAGCATGTTCGACTTCCGCCTGAACCTCAACGACGCCGGCACATTCTGGGCGGCCCTGGCCTGTGGCTTCTTCACCGGCCTGGTCTCCTTCGGCGCCGATCAGGAGATGGTCCAGCGACTGCTGACCGTCGAGACCCGCGCCAGCAGCCAGAAGACCATCGTCGCAACCGTCGTCACAGCCCTGCCCGTCTACTGGCTCTATCTGCTCGTCGGGACGCTGCTGTACGTCTTTTACGCGCAGCACCCCGAATTGCCCGCCCCCGAGAAGGCGAAGGAGATCTTCCCCTATTTCGCCCGGACGGTCCTCCCGGCCGGCATCAGGGGACTGGTCCTTGGCGCGGTCATCATGGCCAGCATCGACTCCCCGTTGAGCTCACTGAGTTCATCGTTCATCAGTGACATCTATCGCCGACTGATTCGCGCACACGCCGCGGAGAGGCACTATCTGCTGGTTTCGCGGATCGCCGTCGGGCTCTTCGGCCTGGTCCTGGCAGGGATCGCCTTTGCCTGTTCTCCTGTGGAGAACCTCGTCGATTTCGCCTTCCAGGTATTCGCGCTGCCAGGCGGTCCTATGCTGGGCGTCTTTCTCCTGGGCTTGTTGACACGACGAAAGGCCAATCGCACGAACATCGCGGCCATGCTGATCAGCACTGCGGTCTGCACCCTGCTGCTGATCCTGATCTGGACGGGCACGCTCCACCTCGGCTGGACCTGGCTGATCGTCGTCGGCACGGCCACCACCATGGTCCTCGGCTATCTGCTGCCCTCTCTTCGACGATAATTCAACGGTCCCGGCCCCGCCTCCAAGCCAGCATGGAACCACAACGTCCGTGCGAGGGTCAGGTGCCAGAGAATATCGGTATTCTGAAAAATTTCGGGAATACAAACAGAGGGAACTTGCAGAATGTGCGGGTTCACGGTAGGATGGCGTGGGTTCGAGCGATGGATTAGCAGATGTTGTTGGGACTAACAACCGCCTTTTAAGTGGAAGGGAATCCGATGAGAACTGCGAGCATTTTGTTTCTGGTGACCACATCCCTCTGTCTGACCCCTGTCGCATTCGGGCAGCGCATCCTGAGCGACACCGAAGTCCAGGGCATTCTCGATGAGCTCCTGAGCGCGCCGCGAAGCGGGTGGATCTCCGCCGGCACGATCCAGGGCACGCACTATGAGGAGAACGGCCCCGAAACCACCGATTCCGCCGTCGTCAATGCAAAGATCGCCCAGGCCCTCCTGGAGTACCATCAGGAGAACGACGCCAAGACCTGGCCCGCCGTGCTGGCGGAAGACCCGCGAAAGCTGGAGTTGGACGCCATCCCCTTCAACGTGGAATATGAGTTGACGAACCGCTACACGATCACCACCGACGAGATCGTCAAGTGCGACGGGCAGCGATTCCACTGGGAGGTCACCGTGATGGACCGGTCCGACTCGGTGACGCTGCCGTCGGATCTCAAGACCACGGACAATTACATGGCCCGCCATTACCAAATACATGAGGATTGGAACCAGCACCGGATCTTCGCCTATGACGGGTCGGAGTACATCACGTACGCTGCATCCGCGGCGGAGGCCATCGTCGACGCGGCCAACGGCCTTCCGGCAGTGGTCAACGGTCCCCTGACGGCCGGCCTGATTCCCTGGGGCAATGGGAGATTCTCCGGATCGAGCCTGTCGCACGCGAAGGTCTCGGCCCAGGAGATCGACCAGGACGGAGCCCTGTGCATCCAAATGGCGATCGCGTATGAAGACGGCGTCCAGATGGAACTGCTCCTCTGGGATTCGTCGAAGAAATACGCCGTCCAGGCCGCGACCTTCACGACCAGCAAAGGGCAGGTCGTGACCTACGAGTGCTCCGACTACCGCGAGTACTCGGGTCACTGGGTCCCGACGACCGTCGCGATCAAACGCGAGAACGCTTCGCCAACCAAAGAAACATGGACCGATATTCGAGTGCTGAGCACCGCTGCGCCGTCATTGAGCAGCTTCAAAGTGGCCCTGGCGCTCGATGCGACAGTTCAGTATCTTTCGCCCGTCACGACCTCGCCTCTGATATACATCAACTCGTGTGAGGTGGACACGGATAAGCTGCTGCTCGAGCGTCTGGACGCTGCGGCCACGGCGAGCACGCGACCGCAGAACTGCGCCACCCTCGCCCTCCAGCACGTAGCGTCTGAATTCGGCAAGTCCCTCTCCGTCGCCGCGATGATGGATCTCGTGGGAGAGAACCGCCGGACAACCCTGTATGACCTCAGACGGGCCGCCCGCAATCTCGGCCTGTACGCCAGTGTCGTGAAGACGGATCTGGCGGGCCTGAAGACCCTCGGGACCGCCAAGGCCATCCTCCATCTGCCCGGCAAGAGCCACCTCGTCGTCCTCGACCGCGTGGACGATCGCTACGTCTGGCTCATCGACCTGTCGAGCGACAGGTTCTACTATCGCGAAAGTGTACACCAGTTTGCGACGATCTGGCCCGCGGGCACCGCGATGCTCGTGAGCAACCATCCCCTTGCCGTCGGGCAGCCCGAGCTTCCCGACGTCGCCGCAAAGGAAATCGCCGGCGGCGGCTACTGGGACTGCAACACACTCTATCAGGAGATGGAGTTCGTCGGGTGCGACTTCATCCCTCAGGAATTGTGCGACGGCGCGTTTCAGTACTGGCACGAGCGGTACGTCTGCAGCCTGTTGGAGGGCGGCACGTGCGTCGCGGGGGCCTATGTGCAGTATCAAGAGACGCCCTGCATCCCGGACCCGATCGTCGACTGCACTGTAACCGGTATGTGGAGATTCTACTACATGCGAGCCTGCAGATAGGCTCGATCGACGTTACAATCGGGGCTCTCACGACAACCTGCCTGATGCTCGAAGATACAGCCGGCTGCCACCTGGAGATACCACTCCTCGCGGCCGAACCACTGCCTGGCCGTGTCCAGAGTCCATGAGCCGGGCATCTGTTCGATGGCGTCGAAGGCTTCTCGACGCACTCCCGCAGGAACTCCAGCGCCTGGCGGCTGCCTCGATGCGCCAGACACCGCAGGATCTCCAATGAGTAGTAGCTGTTCCACTCTTTGTCGTCTGAGGCATTGTTGCGGCTCACAAATGACAGGAGTGGCTCCAGATCCATGCCGGTTCTGAGGATCAAAGAGGCGTAGTATTCTTCATCCGGACTCCATTGGTCGTCGGAACGCGGATCGTTCGTGGCGCACTCGACCAGCAGGGGCCAGACCTCCTCCGGCGGAGCCTCCATCGCCATGAGATACCCCTTGCCTCGTCCGCGTTGGAGCATGCCGAGGAGACTGTTGGGGTCCGCAAAACCCACTTGGCTATCGGTCTCTCGCTCACTCACGCGAAGTCCCTATGAAAAGATCTCCCGTTCGACCTGGCCGAGGTAGAAGCGGCCGTCGTTGCGCATGAAGCTCAGGATGGCGTCGAGCTGCTGCTCGACGAAGACCCGCTCGTTCGAGACGACCGCCATGCCCAGGACCGCACAGGTCTTGCTGTCCTGGTGCTCGACCTCCGAGATCGAGACGTTGAACCGGCTCTGGAGCCGGCCGATCACGCTCTTGACGATGTGACGCTTGTCCTTGAGCGAGCCGATGCCCTGCATGCACATCGTCGCAGTTAAGACGCCCACCAGCATCGATTTGCTCCTGTGACGAATTCGTTTCTCAACGGCAGGATACCCTCCCGGCGACCAAATTCAAAACCCGAAACTCGAAATCCGAAACAAATCCGAAGCACGAAATCCCAATGACCCATATGCTGCTACGTCGGCTCGCTTGTAGTGACGCCGTGAGGCGTTTCGTAGCACGGCCGTCCCGGCCGTGAGTGCCACGGGCATCCCCCGATCAGGTCGGGGGCAGGCTCTGCCTGTGGCAATACAGGGGCAAGATGCCCCTGGGACTCATGGGCGGGACGCCCATGCCACGATATGCCCTCACGGGCATACCACAACCCACTCAGAGCGGATGGTGTGCACAGCACGCCCTACTACGCCGTCCATCCAGAAGTGGTGGGCAGAAGTCGCGGACACCGTTTGGAGTTCCGCCTTCAGGCGGGTGAAGACCGCGTAAACGCGGAACTCCGAACAGGTCATACGCCGATATGCTGGCCACCGAACTAACGTGGACACCGTACTACACGACCTTCGAGATGTCGATGAGGTACATCTGCCGGCCATTGCCGCCGTGGGCCGAGTCGATCACGACGCTGTGCCCATCCGGGCTGCATCGTGGATGCGTGTCGCATCGCCATTCGCCTTGATACTCCGGCGGCATGTAGAATCCGCCCAGCGGTACGGTCCTGCCGGTCGCGACGTGGTACAGGTATACCTGCTGCTTCCGCTCCTTGTCGGGGTATGTGTCGTTGAGGATCCACTCGTTGCCCGGCAGATAGGTGCAGTGGCCGTTGCGGGTCATGATGCCCTCGCCGACGACCTCGACCTTGTCGGTCCCGTCCTCGTAGAGGTAGAACGCGTCGCTGGTGTGCGAGGGATGCCAGGCCCAGGCGAGGATGTGCTTGGGGTCGCGCCAGATGAAGTGCGAGGTCTTGCCGTAGGGATCGACGACGTGGATGTCCTTGCCCTCCGGCGTGGTGGTGAGCATCCGCGTGCCGAACCCGCCGACCGTCTTGTATCGGGAGTCGCCATCGAGCATTCGCCAGCGGTGGAGGAAGACAAACCGCGAGCCATCCGTGTTGAACAGGAGGTGATTGAACCAGTGTTTGGCCCGCTTCGGGTCGTCGGGGATCTTGCCGAAGGCAACGATGTCCGCGAGCGAGACGATCAGATCCGCCTTCCCCGAGTCGAGGTCGAGCCGCCAGATCCCCGAGTTCTTGGGGGCGGGCTCCTCAAAGTCGGGATCGGGCAGGCCGGCGTATCCGTAGCCCGGCCGCATGTCGTTGATCCGCTGGAAGTCGGGGGAGACCGCGGTCCGACCGTCGGCACTGATCGTATAGAAAGGATAGGGAAGGGTTTTCTTCTCGCCGGTCTTCACGTTCAGGATGCGGGTGATGTACCCCTTCTCGCCTCGGTCGTTCCAGAGGATCTCGTCCTTCGAGCCGGGGCGCCACTGGAGCATGCAGCCCTGCTGCCAGCCCCACGCGCTGCTGGTCCCCAGCTCGATCCAGCGGTCGTTGTCCTGGAGATCGACCATGCCGATTCGAATCGTGTCGTCCGCCTTCGGACTGCGATGCTCGAAGTCCACCTCCATCCCGAGCATATATCGCCCGGTCGGATCGAACTGGAGCTTGTCATAGTACCCAAACCAATGGAACCTCGGCCCGCGTGTAATCGCTCGCACGGGTGCGGGACTGGTCTCGCCGGCAAGACCCGGCGCCGTGGCAACAGCAATCGACCCCACGGCCCATCGCAAGAAGTCCCGACGCCCGATTGTCACGTTGCTCATTCGACTACTCCTTTCCTCCAAGGCCCGCCGGGGGCGAGCAAGGTTGCGGATCGCCTTTCCATCGCATTGTAGGCCTCTGTGGGTCATCCGCAATGGCAAAGTCTCTCCCTGTATGATGCGGCGGGAGAGATCCAATCTTCAGACGGACCGGAGTATTCTGACGCCTCATGTAACCGTTTCAGGAGTATCCGGTTTCCTTTTTACTGACTCTTCCCTGCAACTGAGTGTGAAAAGACGAACACAGAAAGACAGCCGTATGAGTTGCGATGGCTACTGGAGGTTAGCGTGAGTACCGCGAAGAATGAGGTTCAGTCGTTGCTCCAGAAGCTTCCCGATGATTGCACATTGGAGGACGTCCAGTATCATTGTCCCACAATGGGAGTGAAACCCTCGCCTTCAGGCGAGGGTGGTCTACTCCAGATTGCAGTTGGCGTTAGCGCGGTCGACTGTATTCTCGATGGGCTCGACATTGCTGCTTGGGAAGAGACACGAGCACCTGAGGATCTCGCCAACGCCTGGCATACCATCCCCCATTTTGCCCAAGGGGATAATCCAAAGGAAACGACCATTCTGGATGCCTACAAGGCGGTCCGCATGAAGCCATTGGCCGATCACGGAAAACTCGTTCTTGAAACCCGTGTGTTGCGCGGATAGGCTCAGCATGATAATGCCCTCCCTGGCTTGGATTCGCAGAGCAAGCCAAGGAGGGCATAGAATCTATCGGCCAAGGAAGGCGAAGAACATGATGTCACTCCGGCGGCCCGGGGCAAGATCGCAAAATAAAACAGTGCTGAATCTCATTCCGTCAGCGCGTCCGCGGGGAGGCTACGTCCGCACCAACCCTACGGCAGTGCCATTCGGCTCTGTGCCTTCTTTGCGAGAATGGCTCTTGACGCCTGTGTGACACCGCGATATACATCAGACAGTTCTGAAATAACGGAACAGGGTGAAAATCCCTGGCGGGCCCGCCGCTGTAACCGGGGACCGTCGTCTCAAGAAGTCACTGTTTTGCCCCAGGCGAAATGGGAAGACGAGTCGATGGGTCGATCCGGAAGCCAGAAGACGGTTTCAGACGCAAAGGATCTCGGTGCAGGTCGGTCCTGGTGGAGTGTCGCAGCCGAGGGGCTGATCGGGGCAGACTATCCGTTCTGATGCGCAGCATTGCGGGCTCTGATATGGATTCCATATCGGGGCCCTTCGCGTAAAGGGCGGCGGTGTGCCCAACGCCCCCAGGCATTGGTTCGTCGCGGCGATCCGAGTCCCCTTGCGTTCCTTCCGGCGGCAGGCTCCTGGCTTGATGAGCGAAAGGATAGCGAATGGACTCGATGATCGACACGATGCAGATTCCGGCGGCCCGGGCCGGACGGGACCGGCTGGAGCGAGGCTACGTGCAGGTGTACACAGGCGACGGCAAGGGCAAGACCACCGCGGCCATCGGGCTGGCGATCCGAGCCGCCGGCGCGGGGTTGTATGTGTTTTTCGCCCAGTTCATCAAGGGTCTGGCCTACAGCGAGATCGTGGCTCTGAACCGATTCGCCGACCGCATTACGGTCGAGCAGTTCGGCCGAGGTTGTTTCATCCACGGCGAACCCCAGCCTGCCGATATCCAGGCAGCACACGACGGCCTGACCCGAATCGCCGATGCGATCCGCGAGGGGAATTACGACATGGTGGTCCTCGACGAGGCCATTGTGGCGGTTCAATGCCGACTGTTTCCCGTCGAGCGTCTGCTCGATCTGATTGCCGACAAACCCCAGAACGTGGAGTTGATCCTCACCGGCCGGTACGCCTGCAAGGCTCTCCTGGAGAAAGCGGACCTTGTCACGGAAATGCGGGAGGTGAAACACTACTACCACCAGGGGATTGGCAGTCGACGGGGGATCGAGTTGTGATCCACAGCAATGGGCGGGGTTTCTCAACGATTTCCGGGGTTGTTGCACGGTTGCTGGAAACTTTCTCCGGTCTGGCTCGTCTAACAAGGATAGGGGCGGCGGCCTGTCCGTACGCGGCCCCGGCTCGTACAGGAGTTCAGGCACAGGAGTGGATGATGACTGGTCAGGCTCGAAAAGGGCTGTTGGCGGAATGGCGCAGCGGCGGTGTCCGGCAGGTGGGTCGCAGGCTGTGGCGCGACTGGCGGCTGACCCTGCTGTTCATTGTCTTTGTGGTCGTCCCGATAAAATCCAGCCTGGCGGACTGGAACTGGGTCCCCACCGGCTCGATGAACCCCACCATCCTGGATGGCGACCTGATCTACGTGAACAAACTGGCCTACGACCTGCGAATCCCGCTGACGCTGCACCGCCTGGCCCACTGGTCCGAGCCCGAACGAGGCGATATCGTGGTCTGCCTTTCGCCCGATGACGGCCAGCGCCTGGTCAAACGAGTGATCGGCAAGCCGGGCGATACCGTCGAGATGCACCGCAACGTCCTGTTTCTGAACGGCAAACCACTCGATTACGGTCGGACGGACTTGGACTACGCCGGCCAGATCCCGCAGCAACACGCCGCGGGCAGTCGGTTCGCCATCGAGACGCTCGATGAAACCGCCCACCCGGTGATGACCGTTCCGCGCGTCGCCGCGATGCGAGACTTCGGGCCGGTCACAGTGCCCGAGGGCCAATACTTCCTCCTGGGCGACAACCGTGACCTCAGTCGCGATTCCCGCTACTTCGGCCTGGTCCCTCGCGAGTCCATCCTCGGCCAAGCCCGAGCGGTCCTGATCTCCTTCGACATCACGGACAAGTACCAGCCCCGCATCCACCGGTTCTTCACAGGCCTCGAGTAGGGTGCGTATCACGCACCGCTCAACTGGGGGCCAGCCCCCAGACCCCCGGCATTTGCCGCTCTGCGCCAGCAGCATGGAGTGGACGGCGAAGCGCGACTGCCCGTCTGCAGCGGCTGAACGGCCGGCGCCCACGAGAATCCTGGGGTTCTCGACACGCCCTGATGAATCGCGGACTTGCCGTTCCGCCATGCTATTAGTTCAATGCGCAAAACGCCGGGGTTTCAGGGGCAGAGCCCCTGAGATGAACGGTCGATCGCGAGGGGAAACCGAGTCCTTCCGATGCCAGCCCAGTCGGCCGGCGTGGTCATGGCATGTGTCAGAAGATGGTGCATGATGCGCACCCCGCGAAGCTGTGTCTCGTTCTTCTTGCTCTGAGTCTGGACGCTTCCCAGGGTCTCTGTTAGATTGCTGGGGTCAGGGGCACAGGATTCTGGGGTGTTTCATCCAAAGGAGACCCGAACGATGAGCCAATCGATAATCCGTCATCAGGAGTCAGTCAATCGCGGTTCACAAATCAGTCGTCGGGAGTTCTTGCAGAAGACGGCGCTGGCAGGAGCCGGGTTGGCGGTGGGGGCGTCGGGTGTGACGGCGGGGCAGGGCGGCGGGGGCGAGTTGCCCATGCGCGTGCTGGGGCGCACCGGGGCCAAGGTCACCATCCTGGGCCTGGGGACCGCGCCGATCGGGGAGGCTCGCGGCGATATGGCCGAGGCGGTGAGGATCTTCAGCGAGGTCATCGACCGCGGCGTCAACTACGTCGATACCGCGCGAATCTATGGCATCGCGGAGGAGGCGCTGGGGCAGGTGCTGCCCTCGCGTCGGGACAAGGTGTTCCTCGTCACCAAGTGCTGGACGGACTCCGGCGAGCAGGCGCAGAAGATGTTCGAGGAATCGCTGCGGATGCTCAAGACCGACCACGTGGACCTTGTCCACATCCACAACGTCGGCAACAAGAGCCTCGACAAGGTGATGGCCAAGGATGGCATCCTCGAGTACCTGCTCAAGCAGAAGCAGGCGGGCAAGACCCGCTTCATCGGGATGTCGGGCCACGAGAGGCCGCCGCAATTCGTCAAGATGCTCGAAACCGACCAGATCGACGTCGTGATGGGCGTGATGAACTACGCGGATCGCAACATCTACGACTTCGAGGGCAAAGTCCTGCCCGAGTGCCGCAAGCGAAACGTGGGCGTCGTCGCGATGAAGGTCTACGCGGGCATCAAGGGCGGCTTCCCGAACCACCGCAAAGGCTGGGTCGGCTGCAACACGCCGCCGGAAAGGATGGGCAAGGCGTTGGCCTACGCGCTGGACCTCGAAGGCGTCAGCGTCGCCAACGTGGGCCCGTTCACGATGGAGCAGGCGATCCGGAACGTCGAGCTGGCGAAGCAGTACAAGCCGCTGACGGACGCCGAGCGACAGGAGCTGTTGGCCTACGGAAAGGAACTGGCCGCGACGCTCGGGCCGCGCTACGGCCCCGTGGCGTGACGTCGGGTGGTGACTTGACACGGAACTGGAGAGATGACGATGGCCCATGAGATGACGAGGCGCATGTTTTGCGGGTCCGCGATAGCGGCGAGCGTAGCCGTCGGCCGGATGGAGTCTTCCGGTCGAGCGGCCCAGGCGAAAGGAACGGTGAAGTTCTTCAAGAATCTCTCGCCGGGGCATTTGGGCGTCCGGGCCGATCAGCGACAATCGCTCGACTATGCGGTCAGGTATGGCTTCGCAGGCATCGCGCCGAGCGAGGGGGAGTTCGAGGGCAAGTCCAGCACACAGATCGGCGAGTGGCTGGCGACCATGAAGGACAAGGGCGTTCGATACGGCGCCGCCGGGCTGTCTGTCGAGTTTCGCAAGGACGACGCCAAGTTCCGCAGCGATCTCGCCCAGTACCCCAAACGTGCGGCCCTTCTGAAGCAACTGGGAGTGACTCGCGTCGCGACCTGGCTGTTGCCTGGGAGCAATGAGCTGACGTACCTGGAGAATTTCAAGCAGCACGAGAGGCGACTCCGTGAGGCCGCCAAGGTGCTCCAGGACAACGACATTCGGCTCGGTCTGGAGTTCGTGGGTCCCAGGACCTCACGAGCGGCATTTCGGTTCCCCTTCGCCTGTGCCCAGCGGGACATGATGGAACTCGTGACGGCCATCGGCACGGACAACGTGGGCCTCTTGCTGGATAGCTGGCACTGGTACACCTCGCACGGCACGGTCGAGGAGCTCTTGCAGCTCTCCAACAAGGATATCGTACACGTCCACGTCAACGATGCGCCTTCGGGCATCGCGGTCGATCAGCAGGTGGACAATCGTCGCGGCCTGCCCGTGACGACCGGCGTGATCGACATGCAGGGATTCGTCAACGCCCTCGTGAAAATCGGCTACGATGGCCCGGTTGAAGTCGAGCCGTTCGATCAGGAACTGCGGAAGCTGGAGCCGGACGTTGCCGTACAGAAGACCGCCGAATCGCTGGGGCGAGTCTGGGACCTGATCGCGGCCTGATCCTATCCGTCTTTGAATCGCCGCATCCACTCCGGCCGGATGGGCATGCCGCGCACCGTGATGTCCTTGGTCCACTCGTGGCGCCAAGTCATCCCCTCCGTCCGGATTGGCTTCGTTTCGCACGTTCGTCACGTATGACAGACAGGAATACATGGAAATCCTATTTCGTGGGTATGATAGCCGAATGGGGCAATCGCTATGGCCGGGCCCCAGCCCCGCCGGATCGGTGGCCCACCCGCCAAGACAGAGCTCATCCTATAAGACGCCTGGAGACCTTGTATGTTCCATGAAAAGCAAAAAATCGCCACATTTGTCTGACGGCCAGACCTCCCGCTGCTATTCGTGAAAGCTCGTCCCCGTACGGAGAGTCTCCACGCCTGCGCAGCACGACTCGGGGTCGAGCTGGTTCGCTACTCCTCTCTCTCGCGGCTCTTGCATTCGCTATTCTCCGCCGGCTTTGGCGAGCATTTTCATGGTCTCCCCGGAAACTCACCTTGGATTCCCCCTTGACGCATATACGTCTTAGGCGTATATTATAGGTATGTTCACGTTCATTGAGTTGCATCCGTTCGCAGCCGTTCGGGATAAGTATCTGAACGAGGATGATTTCGCGGCGCTTCAACTGTTTCTGGTTGAACACCCGGATGCAGGCAGCGTCATCCCTCGCTCCGGCGGATGCCGGAAGTTGCGGTGGGCAGCCCAGGGGCGGGGCAAGCGAGGCGGCGTCAGGGTGATCTACTTCCTGCGTCTCGGTCCCGAACAGATTGTGCTGGTGACCATATATGCAAAGAACGTGCGAGAGGATATCGACCCGAAGCTGCTCCGGCGACTGAAGGAGTTATTTGAAAATGGCTAAATTGTCTACAAAGAAGCTGGCTGCCTGGGAGAAGACCCGCGACCTGAATGCGGAGCTTTCACAGGCAGTGGGAGAGATGAAACGCGGCAAATGGGCGCGAAAGACCGACTTCACGACGCAGCCGGACGGCTCGGTTCGGCGGGTGATCACCCGCCGTGACGGCACCGTTGAGAAAGATGAAGTCATCCCGGCGGAAAAGACGCTGGTGGCTGTCGCCCGCGCGGCCACCGGCTTGTCTCAGGCGGCGTTCGCCAAGCTGCTGGGCGTCTCGACGCGCACGCTGCAGGAATGGGAGCAGGGACGGAAGTCGCCTTCCGGGGCCGCCGCCACGCTGCTGAGAGTAGCCGCACGACATCCCGAAGTGCTTCAAGAACTGGCAGCCTGACTGTGCCTCGGACCCCATTCCGCGCGGCACGCCAGACTACGCACGGATAGCTCGCCTATGTCCGCCCAACATGCGTGGACAGGCCCGTGGAAGCACAAGGTGAAGTGGGTAGGTTTGACTCCTCCCTGGCGGGGTCAAGATGGTTCGCTACTCCTTTCTCCTGCGGCACTTGCATCCGCGACTCTCCGCCGCCTTTGACCGGCGCTTCCTGGCGTC
>JAGOLX010000013.1 GCA_017993835.1 Phycisphaerae bacterium
GCTCAGACCAACCTGGGGGACTGCTACTATCATGGCCGGGGAGTGGATCAGGACTACCAGGAGGCGGTCAGGTGGTACCGCAAGGCAGCCGAACAGGGCCATGCATGGGCTCAGACCAATCTGGGGGACTGCTACTATCATGGCCGGGGAGTGAATCAGGACTGCCAGGAGGCGGTCAAGTGGTACCGCAAGGCAGCCGAACAGGGACATGCATGGGCTCAGACCAACCTGGGGGACTGCTACTATCATGGCCGGGGAGTGGATCAGGACTACCAGGAGGCGGTCAGGTGGTACCGCAAGGCAGCCGAACAGGGACATGCATGGGCTCAGACCAATCTGGGGGACTGCTACTATCATGGCCGGGGAGTGAATCAGGACTGCCAGGAGGCGGTCAAGTGGTACCGCAAGGCAGCCGAACAGGGACATGCATGGGCTCAGACCAACCTGGGGGACTGCTACTATCATGGCCGGGGAGTGGATCAGGACTACCAGGAGGCGGTCAAGTGGTACCGCGAGGCAGCTGAGCAGGGACACGCATGGGCTCAGACCAACCTCGGTGACTGTTATCGTCGCGGTCATGGTGTTGTCCAGGACTGCCAGGAGGCGGACAAGTGGTACCGCAAAGCTGTCGATTAATTCAGAATCGGAAAGGGTGGAGGATGAACCTGCGACACAGCAGTCCCCAGAGCGGCGCGAGGTCGCCCTGCGCCTGTCAGCGAGCGATCGTACGACTTTGGAGAGGCCGAATTTGGCGTCAAAATCCTTTCCGGAGATGGCACCCGTTACGCCCTCAGGCGGCGATAGAACCGTCTCGGGGCGGTGAATACATAGGAAACCGGTCGATCCCCGTGGTGTCACAGATCGGGTCAAGCCCGGCCACAGGTGCTCGGGTCAAAGAAATGAATAACTAAGAGTCCCTACGTTTGTGGTGCTGCCGATACAATGGCAGCACGTAGTCATTGTCAATGATCGTTCAGATTGGATACACACAGGGACGGACGCTCTTTCTGGTGAAATCCAGGTTGAAGCAATGATCATGCAAGATACATATTGGATCTATATCATCCCGTCCGATCCTGGGCGACAGACGGAGGTGTCGAGAGCTGCGAAAGGCAAATGGCTGTGCTTCGGGCCGACACCCGAACTGCACCTTTACCTCCGCCTCATGGACCAACTCGTCGAAGACGGAACATTTCTGGAGGTGAAGATCGCACTGAAGAACCCCCAATCAGATCCATTTCCTCACAAGGAATGTGTCATGTGCGTGTTCACTGCATCGGACGAACAGGAGAAGACTCACGCTGCCAGAAAACTGAAGGAGATCGGTCTTTCGCCGGTCGCTTGGAAGAGCGACGAGAAGACCGTGGCCGACTGGTTGCCCGGCGGAAGACTCGCGCTGGAAGCGAAGGTTGTTCGGGAAACGAACGGACTCAGAGCTGCGAAACGGCCGCACACAACTGGAGACGGATGAGGAGGTATCCGTGTCTTCCTGGACGATGCGGTGGAAAGTGGTTTTCGGGGGATCGAGCATGATTCCTACGAGCAGATGGAGAAGGGACATGGCCGGCTGGAGACCTGCATGTGTCGGACGACTCAGCAGATTGCCTGGCTCCGTGAACGCCACGAGTGGGCGGGGTTGCAGAGTATCGCGGTGGTGGACAGTCGCTGCCAGATCGGGGAGCAGGTCGGCACAGAACGGCGGTATTTCATCAGCAGCTTGCCGGGACACACGGCCCAACGGATAGGCCAGGCGGTGCGGAATCACTGGTGCGTGGAGAATGAACTGCACTGGTCGCTGGACCTGTGTTTCGCGGAGGACCAGAGCCGTGCCCGGATCGGCAATGCCGCGGAGAATCTGTCCCGAGTCCGTCGGCTGGCCTTGACGCTGTTGAAACAGGAAACGACCGCGAAGGTCGGGATCAAGGCCAAACGACTCCTCGCCGGCTGGGACGAAAAATACCTCCTCCGAGTCCTCCGAGTTTAGATGCGTTTGCCCTGGGACATTATTGTATCTGACAACGCTTATATCAATCTTGACACGTTCGGAGAAGTATTGTATGAACAAGTCTCAACATATTCGAACATGGCTGTGAAATAAGAGCAGGTGTGAGCAATGGACTGATTAGGCACACTTAGACAACGGCATGAGCGATTCAGAGCCTATACACTACAAGAAATCATCCGAACAACCAGGTCCGTCTCGGAAGTTTCGCACGGATGTAGCTCGCGGACTTTACCATAGCCTGACATCCCACATCAAATTGGAGGTGCAATCTGCCTCCGATAGCCTACGCGAACTTGTCCTTCACATCAGTGAAGGCTGTAATATGAGGTGCGCCTACTGTTTTGCTGATAAAGGCCACTATGGACGAACCATAGCACGTTTCATGTCACCACAGACAGCGACCCAATGTATCGATCATATTGTTGACACATACCGGCGCATTGAGAAGGTTAAGATTATTGGTGGTGAACCTCTGTTGAACTGCAACACCCTTCAGTCTGCCTTGGATGCTCTACGCCAGGTTGTAAGTGATGGCAGGCTTGAGTCAATGCCTAAAATCATCCTGAACACGAATTTGACTGTTGGGGTCAATAGGCTGTCCAGCCTGCTTAGAGATTATCCCATGGCGATAACTGTCAGCCTTGATGGCCCCGAATACATTCACGATGAGTTCCGTCGCTTTAGTAACGGCAAAGGATCTTTTCAGATCGTCGATTCCAATATCCGGTCGCTTCTATCAACGACCGGCCAGCGTATCCTCCTTGAAGTGGTCTATCACCCTAACCACCTTGAGTATGGATTCGCCATGCCTGATGTGCACAGTTTCCTAGAAGAGCGTTATGGGAGTGTAGATGTATTCCTGCATCCTGTTAGCGGGGGGAAGGCATCATTTAAGGGGGCTGACCATCAACCAACACCCGATTCGTGGCACCGTTACACCACACAGATGTTTGAACTGTCCCAAAGTTATGGTCGCTTTCTCGTCCAGGACGCAATCAACAGCAACCAACTGGACCACTTGATAAACCTGTTTATTGATTTGATGTACTGCAAGCGTAATGACGCACACTGTGACGTAGCCGTTAAAAGCCTGACGATCAGTGCAAGAGGAACGGTTTATCCCTGCTATATCTTCAGTGGTCTAAAGGATTTCGTCATGGCGCACAACTGCACGCCTGAGCAACTTGCATCAGATCGATTCTCAAGCGTACAGCAGCGGTTTATCGCCAATACTAAATCGGGGAACCCCACGTGTGCTCAGTGCGATCTTCTGAAAACGTGCCACAACTGTCCCGGAGAAATGCTACGCAGAATGGGCGCACTTAACACGGTGCAACCGATCATCTGCGATTTCAGGCTGGGATATGCAGAAGGGCTTATGCTTGGCTTGCACAGATTGTTGGCGGACCGCCGACTGGGATATCTTCTCCTGTCTTACCTTAACAACTGGAATCATCGTTTGGCATCGAGTGCCGAAGAGTAGATATGGATGAGAGATCTTGGCTGTAACCGAAAGGTCCTCTGTGATATGAGGTGGAGTATATTCCAATTAATTCAGATTAGGAGTTGCGTATGTTAGCGGACAACTCGAAGGGTAATAAGAAGATAGGGTCAATGACCCCGGAAGAATTGAAGGAATTGGCTGATACATTGGCCGATCCGAACCTCACCCACGTGCAGAAGGTAGCCATCCTCCAAAGGCTTCTACTCACCGATTGCTTCAATAGAATCCCGAAGCCTCGAAAAGACTATGAATCACACGGCGGAGGTATGCTCGCAGGCCCTTTTTAGGAGGCTTTGCTCCACTAGTGTTCCATTACTCCTCAAGTAAGGGATAGAGCCTCTTGAGCTTTGTTCTGGCATCTGCCGTGGTGAACTGCCAGTTGACTTTCACCTTGGCAGTGTCACGACGTTTCTCCCAGATGCGCGTCTGTCGCCGCAGGGCCTCGATGTTGTCGATGCGTTGCGACAGGCACTGCCGGCTCAGGATGCCCAATTCGATCTCCGCCATGTCCAGCCAAGCACACGACCGGGCGCTGGGGATCATACGGCCGCTTGTACACCTCCAGCACGTCCTCCATCTTCCAGACAAACTCGGCATTGGCCTGCGGCGGAATGCACCACTGCTTGCTCAACCAAGGCTTGATCTGGTAGTGTCAAGGATCTTTCGCTTTTTTGCGTATCCTCCGGAGAGGGACACCGCTGCCTGACCCATGGGTCAGGCGATTTTTTTATCGGCCGTTGGCGACTCGGCCTCCTGCATCTCCTTGAGCCGGTTCATGTCCATGTACCGCCGCGTGCCCCACCGACTGCCCGAGACATATCGCAGCCGGGCCGCCGCCAGCATCAACGCCGAACGCCCATCCGGGAACGAACCCACCACCCGCGTGCGACGACGAATCTCCCGCATGATCCGCTCCAGCATGTTGTTCGTGCGGATCTGCCGATGGTGTTCGCGGGGGAAGCGATAGTACGTCAGCGTCTCGGACACGCTCTCAGCGACCTTCTGGGCCGCCTTCTTGAGCTTCATCGACTGGAGCTTCTCCACCACGGCCGTGGCCTTGGCCTGGGCGGCGGCCGCATCCTCCTGGGCGTGGATCGCCTTGAGCATTGCCGCGACCTCTTTGATCTTGGTGCTCGGAACATCACTGAAGATGTTGCGATACCAGTGCACCACACATCGCTGCCAGCGAGCTTCGGGATAAAACTCCGTCGCCGCTTCCACCAGGCCCAGGCACCTGTCCGAGACGATCAGTTGCACACCGGTCAGGCCGCGGCCCTTCAGATGCGTCAAGAACTGCCGCCAGCTCTCAGTGTCTTCCTTCGGGCCTTCCACCACGCCCAGGATGTCCCGAAAGCCATCGGTCCCGATTCCTACCGCTACCAGGACCGAGACGTTGCGCACCTCTCCGGCCCAACTGCGCTTCAGGCAGATCCCATCCAGATAGACGTAAGGGTACTGGCCGACGATCGGGGCGTTGCGCCATTGCTCGATGCGATCATACAGCTTCTGGTTCAGATCGCTCACCGTGCCGGCGCTGACCCGCATGCCCCACAGCGCTTCCGTGATATCCTCCACGCGTCGCACCGAGACACCCGCCAGGTACATCTCCATCAAGGCCTCTTCCACCGAGGATTCCCGCCGACGGTACCGCTCGATGATCGCCGTCTCGAACTTGCTCTGTCGCAGCTTCGGGACCTTCAGCTCCACCTCGCCGGCCTGCGTCTGCAACTTACGCTGGTAGAAGCCGGCACGGCAATCCTTCCGCGCCTCGGTGCGTTCGTACCGCTGGGCATTGCACAGGGCCTCGGCCTCCGTGTCCAGCATCTCGTTGAGCGTCTCCTGCACGGTCTTGCGAACCAGGTCGTTCAAATGACCGCTGACCTTCGCCTCGTCGATCCGGATAATCTGACTCAAGTCCTGACGCTCCTGCACCGATGTACTGCTTTGTTCTACTGCCATCGTTAGGTCCTCCAAAAGGGTTATCCACAATTCCACAATCGTCCCTTCAGGAGGACCTCTTCATAGTCCGATACAAATAAGCGAAAGAAATCCTACGTCATCCTGGGGTTCCCATTGCCGTGGCCGCAGTCTTCGTTCGATTCTCTGCTTGCGTCGTCGCAGCCTTCGTGGTAGGGTCTTGTTCACTCGAAATGCCTCCTTGCGGATGAAGAGGATCTTTGTGTCAATCTCCTTATACGCAAGTTCTCAGGGCATTTCGAGCCTTTTGTGAATTCCCGCCTCAGAAAAACGGGAAAATCACGCTTGTATAGGGACTAGTCTGAGGTTGTGGCAGGAATATCGCATGAGATGGACACATTCATATCATTCATGGCATTGTCGAAGGATGCGGCGAACATGGTCGCGAAGGGCAAGCACTTTTTGATTATTTCCCGTCAACTCACAGGCCCGATCAAGTTGCTTCAGGAGTTCACTAACTAGCTCTGGAGTGACCGAATTCTGGACGCTGTCGAGTATTCTCACGACGGAGCCGACAATCTCGAATCCATCACGCTTCATGGTGCAGGCTCCTCCTTCTTCACTTCCAGTTCCACATAAATATCCTTCACGATGAAGTTAAGCACTAGGCTGATCGTGTCCCTCAGCCCGAACTTGAATATGACAGTCCCATCAATGACGAAACGCGGCAAGAGAGGAATAGGAATGTTGGGTATCAGCGTTCCAAACTTCGTCGGAATCCCTCGCAGTCTTTTCAGAGCGAACTTTGGCTCGTTCAGCCACGTTCGCGACAACGTATCCTTTGACAGATTGTAGAAGGTGAAGTAGTCGAAGCCTCTCTTGTGGTCGATATTCCTGAGCCATTGGTCTTTGTAAGGAACAGCAATCTTAATAACTGCCTGTGGTTTGCAGATTCTGTGCAACTCACCCAATACCCTTGCGGTATGCGTCGTATCGATATGTTCAAGCACAAAGCTCGCCAGTATTTCTTTGAAGGTGTCGTCTGCAAAAGGATAGGGGAACGTTTCTAAATCATGGGCAACGTCTATCCCAGGAAAGTAGATCTCTCGATCCAAGTTAACATAACCTGGCAGGATTCTTGAAAAGCAGCCTAAATTCAGTTTATCGCTCATCTTATGCTGTCAACCGATCGTGTTGCTTCTACTGAATACCCGGAGGCCGGCTCTATCAAAGCAGTGTATCATGATCATAGAGGTAAGCCAACTTGTCAAGGATCGGCTTCAAAAAGCAGCCACTTTGAGGAGCTGACGGTTTGTCGTAGAGACTTCTCGAAATCGAGGTTGTCACGGTTTCGGGAGGTTCGGTATGGCAAACCAACTCGAGATGGCTGTGGTACAGGCAGTATTGACGCTTCAGAGGCTGGGCTGGTCTCAGCGGCAGATCGCGGAGAAGATGGGCATCCACCGCGAGACGGTGGCTCGTTACGTGCATTCGCCGCCGGGGGAGGCAAAACCAGCCACGAACCCGATCTCCGGGTGCGACGGGGTTGGCGTGGCGGCGGAGAACCCGATCCCGGGCCCGGAGAGCCTTTGTGAGCCGTTTCGGGCGGTGATTGAGGCGAAGATTCAACAGGGATTGACCGGCCAGAAGATCTATCAGGATCTGGTCGAGGGGCACCGCTTCCCAGCGAGGTACTCCAGCGTTCGGCGGTTTCTCCAACGTCTGGGGCAGGGTCAGTCGCTGCCGTTTCGCCGGTTGGAAGTGTTGCCGGGCGAGCAGGCGCAGGTGGACTTCGGCACCGGGGCGCCGATCCTGCGGCCGGATGGCAAACGCCGTCGGCCCTATGTCTTTCGGGTGGTGCTGAGTTTCTCGCCGAAGGCCTACAGCGAGGTGATCTACCATCAGACGACGGAGAACCGCGTCTCGAACAAATACCACGCCCGCAATTCCAGAAACCGCTTCGTGAGACGGCGGTTCTGGCCCTTGCCCACGTAGATCACCGCACACTTGAGGTTGTCGTAGGCGATCCGGCGGGGCACCCCGCCAAAGTACTCGAACGCCCGCACGTGACCATCCAGGAACGACGCGAGATCGGCCTTCTCATAGGGATACACAAACGTCGCCTTCGAGTAGCACAGCCGCATGACGAAAAACTGGCACTTCCGCTCGACGCCGTTCTCGAAGATCCACCCCTCATGCCAGTCCACCTGGGCCTCTTCCCCCGGCTTAAACTCCAGGGGCATGAACACCTCCTTCTGCCGGTGCGCCGCCTCTCGCACGTAACGCTGCACGGTCCCGTAATGTCCCGTGAAACCATACTCGTCCCGCAATCGCTCATAGATCCGCTGCGCGGTCTGCCGCTGCTTGGGACGGGTCTGGGTGTTCTGCTCCAGCCACGCGTCGATGATCCCCTTAACCGGATCGAGCACCGGATGTGCCCGAGGCTCGCTCAGCCGATACCCTGGCGGAAGCCGATACGCCAAGGCCTTCGCGATCGTCTTACGCGAATGCCCCAGATCCTGAGCCGTCTTCCGCTGGCTGAGCCCCTCGATCAATACCTTCCGCCGAATCAACTCATAATGCTCCACCGTCAACATCCCTTCTGACCCCGGCATCTGGAACCATCTCCAGACACTACACGTCGGTCAATTGCGGTGGTCCCTTTTCCGGCGCTTTTTCCCCCTCTAAAACTCCCCTCTCCTGGCCCCCGTTCTGATGCTTTTCTCCACATTCACGGCACCACCCGTAAGCAGGTCCACCTGCTGTTCCAGGAGGAAAAGCCCCGTCGGACCCCGCTGCCTGCGGCTTCCAGTCGTGAACCACCCGGCACTGGCTCGGCAAATGCCCCTAACCGCCGACACTTCCTCGCCGTCTTGGCAGTCATCCCGGCCTTCGCGGCCGCCGCCTCCAACGTCTTCTCTCGGTTCATTCGTTGCATCAGTATCCTTACCTGACCATCCTTGACACCGCAGACCCGGCGATCGATAATCCGCTGAGCCGGGTGGCGGACTACCTGGAAACCCGTTCTTCCCGCTTCAGGCAACGAATCCACCTTAGCCCGTGGTCCAACTGTTGGGGGGAGTATTATAACAGTAGAAGTATGATTAGAAAGACAACAGCAGCACCTAGGATCACAAGCCACCACCATTCAGGTCCATCTGGCTGCGAGCGGTGGGGAGAGCCCGAAAGACCACGAAACCCTTGGTCAGCCAACATATCATCCATATAGAACAGGATAGATGGCTGTTGCCCCAAAGCTCTATATAGTAACTGTCTCGCTGCTGGCGCAGTTCGCACGACATATCTCAACAGTGACGAGAACCTCTGAGGGGCTACTCTCGGGAGTCTTAGGATCTCAGAAAGTGCAGAGCCTAATTGTGGGCGCGTCCGGGCGGCGGAACCAATCCGTGCACCACGAGGCACGGTCGTCATTCTCTCCCACACTTGTGTTCCATATTTCCAGAATCGAGAGTTGTCTCTTTCGACGCGACGTCTAGCATCTCGGGCTATTATGTGGATCTCGCGTTCGCTAACTGAGGGTATAGCCCGCAAACGCTGGGCCATATCGTAGAGATGGTTGACTGTATTCTGATTTAGGTTATGGATGAAGACATCAACATCAGATAGAAGCCCATCCGGGATACTGTCAGGATAGAACCGACTTAGGATTCGCTTGCCATAATCAAGTTGCATAGCCAATTCGTTCAATCTTCTGTTTCCAAAATTCCTCTCAAAAAAGGACTCTGCGACGATCTCGAAGAACGCTTGCGTAAGTGGATCCGACATTCTGTAGTCATATGAAAGGTAATCGCCCTCCAGACGGTTTGTTTCCGACAATTGACGTTCAAGGGTCGTTCCTTGATAAACCTCTGTCCGGGAGAAATTCATTGGAATGGCGAGAAATCGTTCGATCAGCTTAAGCGTTTGTAAAACCTCGTGAAGTGTAGTATCTGGATTGAACATCAGTATATTGTAGGTAATGTGGATGGCATAGTGCTGCAGGATTTCCAAGGCCCGTATGTTGGTATCTACTGTCGTTCCCTTACCTAACTGCTGAAGAGCGGAGTCTGCAAAAGACTCTATCCCAAGAAAGACACGGATAAGGCCCATCTCCATCAGTATGTCGAAAACATCCTTGTTGACACAATCTGAACGACACTTAACTGCGATAGCAATGTCATCAAGACCTGATTTTCTGAATTCCGAATGAAGTTCTTTTAGGTACTGTGAATTGAAGTCACGGTTTGGGCCAAGGAAGTTGTCATCAATAAAATAGAACACTCGTGCGCCATGTACGTGGTACAAGTATGAGATCTCCGCAGCGATGTTCAATGGGCTGCGACGGCGCATCGCCGGAGCTTTGATGTCCTTGAGCCATACGTGGATACTGCAGAAATGGCAATTCGCCCAGCAACCGCGAGAAGACAGGATATTTGATTCCCGAACGCCAAGAAAAGTCCGTGGAGGAAGCTGATGGTCGGGAAATGGAAGGGAATCTAAATCTATAACAGTGGGGCGTGGAGGGGTATCCATACTGCCTGAAGCCATGCGCAGGCAAATCCCTTTTACGACTTTAGGACACTCCAGATTGTCTGCCAAGTCGGCTATGGTAAGTTCTCCCTCGCCATAAACGACGCTGTCAAGAGCGCAACAATCCCTTAACAGCCTGTGCGAGTTGAAATGTGCAAAGAATCCGCCGGCAGTAATGTGCCCACGGTATCCTTTCTGACGAAGGCGATGAGCAAGATCAATGTATTCGCTCGCTCGATGGCTAAATATCATTGAAAGACCAATCAGGTCGGGCTTAAGAGATAGCGTTTGCCTCGCCACCCTCTCGATCTGTGAACGCGAATCGAACGAGATGATCTCTGTCGTGTGACCGTTTCTGCGAATGAGAGGAGTCAAGTATCTCAGTGAGAGGCTATCCGTCAATTCCATGCCGACTAAGATTACATTGGCCATCGTGATTCGTCTCCCAAGATGTTTGCACCTACTCAGATATCTTACCCACAACCTTGGCTACCACAAGGGCCGCTTCAATGGGTCCCACATGTCCCAGACTCGCAAGAAGTACCCTTTGTCAGCAGGTGTAAGTGAAGCCTTCAGAACAACACGTGTGGAGACCTTCTTTAGAAGGTCTTCTCCACCTTTTGTCCTCAGTTGGCCTGCGATCTCGCGCAGCCAGGGATCTGGTGTAGGCTCTGGCAGTAGAAAACACTCTCTTGGCTGCTCGGTCCACTCTTGAGACCTGCGGCAGACTACGCCGGTGATCTCATCGATGAGTTCCTCAGGGATTCCGAGCACCTGTCTCGATGCCGCCTCTATGCACTGGGGACACGAATCGGAAATGCCACCGCCCATGAACGATATTGCCTCGCTCAACGGTGGCAGGCCGATGCACGATCCGTGCATGAGGCCCGACAAGCCACAGTCAAAACATCTGAAGTATACACCGGGATGGCGTCTGGTCATTCTGATGACTAGGCGGCCACAAATCAGGCAAACGCGCCTTCGTACGAGGGGTATTCTGGCGAGCCATTTCATTGCTTGAACCTCCCAGGGTCCAACACTGAATTATGAAAGGAGGCAAAAGCCCCCGGCCAGCGTGAACTTCCGATCCAGTTCACCGAACGACAATGCTGTTCATCAAAGTCGCGAATATCAATATGACGCGGATATCGTGGAAGAGCAAGAAGCGATATTTCCCATAAGGCTTTCTCCCGGCGACGATACCGGTTTCCTGCTCCGTGAATATACTGCTATCCCCACGGGGAATTCAAGTCGAGAATGCTTCCATGCACGATAGCTGACGGGGAACAGAGGCAAAACCGGCGTTCAGAATACGAGGACAGGCGGCTTGTCCCCGGATGGGCGATAGTCGCAGAGCCGCCCCTTCCGACCTTGTCCAGCGGTCCACTCTTGAACTCTGTCATATCGGCGCCGCCCTCGGGGAAGTGTTCGGGAAGCGCTGTATTCGATCCAGGTGCGCCTGTCAGCCGGGGATGGGCCTGCTTGGGAGCAGCGAAATTCGCCAAGAAACGCTCTCCGACCCTGATGGCATGTGGAACAAGGGAATTCGAAACATCGAGTTGTGGAGTTGGGCGTATTCTATAATACTCCCGCTTTTTGGACCAGTGGATAAGGTAGTGTTGCTGTGGTATGGTGGCGTCCGACAGGAGGTTGTCATTACACCGCGTCGGCACCATGGCGGTGCGTTCAAGGCCCGGGTCGCGATCGAGGCGATTGCCGGTCACAAGACAGTCAACGAGATCGCCAGCGCGTACGGAATCCATCCCTCGCAGGTGGCCAAGTGGAAGGCGGAGGCCCTGGCTCGTCTGCCGGAGGCGCTTACGGATGGCCGTCCGGCGAATGCCCCGGTGGATTCGTAGATCGAGGCCCGACTCTATCAGGAGATCGGCCGGCTGACGGTGGAAGTGGAGTACCTGAAAAAAAGCTCGGGCTGTGCCGCTCGAGCAGCGTCGAGGACTGATCGAGATGGTGGGCTGTGACGTGAGTGGCGAGAAGCATCAGAAAGGGGGCCATTCGGCCAGACCCCACGAATCCGCTTCACGATCCTCGCGACATGTTTGAGGGCCCCGGCGGCCACATCGATATCCGAAGGACGCAGCAACGCCAGCAGTGGATGATCGTCGCAGAACACATACAGCGGCAGAAAGCAGTACGCGTCATAGTAGCCGTGGAAGAACCGACCCAGTTGGTGACCGTGGATCGGATCGTCGGTGGCATCGAGGTCCAGCACGATCCGCGACGGCGGTGTCGTGTGTTGGCGCAAGAACGCCTCCACGAGGAAATCATGGATCTGGTGCAGATACGCCACGATCTTCTTGTAGCGGTGGTCCCCGTCCGAACCGACCGGCGTCAGTTCGCGTCGGTTCAAGGTGCTCTTGCCGGCCAGGGCCTTGCCCCGGTCCCGCCGCTGTCGCCGGTCGTGGCCGTCGGGATCGGCCTTGCCGACCAGCACCGCCAGCATCGCATCATGCCGGAGCCAATCGTGATCGTTGAGGTCCTCATACCCCAGGCACAGACCGAACAGCCGCTGCTTGAGCAGATCGGTTACCGATTGCTCGACCAACTCCGGATCGCGGTGGTCGGTGAAGCAGGCGGCGAAGCGCTCGATGAAGCCAAAACGTTCCTCGATCTGCCGCAACAGGACGCCGCCGCCGTCGTAGGTGACGCGTCCCCCATCAAAGCGAGCGACGACATCTCGCCGACCAAGGGGTTGAAACGCGAACGTCCTTGGGATACACTGTGTTTCCATAAACCGTCTCCACCGGGATGCGTAGGGTGCCGGATTCAGCATTGCTTACGTGGTCGAGACGGTTTTGTTGCATCCTTCCGGTGAGAACTTTGGGCTATGCGTAAGCGGGGATGTGCCGGTAAAACAATGCGGCACGATCCGGCGGCGTAGCCGGCCGAGGTCAAATGGGAAATGTTGCGGGACGGAGTGAGTTGCGGGAACGAGGGGGGAATGGCGGGTGTGTCCGTCATCCGGTTTGTCCTTTCCTGAAAGGAGGCACGGTATGGTGCGTCACGTGGTGTTGACATCGGCTTTGCTCGCGGCGTCTTGTCTGGCCGTCGGTTGCACTGCACGCGTGAATTCTCACGCTTTCGGATCTGAGGACCTGGATCTGAAACCAGTCGGAGGATCAGGTGATGAACCCGTCGAGTATACGCTGCATCAGAGGTTCTCTTGTGACAATGCCCTGAAACGTCTGGGGCAAATCGAGTCGGCCCTGAGTAGTTTCGAGCAATTGACGGAAGTGACGAGAGCCACACGTGTGAGCGATACACTTGGCGAGATTGAGAACTTGGACTGGGAGACTCAAACCCTCGGTTTTCCCAACTGGAGCGGTGCGATCGAAGGAACGCTTCTCAAGCAGCAATACATCGTTGCGAAGCTTCAATACGACTTGTCCCGTGAACGGCTGAAGCAGAATGAAACAAGCAGTGCGGAGGCGGCCAAGGCTCGACAGGAATACCAGCAGGCGAAGCAGGCCTTCCTGACATTTTGGAATTCCTTCACTATCATCGACTGAACGCCAGTGGGGAAATGGGGAATAAGGAAAAAGAAGGTGAAGAAGGGAACTGAGACCGCATCGCCGCTTGCTGCGGCTGTCCTCCTTATGTCTGTCGAGCGGTATTGTGGAGATTTGAGAAAATGATTGCCTGTCCTTTTGTCTCAATGCGTTCTGTTTGGCCAGAGGCGGGCGAGTGCAGTGCAGCACAGACTTTGGCATTGGGAGTCAGGTCGATTTCACCCAATCGTGCCCACAGCGGCTGGTTGTGTCCAGGGACTTCCTTGAAGACGGCTGAGGTTCGGATAGGATTCCTTTGTATCGCCGCCAGCCTTAGGCAGCTGGGATGCCGGTGCTCTGGCTGGTGCCCCGCACGTCCCAGGCATCACAATGAATACGCAGACATAGGTCTTCAAGTGCAAGGGCGATAGTATGTCACGTATAGGGGAGGAATCACGTAAAATGTTGGGGCGGTCAGCTCTACGGCCTCGGGTCATACCCGGTGAGGAAGTCAGACGAGGGTCCGGAACGCATGAATCAAACCGCAAGCGGCCAAGGCGCAGTTCAAGTCGGGCACGAGACAAGAAGGGCTTGCCTCTGAACACAAGATCCTTATGTTTATCTCTGAGAAGATTTGCCGGTGAGGTTGGAATGGAGGCACATCATCAGCTGTGGAAAGGTATTCTCATGGCTCACGTTGCTGGGGATAGCCATGTCTGACAACTACCGCAGAATCGAAGGTGATTGGGAACGAACCATCGTAGTTGGTGACATTCATGGGTGTTTCGACGAACTTCAGGAGCTCCTGAGGCGTGTAAAGTTCAAACCCACAGATCTCTTGATATCGACAGGGGATATGGTCGACAGGGGGCCGGACACATGGAGGGTGTGCGAGTTCTTCAGAGATACTGTGAACGCCTTCGCCGTATTGGGAAATCATGAACGTCGGCTCGCCGGGACGATAAGGGGAACGTCACGTCCCGCGTGGAGCCAGAAGCATACGCTATCGAAGATAGCACACCAGGAGTGGGAACCATGGCTTGAGTTTCTGGATTTGCTTCCAGCCGTTGTCGAAACACCTCATGTGATCGTGACCCATGCCCGCCTCGATCCTGCGCGTTCCCTGGAAACCCAGGATCCCTACCATACATGTGCGGTCGGTGGACACAGAGTCAAGATCGAGCTTGATGATCAAGGAGTACCTTGTTGGTTCCATGCGATGGGTCTCACAAAGGCCATGTGCATAGGTCATATCTCGTACGAGAGGGTAGAATTGGTCCCAGGGAGGCTCTTTGCCTTGGATACCGGGGCAGTGAGGGGATACGATTTGACATGTGCCATATTTCCAGAGCGACGGATACTCTCCGTGAAGGCAAGTCGTAACTACTATGCGGAGTCGCGTGAGAGGTGGCGAGAGCAGGAGTCATTCTCGTCGGGAGATGTGAGCTTGTCACTCCTGTCGAACGTTATCGCACTGCTCGGGTCGGACGGGCAGCTTGAGGACAAGACGGTTCGTGCTCTGGCCGGAGATCTGAAGTCCTTCACAGAGGGCCTATGCTTGCCGCAGTGGATATGCAAGACTCGACAACGCCTTGTTGAGCGTTTCGGTGACGTGCCTGCGCCGGGACCACAGCGAGGAGTGTATTATGATAGAGTCAGAGACTACTTCCAGGATCGTCAACTTGGGACGCTGGCCCGCAGAGTACTTGAGCATAAGATTCAGTCCATCGAAGCATTTGCCAAGATCGTTGGGATCGACAATCTCGCTTCAGTCCAGAGAGCGATGGATAGGCTCACCGCAGCCCTGAGGATGGTCGATGGACACAATGAAGGTGTAGTAGAATGATACCCTGATCGTCCGATACGACGAATTGCGTATGACCCTTGCGACCTATATTCGGATGCCGGAGACATGATCGAGGAATCAAAACGAATATTGGTTGTCGGCGATATCCACGGGTGCTTTGAAGAACTGTGCAGACTTTTGGACAGGGCGGCGCTTGGTACAGATGATGAGATCGTCGCTCTGGGCGATATACTTGACAGGGGACCGGCACCGGATGCCGTTCTGGAGTTCTTCAGCACGCGGAGGCACGTTCGTTCTCTGATGGGCAATCATGAAGAAGAACATGTCCGATGCTTCCGCTCAGGTGCCAGGCTCGACCTGGCGCAACGAATCACGCAACGACAACTGGGCGAGGAACGATATGCACACGCCTGCGCTTTCATGAGCAGTCTTGACTGTTATCTGGATCTGCCTGAAGCACTCTTGATACACGGCTTCTACGAGCCCGGGTTGCCCATATGGAAACAGAAGGCCGAGGTTCTGATCGGGACTACCACGGGCGAGCATTATCTGCGTACGAAGTACCGACAACCATGGTATGAACTCTACGATGGCAAGAAACCCATCATTGTGGGGCACCGTAATCATCTGGGAAATGGACAGCCCTTTGTCTACAAGGACACCGTCTTCTGCATTGATACAGGATGCTATTGGGGGGATCGCCTGACGGGGTTGGTTCTGCCGGAGTTTCATTTCGTTTCGGTTAAGGCGAGGCAGGATCATTGGGAGAATCTGAAGCTCGACAACATGGATATCTGTATGAACTCCATTTTCCAGCATCAGATTGACTGGAGTCTGATGGATGCCGCGTTATTGGATGCCGCTGCTGAGGAACACGCGCCATTGCGCTCCATGGCTGTGAGAGAAGACCTTCGACGGTTGGCTGATGATGCTGCCGCACTGCTCAACAGGCTTCTCGATTGTGTCCTGAGGGAAAATGATCGGCTCCTCTCGCACCTCCGCTCCACCCATCAGTACGACCTTCTCCCGCCCGAGGAACAAGCTGTAATCTACGATGAGCATATCGACAACACTCGGCTATCCCATTTCCTTCATATCGCCAGGCGAGGATATATGACGCATGAGTATCTGCGCAGCTACTTTGATGGTCCGCATGCCCTGAGGGAATTCATGGCTGGCATAGATTGAATCAGATGGAGCAGGGGAATCTATTTGACGGATGGAATCAAGAACTGTAAGAAGAAACCAAGATACAGACTGGTTTTGACGAACCCATGACTGGCTTGGTCTGATGTGTCTCGTGATAGGGTACAGCTGTGTTGCCCTCAAATTGCCCTCAAAACGGGCCATGAGATAGTAAGAAATCGTGCGAACACAGTAAGTCAACGAGAGATCCTAAGTCTTTGTCGCATGCTGAGTTAAGCTGTAAACACAGTTCTTGTAGGACTTTGGAGAAAGAGGGCAGATCGAATCCCGCCCTCTCCGCTGGGTGCAAAAAAATCGCCACAAGTCCAAACGTTTCATGGGCTTGTGGCGATTTCGTGCGCCGATTGCTGACATGGCGAGAGGGATCGGCGAGCCAGACGAGGAAGCGGTCAGACCAGCGCAGCAGGAACTGACGAGGGTCGCATCAGGGAACTGGGCGGAGGTTGGAGATTCAGCGATCAACCGCAAAAGGGTGAATCACTGACTCGCTACCACCCCATCTTCGTAAACAGAGCCGGGATAGTCCGCAGGAGGATGTAGATGTTGAGCAGGAGGGAGCGCTTCTGGATATAGAGGCGGTCGTATTTGACCTTGTGGGTGGGCTTGAGGTCGTAGAGACCTCGGATTTGGGCGAGTCCAGTGAGCCCCGGGCGAACCGCGAGACGGGTGCCCTGGAGAGCCTTGTGCCGAGCGACGAAGAAAGGCCTCTCCGGCCGGGGACCGACCAGACTCATATCGCCGCGAAGGATGTTGTAGAGCTGGGGGAGTTCGTCGATCCGCATCTTCCTGAGGATGCGTCCGACCGGCGTGACGCGGTCGTCGTCGCGGGACGCCCAGACCGGACCGACATGCTTCTCCGCATCATTGATCATCGTGCGGAATTTGTACAGGGTGAACAGGTGCCCCCCCTGGCCGACCCGTTCCTGGCGGAAGAACACGGGCTTGCCCGCCGTGATCCGGACGGCCGCAGCAGCCACCGCCACTACGGGCAACGTCAGAATCAGGATGAACAGCGAACCGAACACATCGAGCAGACGAATCAGGACCTCGGCGGCTTGAGGCAGCTCGGGAACCGAATACGCGCGCACGACAGACCGGGGTCTCGCTGGAGAAGCCACGGAGACTTGGCTTGGGCGAGGATACATGCGGGAAACCCGCCCTTGCGCCATCCCCGGCCCAACCGTCACAGCCGTCGGTTGCCTGTACTCCGCGTCACGAACACTCGCTCCTTCGCCCATGCCTGCGCCCTGTTTCTCCGTGTGTCTCTGTACGCTGCTGCTCACTTTGCGCAGCACGTATGACAACCGCCATCCTTCGTCACGCCACCCCCTCTTGACCAGCGTGATGGCCGCCATTATAGCGTGAGCGTGACACGTTTCAATACAAAAAATCCCCAATCCCGGAAGATCGGTGCCGACGCCTCTGCCATGCGTATTCTCGCCCGGCGGGTCGCATCGCACTGTGGCGGAACCACTCACAAGATCAGGAAATGCAAGGGGCCGAGACGCGGTATGGCGGTCTCGGCCCCGGGATTTGCTGCCGATTTCCAGAAGACCCAAGATGGGCAGGTTATAGCGCTCTGCGACGCCGCAACCAACCCGTCAGGCCCGTGCCCAAACCGACCAGGATGATCGCGCCGGGCGCGGGAGCGTGGATCGTCAGGTTGTCCATGGCGAACTGGGTTCCCGACAACCGCCATCCCACGGACGTTCCGCCTGAGGAGGAGAAAACCAGTTGATCCGTGTAGCCCCAAGCGACCTGTGCCCAAGTCGGTTCCTCGGTATTGACCGTGAAGGTCGTGCTATAGAGCAACTCGCCGTCGAGGTAACCGTCGATGACGATCTGCAAATCGTCGCGCCACGCCCCGGTGAAATACGCCCCAGTGAACACGAAGGTGTCCTCGCAGGAGATCGAGACCGTCCGTCCCATGGAGTTGAACGCGACATAGCCCCCCGAAACCGTGCCGTTGGCATATCCAGATGGATTGCTGCCATAGTAGTCACCGCTCATTACCCCCCATCCCTCGCTCCACGCAAGACCTGTATATCCGCTTGGCATATGCCATGTTATGGGGTTTGCTATCGCATCGTCAAAATCGATGACCGTTGTGGCTTCCGCCGGCATGGTCATAAGAAGTGCAGTGATACCGATACCCAGGACAATTGCGTCTCTCTTCATGTCTCACCCATCCTCAGAACTGTAGCTTTTAGGTGCTTTGATCCCCCACCCCACGCGCACCGAGCCACCGATCCCTGGCTGCGTTTGCCAGACGCCCCCATGTATTGCTGTTGTCCGGCAACAAGACCAAGTATATCCGATCAGGCAGGCGAAGTCAAGCCCTGCGTGGCGGACACACCGACTCAAGGAGCCGCCACGGCAGTCGCGAATGAGACGCAATCTACGCTGTTACAAGGAGTTACAACCTCCCCTTAAACGGAGAAATATCCCTGTCGGGATCAAGAATGGAAAGGTCGGAAGTGAATATTCTTCGCCAGAGCAGCAAGGAAGACGGCCCCCCCGCTGGACACATGCCCGACTCGGATCACACCCCGATGTCAAACGAGGCGCTTCTCGCTCCGGCCAGCGTCTCAAGAACAGGCGGGATTATGGGGCCTACTGACAAGTTCACGCACCTTGCGAACCAGCTTGGAGCAGAAGAACCGGCCGGAGAACTCCAGGCCGTTGCTATGAAATGCCCGGACGATCTCGCGGTTGCCCTGGATCATTCCCCGGATCGTGTTGGCCCGCCCGCCCGCCCGCATTCGCACGAATGGCTTCGCGATGTACCGCACGCGGATATGGTTTCTCTCGATGAAACGAAGCATCAGTTCAAAATCGCCTGCGATTCGATACGCAGGATCGAATCCGCCGAGGTCCCGATACAATGCGGACCGGCAGAAGAACGTCGGATGGGGCGGCACCCAGCCACGGTAGAACGCCCGAGGCCCATACTCCCCCGCTCGCCAGTAGCGAAGAACTCGGCGCGAGTCGTGCCGCCGCACGTACACGAGATCGCCGTAGACCCCGTCCACAAGGTCGGCGCTCATAGCGTCCGCGATATCGCCAATCACAGTCGACGACACGTAGACATCGTCTGCGTTCAGGAAACCGACGACGTCACCCGTTGCCAGGGCAAGTCCCTTGTTCATGGCGTCGTAGATGCCGCGGTCCGGCTCAGAGATGAACTCCCTGATCCGGCCGTTGTACCGGCCTACGACCTCCTGCGTCCCATCTGTCGAGCCGCCATCGACGATGACATGCTCGACATGCTCATACTCCTGGTCGCGAACGCTGCGAATCGTATGCTCAATCGTGGCCGCACTGTTGAAGCAGACTGTGACGATGGACACTTTCATTCAAGATCACGACCCATCCGAAAGACTATCGATTCATGACTGACCTGATGAACTCGATCTCAGCCGTCCTCAGATTATCCAACGCCGGCAGATCAAGTCGCGTCGGCTGCTGAAAAATGGTGGTTGCACCGACTCGTTCGATGATCTGCGCTCGCGGGCTCTTCGAGAAGAGCATGGCAGTCCCGCCATAGGCCATGGTCACCACACACGCATGAATGCGGTCAGCCAACGTCAGCACGGAATTCGCATAGACTGCGAAATACCCGTAGGGCACGTCCATGGCAAACGCCCCGGGGCCGTAGTAGAGCTTCCGATGGCAGAGCGGGTTCGTTTGATGGTCCGTTCGCAGGAGAAGATACTCGCCGACTCGATCCTGCTTCGTTCTCTTGAGACCAAGCACCCCGGCCAGATAGCCGTAGTACTTGCCCAGGCGGTCGCTCGCAAATCGCTTGTGACCCGGAAAATGGATGTCGAGAACACCGGCCTCGAAAGGGATACGACAAGAGTTGTAGCCCAGCCGCCCCCAGACCGGCGTCTCGCTGGCTGCGAGCAACGTACATATCGGCTCAGGTCCTTTGTCGAAGTTCAATGCAATATACGGCGGATAGTCCAATTTGACGGCCGGACAAGCCAAGGGCAGGAAATACGCGTTGTCGATGCCGTCATGGGAATGGACAGCAAGATCCCTGAAGTTCTGGTATGTAACAGAGTCACGGGAGACGAATACATACGGTGGGTACTCGCGAAGCAACTCTCTGCAGAGCTGTGTCTCCCGCTCGCTGTAGTCGAACTGCCCCACCCCCAACAACACCAGGCGAGTGCCCCTTCGCTTGAGAATCTCGAGCGAATCCGCCCAAAGCGAAGGGAAGCTGTATGTGAGGAGGCTGCCGCTGAGTACGACGTACTCTGCATCAACATGATCCAACAGCCTGGCACTGTTGGCCGGCTCGACCTTCTTCCCGTATCGCCAGTATCCGGCTTGATCCGTGAACAACTGGACCGCACGGTCGCCGCATGCCTGAGACATCACATACCGGGCGCCAAGCTGAAAAAAGGCATTCCCGATATTCGTGGACCACGTCCCCGCCGTTACGATGATCGGACGATTGGCAATTGTCTCGACAGTCACCCGGGTTCTCCTTGAATCACTACCTCACAGACCGAACTGCTTTCTGCAGTTCTTCGACCGTTCTACCACAGCACGCATCCCAACTGAACTGTGCTGCCCTGGCAACCGCGCGTTTCCGGGCTATCTCTGGCTGGTCGTGCGGCAGACGCAGGACATCGCCAATTCGCTCGGCCAAGGTGCGGGACTCACCGGCCGGATAATACCAGGCTGCATCTGCAAACATCTCAGGTAAGGGCGGGTTCTTCGTCGATATGCACAAGGAGCCATTCGCCATGGCCTCCAAGGCAGTATTGGGACACGCCTCCACCCGGCTTGTCATAACAAACGCCGCACAGTTCCTGTAACACCACGTCATCTCAGGTCGGCCCAGCAGACCCACAAAGTGCACGTACCGCTCCAGATCTCCTTCTCGCAGCAGTCGCTGCAACCTGGCATAGTACCTGGACATTCCCTGGCCCACCTTCCCTGCGATCACCAGTGGCGGCAGATCAGTGAGACAACGCAAGTGGCACCACGCGTCGATGAGATCCTCCAACCCTCTGTAGGGATATATGAGTCCGGCGGTAAAGACAAAACGCCCAGAATAATCAGCAGGCACGGCATCGGGCTTCCGCAGGGACGCATCCCGATGCAGGTCTGTACCGTGATGCACCACGCCCACCCGGTCTTCGGCCAGGCCAAGCTCACCCGTAAGGTAGTCTTTCACGAACTGAGAGATGGCGATGACCCGATTGGACTGGGAAACCGCTCTTCTCATCTGGCGAAATCTCGCCCAGTTCCGAAACCGCTCCACACAGTATCTCGAATTGTGCGGCGTCATGGGCATCATGTTGCGGACCATGTTAACAACAGGAACGCTGCCAAACGAGCAGAATCGTGATGTCGGGATGAACAGAACATCCGGCGCAAACTGGTCAATTGTTCTTCTCTCCAAGCCGGTCAGCCCCCCCCTTATCAGGGAGGCGGACCGTTGCAGCGGCAACCATTGTGCGGAACCGTCGCCCACTCCGCGTCCGGAGAGATCAATCGACTGGGGCACTCCAACAAGCAGCGAACTCACCTCAGGATGAGCAGCCAATCGAGGCACTAGGTTCCGCAGGTAATTCCTGTACCCCCCGCTCATCCCTCCCGCAGTCAGGTTCAGCATGCAGATCCGCATGGGAAGACGCTTAACTCAGCATTCGTCAATAACGCCTATTGCCAAGATCCTGTGAGAGGAAGACAGGCGTGTGTCTTCGAATCACGATGATATCCCACAGATCACCTTCCGGGCCCGCTTCTCCCACGTATGGTGTTGGAGGAGGGCTTCATAGGCATTCCGGGCCAGGTCTTCCCGATATGTTATATCCTCACACCGTCGGATGGCATCGACCCATTGTTCAGGATCATCCGGCTCGACTAAGATGGCCATTCGTTCGTTCAAAACCTCGCGCAGGACAGGTAGATCGGAGGCGATAATGGCCTTTCGAGAGGCCATGTACTCGAAGAGCTTCATGGGCGACATCCAAGGAACCGTGTTCAAATGGCTGTGAGGATTGAGGATCTCCTTCTGATAGGGCATCAACAACACGTCGCACTTGGCACAAGCCTGGCTGATGACTGCGGGTTCCAGAAACCCGTGAAAGAAGGCGTTCGTTGTAGCCTGCCTCTTCCAAGCATCGATATCGCCATCGGTGCCCCCGACGATGTGAAAATCATGCTGGGGCAGTTCTCTCGCACATGCGATGATGATCTCGATGCCTCGTCCTGGATACAAATGCCCTGTATAGCCGACCTGGAGAGTGGTCCTGCACGGCGGCCAGGCGAGGCCACTGTCCGATGACAGAGCGGGAACAGCAGCCGCATCATGGCAGACCACGATCTTGTCCGCGATGTCGAATCTGGACACATACAACGACTTGAGTGCCTCGGAGATCACGACAAGCCTGACCAACCGCGGATTCCTCAAAAGGACTGTCTCCAGATAGCGAATCAAACGATTGTACGGCGCTGCATGAGCCTCGTAGACGACTCGAAAACCCATTCTGACCGCCAGCGAAACCCCGTAGATATCCCTGGCATAGATGAGGACATCGCGACGATCGTAACCCCTGAGCGTCCGATAGAGCTTCGGGAGTAGACGAGCGTTGATCCCTTTGACCTTTCTGCAGCGAATAGGCACCAACTGGAAAGAGCGTTCGACACCGTAGTAGTGGAATGTGTCTTCAACAGGGTGCGAGCCGAATTGCTTGGCTATGAGCGTTACGTCATGGCCATTCAGGGCGAAGGCTTCGCACATCCGCATGACCTGAATACCATTAGCCGAACGTGAAGGCAGGTTGGACGCAGACAGATATACGATCTTCATCACGATTACCCGTGACTATCGCGAGGATAGTCACAACAGAGGTTCTGATACAGGCCGGGGGTGTTCTCGACGTATGAAATACGTCCCCACTATGCGAAGAGACTGTACAGCAAGGAGATATGCGAGTGGCGACAGACAAAGAATGAACACCCGAAGAAAGTCAAGGTCAAACACCTTCCAAATCACAACCGGCACCAGACTCCACCCCAGCAGAAGCAGAAAAGGCATCGCGCGGCGACTGGGGACGGCGAGAACCGCCAGGGCAGCAACGAAGATCACGTAGACGCCGACCCGTGACATGAGATACGGCATACGTGCTTGAACTCCTGGGAAGAACACCTGGACAGAAATCAGCACTGTCAGCAACACCAGAAATGGATTCCGCCTGCATCGGCGTTGCCATTCAAAGATCATCCCGAAGAAGAGACCTATCATATAGCCAAATATCAGAACCGATGGCCACCCACCCCAGGAGTACAGTTCAGCACCAGCGGCATAGTTGGCGCCTATGGTCCCACCATATGGATTCTCCCCGCCATAGAAACGTTGAATTACGTATCCATACAGTGTATCCGTCCCGGGAATTACCATCCCAGGTACAAATCGGCCCACGACACCCGCCGCATTGAGGACACCTGTGTAGGGCATTTTGTCTGGGACCGTTCGCAGAATCCACGCTGCGTCGTCGACCCGACAATACCCAACCAACGACAGACGCAACACACTGAATATGCCAACGTCTGCCAAGCCACGCGAGAGCAGGTGACCAAAGCGGGCATACACAAGAGCACCGAAAAGCAGCAGGAAGATGAGTACAAAGCATGCCAGACGGCGCACACGTATCCTTCCTACTGCGTATTTGTAGACCAACAGGAAACACACAATGGCAGCAACAACTCCTCGGCGGCCCCCGTATAGTGATGTCATGCCGATCGTGACAAAAGTCGCCGCAATGCCTACTCGAAGTCGAACAAGCGACCTGCCGGAAAACAGAATCATTCCAAGGGCACCGATCAACATAGAATGCCCCAGCATTAGGAGCATGTAATAGACAGGCGACTCGACGAAGCCTTCGTCCGCATACAAGGCCCGTTCAGCAACGACAAGGCCAATGCCTCGTTGCCGTAGCAGTATACTGAGAATGAGCAGATTAGCCGCCACCCCCAACGCGAAGAACAGAAGGCTGGCGCCCCACCCTCTCACAGCAAGATGTCGCGACCACTCCTCGCGTATTTGGACGACATCGTCGTCTGCCTGTCGACCGGACAAAAACCGTATCGAGATCAGGCCCGCCGCAATGACAAAATAAGACACCGAAAGCAGGCCAGCCGCACGCAAAGCCTCTGTGCCATGCGTCCTTGTTATGAGCTTGATGGCTTTATACTCGACGCCTGATAGATCAGAGACCAAGGGAGCTATGCCTAAGTCATTCGTGGCTTGCAGCACCAGCAAGAGAAGAGGACAACCCTTCCATCCTGGCCAGCGTGAATGCAGCAATCCCCAGGCAAACGCCGCACCAATGGCAACTACCCCTGCGTAGACTATGTGCTCAAATCGCATGTCGAGATACGCTGATCTTCATAAAGCACATGGAGTGAACGAGAACGACCCGGACCCCACCGCTAACAAATGCGAGCCGACGAGTGACGGCGTCTCTATGCATTATCACACTCAGCGCGGTCAAGATCCAACACGACGATTACACGCTTTCGCCGAAGAGCAGAGTCAAAACAAACCCGCCCTGCCGCTCGATCCCAACGAGGGTGCAGATCGCATCGTTGAGGGCCTTGATAGCGGAATGGGCTGAAGAACCGTCCTACCTCTCCGAGGACCTTCTGGCGGACCGAGTAGACGTAGAGAGCTTGGTCTCCCAGTCGATCCGGGTATGCGTCGGTCACCAGCCGCTCGCCGCAAGGGCTGAGCGACGGATGCCCGTCTTCCGAAGGCATTGTGTGCATAGGCGTGCATTGGACCGCGTGATCGGAGCTAACCGTGTAGACGTAGTACCCCCGGCTTCCTTCGTGAGGATAGCGGAAACAGATCAACCGATCGTCGGCGAGCCAATTGAAATGGGATGCCATTGCAGCGTCATCAAGGACGTGTAAGGACCCGTCGGCGAAATCGTAGAGCATCAGCCTATTCCGCCGCCCTCCCTCCGGAATCCACAGGTGCAGGAAAACGATGCGTTTCCCATTCGGACTGAACAACAGGTGGTTAATATAGTGCGGGACGCCCGCCATGGAAGGCAGCGGTCTGAAATCCGCGACCTGGCGCAGGCTCAGGAGCAGCTCGTGACTGCCGGTTTCCAGGTCCACCTGCCAGATACCGTCGCCATCGGGGCATGCCTCCGCCGCCGTCTCATCGGGAAGATTGGCATAGCCATACCCCGGCCGCAGCCGTTCGAGACGGGAGAAGTTCAGCGTAACGCCCCATCTTCCCGCCGGATCGATTGCATAGATCGGTAGATCATAGGACTTCACAACATCTCGAGTGAATACACACTGGATCACGCAGCCATACTTGCCCTCGACAAGCCGATTGTACAAGACCAGTCGATCCAGGTCCTTCGGGAACCACTGCAGCATGCAACCCTGCTGCCAGCTCCATGTGGCGGTCTCGCCAAACTGGTGAAATTCAGCCCTGCCAGAGACTACAGATGACCAGTCGAACCAGCCCACCTTCACAGGGAAACTCGCAGCCCTCTTCGACCAATCTTTCCTGTACGTCATGGCCATTGCCAGGATCTTGTTGTCGTCGCCGCTAAACGGGGTCTTGTCGTAATACCCGAACCACGTCGGCAGGCCCTCAGCAGTCAAGTGGTACAGACGATACGGGATTGTCCGCCCCGCTCGCTCGTGCGAATGGGAGAGATATCTACGGCACGAACGAATCGTTCTGAGACCATGGCCGCGAAGCGCTCGCAGGTGACGCATCACACCCGCTCTTCGAGCCACGGGTCGCAGTAGTCGCTCAACAATGCTCAACCGCATTGCCTCCCCACTCGGGCCGCCCTCGCAGGGTCACAACCAGAAAACTCACCATGATCACGGACCAGGATAGGAAGAAGCCTACATACGCCAACGAGGCGCCGACGACCCCGAACGCTTTCACAAACAGAAACAACAAGCAAAAATAGAAGATCGTCGCCGCCAGATTGGCGAAGAACGATTTCCTCGCCAGCCCCATGGCGAGCAAGGAAGGCGTGAGCGTGAAACTACATAGGAACACCACCATGGCCAGCATGTAGACTACCGTCACCCAGTAGGCATCTTGAAACGCAGGTCCCACTGTGAGCTGGATGATCCACCGTCCAAGCAGGACAAACACAAACCATCCGGCAGATGCGGCCGTGCCGGTGAACAGAGTTGTTCTCTTGATCAGGGAGACGAAACGCTTCCTGTCCGCCTGAGCCCAGGACCGAGCCAGTTCCGGGTAGATCGACTGCGACAACGGGTCCGACAACTTGGGCAACGCACTGGAAAACTGCTTGGCCACATTGAAAAGCCCCAGCGCCGCCGGGGTCGTGAGTCCGGCTATGAACAAGCCGTCGGCCTCGCGAGAAAGCATCCGAACCGTCATGGTCAGATTCGTAGTCCATACATAATCCCAGATCCCCGGAAACTTGGTGCGAATCCCCCGCAGCGGCTCCCGAACGACGTTGCCGACGCCCTGTTTGCGCAGGACCCAGAGCGAGGCAAAGACCTGGTACAACTGGCCGACGACACCAGTAATCAGGTAGACCACAACGAAGCCGGCCAAGCTCTGCCTTGTCAGCAGGCACCCGAGAACTCCGACCAGTCTGACCACAGCACTGAGGATCGCCGTATAGCTCAGCAGATCGAACCGGTCGAACAGACGCAGGATGCCGATTGGCGTACCGGTCAAGCCAAAGAGAATCAGCACGCTATACAACACCAGCAGGGACCGCACCGACGGGTCCCAGCCCAGCAGGCCCACGACGGGACCGGCAAGCACCATCGCGACGACCGTCCCCACGATCGCGCTGCTGATGTCCAAACAGAACCCGAATTTGATGAGTTGCCGCAAGGCTTGGCGGTCGTCTTCCTCCAGGGCCTCGCTGCCGAACTTGATGACAGCCTGCCACGCGTTGAACGTGACAAGTTTGCCGATGGTCAACTGGTAGACCAGAACCAGTGCCAGAATCCCATAGTTCGCTGGGCCAAGGGCCCGCGCCGTCAGTACGGTGACAACAAGCCCCGTGGCGGCCGCGAGCACATTGGCGGAAAGCAGCTTTCCCGCGTTAATGAACAAACGACGGAAAACGTCGTCCTTGAACCACGCCAAGACTCTCCGCCAATTCCCGATAAACCAATCAGCAATCGCTTCCATCAGTCAATTCTGTATGCAGCCCATCGTCTGTTTGCACCATCTGCCTTCCCGTTAGTCCAGACTCCGTCCCCGTCGGTTGCAGGAACCGACGCGATGTATCCCACCGCAAACAAGGACCTGCGGCAGAATCCGTTCTTCGCTCCGCTATCCGGCGGTCGTGGGAGTCGCTGCCCTACCACTCGCTGCGGACTCGCCGGAACCAGAATGGCCCCGGCCGGACTCAACACGATCCTGTTCCCGCCGACGACAAGCGAGGCAGTACTCCCGACTGAAGGCAAAGAAGGCCACACACAGGAATGCCACGATGCCGGCGAGAACCGCCTTCGTGATCGTGCCCTTGGCTTTTCGCATCTCGGGGGGATGAGCCATGTCGAGGACCTGGATCGTGGGCATGCTCTTGGCCTCCTCGATCCGGGCGAGCTCGAGCTCGCGCATGAGCAACTCGTAGAGCATCTCCTGGACCTGTGCCTCGCGGGCCGGGATGCTGTCAATCCGGCTGAGCTTCTGCTCGACCTCTTTGAGCCGAGTTTCGAGGAAGACTCGCTTGCTGGTCGCCTGGCCGACGGACAGTTTCTTGTTCAGCTTGTCCAGTTCCTCCACGTAGGCGTTGGCCATGGCCGCGGCCCGATTGGGATCGCGGTCTTCGACCGTGATCGAGACAATCCCCTCTTCGGATGCATTGATGTTCGTATATTTCCTCAGGACTCTCTCGGCCTTGAATCGGGATTCGTTCACGTCGTAGACGTGGATCAGATCGAACCGGTCGATGATCGCATCGACCACGGTGTGGCTTTCGAGAATCCCCACGTACAGGTCCGCCACACTGGTCGAGTCCATCATGCTCCGCAACAGGGCCCCCTCGGTCCCTCCCAACATGCTGGACAATCCTGTCTTGCCGCCAGACAGTTCCATAGGCGGGACAATCGAAGCCTTGGCGACATAGGTGGGCGGCCAGAGATAGGAAATCGTTCCCGTCGCCGCCATCGCAAGGAAACAGACCAGCAGCATGGCCCATTTGTACTTGGCGAGCACTCGTACGTAGTTGAACAGGTCCAGTTCGTCATCCGCCCCACTGGTTCGGACCGGAGACACCCGATCCCCCTGCTGCCGACTGACAACCATCCAATGTCTCCCGTTATTGCCTCAACGATCACGTTAGATCGCAAACACCACGCCGGCGGCGACGGCGATCTGGAAGATGATCTGCGTGATGTCCTTCGTCAGCCGCAGACGCAGGTACTTGTCGATCTTCCTGGGCACCACGATCGTGTCGCCCGGTTCCATCCGATGACTCATGAATCCGCCGAAAAACCAGGAATTGTGCTGAGAATCCCAGAACAGCAGCTTGCCGCGGTTGCCCTGGGTCATGCTGAACACGGTTCCGTCAGCTTTGATCACGCTGACCTGTTTCTTGTCGGCCTCCTTGGTCATCCCGCCCACGCGATTCAAGTAGTAGCTCACCGTGCCCTCCTCGTCGTACAGCAGCGAAGTCGGGTTGAAGACCTCGCCGACCACGTGTACCACGCCGGGAGTCTGCGGGATCGTCAACACGTCCCCATCCTCCAGCTCGATGTCGTACTTGGCGCCCGTGAACTCGATCAGGGGCGTCAGGTGTACAACGACCCGTCCGGTGATCTCGACGGCGCGGAGTTTTTGCAGCAGAGCTTTCTTCGTCTCGAGCGCCGCCTGCTCGGTCTTGGCGGTGTCGGCCTCCAGGGACGCGCTGATCTGTTCCTGGGCGCTCGACAGCATGGACTCCTCGATCTGTCGGATCAGATCCTCGAGCCGACGACGTTGCACGATCTTGGCGCTCTCGCGGGTGAACACAGCACCGCGCAGATACGCCTCTTTGGTGTAGCCTCCCGCCCTCTCGATCAGAGAGCTGAGCGTCTCGCCCTTTCGAATCGGATAGACCCCAGGGAACCGCACCTCGCCGGAGATCGTGGCACTGACGTCAAACAACAGATCCGGGATCGGACGGACGACCAGGCGGTCGTAATCGCGCAGCGCCAGATTGTGCTCCGGATCGCCGGCCAGGGCCTTCTCCAGGTCGATGTCGATCTTCTCCGTGGTCAGCCCCTCCTGGCTGACGTGGCTGCGCGTGACTTCCGCCGTGCGAAGATAGGCGTTCTTCCGGAGTCCGCCGGCGGCATCGATCAGGTCACTCACCTTCATGCCGGGCACGAGACGGTATTGATTGGGGTCGAAGACCAGACCTGTGACGGTCACGCTCTGCGAGATCCTCTCGTCCCAGCGGAACACGCGAATCGTGTCGTACTGGACGAGTTCCAGGTCCTGGGATTGATCGCCGGCAAGCAACGCGCCGAGCTGAAAGGGAATGATGACGGGATGCAGATCCGGAGGGATGAGCCGTTCAATCTCCGCGCGTTCCACGTTCGGCTGCGGCAGGAGAACATCATACGAGGTCAGGAGGTCCCTCAGATGCATGCCGGACACCCATTCGTACTTGCCGGGACGGACCACGTGACCGCCCAGATAGACCGTCCGCTCCTCGCGGACCGGCACCGCCAGAACCTTGACGACGTCGCCATCCTGCAGGATCGTCGCCTCCTCGCCGGGCTGCTGGCCTCCCTGGCCGACTCGGGAAAGGTCGAAGTCCACCACAATTCGCCGTTCGTGATTCTGCACCCGCTCCACCTGCACGCGCTGGAGCCACCCGGCGAAGGTGATGCCGCCGGCCAAATCGAGCACCTGCTCGAGCGTCATGGGTCCAGCCATCTCGTAGATGGCCGGCTTCTTCACGTTTCCGGCAACCCCCACGACCGACCCGATCAACGGAACGAAGATCGTATCACCATCCTGAAGACGCTGATCCTTGCTCCTGTCCCCTCCCAGAAGAAGGTCATAGAGATCCATTTCAACCGGATCCTGGCCGTTGCGAGACAGCCGGATCCTTCTCAGTGTCCCGTTCTTCGAAGGCCCGCCGGCGGCGAACAGGGCGTTGAGCACGGTCGATAGCGAACTGACCGTATATGTCCCCGGCAGCGCGACCTCGCCCACGACGAAGACCTGGATCGTCCGCAACCGGTCCATGGCGACGGACATCTTGAAGTCCGTGAACTTGCGGGACAACTCATGCTGAAGGTAGTTCTCCATCTCGCCGAACTTCATGCCCCAGACCCGCAGAGCCCCCACCTCCGGCAGAACGATCTGACCGTTGCGATCCACCTGCACGGCATGCTGCGCGTCGGTTCGCCCCCACAGAGTCAGGGTGAACTGGTCGCCGGGCCCGATCACATAGTCCGGCCCCACCGGCACATTGGTCACCGGAGCGAAGGTCGTCGCAGGCGAGCCGAACACGTCGTATCCGAACTGCTTGATCTCGAGCGACACCTCTTTGACGCCCGGTTCGACCTGTCGGGACAGCAGCAACTCAATCCTCGACGGCGTCTCCGGTCCGCGCGGCACGCGAGTCTCCGACGGCACCCTTTCACCCGGCTCGCAGGGTTCGGACGGCGCGCGGGCGGCCGCCGGCTTCGCCAGTTGGTCCTTCGTCAGAGCGCCCTGTCCGGCCTGCGATGGGCTCGACATGGAGGACTTCAGCCCAGGGACGTCCAGGAGCGACTGGGCCACAACAGGCGACGGTTTCACTCCCAGACAGACCATCAGCGCAACGGCCAAGACCCCTCCCAGCCGCAATCCCACGGACGCAGCAGGCAGTCGCCCCTCAGATCCCACACGGGCAGACGCCCCCCCCACTCCGCTCGCATCGCGCACAGATCGAGCTCTCAGCATGGCTGAAGGTACGCAGCCTCTCATTACTCACACACTCCTTTGCACGTTCACGAGACAACCCGGGGAGCCGTACAGAACTCCAAGGACTTATCGAAACGACGAACCCCCCACGGCGTCCCTCAGTCATCACTATCGTCGTACGCCAGTCGATTCAGATCTCTCATCCTATAGGCTCCGGCACTCCTGTCAAGGCTTTTCCCAGTACTGATAACCGCCTTACCACAGCATAGTCCTTGACCACGACAAGGGGATCGATTAGTCTCCTCACTGCCTTATGGAGTACCACAACAGGGATGCTACAGTTCGAATGATGCGACAGACTGCAGCGGTTGGGATGCTGCTGCTTCTGAACGCGCCGGTGTTCGCCCTGGTGTCCACCAATGTCCCGCTCGATCATTGGAGCTACGCTGCGGTGGACAAGCTGGCGGATTACGGGTTGATCGACGGTTCCATGCTCACCATCCGCCCCATTTCCCGAGTCGAGATGGCTCGCCACGTCGGCCAGGCAATGCTGACCATCGCCCAGAAGGAGGACATGCCCCCGATCCTGGTGTCCATCGTGAATCGACTCAAGAGGGAATACGAGGCAGAACTAATGCTCATGGGTTTGCTCGACGGCTGGCACAGCGAGTCCTTCATCAAGCCCGTGGAAGACCCCTACGTCCGATATCTGTACGCGGACCGCACGCCGGACCTGGAGAACATGCGCGGCGACGAGTTCCAGCGGAAGTCGAATTACCGGACTGGTTTCGCCACGCGGGGGACACTGGGGAATCTGTTCGCCTTCTATCTGCATCCAGAGTATGCCGATTCCTCGCAAATCGACGGCGACGTGGACTTGGTCGAAGCCTACGGCAAGGCCATGGTCGGCCCGCTCGAAGTCGAGGCCGGCAAGGACTCTCTCTGGTGGGGACCCGGACGCGGCGGCTCGATCCTCATGAGCAACAACACACAGCCCTTCACCCTGGTCAAGGTGACCAATCCGCAGCCCATCCAGCTTCCCTGGATCTTCCGCACCATCGGTCCGGTCAAGGCGCAGTGGTTCCTTACGGAGCTGGAGGAAGATCGAGAGATCCCGGAGGCGAAGTTTTCCGGCATCCGTCTGAATGCCAAACCCCATCCGCTCGTCGAGTTGGGGGCATCCAGGGTTGTGATGTTTGGGGGCCGTGGCGTTCCCAGGGTGGATCTGTACGACTACGCCAAGATGTTCGTGGCCACGGACGAGCAGGCGGAGAACAATCAACTCGCAGGATTCGACGCATCGCTGCTCTTGCCCATGGACCGCATCCCATTCGGCAGGAGCCTCCCCCTGCGGTCCGTCAGATTCTATGGGGACGCCGCCGGCGAAGACGAGGCGGGCGGCCTGCCGAGCAACTGGGGACTACTGGGCGGCCTGTCGTTCAATGACCTGTTCAAGACCGGACGAACCGATCTGCGTGTCGAGTACGCAGACAATCACGTCGGCGGCAAGCCGGACGTCTTCTACAACCATGGCATGTACAAGTCCGGATACACATACGAAGACCGAATCATCGGTCACTACATGGGGACGGACTCGCGAGACGTGTTTGTACGCCTCTCGCACTACCTCAGCGACAGCCTGATCCTGGACCTGACCTACAACTGTCAGACGCACAACCTCTCGGGACAGACACACCCGGAGGTTCATATCTATGAGTGCAGTCTGACATTCTTCGCATCAGACAATTGGCGAGTGGGCGCCGACTATCGGTATGAGAACGGCGAAGGACCCGACGCACAGGACAACCACGTCTTTCAACTCCAGTTGGTGCGACGGTTCTGACCGCCGATCATCCGGTGACGGTCTGCCAGCCCTGATTCAATTCCTCCATCAGGGCGATCACTTCCCGGATCATCTGGGGGTCCCGTTTCGTGTTGGCTTGGCGCAAACGGCGATTCATGAACATGTACAGACTCCGGAGGTTCTGAGCGATCTCGCCTCCGTTGTCCATGTCCAGCACACCGTTTAGTTCGTTGAGGATATCGTGGGCTCGATTGATGTACTGCCCCTTCGCCGCGTAGTTCCCCGCCTCCAGCTCCTTGATGGCCAGCTTGAGGAACTTGATCGCGCCATCATACAGCATGACGATCAGGCGGCCCTTGCTCTGCGTTGTCACGGCCACCTGCTGGTACGCATCCATTGCCTTCATACACATGTCTCCCGTAGCGAGAACATCCGTTGGGGTCACCAGCACAATCGTTGGCAGGAGACCCCGCCATCCATGGCTTCATCGTCTGCGGCGTGGGGGATCTCGCCGCGCGGCACACCCTGCGGGCAGAGTATCAACAGGGAGATGACTGGCGCTGTTCACGCCAGCCATCTCCCGTGGTTGTTGTTATCGGGCCATTCTACCTCGCCGACTACCGCAACAGCGTCAAGGCCATCTGCGGAATGGAGTTGGCCTGGGCCAGCATCGCCGTGCCCGCCTGCGACAACACCTGGTTGCGGGTGAGGGTCGCCATTTCGGTTGCCACATCGACATCCGAAATGCGGGATTCGGCCGTGCTGAGGTTCTCCGCCTGGATGTCGAGCACTTGTCCCGTGCTTTCCAGACGGTTGATGTTGTAACCGAACTTCGCTCGGGCCGTATCCTTGGTGTTGATGGCGCTGTCCAGAGCCGTCAGGGCCGCCCTGGCGCTCGCGGCGGTCGTGACCGCCAGGCCGCTGATCCCCAGGCCGGCCTTCGTCATCTTGCTGCCTACGATGTCGATCTTGTCGGTGGCCCCACCGAAGTGAACCGACACGGTGGCCGAGTTGTCGAGCATCTTGATGCCGTTGAAGTCCGTCGCCGCGGCAATACGCTCGATCTCGTTGGCCAACTGGTCAAACTCGTTGTCCATGATGACCCGCTGGGCGGACGAATACGAACCCGTAGACGCCTGCTCAGCCAACTGCTGCATACGAACGAGGATGTTATCGATGACCTGCATCGCGCCTTCCATGGTCTGCAGCATGCTGACGCCGTCCTCGGCGTTTCTCGCACCTTGTTCCAGCACGGCGATATCGGCACGCATCAGTTCGCGTACGGCCATGCCCGCAGCATCATCGGCGGCGGTGTTGATGCGAAGGCCCGACGAGAGCCTCTCGACCGAGGTGGCCAAGGCATCGTAGCTGCCGCCCAGATATCGGGCAGCGTTTGCCGCCATGAGGTTGTTCTTAATTGCTAACATGCTTACGACTCCTTAAAAGAAAGACCCCAATATGGCCCTTACGAGAGCGTTCAATTGTTTCAGTGCACACCAAGGGTGTTGCCCTTTACTGCTGATTATCGATGGAAAGATGGGAGACTTAAGGGGGATGCACACTTCGAATCTAGACAAAAAGGGCCAGACCACTAAAATACGGCGAGATGAGGTTGATAGGGCCATCCCCGACTCGATACCGCGGTGTGAACCGGGGAAAAAAATTTCCGCCCTCTCCTCGCATCGATCCCGGAATCCTGCTTCAACGCAGGGAACCCGATTGACCGGGTCGCGTCCTCGGCCCGAGCGGGACGGGCACGGCTTTTCTCATGCGAATCGGCCTTGATGGCCGATAATGCAGGTGAGGGCGTGGTCGATATGGATGATCCACGCCGCCTGCGCAGCGGGCCCGTTCTCCGAATGGAGAGACAGCCAACCGCCGCGACGGGCGCAAGAAAACACCGAGAAGGGGTCCACACATCCTGTTCGGATGAAACGCGAGATGTGCTCAGCGGGCAAGAAGAGACTGCTGGTATTCAACTGTCACGAACCCTGGGTATACCAGCTCCATTCGCTGGGCTACGACCTCGACATCATCGTGGATCTGCCGGGCAAGTACAACAAGGGCTGGGACGAGCACATGAGACCTGTGCCCGCCCGCGCGAGACTGATCACCCTGTCGCAGGCTCTGGACCCCGCCGTGGGCTACTACTGCCTCATCGCGCACAACATCGCCGACCTGCTCGACATCCGACACCGCCCGGAGCCCAGACTCCTCGTGCTCCATCACACCCTCGAGGGGCGACTGCGGGAAGAGGGCTGCGCCATCGATCCCCAGGCCATGAAGGATATGCTGCACAGGTACATCGACGCGGTCGGCGGACACGTCGTGGCAACCTCCATGTTCAAGGGAGAATCCTGGGGTTTCACAGACGACATCGTGCACTTCGGAATCGATGTTGACGAGTATCCACTCAACGAGGGAGAGAAACCACAGGGACTTCGAATCTGCAACTTCATCAACAGTCGCCGCAGTATTCTGACGTGGGACCTCCACGAGCAAGCGTTCGAAGGCATTCCCGTCACGCTGGTGGGACATAACCCGGATCTGCCGGGCGTACAGGCAGCGGACAACTGGGATCATCTCAAGGCGATCCTGCGAAGCCACCGTTTCTATATCCACACGGCCGATCCACGATTCGAGGCCGGACACAACATGGCCACCGCGGAGGCGATGGCGGTCGGACTGCCTGTCCTGGGGAACCGGCATCCGACCTCTCCTGTCAAACACGGCGTCTCTGGTTTTCTCAGCGACAATCCCAAAGAGTTGCAGCACTATGCGAGAATCCTCCTGGAGGATCGGGATCTGGCGCGTCTGATGGGCCAGCGGGCGAGACAGACGGTCATCGAGCGGTTCTCCCTCGGTCGATTCAAGCACGCGTTTCTCAGATCGATTGAGATCGCCCGACGAAGATGGTACACACGAACGGTCGATCCATCCGCGGTCTCCCTGACACCCGCGCAGACGGCCTGACGCCGGCGGCGAACTACAGGAGCAGGTCGAGCCGGTCTTGTGCGGTCGCAGCTTGTTGCTGGGCCTGGGACGCGCCCCTGTGGGCAACAGCGTGCTCTCCCCAGTTCTGCGACCATCGCGTCTGCGGAGATGTGTGAGACTGGTCCCTGCCCTGACCGGCCCCCTGATGCTGCGACCAGGGATCCTGCATCGAGTGCTCCCGACCCGGATCTCGTTCGGACTGATCGGAGGCAACCACTTCGAGCCGACGGACCTGAACCCCGGCCTCCTGGAGTGTGCGCGCCACCTGGGGCAGGGCCTGCTCGATTTCTCGACGGGCATCCTGGTTGCTCACCTCCAGCGTGCCGGTGAGCTGATCCCCTTGTTGCTGAAACCGCACAAGGACGGTCCCCAGTTCGGGCGGGGTGAGCCGGACGAGGATCTGTCTATCGCCGCGAGTCGCGGAAGCCTGCACGGAATCGAGAATCTGCTCGCCAATGCTCGGAACCGTGGGCCGGGCAACCGTGGCATCGGCGCTGGCCTGCGTCTGAGGTGGTGTTTGAGCCGAAGACCGCGGCGACGAGGTCACAGACTCGCTGCCGGAGGAGACGGGCGAACCGGACAACGCCATCGGGGCATCCTTGGCAACAGTCGCGAAGACATCTTTCATGCTGGACTGGACAGGTTCGGTCTTCACACTCTCGCCTGAGACGATCTCCGGACGCTCCGATGCGCTGTGCTGCGAGTCGTTCGAGAAGGAACCACGATCCAGTGCCTTCCTTTCTAACCGGACCGACCTGGCGGACGCATCGCCATCGGTGGTCGCATCCGAGACGACAGACGACGATTCCTCCGAGACAGATCCTACCCTTCCGAAAGCCTTGCCTGGCTTATCCTCGGACGTTGACGTGGGTGCATCAGGCGTATCCTGCCCTCTGACTTCCATCACGGCGTCCGCGTCGGGAGCGCCGGCAGACAGGGAATCTGTCATGGCCGGCATTTGTCCATCGTCTGCATCACCTGCTTGGCCGACTTCGGCCGCATCGGGTGATGCAGCCACAGTCTGCGTGGACGCAGCGCTCGGCACAGACGCAACCTCGGCTGCCGCCTGCTCCGGTCGCCGTGCCGGCGGGGTCTGCCCATCGGGAGCCCGCACAGCCTCTTGAGCCTGTTGCGGCATGGTCGGCCTGCCGCCAACCTCGATTGGCGTCGCTATCGCCGCATCGCCGAGAACTCCGTCTCCCGCTGCAGAGCTCGTAATCTCTTCATCGCCAGGCACTTGCATCAATTCCGGCGGCCCGGACGGGATCGCTTGGCATTCCTGGGGGGACTTATCTTGCGCTGACGGAGCGACTATTGCGGTCTGCCCTGCCGCTCCTTGTGCAGACTGTGCAGATTCGACGGCCTGCCCATTGACACTGGATACGCAGGATTGAGCAACATCGGCATCCATTTCCGTCCGCGGTTGCATCGCAGGTGGAATGATCTGGGCGAATGCCCACGCCGCAGTCTCAGGATTCTCCGATCCCGTCTGATCCTGCTCCGGTTCCGGGCAATCCGAAGAGACGGACGCCTCCTCGCCGACTTGCGCGTCAGCCGACTCGCCTTCGGGCACCGGCGCATCTGCCTCCGACGGCTCCTCCAACGCAGCCTGGGCGATAGGCAAAACTTCCGCGAATCGCTGTGGCACACGCTCGCCCATCGAGTCGGAGGCCACTTTGCTGCGATTGCCGCCCTCGCAAGAGACCCCCATTGGCGTGCTTTCGCAAATCATCATCGCACTGCTCATGTCCGGTATCGTTTGCATGGACACCCAGTGAGCAACTGCCGTGCCAGAGCAGACAGGCCAGCAGGAGTACACTGGCATTAAACTCTTATTCCACAGGAACTTACGACTCACGTACGTACACGACAGCACCGCCCGGACCTAGCGGTCACAGGAGGTTTGTTCCAGAGGGCAGAAGAATCTTCCGCAAGGAGGCGTCGTCGTCTCCTGTGGCTGGCGTCTAATAAGCCGACCGCGTGTATAGAAACCTGACAGTGGCGCACGCCATGGAGGACGGCCCCTCGACCCTCCGCAGCCCTTTCCAATGCATGGTTGGACCAGACCGCACCGAAATGGCTCTTCTGGCACGCCTGTTGCTGCTTTCAAGCCGGCACAGTGTGTACACAGAGGTCCGCCCCGCGTGTTTTTGCGCGGGCGGCCGATCCAGAACAGGGAAGGACCGGGATATGTCAAATTCGGTGGATATCGTCGGGTTGCTCGAAGCCGGGATCAAGGCCGAGAGCCTCCGCCAGACGGCGATTGCCAGCAACACAGCCAACATCGAGACGCCGGGCTACCGAAGGCTCGATGTCAACTTCGAGGAGTTGCTGACCAAGGCTTTGAAATCCTCTGATGCGATGGACATGGAAGACCTCGAACCGGAGATCTACCAGCCCTTGAATACGCCGGTCCGATCCAACGGCAACGATGTCAACCTGGAGGCCGAGATCGGGGAAATGCTCAAGAACTCCTTGCGCCACACAGCCTACATCCGGCTCCTGCAGAAGAAGTTCGCCCAGATGGAGAGAGCCGTGGGGGCGTAGGGCCCGGCCAGCGCCATGACGCCGGGGCGCGAGACTCAGTCGGCCCGGGCACGGAAAGGATTTGATCCCAATGACAGTCAATAATGTATTCGGCCCGGTAGACATCTCGGTCTCCGGCATGCGCGCCCACGACCAATCCATGGAGGTCATCTCCTCCAACATCGCCAATGCCCGCACGCTGGATGCCGGCCAGGGCAAGCCCTACCGCCGACTCCAGACCATTCTGCAAAGCGAGAATGAAGGCGTCAGCGGCGTGATCGTCGGCAACATCGTGCAGGATATGACCGCCCTGCAACGGATCTACGAGCCGGGCAATCCGAAGGCGGACGCCAGCGGATACATCACGATGCCGAATGTCCAACTGCCCGTGGAAATGATGAATCTGAGTGTCGCCAGCCGGGCCTACCAGGCCAACGCGGCGATCCTGAAACGCTACCAGAAGATGGTGGAAACAACACTCGAGTTGCTCCGCTAATTGAGAGGACCTCAGCATGGTCAATTTCGATCCGAACGTCAGTCCCCTCCAGCCGAACGTCAACGGACCGACACCGCAGAGCCCGGCAAGCGCTCCGGTCAAGTCGGACTTCATGCGGGCTGTCGAGGTGGCTGGAAACTATGTGTCGAAGGTCAACGACCTGCAGAAGGCTTCCGACACCTCGATCCAGGACCTGCTGACAGGCAAGAACAACGACATCACATCGGTCGTTTCCGCCGTGGCCAAGGCCGATGTCAGCTTCAAAGTCCTCGTGGGCGTGCGAAACAAGCTCATCGAAGCCTACAAGCAGACGATGAACATGCAACTATAGAATCAGACGGTTCCGGATGGCGGATGAAGGACCGTCGATGGGAAGAAGCTGACGCACCGCTCGCCTTCCCTCTACGATCCAGCGTCGCGCATCCCGATGGGTCCCCATGGAGTACCTGCAAAAGTTACTTCTGATCTGGCAGAAAATCGGCTTGGTGCAGCGGGTGCTGCTGGCCGCCATCGTGCTGGCGACCGGTCTCATCGGCGCCCTGTTGGTCCATTGGGCTCAGAAGCCGGACATGCGGATGCTGTACCAAGAGCTGTCCCCCACGGAGGCAGCCAAGATCACGGAGAAGATCGCCGGCAAGGAAATCGCCTACGAGTTGCGCGACGGCGGCACGACGATCTACGTCCCCCGGGAGTACGTTTACCAGCTCCGCCTGGATCTGGCCAAGGACGGACTGCCCGTCGCGGAACAGAACGGATACAAGCTCTTCGACGACGAGAAGATCGGCATCAGTCCCTTCGTGCAGAACGTCAACCTCAAGCGAGCCCTCCAGGACGAACTGGCCAAGAGCATCCAGATGATCGACGGCGTCGCGCACGCCCGAGTCCACATCGTCAGTCCGGAGCAGAAGCTCTTTGTATCGGACGAAGAGCAGACGAGCGCGTCGGTGGTCCTGAAACTGCGCCCGGGCTACCGTCTGAGCGGAGTGAACATCGCGGCCATCACGCATCTGGTCGCCGGCAGCGTCAAAGGCCTCAAGGCCGAGAGCGTCACGATCATCGACAGCGACGGGCGACTGCTCTCCGGCAAGGGGGATTCCACGCTGGCCTCCGGCGCCAGCACCGCCCAGGATTACAAGGAACGCGTCGAGCAGGGTCTCGTTCGCAAGGCCGAAGACATGCTCAGCATGGTCCTTGGCCCCGGGCGGGCCACCGTGCAGGTCAGTGCCGTGATCGACATGAACAGCGTCAACACAATCACAGAGACCTACGACCCCACCGGCAAGGTGGCGACAAAAGAGGAAATCACCAGCAAATCGGAGTTGGGCGCGGCCGCCGCGGGACAGAAGACCTCGCCGGGCGCCACCAAGAAAGACGAAACCACAACGACCGAATACCAGGTGGGCAAGACCGTCAAGCAGCACAGCGTGCTTCCGGGCGAGATCCGCTCCATGTCGGTCGCGGCCTTCGTGGACCTGTCGGTGGACGCCAACGAGCCCGGCCGGAGCAGCCAGTCGGCAGCGGCCATGACCGTTGCCGACGTCGAGGAAATCATCCGCACAGCCTTGGGTCTGAAAGAAACCGATTCCATCAAGGTCGTCAATGCTCGGTTCCACCGATCGCCGGCGGCGTTGATCGAGGAGGAGTCTTCGCCCTGGCCGTGGTATGTGGCCCTGGCCCGCCAGCTCTCGTTGGGCATCATGGCGATCTGCGCCGTGGTCGTCCTGCGGATCTTCAGCCGGGCGCGGGGCAAAGCCGCCGCCCAAGGCGAACTGCCGTCCGGCGGCGCCTCCGCTGGCGCCTTGATGTCGGGCGAGCCAACGGTCGCGGAGCCGCTGCTGGTGCGCCGCCAGATCGCCCACGCCCTGAAACAGAATCCGGACCAGGTCCGACAGATGTTCCTCAGTTGGATCGAAGAAAGGGAGTAGAACCACTGTGCCGTTGACGGGAAAACAAAGAGCCGCACTGCTCCTGGCCAGCCTGGATGCTGCGACCGCCTCGGAGCTGCTCAAAGGCATCGACGCCGCGACCGTGCAGGAACTGGCCGTGGAGCTGACCTATCTCGACGCCGCAGGCCAGCGCAACGCTCGACAGACCGTGGACATCGCACGCCAGTTCTGCAGATCTCTCCAAAACGAATCGGGGTTCGCCTTCAAGAGCTTCCTCAAGGAGATGCTTCGTAACACGGTCGGCGAGGACCAGGCCAGGCGAATCCAGCAGGAGATCGGCAGTCTGCTCCAGAGGCGGGACCCGTTCATGTCCATTCGCGAGGCGGATATCGAGTCCCTCACGAGCGTGCTGCAAACGGAGCATCCGCAGGCGATCGCGGTCATCCTGTCGGAGCTGCCGCCCAAGCGGGGCTCGACGATCATCGGCCTGCTCGCGGAGGACGTGCGGGTCAGCGTGATCAGTCGCATGACGAGCGTCAGCAGCGTCACGCCGGAAGCCAAGATGAGAATCGCCCAGATGGTCCGCACCCGCCTGGAGGACGCCCGAGCCGCCAAGAGCGCCGGGACCGCGATCCAGGTGAGCCCGGAGCAATCGCTGCGAAAGGTGGCGATCATCGTGCGCAATCTCGACAAAGAGGTCCGCGACGGCGTGCTCGAAGCGATTCGACAGAAGGATCAGGAAGCCGGCGACAAGATCGCCAATCTGATGATCGTCTGGGAGGACGTCGCACTGGTGGGCCCGCGTTCGCTTCAGCAGGCACTCCGCGGCATCGACGAACGCCAGTTGGCTCTGGCACTGTACGAGGCCCCCAACGACATCGTCGAGAAGATCAAGTCCAATATCTCCGAGCGTGCGGCGACCATGGTGGCGGAAGAGACGGCGCTGATGTCGGCCCCCAAGAAGGAAGACGTCGCCCAGGCCAGAGAGAAGATCGTCAACGCCCTGCGGGAGCTGAACCGCAAGGGAGAGCTGACCTTCGAGGAAGAGTGAGCCCATGCCGGAAGTACCGACCCTCCAATTTGCTCTTCCCATCGCGAGAGTCCGCGTGCTGGGCGTGACGGGCGCCCCGCGGGACAACCCCCGCGGCGAGGGGACGGAAGAGGACCGGGTGACCACCGAACGGCTCGAGGGAGCCATCCAAGCCGAGAGAGCCCGCATGGCGGACGAGCTCAAACGGCAGAAGGGCCAGTTCGCCCAGCAATGCGAGACGGCCGGCAACATCGTGAAGAACCTGGACCGACTCTATCAGGACGCCGTGGCGAACAATCGCGCCGAGATCGCCCGCCTCGCGGTCGAGATCGCCCGGAAGATCCTCATGCAGAAGGTTGCCCAGGGGGACTACGACATCCAGGCCATCGTCGAAGAGGCACTCAAGCGAGCCCCCGCTCACGAGGGCATCGTGGTTCGCCTGAATCCTGAGGATCTGCCGCCGTGCCAGCAGCACCAGCAGGAGAACCCCGACAGTCCATTCGCCGAGCTGGAGTTCGCGGCCGATTGGAGCGTCGGTCGCGGCGAGTGTCTCGTGGAGACCCCCAAGGGAATCGTGAAGTCGTTCATCGAAGAGCATCTGGAGCGCATCGCAGAAGCCCTCCAGAAGGTGGAATAGACTATGGCACAGGCTGCAGACTGCACCATCGATTTCAGCAAATTTCACTCGGCCCTCCAGACCGTGGACCTGATGAGCTGCCAGGGCTACGTGGTCCGCGTCAGCGGCTCGACGGTGGAATCGGCGGGTCCCGTGCTCGGCCTGGGCGAGTTGTGCGGCATTCACGTCCGCGGCGGCCGACGGGTCCTCGCGGAAGTGGTGGGATTCCGCAACGACCACCTGATCCTGTTGCCTCTCGAACACATCCAGGGCATCTCGCCGGGCGATACTGTGACGGCCCGCAAGACGCCGCGGCACATTCTGCTCAGCGAAAAGACGCTCGGACGCGTCCTGAATGGCCTGGGCGAGCCGATTGACGGCAAAGGCCCCCTGTCGGGCGGCGAGAAGTGCCCGCTCGACGTGAGCAGCCCGCCGCCCTTGAGCCGCGAGAAGATCGCCAAACCGCTGGCTTTGGGCATCCGCTCCATCGACGGCATCCTCACCTGCGGCAGAGGCCAGAGGGTGGGCATCTTCGCGGGCAGCGGCGTAGGCAAGAGCGTCCTGCTCGGCGACATCGCGGTCTCCAGCGACGCGGCGGTGAACGTCGTCGCCCTGATCGGAGAGCGAGGTCGCGAGGTCCGCGAGTTTCTCGAGGAGAACCTGGGTCCCGAAGGCCTCGCGCGGAGCGTCGTGGTCGTCGCCACGTCGGACACGCCGCCCATCCAGCGAGTCAAGGCCGCCTTCGTCGCGGTGACCATTGCCGAGTACTTCCGCGAGAAAGTGGGCAACGTCCTGTTCATGATGGATTCCCTGACGCGGTTCGCACAGGCTCAACGGGAGATCGGGCTGGCCGCGGGGGAACCGCCCGCCACCAAAGGATATTGCCCGAGTGTCTTTTCCCTGATGCCTCGCCTGATCGAGCGGCTCGGCTGCTCTCGGACCGGCAGCATCACAGGGATTCTGACCGTGCTGGTGGAAAACGACGACCTGACGGACCCCGTCGCCGACAGCGCCCGCAGCCTGTTGGACGGGCACATCGTCCTGTCGAGGAAGCTCGCGGACCGGGGCCATTACCCGGCCGTGGACATCCTGCGGAGCATCAGCCGGCTGATGTCCACCGTGGCAAGCAACGAGCATCGCGCCGCCAGCCAGAAATTCCGCGAGATCTATGCGACCTACGCGGACGCCGAGGACCTGATCAATATCGGCGCCTTCGCTCCGGGCAGCAACCGACGGATCGACGGCGCCATCAGTCTCATCGACAAGATAAACGAATTCCTCGTCCAGCCTGTCCGGCAGAGAACGCCGTTTGAGGAAACCGTCAAACGTCTGGTCACGATCACGCGGGCCTGGGACAAGCTGCTGGGTGGGAAAGGCTAGCGCCGGTGCGTAGATGATGCGATTCGTGTGGCGTCTCCAGCGGGTGCTGGACGTCAAGACAAAGGAAGAACAGATCAAGCAGACCGAGCTGTTCCGGCTCACCGAGCAGATCGCCGCCAAACGGGGCGAACTGCTCATGCGTCAGCAGGTCCTTCAAGAACTGCTGGCGGAGATCGGGAAGGACCCGTCCACGGAGCGGCTGAACACGCAGGAATTTCTGCTTCGCAGCGCCGCCGTGGATGACGAGCAGATCCGCACTCTCCGGACACAGATCGCGGATCTGGAAACCCGGCACCAGGAGAAGACCGCCGAACTGCTGGCTGTCAGACGGTTCAAAGAGGGTCTGGAGAAGCTCCGGGACCAGGCCAAAGAGGACTATATTCGAGAACAGGAACGTCTGGAGCAGCGGGAATTGGACGAGAGCACGACGATGGCGTTTGCCCGAAATGAGGAGTCCAACAGGTGAGCAAGAAGGTCATCATCATCGCGGTGGGGTTGGGCTTGGCCAGCTTCGTCGGCGCGTTCGCCACTGGCTGGTTCACCCGGCCGCCGGCCGCAGCCGCAGCGGAACCGAATCGGCCCAGCGCCGCCAGTCCGGCCAACGCGTCACGTCAGACCGCGCCGCCGACCCTCTCGCCGACGCTGGCCCTGGCGACCGATCAGGCCCCGGCCGCCCGCTCGATGAGCGAAGAGCAGCTCAAGGAGCTGATCCTCCAGGTCCGCGACAGAATTCAGGAATACGACCGCAAGCTGGCGGAGCTGGAGAAGGAGAAGGAGCGGCTCCAGATCGCTCAGCAAACCCTGAAGAAGGACATTGAGACCCTGAACAATCTGCGTGTCGACCTGGCCGCCAGCGTGGCCGACGTGAAGAACGAGCGCGACCAGCTTCTCAAGGCAAGGGTCGCGGTGGCGACCGCGGAGAAAGCCAATCTCGTCGCGATCGCGGCGGCCTACGACAAGATGGACCCGGTCGGCGCCGGCCAGATCCTGACCAACATGGCCACGGGCGCCGCGCGGAACAACGGCAGCGCCGTCGCCAACCTGGACGACGCGGTCAAGATCCTGTTCTTCATGCAGGATCGAACGAAGGCCAAGGTGTTGGCCGAGATCGCCAACCAGGAGCCGGCGCTGGCGGCCCTGCTGTCCCAGAAGCTCAAGCAGGTCCAGGAAGGGAAGTGATCGTATGGACATCGCAACCATATTGGGCATTGTCTCCGGGTGCGCGGTCATCATCTGGGCCATGGCGCTCGGCGGGAGCCTGGTGATATTCTGGGATGTGCCCTCCGTCGCGATCACCGTCGGCGGCATGCTCGCCTCGACGTTCATCCAGTTCTCCCTGCCCCAGTGCCTGAGCATCCTCTCGGTCGTCAAGAAAACGTTCGTCACGAAGATCCCGACGCCCTCGGAACTGATGAAGAGGATGGTCGAGTACGCGACGATCAACCGGCGGGACGGCGCCCTGGCACTCGAGCAGGAGATCGGAAAGCTTCACGACGCATTCTTCGCCAAGGCCCTGCAGCTGATCGTGGACGGGCAGAATCCGGACGACATCCGCGATTTCCTTTCGATGGAAATCCAATACATGCAGGATCGCCACGCGGTGGGCAAGAAGATCTTGGAGTACATGGGCGCCGCTGCACCGGCATTCGGGATGGTCGGGACCCTCATCGGTCTGGTCCAGATGCTCCGGAATCTCTCCTCGCCCGACCAGATCGGCGCCGGCATGGCGGTAGCCCTGATCACAACGTTGTACGGCGCCCTCCTGGCGAACCTGATCTTTCTGCCGCTGGCGGGCAAGCTCGGACTCTATTCCAAGGCCGAAACGACAGCCAAGGAGATGATCGTCGAGGGAGTGTGCGCCATTTCCAAGGGCGACAACCCGACGATCGTCCGAGAGAAGCTCCAGGTGTTCGTCTCCCAGCACAAGCGGTCGGAGAAGAAGGCGTAGGCCGACCATGGGCAAAACGAAGAAAGAGTCGCCGCCCGAGGAAGCCTCGGGTGCCCCCCAGTGGATGATCACGTTCAGCGATTGCATGAATCTGCTGCTGACGTTCTTCGTCCTGCTGGTGACCTTCTCCGCGTTCGGCCCGGAACAACAAGAGCGGATCATGAACTTCGGGAACGCCATCCGTACGGTTCTCGGAAGCCCTGTGGATCCCGGACGGGTCAAGGACGAGGGTTCGATGGTCGATACCCGACGAGTGGTGAACGTGGAACAGCCGGAACATGGCAGCGACACGCCAACCAACAGCCAATCTCCGACGCGCAGCGGATCGCTGAATGAGGACCTTCAGGCCGCCGACTACCGGCATCACAAGGTGTTCTTGATCCCCTCCGCGAAGGTCTTCCTGGCCCGCGGCAGGGCACTGTCCCCCGACGGACGGTACTTCCTGGCCACCATGGCGGCCTTCCTCCGGGAAGTGCCGGGCAGCGTGGTCATCAGCGAGAACGGCCCGGACGATCGGGCCGGCGCCGCGGATCTCGGCCTGTCGCGGGCCTTGACCGTGCTCGAACACCTCGTCTCCCTGGAGAACCTGGGGCGCGAGAGGCTCAGCATCGCATCGGAGAGCATTGCCCCTCCCGAGGGGACCGGCGGCTCCGTAACCGCCTATCACAGACAGGAGCGGATGCTCGAGATCGTCCTGTTGGAAGGGGGCGTGCAACAGTGAGCAAACGACAGGAGGAATCCGCTCCGGGGGTCCCCCTCTGGATCATCACGTTTTCCGACATGACCACGAATCTGCTGACGTTCTTCGTGCTCCTGTTGAGCATGGGACACATCCGCGACGACACCCTCTTCGACGACGGACAACGGATGTCCATGCTCTTTCTGGAATCCGTCAAGGCGGGGTTCGGTTTCCGCCAGAGCACGGACTTCGACCACCCCAAGGTCAAATACTCGATAGACCAACCCGACCAGACGGAGGGAATCACGAAAGACGCCCGCGAGGAACAGACGCGAAGGCTCTTCGAGAACCTGCGCCGGTCCGTGCAGACGATGCCTTCCCAACTGAAGGGCGACCGGGTCGAGTTCTCGGTCGCCAATATCAAGTTCGCGCCGGACCAGGCCGTGCTCGACGAAGCCGCTCAACAATGGCTGTCCCGGTACTGCCTGGATGTTCGACAGAACCTCGACCCGGCCTCCACCATGCTGTATGTCGTCGGAGTGCCCGACCGGGGAGCCTCGGAGACCCAATCCCGCCTGCTCGCGGCCCAGCGATCTCGTGCTGTGGCGGTCTTCGTCCGCCAGGCGATGTCTGCACCAACGGCCGGGCGAGGCACAGAAACCCAAAGCAGCGGCTCGCCCTGGCGGATCTTCTGGTGGGGCGCCGGTCCCGGCGCCACCTGGGGCGGACAGGACGCCCCCGCCCCCGGGCAGTCCCAGATCCTCATTGCCGCGATGAAGACCAGCCGCTGAACGGAGCGCGAAGCGGACCTCGTCGAGAACCTGTAGCAAAGACATGCGCCCGAGTGTATAGATCCTCGACACCCCCGGGGGTCTGCCCTCGGCGGAGGGATTTGCGCGCCCCGGCACCCCTCTGGGGCCCGCCCACCCGGCGACGGCACGCCATTTGCTGCATCCCCTGCTTATGAACGCCAATCGAAAGAGAATCGCGGCCCTGTGCCTGCTGCTGGTCGTGGGAGGCGGTTGGGCCGGCTTGGCCTCGCGGTATACCGGTTCGGCCGTGAGAGCCCAGGGCGCCCCCGGCGCCGGCCTTGTCGCGAGCGATCCCAACATCCCGACCGCGGCCGGCATGGACCTGGACACCGACGGGGTGATCGGGCGGATGATCCTCGCGGTGTGCATCGTGCTCGGGCTCGGTGCCGCAGCGGTGTACCTGTCCAAGCGGGTCCTGCCGCGGATCGCCCATCCCGCCGGACGGGAAATCCGAGTCGTCGAAACCACGTGCCTGGGGCCGCGCAAAGCTCTGCACCTCATCGAGGTCGGCGGGCAGCGCCTGCTCATCGGCAGCAGCAGCGACCGAATCACCATGTTGACCCCGGTGGGAGATGCCTGGCTGGATGTGCCTACCAGAGAGCCGATGGATAGTGCGGTGGAGTCATAGATGGCACGGATACGAGGAACCATTGGCGTCCTGTTGGTCATCGTCGCGTCGGCGGCGGCGCCGGTCGGAGGGCAAACCGGGCTGGACATCACCTCCCCGGTGGCGCCTGCGACGGGGGGTCAGACCCCGTCCGCGTCGGCCGTCGGCAGTATGCCCAGCGTCGGGGAACTCATGACCGTGCTCGATAAGGCGACGGCCCCCTCGCCAAACGGGTCGGAGGCATCCAAGCCGGTGGCCGGCGATTGGGCGACCCCGGTCAAGCTGGTGGTGATCTTCGCCGGTCTGGCGATTCTGCCCAGCCTGCTCGTGATGATGACGTCCTTCACGCGGATCGTCATCGTCCTGTCGTTTGTGCGTCGCGCCTTGACGACGCAGAGCATCCCGCCAACCGTGGCGGTGATCGGGCTGGCCCTGTTTCTGACGATGTATACGATGGCACCGACGTACGCCCGCATGAACGCGGAGGCCATCCAGCCTTACCTGACGGACAAAGCCTCCCTAGGCGTTGCAGCAACTAAGGCGGGCGAGTGTATGAAGGACTTCATGCTCCGCCAGAGCCGCAAGGGCGACGTCGCGCTGTTCGTCGAGATGGCCAAGGCTCCCATGCCGACCGTCCCGACGGACATCCCGCTGCACATCGTCGTGCCGGCCTTCATCATCAGCGAATTCCGCACGGCCTTCGAGATCGGGTGCCTGTTGTTCATCCCTTTTCTGCTGATCGACATGGTGATCGCCAGCGTGCTGCTCAGCGCCGGGATGATGATGCTGCCCCCCGTCATGATCTCGCTGCCCTTCAAGCTGATCCTGTTCATCCTCGTCGATGGATGGGGATTGCTGGCCAAGAGCCTGAGTCTGGGGTTCCGCTGAGAACGAACAACGGAGAATGAAGACGTATGGACAGCAGTTTCGCCCTGTACATTGGAAGACACACGCTGGAGACCGCCCTGATCCTGTCGGCGCCCATTCTGCTGACGTGCATGGTCGTCGGCATCGCGGTGACGCTGTTTCAGGCCGTCACGTCGATGCGGGACATGACCCTGACGATCATCCCGAAGCTGCTGGCCCTGGGACTCATCACGTTGGTCTTCAGCGGGTGGATGCTCCAGGTGGTCCTGCGTTTCACGGCGGAGATCTTCTCGCTGATCCAGGGCATTGGGGGTAATGGATGATGGATAGTGGATTATTGAAAGAAGCGTCCGATGGGCGATGGAATCATCCATCATCCATCATCCATCATCCATGGTGAAGCCATGCCCCACGCCCTGCTCGGCCTGATCCTGATTCTGACGCGGACATCGAGTTTCATCCTCGTGCTCCCGGTCTTCGGGTGGCAGACGATCCCGCTGCACATCAAGGTGATTCTTGCGACGCTCCTGTCCGTGTTCTTCTGCATCTGCAAGCCGCTGGCTGTCGACCCGACGGAGATCTCCCTGCCGATGGCGATGTTCCTGCTGACGGGCGAAGCCATCTACGGTCTGGCCCTGGGACTGATTATCGCCCTGTTGTTCTCCGTCGTTCGGATCAGCGCCCACGTCGCGGAACAACAGATGGGCTTGACCATGTCCGAGATCGTCGATCCGTTCAATGGGGAGGTGACCGGCGAATTGTCGAACCTGATGGAAATGGTCTTTATCTTGCTGTTCCTCGGCGCCAACGGTCACCACGTGTTCCTCCAGGTCCTCTCGCGCAGTTACGACGCGTTCCCGCCGGGCACGGCGCCGACGCTCGATGTGCTCGTCGCAGGCGTGGTGGAAACCAGTTCAGCCATGTTCATTGCCAGCCTGCGACTGGCGGCGCCGCTGCTCGGCGCGTTCCTGGTCCTCATGGTCACCCTGGCGCTGCTCTCGCGTCTGGTCCCGGAGATGGACATCTTCATGGTCAGCATGCCGGCCCGCGTGGCGCTGGGCCTGTTCCTCGTGGCGATCTTCATGCCGTTCGTGGGAGAATACGTGACGGAACTGGCCGATTGGATGGGCAAGCTGCTCCCTATTTAGGATTTGCGATTTATGATTTACGATTTCAAGAAGACGGCTTCGGCGATGCGGCCGGCTCAATCGTAAATAGTAAATTGTAGACAGTAAATCTGACGATGGCCGAGAAACCAGCAGCCGAAAAAACAGAACAACCAACCGCCCGTCGGCTCAGCAAGGCGCGCGAAGGCGGCCAGATTCCCCAAAGCCAGGAACTGGGCGCCGCCTTCACGCTCTTGGCCCTGCTGGCGGCGCTGGTCACGCTGGGTCCCGGCCTGTTCCGCTGGTGCAAGATGGAGCTCGAGGAGGGCCTGTCGACAACGAATCCCTCCTCCACGTTCTCGGATGCGCAAGCGTTCCTCCATCTCGTCCACGACTGCACGATCGACACGCTCGTGGTGTTGATTCCGATTCTCGCCATCCTGTCGGCCGGGGGCGTGATCGCCGGCATCCTCATGGGCGGCGTGACGCTCACGCCCGCCGCAATTCAGTTCCGCTGGGACGTTCTGATTCCCGCCAATGCGCTGGGCAAGCTGGTCAGCAAACAGTCCCTCGTCCACCTGCTGCTCTCCATCTTGAAGCTGGTTTTCGTCAGCATGATCGTGTGGGCCTACCTGAAAGACAGCCTGGAGGCCTTTGCGGCCCTGCGATGGGCATGGTCCACCCAGATCATCACGGCAACCGGGGAAATCCTCCTGGGCGTGTTCCTCCGCGTGGGCCTTGCGGTGCTGATCATCGGATCGGCCGACGCCGTCTATCAGAAGTGGAACTACATCCAGGAACTCAAAATGACGCGCGATGAGGTTCGCCAGGAGCGAAAGGACACGGAGGGATCTCCGGAGGTCAAGGCGCGTATCCGTCGCTTGCAGATCCAAATGTCGATGAGACGGCTTCGCAAGGACGTGCCCAAGGCCAACGTGATTCTCGTGAACCCGACCCACGTGGCGGTGGCGCTGCGCTACGATCCCAAGACCATGGAGGCCCCCCTCCTCGTGGCCAAGGGCGCCGATCATATGGCCCAGCGGATCATCGAGATCGGTCGTTCCTACGGGATCCCGATCATCCAGCGGCCCCCGCTTGCCCGGGCCATCTTCGCGGCCGTCAAGCCGGGCCAGCCCGTCCCCGAGGCCCTGTATATGGCGGTCGCGGAGGTGCTTGCATTGATCTACCGCCTCCGTCAGAAACGCCGGATGTCGAAGTAGGAATCAGCCCTCTCCGGGATCGCACGGAGCCAAGCAACTCCATCCGATTGCTCCCGACCGACTCAACCGCCGGTCGGGAACCTCTCCTAACTGCTGAGTGAACTCAGACCCGCAAACTGGTTCTGCAACAGCGTCAGCGTCTTCTCCAGGCGTGCGTACTTCGCGATGAGCCGTGTTTCCACGCCTTCCAGACGGTCTTCCTCTCGGTCTATAGCGTCCTGGAGATGGTCGATCTGATCCTGGACCTGGTCCTGGTCCAGAGCGAGCATGCCGGTCGTGGCGTTCAAGATACCCTCCAAGGCATCGTCCATGGCGCCGGTGAACCCCTGTTTGACCCTGACCGTCGCCGTATACGTGCCGTCGTTGCTGAGGTCGACGCTCAGTTGCAGCCCGTTCTCCGGATACACCGCGACGTTGTACTCGTCGAACGTGTTGTCGCCGATAATCATGTTCCCGCCGATCGTGGCGTCTCGCCAGGTCGTCTCATCGGCGAGCTTGATCTTGGCGCTGGTGATGGCCCCCCCTGCGACGGTCACTTGCACGTTGTACGTGCCCGCGGTCGTGTTGCGGCTTGATGCACCGTACATCTTGATCGTGTTGCTATCGGAACTGCCCGTTTTATTGGCCCCGATGAGCGCGAGCACGCCCAGGTAGTCCTTGGAAATAGCCTTGTCGAATACGTCACTATCGAGGCTTAACAGGCCATCACTGTCCAGTTTCAGGCCGATTTGACCCGGCATGAGGAAGCTATCCACGTCGATGACGAACCCTTTGGTCTGCCGGACGAGGGAGCCTCGCAGGTTGTTCAGGAGGCCCGACATCGTCAGGTCGCTCATCAGCACTCCGGCCTCCTTCGTCTCCGCGTCGTAGCTCGTGTTCTCATCCAGGAACGACACGACCTCATTGTAGGCCTCCAGATACGTATCGAGCTTCGTCTTGACCGACTCGGTATCCCGAGTCAGGCTCACCTGCACCGTCCCGGTATCCAATAGGTGGAGCGTCACGCCGGAGATGACGTCGTCGACCGTGTTCGAGCTGCGGGTGATCCACTCATCCGCGCCGACCGGAAAGCCGTCCACTTTGATCCGCGAATCCTGTGCCGACTGCGTCTCGATGAAATCCCCTGCGGCGAAACCCGCCAGACTCGCGCTGACGCTGCCGCCCGCCGTGGACTGGCTGATCGTCGGGAGGTCCAGCGTGGTGGAGCCCGATCCCGCATTGTATGTCAGGCTCAACGTCATCAAGCTCGTGCCGTTGGTGTTGCTGGTCAGCCGGATCTGACCGTTGACCAGCGTGGCCGTCGCACTGTCCCCAAATGCATCGTTGATTTCTCCAATGAGATGGCTGAGCGTTGTGTGCTCGTTGACGTCCATGCTAACATTGACCGCGGTGCCGTCGTGCTTCGTGCCCGAGATGGTGATCGATTCGTCGCCCGCGAACACTCCGCTGAACTGATCGAGGTCCTGGACGTTGTCGGACAGGGCCACGTTCTCGGTGCCGACGGTGAGGGCGGCGGCGGCCTGCCACACCTCCGTGTTGCTCGTGTTGATCTTGATCTCGTAGTCCGAGCCGGCGTCGTTGCCGTTGAACACGAGATGATAAGCGTCGTTATAGGACAGTAGACTGGCGGTCACTCCCGGATTGTTCGCGTCGTTGTTGATGAGCCCCACGAGGTCTTCCAGGGTCGTTTCCTCGGTGGTGGTGATGACCATCTCCTCGTTGTTGTACGAGTAGATGAATGTGCCGGCCCCGACGAGGCTCTCGGCGTACTCCAGGCCGACGCTGTGCACCCAGCGCTCAGCACTGGCAAGCTGGTTCACGGTGACGGAATGGCTGCCTTCATAGGCCGTGCTGGACGACTCTGCGGTCAGGACGTCCTCGTCGCTGGAGGCTGTGGTGTAGGCCCGAAGATCGTCGTAATCGGACAATTCCTCTGTCGCGTCCCGCAGGGTCTCGAGCTTGGTCTTCAGCTCGGTGAGGGCTTCCTTGCGCTCCGTGTAGGTTTCCTGGCGCGTCTTGTACAGATTGATGCGCTGCTCCTCAATCGCCATGAGCTGCTGGACCAGGGTCGTCGTATCGATACCGGTGGATAGTCCGGAGAGTCGTAATTCACCCACTGTGAACCTGCCTTTCTGACAACCTTCATAGCCTCCGTGCCCCCGGCAGGGGGCACACGGACTCATTTCCCATTATCGGTCAGAAGCGGAGTCTTCTGCAATTCGGGCTTGTTCTTTCAGACACACGTCAGGTGGGCTCGTTCCGGCTCGCCATCCATCAGTCTCAGTTCAAGGTCCGGCATGTTCTCCATATACCAGCGGTACACATCCATCGACGCACCCTGTTCCTGCGAATCGCGGAGAAACCGACGGGCCGCCGAACTGTCGTGGTTCTCGATCTCGCGGTCCAGACAGGTCCGCCCGAGATCAGCCAGCCCCGAAGCGTGCAGGGCCATCGCACGCAGCAGATCGAAACCCGCCACGCACCGGGCGATATCCCGCTGCATCACCTCCATCCCGCTCAGGATCGCAACGCAACTCACATAGGCCTCCGACCGCAAGGACACTACGGCGCCCTTCAGAAGGTCGTTCATGAAGGAAGCGGGCAAGGCCTCGCTCTCCCACAGGAGGATCTGGGCCTTGAACCGCGTCAGGAAGTCGGAGCAATCGCAGCGGCGGAGCTCCGCGGCCACGTCCAAGTCGGGCTGCATCTGCCGTTTCTCCCGGATATTATCGAGCCTGCACTCCCCATAGTACCGATATCTCATCCGTCGGCCGCGCGGATCGAACACCGGGAGCATCTGCGTTTGACTGCCCGCGTGAATACGGATCAGCGTCAGGTACTCCGGGATGTTCGCCATCTTCACCGCGGCGCCGCTCTGTGCGTTGAGCGCCAGTTTGGCGGACCAGAACGCGTCTGCCGCAAAGGGGTTCTCATCGTACAGGCCGATGGTGTCGAACAGGGCCTTGCGGATGATGGGCGAGCCGTCGGGGATTCGGAATCCTCCGGCGGACTCCTTCTCGTATCCGTGTCCGTACGGACGGATCCGCCAGTCAGATTCGCACACGCAGTCATGACCTTCAATCGGTGTGCCAGCCGGTCCCGGACCTGGACGATCGCATTTCTCCGCGCCGCTGGCATCCGGGCAGCGGGATGCTCCAGGAGCCGCGTGTAGGTCGCCACCACGTGCTCGGGACGACCCATCTGCATGTAGCACTGGGCGAGCAGAGTATGGGCGGCGACACAACGCTCGGCGATCCGCATGTGACAAGCGGGGTCCGACGACAGGTACCCCTGTCGCTCCAGTCCGAACCAGATGTCCAGACACGCAATGGTTTCCTCGCAGTAGGAAACTGCGAGTTCCCGGGCTCCGACATCCAGGATCCTGCGTGCCTGTCGAAACAGCCAGACGCTGCGCTGCTCCCGGTACTCCGCGCCGTTGTACCGCGGCATTCGCATCGACGTCTCGGTCAGTTCGCCGTCCTTTCGCAGAATCCACGTGGCGCCGGAAGTCAATCCGGTATGATCTACCGGCCCCGCCAGGTCTCGGTTCCTCGCGGCCTCCTCGCCTCCCCATACCGTCTGGCGACCGCCGGCCACATGCCCATAGTCATGGTCCTGATGCACCGCCGTGATGAACTCGGTGCCGTCAACTACCGGCACTCCACGCCGGTTCGGGTCCATCACCAGCCAGTTGTCCCAGGCGGTGCGCCCGATGGCAAAGGGAGGGATCTGCGGCCACAACCCCTTGCGAAACACGAAGTAGTCCAGCCCGCACTCCGCGTGGAGCATGGCCTGCTCGCGGAGTAGTCGCATCAGCGAATCGTGCCAGGATGGCTCGCCGAAATCGATGGCATCGAGGACCGGTAGATCCCAGCGTCGGCCGACGAGCAGGAAACTCGCCAGACGCATCTGCACCCTCTGTGCTCCCTGGACGAAATCCTCAGACAGAATGATGTCCGCATTCACGTAGGCCAGCACATCGTGGCAGGCATGGTCCTGGGCAGCCTGGAACAACTCGTTGACGAGGGGCGTGCCGAATTCGCTGCGACCGACTTCGCGGATGTGCCGCGCTCCCACCTCCTCGGCCATCTCCCGGGTTCCGGGCTCATCGCCGAACAGGAGGATCTCCGGCCTCGGATCGAGTCTTGCCCAACTGCGGATGGCGTTCTTCTGAATCGTCGCGGTGTGACCGGCGAAGGCCTTGGGCATCGCGAAGAGGGTGAGACCACAAGCCTTGGATGGGCGGCGCGGCGTTGCAGTCGGACGCGCCTCGGGAGCCCCCGCCCGTGGGGCCAGATCGTCGGAGAGCCGTCGGTATCTCGGGTGGCTCGAATCATTCAGATTCCGGGCCAGAACGTCCCTTGCCTGCGAGAGCATGCCGCCTCGGGCCAGGCAGACCGCCAGGCCGTACGACAGGCCCGGGTCCCGCGGGTCCTGCGAGAGAGCGTTCGCGAGACTCTCCGCCGCCGCCTGGATGCTGCGTTGCCGGTACAGGGCCGCGACTCGACGCATCGTCTCGCTGTGCAAGTCGCGGGCAGGCACAGACTCCATCGGGTTGTACAGCACCGAACCGAAGCCTCCGTCGGATGGGCCGCACCCTTCGCCGGGCGATGGATGCTGCTCCAGGTATGCCTGCTTCCAGACGAAGAAGGCGTGCTTGCCCTTGCGGTCGTGGATGAGCGGAATCCCATGCTCATTGAGGAACTCCAGCAGAGGAATGACTTCGGCAAAGCCCAGGAATGAGCCGCCTTCATGGTAGGGAGCGAAATGCCCGTGGAAGCACTGCAACTCGTCGATCTCTGGGAGCACACTGGTTTCCAGGAACTGCCGGGCGTTGTCGGCGGTCAGTCTCTCTTCGCTGAACCACAGATCGTCGATGACCACCACGCTTCCATCGGGCAGCGTGGGCAGGGCCGTCGTCAGCACGTGCGCCATGATCGGCACATTCGGCAGATCGTGCGCGTCCACAAAGAAGATCACCCTGTCCTGCGCCGTCCACAGACGGGGGAAGTCGGTCTTGAGGATGTCCTGTTCCAGGAGAGTCACTCGGGACAGGTCGGCGGGTAGGAACTCCATGGTCTCGCGGAGTGTGGCAAAACTGAGATCGACCGCGTAGATCCGGGTCGCCTTCGTCGATGCGATCCACGTTCGCAGGGAGAGCCCGCCGAGCGTCCCGAGTTCCACGATGACGGACGGATCCAACTGTCGCGCGAGACCCGCAAGAGAGGCCATCGTGTGAGCCGACTGGTCCCGGTAGTAGAGCCGATTCTCCTTGCGGGCCATGACGTCGATCATCTCGTCGAAATCCACGTCCAGTGGAGCGTCGGGCGCGGAGGGCAACGTCTTGGCGACGGGCACTCTGCACCGAGGACGATCCTCCATCTTCCGGAGAATCTCATGATACATCCTGAGGACCTTCTCGCCCCCTCGTTCGATGCGGAATCGCTCGCGGGCCTCCACGACGTTCCGCTTCAGAGCGACGAGATCCTGGCCGTTCAGAATGCTCGGCAGGTTCTCCATGTCCCGCTCGCCCAGCACCACCCCAAGGTGATGCTGCTCGACCAGGCCGGCCAGATAGCGGTTGTCGGCATCGATCACGATGGGCAGGCCCGCACGGAGATAGGCCAGGAACTTGTAGGCCATATAATAGTTGTAGTGTTCTCCGGCCTTCAGGTCCCTGGCCAGGAGCAGGAACGTGCCGTAGTCGTATTGCGCGATCGTCTTGACGAACTCCTCGAGTCGCAGCGGCCGACAGGCAAACACGTTGGTGAGCCCCTGCTCTCGGATGACCTCCTTGAGACCGTTGTTCTCGCCGGTTCCGTCCAGGTAAGGGGAGTTGTAGATGTAGAGGCGCAGGTTCTCCCGCGTGTAGTAGCGCACCACGTTGAGGAAGGGACGGTAGTAGAAGTTGTCCGGAGAGTTTACCGCCAGCATGGCGCCGCCATAGACCAGGCGGATCTCGCTGTCGTTTCGAGGCGGCGCATCGTACGTCGGCTCCTCCAGGTATTCGGTCACGGAGACGATGGACCCGCGACTGTCGTACTTTCGGGCCAGCTTCGCCGAGGTTTCCTCGGAACACAGGTGCATGACGTGATCGTAGTTTCGGAAGAAGTGTTCCTCCGCGCCGCGAACCTGCCGGGCGGTGCTGTGCGTCCGCTCGAAGAACCCGTCGGGCAGGAAGGAAAGCACTTCGTAGAAATCGACGACGGTCCGGGCGCGGTCCGGCAGGAATGCCGACAGGGCCAGAGCCTGGATCCCCCATCCCACGTTCAGGTGCACCAGGGACGGGTCCATGATCCGCAAGATCAGCGGCCACAGGTAGAAAAACGGCTCCACGAGGGTCGCATCGAAATCCGTATCCAGAAGAGGCGCCGGCGACAAGGACACGCTGCGGAGCCCGTCATCCTTCTGACGGACGAATTTGGCCATGATGGGGACGGTCTGGATCTCCCGGTAGAGGGGATAGAGGACCATGTCGTGTCCTGCGAAGCGGCGCCGGATCTCGTGGAGCCCGTCGAAACGCCGGAGGTCGATGAATCTCTCCAGATAGTCGTTGGGCACACAGTCCGCGCTGCCGCCGGGGACTCGGCCGGAGACGCTGAAGATCACAGTCTCGATCTCTCCCAACCGGCTGGCCGGAACGATGCGATACGATCCGAGCTGACGGACGTCGAGCGTCGCCAGGAAATCGTCCTCGATCACGAGCCCTCTCAGGCCGGCAAACCGCTCCGCAGACGCGCCGCGGAGGATCTGCGACACGACGTGCAGACTCCTCGCGTCGTCCACATACAGAGCGTAGGGCTTGCCCTGCAGCTCGGCGAGCTTTTCCTCGGCCCGCTCCTGCATCCGTTCGACCTGGTAGATCTGGGACCACTCGTTGACCTTCCGACGGACGTACTCCTTGTCCATCGTGGGTTCGGCCCGCTCGATTGCCGCTTCCAGATACTGTCCATACTCCCGCTGGGAAATGAACGTCCGCCCATCGAGTGAGAGGGCTGCTTCGGACGAAGACGACACTTGGGGAGCGACACTTGGCGCTTCGGCTGGCTGTGGAACCTGCACGACCGTCGTGCTCGTCTCCGCGGTCGCACGGAGAATCCGATGGTACATGGCGGCCATCTTCTCGCCGCCCTTGGCAATGCTCCACAGGGAACGAAACCGCACGACGTTCTCTTTCTGCGTTCGCACGTCCTGCCGACTGAGGATCTCCGGCATGTAGTCGAGGTCCTCATGTCGGTACACCACGCCGATGTCGTATTTCCTCACCAGCTCGGCCAGATACGTCAGGTCCTCCGGCACCACGATGGGCAGGCCCGCCCTCAAGTATGCGATGACCTTGTACGGCAGGCTGTCGGGATAGGGACAGGGCCGACTGTCCGGCGGCGGGCTCATCCCGTAGTCACACGTCGAGATCGCCCGAACGAACTCGTCCTCCTCCAGGGGCTCGCAGGCGTGCACATTGGCGAGCCCGTGGGCATGGATCAGTTCCTCGACCGCTTTCGGTCTCCCGAAGCCGTACAGGTAAGGAGACGGATAGATGTACAGGTGCAGGTTGTCTCTCGCGAAGGAATTCGCCATGTCCATGAACCGGCGGTAGTACACCGATCCCGTATCGGCGGCATCCTGAATGATGATGCCGGCGTATACGATCTTCAGGTCCGCCCCTGCGTCACTTGCGCGCGAGTACACCGGGTCCTTCACGTACTCCACGAGCGACACGATGTCCCTGTCCTCGTGCCTCTGCTGGAGCTGCTCGGTGACCGAGTCGAAACAGCGGTGTACGAAGTGACGGCAGTTCGCCCAGAGGTAGCGTTCCGACGCACGCGCCAGAATGCGTTGTTCGAGCGCTCCCTCCTGCCTGTCCTCCGGCACCAGCTCCGTCACGTCGTAGAAATCCACGACGGCCTTCCGCACATCCGGAACGAACGGCATGAACGGAAGTCCCTGGGTCCCCCAGCCCACGTCCACGTGGACGATGTCCGCCTGGAGCATCTTGAAGACGAGCGGCCAGAGGTAGTAGGGCTGCTCAACCACGTGGCCGAACATGCCCGCGTACGAGCCTTGGGCCGCATCCGCCAGCAGAACGGTGACCAGATCCGTGCTGGTGCGAATCTGCTGCGAAATGGCCGCGATGGTCTGCACCTTGCGATAGTCGGCGTAGAGAACGATGGAGCGTCCGGCGTGCCTGCACCGGATCTCTTCCACATCGGCCAGTCGGGACGAATCGATGAAACGCGACATGTAGTCGTTGCCCCGATCCCTCCCATTGTCGCGAAAGGGAGCCTCCGAGGAGAGGGTGAAGACCACCGTGCCTTCGGAGTCCCGCCACTCGCCGGTCCGATGCAACGGAAAAGGCGAGAACCACTCGGGTCTGAGGCTGTCCCGGAGATCGTCCGCCGCGAGGAAGCCCCGGAAGACCCGCGCGTCGAACCGATGACGCTGGGCCACCATGCCGAGAAGTTGCACGTCCGCTTCGCAGCGGAGATACAGCACATTGGGACGGTCCTTCTCGCAGGCAAGCAGCTCGATCGTGCGCTCCACCAGCCGATGAACGCGATATTGCTGATACCAGAGATCGAACATCTTCTCGACGTGCTCCCGCGTGGTGGCGTCATCGAGCGTGCGGATGCGCTCATCGAGGAACTGCTTGTAGCTCGTATCCGAAAGAAAGCTCATGTACTGCACCTTTCAGCCCTTCACGGGCCCGTACCCTGCCGGCCGAATCGCCTTCAAAACCCCCGGCGTCACACACCTTTCGCCGTCGAGAGTCCCTGGTTGATCGGCCCCCCATTTCTCTTGCCCTGCGTCCGGCGTTCCTGGAGGTACTCGATATTGTGCTTGTAGCCCAGCTCCAGATTGTCGAACACGTAGCAGATGTTCCGCAGGAAGAACTTGCCCAACTCCGTTGCCTCGATCCGGTCGTCGTGCACCGTCACGATCCCGTCGTCCACCAGCTCTGCAAGGGCCTCAGATTGCAATTCCCGATGGAAGTACTCCCTGAACCGAATGCCGTGCTTTCGCTCGAAGTACGCGTATTCGAGGCTGTAGTATGAGAGGATGCTGAACATCACGTCCCTTCGCAGCAGGTTGTCTTCGGACAGTTTGAATCCACGGATCGTGGGGAATCGCCCGGCGCGCAGCAAGCCGGCGTATTCCTGTAGATCGTAGCAGTTCTGAGAGTAGTATCTGTTGATTCGGCTCAGCGCCGATGGCCCGATCCCGAGCGTGTCGTGCGAGACGCCGGGAGTGTAGCCCATGGTGTTGCGATGCAGTCTTCTGGCCCGGGCTGCGATAGCCAAGTCATCGGTATCCTTCGCATAGTGGTCCAGTCCGATCCGCGTCCATCCATTGGCCGTCAGGAATCGGCAGGCGTCGTACCACATCATCGTGCGATCGTATGGGTTCGGAAGATCGTCCTGGTGGATTAGTCTGTTGTGCGGGAACACGTCCGGCCTGTATCCCATGTTGCACACCGCCAGTCGGTCGGGAGAGATCTTCTTGGTCAGCTCCAGCGTGTGCAGGAATGACTCCCGTGTCTGTTTGGGCAGGCCGTAGATGAGATCGAAATTCAGCCCCTTGAACAGCTTGCGGATATCGGGGTGCGACAACCGCTCGACAAGCTCGTACGGCTGCACGCGGTTGACCGCCTTCTGCACCACGGGATCGAAGTCCTGGACCCCGAAGGAGATTCGGTTGATCCCGACCTCGTGGTAGAAGCGCATCATGTCTTCGTCCACGGTCCTGGGATCGATCTCGATGGCGAACTCGTCGAGCTCTTCCACCTGCACGATCTTCCTGAGGTGGGCGATTAATTCGACGAGGTCTTGTCGTTCGATCACCGAGGGCGAGCCGCCGCCCAAGTGTACCTCCTTGAAGGACACGTTGATGCGGTTGCGCTGGAAGGTCTCAGCGACCAGGTCGATTTCGTCATGGAGGCTCCGGAGCACCGCCTTTTTCTTATCGGAGTCTCTCGAAACGAGCGCGTAGCACTGGCAGTAGTAGCATTGGAAGTGACAGTACGGGAAGTGCACGTACAGCGACATGGGGTACCCTTGCTCCTTCACCTCGGCCAGGGAAGAAAGCACGTCGCGCGTCTGCTCGCTCGTGAAGGTCTCATCCCACACTCCCGTCGGCGGATACGCCGTGAAGTAGGAGGCGCGGATATCGTACTTGCCGATCAATTCCGGCGTCAGCTTCTCGAGGACTTCGTTATCTGCGGGTCTGTTGCTCATGGGTCACCCCACCTATTCGGTCATTCGTATGTTCACGGGAGGGAAGACCTTTCGGCCGTTCCCGTCGTACAGTTCGTTGAAGGGCGGAACGCCGCGTATCCGGAAGTGCGTTTCCAGGAACCGCTGCGCATCCCCCCCACAGGGGGTGTCGTCCCGGACGCGATACTCCATCGGGCGTTTCACCACCTCGCCGGCCGGCTCCAGGTTGAACGCCTCGGAGAAGTAGCCGACCCAATCATGCTCGAGCTTCACGCTCGTCTCTTGTTCCCGGTTGTTCGGATGGGCTAGGACCGCGTTCTGGAATACGAACAGGTCCGCCAACTCGGATTCGTCGAAGTCCACGCCGGACTCCCGAAGGAACGTCCGAACGGCGATCTGGAATTCCGCGTAGAAGTCCGCCTTGTGCATCAGCAACTCCAGGAATACACCGTCGGGCGGATCGTACGGGATGCCGCCGTACCCCTCGGGCTCCAGCAGTTGGGAATGCCCCTTGTCCTGCACGTCTCTCGCGCACTTCGCCAGCTTCTCGAACACCCTGTGAATCAGAGGATACTCGTCCGGCGCCCTCGCGGATTCCCGTCGCATCCATACGACGAGGTCCGTGATTCGCACGCCGTGCTTGTTCTTGAGGTACCAGAAGACGAAGAACGCAAGCCGGTCGTCGTGCAGGCCGATCGTATAGTAGCCGTCGACGAACGCGTCGACCCACTTTGCAGGCGGCATCGCCCCCGTCCCGATCACCACCTCCATGTTCTCCACGATCGCGGTGCTGACCTTGCTCTTGGTGTATTTGCCCTCCATCACCCTGCCCACGATGCCATACTTTCGCCGGGATTCGCTGGAGGCAACCTGCGTGTTCGGAAACAGCAGAAACGGATAGGAATAGATCTGGTCGAACACGCTGCGGCTCATCAGCTCTTCCAGACCGGCCATGTAGGATTCGTATGTCTCCAGGGGCAGGCCCAGGATCAGCTCGATATAGGAGTAGAGAAACGCGTCGTGATAGGCCCTGCGGATGCGTTCGTAGAACTCCCGCTTGAAGTTGATTCGGTTCACCGCCCTCAGCGTGCTTTCGTTCAGGGATTGCAGCGCCAGCGTCACGCGGAAACCCACCCGGGCGTCTCGCAGAATGTCGGAGATCTTGAGCACCTTGTCCGAGGAGTTCTTCACCCAGCTCACGGAGACGAACTCGGGATATCCGTAGGTCCTTCTCGTCTGCGCCAGGTACTCCGCAATGGACACGTCTCGATTGCGGATGCCGAAATTGGAGTCGGACATGGCCACGTACTTGATCTTGTTCCTGCCGATCCAGTCGATCTCCGCCTTCACCTGTTCCAGGGGTTTCTCCCGAATGCCCCGGTGCGCCGTGTTGCCCCACGTGCAGAAAGAGCACTGGTTCGGGCACCCCCGATTGGTCTCCCAGATGGTCCCGGAGAATTCACTCGCATACTGCCCGTAGATCGAGTCAAACGTCCCGTCCAGGTACGGCGACGGGAGCTGCTCGATCACGGGGAGCCTCTCCACTCCGGTCCGACGAATCTCGCCGCTGGAACGATCGTGAATGATGATCCCCGGGATGTCCCCGAAGTCGCGTCCTTCCAGATGATGGCGGCACAGAGAGGCGAACACCTCTTCGCCCTCCCCGCAGCCGATGACGTCGATGAAGGGGTTCTTTCGGATGAATTCGGCCGAGAGATCGGGGTCCTTCGGAACGGACGGCCCGCCCAGCACGACCAAGGCATCGGGGAACCTCTCCCGCACGGCCCGGGCGGCGGCCATGCTCGCGTTCACATTCCACAGGAAGCACGAGAACCCAATGACCCAGACATCCTGGAGCCCGGCGGCAAACTCGGCCGGGTCGTGAGGCCGCCGAAACAAGATCTCGGGCAGATCAAAATGACGCGAGATCACGTCATCGACCCGCAGCCGTGAATAGAGCTGTCCTGCGGCCAACGGCAGAAGGTTGATGCTGGCGCCCGTGCCAAACTGAACTACGTATATCCTTGGTCTTGCCATGCAGACTATATCACGTCATCCATTGAGCGTTCTCGTTGCACATTCCCGATCCCCCAGGCCGGAGGGCACGCAGGCCTCCCACACCTGGGCCAGACCATCCTGGACCTGGCTTGGCCCGCCGGGGACTCTCTCCAACAGTTCGTCCAGGCCGAATTTCCCGAAGCGATACCGCCAGTTCGGCGAACCGTCTACGATCCGCTTCGCCTGTCCGATCAGAAGCCGAGCTTCAGCGGGCTGGCCCATCAGAACTCGGCCCAGCCCTGCGAACAGGAGCATGTAGGGGTTCTTCGGATAGGCGACCCGCACGGCGTCCAGCCAAGCGACGAATTTCTCGGGCCGCCCGCCGGGACGCAGGTTCTTGTTGCCAATGTAGTTGCCCAGAAGATTGAAAGTGAGCCAGACGTTCCTGACCAGCGTGCGCGACGGCACCACAGCCGGCGGCAACGAGAACACATCCGCCCCCAGAGGCAAACTGCGATCATCCTGAATCTCCCGGTTCGGGCTGTCCTTGCCGGGGATGAAGTCCGTGGCGCCGACGCCGTCGGTCTTGAGGTGTTCCGTGACCGCGGTGGGCTTGCTGGTGAACTGGAAGGCCGTGAACGACGACCAGTCGAGATTCAGGCGGACCGAGAAGGCGAACGTGTCCAGCATCTGGGCAAACGGCTCCTCGCCGAACAGGCCGATGATGTAGTTGCCGCCTACGAACAGCTCGGGATAGTCCTGGAGCAGATCCGCGACGCGGGCGAACGACTCCAGGGAGCCGGGCTTTCGAATTCGACGGAGCATCTTGGCGTTTCCCGACTCGACGCCGACCTTGAAGCCCAGGCAGCCGGAGTCCCGCATCAGATCGAGCAGGTCTCGCGTGATCGAGTGGGTCATCAGGCCGTTGTTAGCCGCCCAGGTGATGTCATACTGCCTGTGGAGATCGCCCAGCGAGACAAGCAACTCTGTCACGGCCTCGCGGTCCGCGAGGAAATCGTCGTCGAGCACTTCAAAGTGGCGAACGGATCGCTGCTCGACGAGATAGCGAATCTCCTCGATCAGCTCGTCCACGGGATGCGTGCGGATGCCTTTGCCCATGAAGGGTCGGACGCCGCAGAACTTGCAGTTGCCCCGGCACCCCCGGCTCAACTGAAAGACGCAGTAGACCGTGTCCTGGCCGGCCATCCGGGAATACGGATTGAGGCTCCCAACCCGGCAATACCGCTCCACGTCCACTGCCGCATAAGATGTGATCAGATTGCCTCGCAGCACCACGCTCGCACAGGTCCCGCTGGTCCGCAACACTCGCCCCTCGGAGAGGAACGAAATGCCCGAGACCGCCTGGGACGGGTCGGCGGCGCCCTCATAGACATCCAGGAGGTAGTTGAGCCGATCTTCGCCTTCGCCCTCGACCGCGAAGTGGCACAGACCCTCCTGAAGATAGCGGTCCATCTCATTGGTTGCGGTCGGCCCGCCGACGAGGACCAGATGATTCCCTCGGGCAGCCAGGTGACGAAGGATCGCGGTCAGAGGGTGATTCGTCGCAAACAGGTCTGTGTACACGGTCAGACAGGTGACGCCTACTGCATTTGGCTGGAATCTGTCGATGCACTCGTCGAGCGCACCCAGCCATTTCCGCTGATCGAAGGCGCCGTCCTGTGCGATCTGGCGGAGGGCTTCCAGATTTAGATCGAGGATCTTCACCTCGATGTCCCGGCCCACCAGGGATTCAGCCAGGCGCTGAAGACCCGTGGGCGGATAGGCGTAATAGCCGCGGTTCCGGACAACGTCCGGATTGATCGTCTCGAAGAGGAACTGCGGCGCCTGGACCAGAAGCACTTTCCGGGCGGCACCGAATCGCTCTCGCAGTCGGGATGCGTACGCTTGGAAGGCGTCTTCCCGGACTTCGGACACCGGGTTCTCAGTCGCATCGCACATAGGTCTTCCCTTCCCCGGCGTCGATGGGCACCAGGCACCCACCCATCATGCTCGCGGCGTCAGAACAGAGAAAAGCGATCAGCGGGACGAGTTCCTCGGCCGCCGCGAGCCGGCCTCGCGGCAGCCTCTCGGCGATGAAGCGGTCGACCACGTCGGGCTTGTTGGCCTTCAGACGCTGCCAGGAATTGCCGGGGGCGTTGAAGCCGCCCGGGAGAATCCCGGTCGCCACCACACCATGCGCGGCCAGATGATTTCCCAGACCTCGCACATAGGCAGCCAAGGCGGCTTTGACCGCGTTGTACCCGACCGAGGCCACCGCCTCGGTCGACGCGACCGACCCCACGTGCACGAGATGACCGCTGCCTCGCTCCATCATAGAGGGCGCGACGAGCCGATTGATCTCAGCCGCCGCGACCACGTTGAGCGAGAACAGCTTGACCAGATCGCCCGAACCGATCAGGGGGTCCCGCAGTCCGAGTCCCCCGCCTGCGACGTGGAGCACCGTGTCCATCCGGCCCAGGAAGGCCATCGCCTCCAGCACGGCTTTCTCCAGGGCGGGCCCGTCCGTCAGATCGACCGCGAGAGCCAGATGATTTGCTGCATGGCTGCACGAGGCTCGCACCTGCCCCAACGCCTCTTTCGAGCGGGCCATCAGGACGAGTCTCGCTCCCTGCTCGGCAAACGCCTGGGCGCAGACAGACCCCAGGCCGCGGGAGGCCCCGGTGATGACAATCGTCTTGCCCTGGAGCGAAATCATGAAACTCACCTCAAACCATCGAACAGACTGAAATGCGTGCACTCTCCATCCAATGTCACCCCTGCGAAAACGGGGGTCCATGACCCTCCGACGGATAGATGGATTCCCGCTTTCGCGGGAATGACACATCGGCGACTGTTGATTCGCGCTTTCATCGTGTCAGAGGCCCTCATACGAACATCACGTGATCCGGGTCCGTGTCCAGGTACTCCAGGATCATCTTGTTCTTGTCGTTCACCACGCAATGATGCCGGCAGTGCTTCCTCGGATCGATTCGGAAGAACTGCGACTTGTCCGCGAGCCAGGCGTCGCGGAATCGCCGGTCGCGAATGGAGCAGATCAGTCCCTCGTCCAGATTGTAGGCCTTGTCGTGGCAGGAGTAGACGTTCAGATCCGCGCCGATGACCGGATTGATCTGGATATAGGGACACCAACCATAGGACTTCTGGAACGTGGTCAACTGCTCGCCGTAGCCGTTGAAGACCTCGAAGCGTTCGCCCGCGAAGTCCGCGGCGGCCTTGGCGACCTGCTCGCCCACCGACGCGAAGTACGGCTTGTGATAGGCATTACACTCATTTCCATCGTTGCTCACAATGCACGGCGAGACCTTGACGCTGTCGGCGCCGGTGTCCTTGATCCTGCCGATCATCTCGTACACGTGGGGCGCGTTGTCGCGGTCCACGATGAGCACGACGCCCAGATAGCAGGGCCCGCCGAGCTTGCGAAATCCCTCCAGGTTGCCCATGACCTTGGCGAACTCCTTCTCGGTGACCCCGCGATAGCGGGCGTAGCTCGGGCCATCCCAGCCGTCCATGGAGACGCGAATCCAGGTCCCCTTGTGCGAGAACAGCTCCGCGATCCGACCCCGCAGGCCCGACCCGTTGGTCAGCGTGGCGAACCGAATGCCCTTGTCCGCCAGGGACTGCACCGTCTCGGCCAAGTGAGGATAGCACAGGGGCTCGCCCCCGCCGCTGAAGGTGACGGCCTTCACGCCCATGACGGCAAAGTCCTCGACGATCTCCAGCATCTTGTCCCTGGGGATCTGGTCCTTCGCGGCCATGTCCTTACCCAGTTGGATGTTCTCCTTGCGATAGGCGCAGTACCAGCAGTTATGACTGCACACGTTCGTCGGCTTGACGCGGACGTGCAGAGGGGGCAGGACCTCCGGAACGCTCGCAGGAAGCGAGTCGATCTTGTCCTTGTAGTGGAACACCTTCATTTTCGTGTACAGCAGCCCCATGCGTGTCAGTCCTTCCTCACCCTCGCACCAGATTCAATGACTCCGAGGTCGTAAATGCATAATCCCCTGTGTAGCCCGTCTGGCGGAAGACCTCCAGCCATTCGTCCACGTGCAGGACGGTGGTTCCCAGGAGGGTCCAATCCTCCAGGAGGTCCCGTCCCTCGCGGGTCTTGTACGCGCCGAGCGTCACGAAGCTCTGCCCCTTGCCGACCCGCTGGATCTCCCGCAGGGCCTCCATCACGCCTCGCAGGTTGAGCATGTAGATGGAAGCGTATGCCATGACGAAATCGAATTCGCCATCGCCAAACGGCAGCTCTTCATATGGCGCCGGCAGCAGATCGTTCTTAACCGACTCCATCGCGTGCTCCAGAGGATAGGGGTGATTCTCGACCCCTTGAACGCGAATGCCAGGCAGGGCCTGCTTCAGATCGTGCAGGAAGAAACCCTTCTTGCAGCCGACGTCGAGGACCGCGGAGTTCGAGGTCAGGCCGTAGCGTGCAACCAGACGCGGGATGATCTGCGCCCATCGGCCGTCGTAGCGGAAGCCGCCGTAACCGTTCTCACGCCGGCCGTCGTAGTATTCCTGATCGAGGCCGGCGGCAACCATGCGGTTGTGGATGGTCCTGAAGCCCTTCTTCAGAACCCGCTGCACGTTGCTGTGGGGATATCCGATGTCGAACTCTTCCATCATCGATTCAGGATCTCCACAGGCTCGACGATCATGTTCTCTCGGAACTCCTCCCGATCCAGGAAGGGAAACAGGTCCTCCATAGGCTTGGAGACAATCCGGCCGTCAGGCAGTTTGAGCGAGGATACTCTGGGAATCAGCGCCTGTTCCGGCGGCATCAGGATCTCGCAGAGGTACGGGCCGGGATGCGCGAGTACCGCGTCCAGTCTGCATTCCAGCGTGTTCTGGTCGCCGATCCGTTCGGCTTCGATCCCGTAGGCAGCCGCCAGCTTGATAATGTCGGGACACGTCAGCCCGCTCGATGGATCGGAGCCGATGTAGCGGCCGAAGTGGTTCTGCTGCATCAGCTTGATCGTCAGGTACCCTCCGTTGTTCAGCACGAAGATGATCAGCGGAAGCCTGTTGTGGACGACCGTTTGCAGCTCCTGGATGTTCATCTGCAGGCCGCCGTCACCGGTGATGAGGACGGTCTTGCGCCGGCCTTGGGCGAAACACGCGCCGATCGCGCCGGGCAGTCCGAACCCCATCGAGGCAAAACCGCTCGACGTGAACAGCCGCTGGCCGGCCTTCGTCTGGAACGTCTGCATCGTGCAGGTGAAACTGGTGCCCATGTCCGTGACCACGACCGCATCCGAGCCGAGCTTTGCCGACAGGCGGTCCACGAAGTAGAACGAGTTCACCTTGTCGCGGTTGTCCCGATACTCGGGCAGGCAGACGGGGTACCTCTGCTTCCACCCCCTGCACCGCGTACGCCAGTCATCGATCGCCAGCGTTGTTCCGTCCGCTTCGACCTTCGCCAGCAGCGAACGCAGGAATTCGTTCGCGTCCGCACAGATCGGCAGGTCGGGACGCAGCGAGGGCTTCTTCAGCTCGACCTCGTCGATATCGACCATGATCTTCCTGGCCGCACGGGCGAAGAGCTTGTAGTTATATCCGACCTGAGGGATCGACATTCTCGACCCGACGATGAGCACGAGATCGGCGTTCTGGACCGCGAAATTCCCAGCGCGGTCGCCCATGATGCCGCTGCGCCCGACGTAGTTCTCGTCCGACGTCGGGATCATATCGGAGGCGGTCCACGAAGACACGCAGGGAATCTGCAGACGCTGCACGAGGTCCCGGAGCGAGACCTCCGCGCCGGACAGTCGGACGCCGTAACCGAAGACCAGGACGGGCCGCTTCGCCTGCGTCAGCATCGCGACGCATTCGGTGACGAGTCCGTTCAGAACGTGGGCGGTGCAGGGCTGCGAAGGCTCCTCGGGGGTGTATCCTCGCAGGGTCTCGGGATTGACGAGCTTGTTCTGGACATCGAGAGGCACGTCGATCCAGACCGGGCCCGGCCGGCCGGTGGTCGCCAGATGGCAGGCCTTCTCCACGTGATAGCGGATCGTTTGCGGGTCGGTGATCGTCACGGCGTATTTCGTGATCGGTCGGACGATCTCGATGATATTGCCTTCCTGGATGCCGAACTGGCGCAGGCCCGTTTCGCGGATCAAGGTGTCCTGCGTGACCTGGCCGGAGACGAAGATGGCAGGGATGGAATCCACCCAGGCGCCGTAAACACCCGTGATGGCGTTGGTGCCGCCCGGGCCGGAGGTCACGAGGGTCGCGCCGGGTACGCCGCTGATGCGGGCATGCCCCTCGGCGGCCATGGCGGCCGCCTGCTCGTGATGGGTCGCGATGTACTCCAGGCGGTCGCTGCCGCCGAAAGAGTCCACGAGGTGCATGGCCCCGCCGCCGCAGACGCCAAAGACGTGCCGGACCCCGAGGTCGGCGATGCTCGTCGCGATGTAGTCGGATATCTTCACCACCTTGGTCTCCTGTTCGATGGTCAATACGGTGACTCCCGCCAGATTCTCATCCTTCGTATGCTCGTAGAACTCCTGGAATGAGAAGACCTTCCCGACTTCCATGTGGGGGTTCGTGTACTCCCTGCCGGGCTCGCGGCCGATCACGGAAACGAGAGAGTCCTGGGCGGGGAAGTGACGATCCTTGCGGATCAGTCCCCTGCGGACCGTGAAGACCAGGTTCTGGAAGGTCCTTTGCAGGAGCGTCTCCCCTTCCTCGGGCTCCTGGAGTCTGAGGATTTCCCTGGGCTGGGGGACCATGTGGTCGGCCCCTTCGTACGTGGCGCCGGCGCGACCGTAGGCGTCGCTCATCCGACACAGGTCCTCTTTGAGCGGAGGCGACTCGATCTCCATGACCCAGATGCCGTTCTCGGAGACCGGATCGATAGGCAGCAGGCTGGCAGCCTCGGTGCAATGGAACGTGCCGGCGTCGATGTTCACGGTGTTGAGCCGGCCCAGTGGAAGACTTCCCTCCAGGTGGTGGAACTTCGCATCGCCCGAGAGCAGGATCAATCCCGTCCGTTTTCGGGGATGGCAGTGCATGGAGGTCTTTCGCTTGCGAACGATCTGGAGCATCCAGATGGCCACGTGCTCGTTCTCGAAGACGAGGTACTCGTACCCCCAGGGCTTCTTGACGATCACATCTTCGTAGGGTGTGCTGTGCACACCTTCTCCGCCCCGGGGCGCCACGTCGGTGCGCAGGGCACACCCGGCGGACACACCGGCCTGTCCGATGTGCTGCTCGTCGGCAGTCTTCTTTGTCACTTCGTAGATCATGGTCCGCTTTGCAGGGCCTCGATGACCGCCTTCATGAAGGCGCCGTTGTTCTTGTAGTGGGGCGCGGAGATCAGGTTGCCGTCCACGACGAGGTCCTCCTCGACGTAGTTCGCACCGGCATTCCTCAGATCGTCGGCGATGGACATATACCCGGTCACTCTGCGCCCCTTGACGATGCCTGCGGAGATGAGAATCCACGGGCCGTGACAGATGGCCGCGACCAGCTTGCCTGCCTCGTCCATCTCGCGGACGAACCGCAGCACTTCGGGTCGGATGCGGAGCCGGTCGGGAGACTCGAATCCGCCGGGCAGGATGACGCAGTCGAAATCGGACGCCTTCAGGTTGTCCGTAGACATGGTCGCCCGCGCGGGGACGCCATACTTGCCGATCATGTTCTGCCCGCCCGGCGTGGCCACCTCCAGGTGCATCCCCTCCTCCTGCACGCGGTAGTACGGGTACACGAATTCCTCGTCCTGGAAGTTCTGCGCCACGATGATGACGACTCTCTTCATGTATTCCTCCTGCGGCGGGACAGCTTTTCTATCGCTACCGGCAGCTCCCTGAGACTGGAGATGAAAACCACGTCCGGCTCGCTCCAGTTCCTCACGCCGGAATTGCGCCCGATGAAACCGATGCCGGCCTCGACCGCGGCGTCATGGTCGTTCTGCGAGTCCCCCACGTACAGACAGGCTCGACGGTCCCAGCTCTGCCGGGCCAGCAAGCCTTCGATGTTCTCGCTCTTTTCGCTCGGCGACCCGAGGATCTCGCGGAAGTACCGATCAATCCCCCTGGCCTGGCACACCTGGCGGAGTTCCTCCTGATCCGATCCGGAGATCACCGCGAATTCGAATTGCCCGCTGTGCTCGCCGAGAAACTCCAGCGAGCCCGCTACAGGCGGGGCTGCGATGACCTTCTGCATGACAATCGCGGAGTATTGTCGGGCCAGGGCGGCAACCTCCTCGTCGGAGATGGGCCGACAGAGGATGTTCTCATAGAGATGGCGGATCTTGCCGTACCGGGAAAGCCCGCCGTTGGCGCAGACGAAGTCCATGAAGCGGGCCGTCTGGCCCTCCGCCAGATGCCCGAAGAGTTCGCGGAAGCCCTGGAACCGAATCTCGTTGCTCTCGGCCAGGACCCCGTCAAAATCGAAGATGATGTAGCGGTATCCCATGGTCCTCGTCAGATGAAATTCACATGCGGGTGGGGGTGTTTCAGCTCCCACAGATACCGATTGACCTCGTCCATCCGACAGCCGACCCGGCACGAGGAAACGTCGAGTTGCTCTGTCGTCCAGCGCAAAGAATCCATGCGCCTCCGGCCCTGCCAGATCTCGGCAAAGGTGTTCTCCGCGATATTCCCATAACGGAACCGCTCGTCGCCCAAATAGACGCTGCACCCCCAGATGTTGCCGCCGGCGTCCAGGTAGGACCAGAAGGGCAAGGCCAGACAGCACCGATAGGACCTCGTCTTGCCGTCCCACTTGTCCATGGCGTTTCGACGGAAGATGACGTTGAAGCCGTTGCCGCGGACCTGGTCGAGCTGCTCGGCCAGATCGTCGCATTCGCTGTAGGAGACGCCCTCGAATCCGTGGTGCTGGCTCTGCGGGTGCTGGGAATAGGGCTTCGCGACCAGGTAGTCGAGCCCCATCTCGCGGCAGCGTTCGGCCAGAGAGACCACCTCGTCCTTGTTGTCCGGCAGCAGAAGAAGCTGTGCGCCCAGCGTACACGAGGCGCCCTGTCTCCTGCGAATCGCGACGGCCTGCTCGATATTGGCGCAGACCTTGTCGAAATCCTCGGGACGGGTCCCATGGATGACCCCATACGTCTCCCGCGTGCCGGCGTCGAGACTGATCTTGATCCACGCAGTGCAGCCCAGGATCTGCTCAGCCACTTCCGGACGCATCAGCACCCCATTGGTGGTCAGCGCCACATCGATGCCCGCATTGTTCCTGGTGTGCCGGATGATCTCGACCATCCGCTTGTGCAGGAAGGGCTCCCCCTCGCCGGCGAACATGACGCTCTTGAGTCCGAGCGAACCCATCTCCGTCAGACGGGTCATGAGCAGATCGGCGTCGAGAGAACGACGCTGGTAGCCCATGAAGTCCAAGCCGCAGAAGATGCAGCGGTGGTTGCAGGCCCCTGTGGGGGAGATTTCCATATAGATGGGATAGACCATCTCGCCCTTGAGCCAGTCGCTCACCCGATCGGGGTGGAACATAAGCTTGTGATGGTCGATCCGCAGCCCCTCGGCCGCTGGCTTCGTCGCGGGGTTCGACTGGACTTGTGCGAATTGGCCGCTCGGCCTGCTCATGATCCGTGCTCCGGAGATACCTGATCCATCCAATAGTGCAGAATCGCGGCGTGGCCGGTCTCCGCCATGCCGTAGGTGTCGGCCGGGAGCCAGAAGTTCAGCGTGCCCAACTGCCTCAGGGCATTGGTCGGCTGCATGGCCGTCAGGGTGACCAGCGTCGCCTCCCGCGACACCGCGAACTCAGCGGCCTTGACCACGTTGGGCGAGCTGCCCGAACTGCTGATCGCGACGACCATGTCGCCGGCCTTCAGACGCCGACGGAGCGGGGCCACGAACACCATGTCATAGGACAGGTCGTTGGCCACCGCCGTGATCAGCGAGACGTCCGTGAAGACCTGGGTGTGCAGATCGGCGTTCTTGGCCAGGTCGGCCGCGAAATGACTGGCCATGGAGGCGCTGGCGCCGTTGCCCATCAGGTAGATGACGCGTTCCGCCTGGCGGATGTCCTCCGTACTGTCGCACCACAAATCAAAGGCCTGGTCGCAGTTGACCGGCATGTCGCCGTTGATGGTGGCCTGCATCCCGCTCAGACAGCGGCTCAGCGCGAGGATATGTTGAGCCCAGGGGGACGGCGAGGCGGTGCTAAGCCCGTCGCCCGTCTCCAACTGCGGTCCAAAGCTGGGCAATCGTATCTGCGTGAGATCCTTTAACATAATAGCTCGTTCCCCCATCTGCGATGGTACGAACCAACATTGTCTTCCAAGGTCGGAAGTAGTAATCCGGGCTGCTCCTGGCAGCCTCCTGTCGATAATCGGAAGGCAAATCGTGCAAATCACATACCAACGTCGTGAATCCACCCATTTTTCTACCCTGGTGGAGGGCGACGTTCCGCACCATGGCCAATGCCTTCAAGAACACCTCCGGCGCCATGACGGCGCTGCCGAAGTTCATCAACACCCCGTGTTCGAGCCGCTCCAGCACTTTGGCGAAGATGAGGAAGTCGCGATAGCTGGCGGCGCCAAGCGCGGCGCCATCGCAGTTGGGATGCTCGTGGATGATGTCGTAGCCAATGCCCACGTGGATGGTGAAGGGGATGCCCAATCGGTAGGCGGCGGCCAGCACGCTGATCTCCTTGTGGGGATAGTCGTTCTGGGCGATCTCCCGTCCGACCGCTTCGCCGAAGCCAAGGCCCTCCGAGGCACCCCTGGCAATCACATCGTTGAGCCGGCCCGTCTCCTGCCAGAGCCCAAACTGGCCTTCCTGAATGTAGCGAGCCACGCTTTCCGTGGTCTGACCGATGAGGGCCAGCTCATAATCGTGGATCGCGCAGGCGCCGTTGCCCGCCAAAGCGGTGATGCAGCCGCGCTCCATGAGATCGATGAGGTACCGCTGAACACCCGACCGCAGAACGTGGGCGCCCATCATCAGGATCACTTCGGCACCCTGTCTGCGGGCATCGAGGATCTGTCGAGCTACCGCAGCCAGCTCCGGCGAGGAAACCGGTTTCGCAGCAAGCGGAAGGACCTGGTCCGCTCCGAGGTCATGTCGCCGCTGTCCCAGAGGCTGGAGGACAAGCTGGGACCTGTCGAATAGGGGGTATCGGCCGGCCATCGTATCTCATTTCAGCAGGGAGGTCACGTACTTGGTCAGGCCGGGCTTGTCGATGGCCTTCTGGTTGCCAATGATCTGGACCGCCAAGGCGCCGGCCACATTGCCCAGGAAGGCGACGATTTCGAGGGGCACATCGAGTCGGGCGGCCAGGGAGCTGATCGCGAAGAAAGCGTCCCCGGAGCCGATGCTGTCCACCGCCCTGCTGGCGAACGCGGGCACGACGACGAATGCCCCGTCCGTGGCAGCCATACAGGCCCCTTTTCTGCCGCGGGTCACCGCCAGAGCCCTGCTCTGGAAACGTCGAGCGGTATCGCAGGCCAGCAGGCGAAGATCGGTCCTGAGGTCCCGCGAGTCCAGGCGCAGTTCCCGCTCGGTCAGGCTGATGTAATCGGCCTTCGAATACCGCGAGATCGTATGCATCGAGGCGTTGCCTGCATTCGACTGCGTGTTCACCGCCAGGAAGGGAGAATGGCTCACGAGAGACTCGCACAGCGACGTGCTCACGGCCCCGTGACCGAAGTCGGCGGAAACCGCCAGGTCATGCCCTGGAGCTTCGCGTCGGAACGCCTCCGTGAGATCGTGGTCCCTGCTCGGCGACAGGCCGGAGTCATCCATCGTGTAGATCTCGAGCCATTTGTGCAGGCTGTACCCATCGAGATAGCGCTTCTTGACCAGGGTCGGGGCGCCCTCCTGGACCCAGAACTCGGGATGGACGCCCGGGTGGAGGGCCAATTCGATGAACGAGCGATAGTCGTCATGCTCGCCGATGACCGCCAGCAACCTGACGCTCTCCACGAAATTGGCCAAGTGATTGGCGACTGCCAGCACGCCGCCTGCAAAACGATCCTGCGAGACGTACTGGACCGCCAGCACCGGCGATTTGCCGGAGGCCCCCAGCGGGTTGCAGTAGCAGTACTCGTCGATGACCACGTCGCCGACCAGGATCACGCGGAGCCGGGACATGGCGTCGACCACCTCCAGAACCTGGTCCAGGGAATACCGCCTGCGGAACAGATCGAGGTAGTCCTGCAATTCCTTCGAGAAGGAAGAGAAGAAACGATTGATGAGGTTCGTCGAGCTGAAGACGATATCCTCGGTGAATCGCAACTCGACTCCGAGCTCCTTGCAGACCTGCTCCTCCCGGGCCAGCTTGCCGGTGCGGTCGCCGTCCACGGACTTGAAGTCCGAGCCCTTGACGTAGACATGGGGCCTGATCCTGTGCAGCGTCTGCTCGGCGGTGGGCCACTCGTTCACCGCGACGTAATCGACAACGCTCAGAGAAGCGAGGGCTTCAGCGCGGAGCTGCTCGGGAAAGGCCGGGTGTTTGTCGCCCTTGTCGACGTACACATCGGGCGTTAGAGTCACCACGAGGACGTCGCCAAACGTGCGGGCCTGCTCGAAGTAGCGGATGTGGCCAATGTGCAGCAGGTCGAACACGCCATGGCAGTGAACGATCTTGCGGCCCGCGTCGCGGTGCGATTGGAGCACGCGGGGCAACTCGCTCAATGGAAGTATCTTGTGATTCTGGCTCATAGCAATGACGACTCCGACATCGGACAGCCTACGTGAGTTCGGAGGGCGCAAGGAAGTAGGTCGGCTTGTGTTGGGCGGTTGTGCTGGTTCCCAGGAGCAGATTCGCCACGTCGTGCTTGACATCCGCGACCAGGATGGCGTCGTAGTCCGCGCTCTCCAGATCCGCCAGGCGATAGCAGGGCAGATGGTAGAACTTCTTCTCCGTCGCCGACCCGCGGAGGTCGACGAATCCGACGATCTGGTCCAGGTCCAGGCCAAACAAGTCGTAGAAGAAGAAATCCATCGCGTTCTTGCCGGTCCCCAGAACCATGATTTTCCTGGCCTCCCGCAGCTTGGCGGCCAAGGCGTGGTAGTATTCCCGGGTCTGGGGGAGGTCCGTGAAGTGAAGGAAGTTCTTCTGGTGGCATCGATTACAGCGAAACAGGTACTCGACGACGCTCACGGCGCCGGAATCGCGGATCGCCAGCGAGTGCCTGGTTCCACACTTCAGGCAGTGCCCGGCGATGCTGATCTCCTTCGCGCCGTTGCCGTTTGACGAGGCGTTCAGGGACTGGTCCCGTGCCCGAAACTCGCGATATTGGAACGTGAGAAACCGGCGGATCTGCCGGAATATCGTCGTGAACATCTCCGGGGCCGGCATGGCGCTGATGTTCATATAGGACAGTTCCAGAAGCGAGGGATGGCGCCAGGCCCACTCCATCAGTCGCTTCGTGATGTATTCCCACTCGTCTGCGATGAGCCCCTTCTTGAGCGCCCGCACGTAGATGGGTGTGCCGGGGTAGGTGCCCACAAGTCCGAAGTTGGCGTCCATCCGGTTCTCGATCAGGAAATCGACGGTCTTGTTCAAGTCCTCTTCCGTCTCGTCCTCGTTGGCGACCATGAAGGGCGAGTCGATAACCAGCCCGGCTTTCCGCACCGCATCGAGGGTCTTCCTGAACTGATCGACGGTGCATCCGTGTTTGAGCTTGGGCAGGATGTTCTCCGACCCGCTCTCCAGGCCGGCACAGATCATGACGCAGCCGGCGTCTTTCATGACCGGCAGCAGTTCCGGCGACTGGTCCATGCGGAAACAGCAACCCCACGGCTTCCCGAATCCCGCCTTCTTGTACTCCCGACAGAACTCAAGGATGTCCTCGTCCGAGGTGAAGAACACTTCCGTCGCGAAGGTGATCCACTCGAACTGATAGCGGCGATTCCACGTTTCGATTTCGCGGAGGATGTTGTCGATCCGCCGCGGCATGAACCGGCCCACCGTCGGCGAACAGAAGCTGCACCCCCCTTTGCACCCCCGCCCGGTCAATACGGGCATCATGCGACCCAGACCCGGGACCACGTGGTGACGATAGGAGTCGATGTAGTACTGAAGGTCGGTCGCCTCGTAGGCGGGCACATAGTCCTCTTGATCCAGGGCAACCCGACGGTAGGGATTCTTGACGATACTCCCATCTCGGTCCTTGAAGGCCAGACCGGGGATGGACCGGTAGTCGGTCCCGTCCGCCAGCGCGTGGAGAAGCTGAGGGAAACACGACTCGGCCTCGCCCACGACGGCAAAATCGATGGGCATGTGATTCAGGAGAAGGTCCATGCGGACGTTTTTGGTGATGTTGCCGCCCAGAATGATCGGCGTCTGCGGGCAGACAGATCGCAATCGGATCAGCGTCTCGCGGAACCAGTTGGTGCTGTAGACGAAGCCTCCCGTCCCAACGGCCATGTACTCCCCCGCCGCCAGTCTCCTCATGTATTGCTCGACGGGACCGGCCGGCTTGTGCATATCGAGGAAGTCCACGGGAATCCCCGACCGCTCAAGGCAGGCGAGGACATACCCCATGCCGATGGGGATGAAATGGAACGGAGGCTTGATCAACAACACCTTCTTCATCTTCGCTCCCCGGCGAGCACCCGATGCGGCGCGGACGGATGCGCCGGCGCAGACGTACGCCGCAAGTCGTGCGGCAATACGAGCTCCGCGAGCGGATCGCGCACGGCGCCGCCAGAAGGCTGCGCCGCGGTCCCAAACGCACGGTACTCCAGCCTCTGGAAGGCGGTGTTCCGATAGACGCGCCAGCAATCGATCAGAAGCCCCGACGGCTTCGCTCGTTCCTCCAGTCGGCCGATGTCCAGGCGACTGTACTCGGGCCAAGCCGTCAGCAGGACGACGACGCACGCATCCGAAACCGCATCGTACGGACAATCGCAGTACGTGCCGCGGCCCTGGAGGGCGGTCGCAACGCTCGGGAGGGCCTTTGGATCGTGCATTCGAACGACATACCCTGCATCCAAGAGCCGCTCGGCCAGCATCAGGGACTGGGATTCCTCCACGATGCGTGTGCCGGGCTTGTAGGACAGACCCAGCAGGGCAACGGTCGATCCGGGGGCACTGCGCTCACGGATCATTGCAAACAGTCGGTCCACGATTTCGCCATTGACCTCCACCACCCGAGGGCTCAGGTGCGCGCAGGTCCCGGCGTCCTCAGCACAGCGCTGAAACGCCAGATTGTCCCGAGGAAAACACGGTCCGCCAAAACCCAGACCCCCCTTGAGGTATTTGCGTCCGACCCTCGCGTCGGCGCCGATGGCCGTGGTCACCACGTCCACGTCCGCGCCGGGAATCCGCTCGCAAATGGCCGCAAGCTCATTCGCGAAGCTGATCTTCATGGTCACATAGCAGTTGAGACTCAGCTTGGTAATCTCGGCGTTGGTCAGGCCCATCACAGCGTAATAGGGACTGCTCTCCACAACGGACAGATACAAGTCTCTGGCTACCTGGGCGGATCGGTCGTCCGAAACGCCGAGCAGCAGCATGTCCGGATTGAGGAAATCGTGGATGACGGAACCGAGGGCCACAAACTCAGGGTTGTACAGCAGGCCGAAATCCCGTCCACAGACCTTGCCGGTCAAGCATTCGAGCCGAGACCGGAAGGCCCGCTCACACGTGCCGGGCATGACCGTGGAGACCACACCCACGATGTGGAAGTCCCGCTTGGCCTGAAGCGCGGGAGCAATACGGTCAAGAACGGCCTCCACAGAGGCGTTGGAGAAACGACCATCCGAATTGCTCGGGGTCGGCACGGTGATCATCGTGACATCGCTGTTCCGCACGGCGTGCCCGAAGTCCGTCGTGAACTCCATATTGTGCCGGCACTGGGCCAGAAGAGAGGACAGACCCGTCTCATCGATGGGACACCCGCCGCCAGCCAAGGCGTCAATGTGCCGTTCATCGGAGTCAACGCCGATCACATGGTGCCCTTTGCTCGCGAAACACGCCGCGGAGCAGAGCCCCAGCTTGCCCAGGCCGATTGATGAGATGTTCATGGCATGCACTCCATTCTCAACCAAGCTCACAAGACGGTCTCTTCGTACTCTTGTCGTTCCCTCCATACACACTGAGGGCTCGTTTCACCCGACGCAGTTGCTGGAGTCGGTCCTGCACGTCGGCCTGTTGGGCCCGCAGCAGGAGAATCAGCTCACTGTACAGTCTCCCGAAGTCGTTTCCTCCGTCCACATCGGTCGGCACGCGGCCTCCGCTCTGGACGAGGGCCTCCACGACGGCATTCGCCCTCACCCCGAGGCGCTCGACCCGCGAGAGATTCCCCTGCCGACCGGCAGCCAGTTGCTCCTCGAGAAGCTGACGCAGCTTCGTTGCCAGCTCCCTTCTCTTGTCCTGGTCAGAACTCGTTTGCCGGTCGTGTTCCATCGTCATACCCGGGCCGCCCCAGCGAGCGTGTGCTCCACTTCTTCGAGCAGGTTCGCGGCGTCCTGATTCATCGGCTCGAGCGCCAGCAGGTTCTGCAACATCTCTCGAGCCTGCTCGGTCTGACCATCCTTGAAATACAAGGCCGACAAAGCGAACATCACCGAGGTATCCCCTGGGTGCGATTCGAGATAGACCTGAAGGTAGTAGATCACCTTGGCAAAGGACCCCATCTCGCACGAGACCTGGAACAGGCCCAGCAGGGCCGTGATGTTGTTGGTGTCCAGTTCGAGCGATTTCATGTAGAGATCGAAGGACTGCGGGTATTCGCTGCGTTGCTGGGCCACCATGGCCAGGCCGGTGTAGGCCTTGGCACACCGCGCGTCCAGGCGACAGGCGACGCGGAACGCGATTTCCGCATCTTCCAGGTTGCCCGTCTGGAGTGCGGCTACCCCCAGTCCCACATACGGTCCCGGCTCGTCCGGTCCCAGCGCGGCGGCTTTCTCATAACAGCGGTGGGCCTGGCTGTAGTTGCCCACCGTCGTGTAGCAGTCCCCCAGCTCGCGCAGCACCTCGTAGTGCTGGGTCAGTTTGTGCTCCTCGATCTCGTGGCCTTTGGTGGTATCCATAGTGGTTGCAGTCCTACACTCCCCCAGGGGTTTGGCTGTATTGCACGGTTGTTCCGGGCCGTATGGGTGACGAATCCATGCAGCCGGAGAGTCCTTGCTCCGCCCTGCTCAGAAGCCGGATCGCTCCGGCGAAATCCCGCTCCTGCCGGCACACCTTGGCCTCGAGCAACAGGGTATCGATGGTGGGACGAACCCGGTTGACTTCCCGACTGAGGTGTCCCGCCTTCTCAAGCTGGCCCGCTTCGCAATACGCCCGGGCCGCCATTGTCTTCATCCACAACTCGTTGCGGTATTGCTGCCCCATCTGCTCGAACAGACGGGCCGCGACCAACCAGTCGCCATCGGCCTCCGCCAGCTTGCCCCGTCGGAGCAGCTCATCGAATTGGAAGGCAAGCTCCTCGGGTTTCGGACGCCGGACCCGGACGCCGCACGCCATCAGGGAGGCCTCGACCGACAGATGCGGATAGGCCTGTCTGGCCCACTGGAGATCCGCCCGACTCACAACCGCCCCCCATTGCCCGTTGCCCGCCCCTTCGATCAGAAACCCTTCCCGACCCTTGTCGTTGTGGAGGATCGCGTGCATGGGGTCTTCGATCCACATGTCCTCGACCGGCAGTTCGGCCGGCATGATCCCTACGTAGCCGCTCTCGATCCGCTGCAGCGCAACGTCCACTCGCTCGTCGACGGAACTCTGCGGTTCAACCGGCACAAGCACCACATTGGGCATCCCGATGTTCAGACGCGACAGGTCCGCCGCGGGAAGCGGCAGATAGAGACGATACGGATAGAACGTGTGCCGCCAGATCCGCATGAGCGTCTGCCCGACTTGCTGATCCAGGTGGTCGGTGGCCAGGATGATGGACAGTTCGCCGATCTTCGGCCAGGGTCTGGGCGGGTGCGTCGTTCGGATGGCCAACACGTTGCGGAGGTAGTCTTCCGAGTCTCTGCGCCGAACATCCGAGATGCGGTCCGACTCATTCAGTGGACAGTAGAACTCGCCGGTGATCGTCAGGGAGTGATGAAAGTCCGAGAAGAAAGCCAATCGTCGGGTGATATCCCAGTCGATCAGGATGTTGAGACTCTCGGTGTAGGGACCCGTCTTGTCGAGAAGGTCCCGTCGATGCATCAGCGAAACATGCAGGACATGGTTGAAGTACAGCATCAGGAATCGATCGAAGTCCCGACTGATTTCCACATACTTGCTCCGAACGACCCGTTCGCTCCCGGGGCGGGTTTCGCAGTACACCCTGTACAGATCGCTGTAGGCCACCTGGCAGTCGGTTTCGGTCTCCAGGGCGCGGACCAGGGTTTCGACATGATGGGGGTACCAAGCGTCATCGTCGTCGAGATAGGCGACGTACTTGCCCTGGGCCCGGGACAGCGCCTCGTTCAACGAGTAGGGCTTGCCCCGATTCTCCTTCCTGTCGATGAAGACCACGCGCGGATCGTGAAACGAGCGAACCACGTCGGCGACTTCTTCGCCGCCGTCGCGAACGACGAGAACTTGCAGTTCCCGGTGCGTCTGCGCCAGCACGCTGGCCAGCGCGCCGGGCAGATACCGCCGGCGATTGTAGGTCGGCACCAGCACGCTTACCAGCGGACCCCCGCCTGTCCTCGCGCTGGGGCATCCCCGACCTGTCGTTTGTCCGAAAGAGTCTGCCATCATGTGCTGCGACTACACGTCATCGCCTCGTGGAGGTCCCCGGCGAAGGATGCGCGAGGCGGTCTGTTTCTGCGACCGGATGGGATTCGATTTCCGCTTCAAGCTGCTGGAGGACGCCCTGGATGCGGTCCAACTGCTCCTCGATGGGGAAATGCTGCTCCACGAACGCGCGGTAGCGCTCCGGCTCGTAATCGCGTGCAAGCACCAGTTCGCAGAACTGCTCCGCGATATTGAACAGATGCCGCTGCGGGAACAGCTTGTCGGCACCGGGGAAGTTGTGAATGACGGGCTTGAGCCCGCAGGCCATCCCGGCCAGCAGGGCCTCGACCTGGTTCTCGCTGATCCCGGCGGCCACGATGAAGTGCTTGTCGCTCAGCCAGTGGTTCAACTCGCCGCACGACGGCTCGAAAGTGACGACATCCTCCAGACCCAGCGTCCGAACCATGTGACGGAGGTACTGCTCCAGAAGCGGGCCCTCGAACGCCCCGGCAAAGGACAACCTGTATCCGGGGTCGATGTAGTGGAGCTTCTGCATGCACTGGATGAGGAACGCCGGGTTGGCCTCCGTCGTCAGGCAGCCGATGCACGCAAGGTGTTTGCCCCGTTCCCGGCGCCGAAGCACGTAGCGACGAAGGTCGACGCCATTGGGCACAACCACCAGGCGAGTGCGATTGCGGATGTCGGGCACCTGTTCCAGCAGCATTTCCTCCACGGGCGACCCGGCGTACAGCGGCGTCGCGGGCCCCCCGATCTGGACGAGAATGCTCACGTTCTCCCAGCAGACGTCCTTGGCCCAGCGTCCTCGCAGGTCCGAGCGGCGCAGACTGACGACCATCCTGGATTTCTCGCCCAAGCGGGAGGCCTCCACGGCCATCTCGCCCCCGCCATCGAACCACGCGATGTCGCTCCATCGGACTAGATCGGCAATGCTCTTGGGCCGGGAATCGGATTCACCCGCCTGGGCGGGGATGTCGCCCGTCCGCATCGGGACCGGGACCCCGTGGGATCCCTGGTAGAACTCGGTCTGGAACCGCTGGCGGATGAACTCACATGCCTCCGCGAGCACGCCGTCCTCGCCGCCCTGCTCCGTGTCGAGGTTGCGGAAAAAGGCGACGTGCGGCCGTTTGCTGCGGACGACGTCGAGCATCGGGCGAAGCACCTCTTGTTCGGGCCACAGCCGGGAGGAACGGAGGAGCACCTCGATCGCCAGCCCCTTCTTGCCCTGGTTCAGCAGCATCGTGGCCGTCCGGTTCAGCACTTCCACGCTCAGGATCCTCATGTGTTCCATGCTGTCGAACAGGGAATAGGCCTCCGCCGCCCGTCCGCTCGCCAGATACGCCTCTACGAGGTTCCAAACGATCTCCGCGCTGTCGCTCTGGAGGCTTCGGGCCTTCGTGAGGCAGCCAATCGCTTCTTCAGACCGACCCAGGCAGTGCAGGATCGCCCCGGCGTCATTCAGCGCCTGCGTGTCGTTCGGCGCCATGCGCAGATGCTCGCGTACGCAGTTCAACGCCTCTTGGTGCCTTCCGGCCGAAGCCAGTTCCAGGCCCCTCTGATAGTGGTCTACACTCGTCTGCGTTGTCATCCGTTTCACTCCATTCTGGGCAACCGTCACCGGACAGTCGTCATCCACTGCCCTTGCTGCAAACTCCATGCCGACGCGGAGAAGTCCGCACGAATCCTCTCCATGCGGCGACATCACGGGCCTCTGCATAGAAATCGAACACCCACGTATGCAAACCAGCCATGCGGGCCACAGAGAACCCTGACGAGGCGGGGACACCGTCATTCCCGGCCGCCGACCGGGGAATCGCTGCTAGATGTAGTCCAACAGAGACATGTTCATCAGCGTGCCCGCCACCTGAAGAGACATCTCGTAGAGCACCTCGCGACGAGCCAGATCAATGGTGATCTGCGCGATATCCGCCTCCTGCAGACGCGTTGTCTCGTCCTGGGTGTCGTATTCCATGTCCTCGAGGTTATCACTGAGGTTCTCCAGGAAGCCGATCTTGGACCCGGTGGAGACCTCGGCCTGGAGCAGGAGGTTGTAGACCTCGTCCACCGCTTTCAGGCATTCGTTCGCATAGTCGAGCAGTTCCTGAGTCTCCAATCCCTGTCCGTTCAGGAGGAGATCCCGAAGGTCGATCAACGTAGTGAAGATGTCGTAAGTTCCAGGCACACGGACCAGCTCCGTGCCCGCGGCGGTGATCCCGGTCGTGTCAACGTACAGAACCTCGCCCGTGGTGGAACTCGTGACGGCCAGATCCGAATCGCCGGCGGTGGGAACCGTCACGTACGTGGCCCCGCCGTCGATCGAAATCCGGTAGTTGGATCCGTCGAAGTCCACGGTCATCCAGACGTCGCCCTGCACGGTGGACGTGCCGGTTCCGGCGGCCGCGCCCGTATCCCCGAGGAAGACCGGGGTCTGGCGATTGTCCGAGTGGAAGATCTCATCCCCCACGTGATACGTCTTGATCGACAACCCCGACGCCACAGTGATGCTCCGCGAGGCATCGCTTCCTCGGTAGTTGACTGCGACGATGTCACCGTCTTCCCGAACGACCTCGTAAGGTGCCGTGCCCGTGCTGCAACCGCCAAACAGGTATTGACCCGCATGCTTGGTGTTCGCCAGAGACACCACCTGTTCCAGAGTACTGTTGATCTTCTCTGCAATGCGTTTCTGGCCCTCACTGTCGTAGACGCCGCCAACGATCTGCGTCATCAGCGTCCGGACGGACGCCAGTTCGGACGACATGTCGGAGATGATGGTCGACGAAATCTCCAGATTGCCGATCAGTTCCGCGACGGTCTCCTGGTAACCCGACAGAGACCGCTCCTGGGAGTTCAATCCCAGGATCCGATAGGCCTCGGAGGGACTGTCGGACGCCCGATTGACCCGGTTCCCCGTCGAGGCCTGTTCCTGCAACAGCGTGATCGCCTTGGAGTGCAGGTTCAAGGCGTAGCTGACATTGTTGTATATGCTGGTCAGTGATCCACTCATGAACGCCTCTTAGACCATATTCATCAGAATTTCCATTGTGTTCTGGAGAGTCGTCAGGTACTTCGCCATCGCCTGGAACATCTTCTCGAAGATCATCAACTCCGCAGCTTCGTCGTTCACATCGACCCCGCTGATCTCATCTCGCTGGTTCTCCAGGTTCTGGAGCATGGCCTCGACGTTCTCCTGGCGAGACTCCAGCAACGCCACTCGCTGACCGACGTCCGTCACCAGACGCTGGTAGAACTCGTTCGGAGTCATTCCGTCGAGGCTGTCCACCGCTTCGTCCTGCACGCCGACCAACCACAAGGCCGCCTTGTTGTCCGTCAGGTCGCTGCCGTAGGCGGTCGCAACCCGACCCGCGGAGTTCGTAATCTCCCTGCAAACCTGCATCTCCGACGCGCTGGCCCCTGAGAAGAACGTGTTCATCCCGGCTGCCGCCAGAAAACCGGAGGTGTCGGTCGTCGCAAAGACATCGACCTCGAAGTTGTCCCCGGTGTTGAATTGCCCCATGCTCACCGCGACCGTGATCCCATTGCCCAGGTTCAGCGCATCGCCGGCGGCGTACCCTGCCCCGATGTTCAAGGTGCTGACGAGATTGCCGTCCTCGTCGGTCACGTCCAGACGCATGGTTCCATTGCCGACGGATCCCGAACCTGCGACCGTGAAGGTGAGTGTCTGGTTCTCATTCCCCTCGTAGACGCCTGCGACGGCCACCGTCGCAGGCGACGCAGCGGTGAAACTCGTCGTGGTCGGCTCGGGCAGGACGGCCGGCAGGAAGTCGAAAGTGTACCCCTGGTCGGACACAATGTGCAGTTGAGCGGAAATAACCGAGGCGCTGACGCCGGCGAGCGCGTTGATCTTGGCTGCGATCGATTCCACCGTGTCCGGCGGCGACCCCGAGACATTCACCTCGATCTCATATCGCTCGATCTCGCCGGTCCCCTCGTTGGTCACACGGACGTTGAACACGCCGTCCGTCACTGGTGTGTCGAGCGACGACAGATCCCCATCGCCGACACCCCAGCCAGTCAGTTCAGTGAACGACCCATCCGCGCCCAGCCCCTGGACCTGGTATTGATTCACGGCACCGATGATCGCTTTGGCCAGCGTATCCAGGTTGGCTGCAACGTCATCGAGAAGATCATTCTTCAACGCCAGCAGCCCACCGAGTTCCCCTCCCTTGATGTTGAGATGGCGCCCCCGGCTGCCCTCCGCAAAGACGCCCAACGTCCCGTCATCATTGACGCCCACGTGAATCCCGAGCGTAACCGTCCCGGTGACAACAGGCAGACCGGCAATGGATACATCGACGACTCCGTAGTCCCGCGACTGCGTATTGACGCTCACGTATTGCCCCAGTTTCGTGATCAGTTGGTCCCGCTGATCGCGAAGGTTGTTGGCCTGCGCCCCACTGACCTCCGCGTTCTGGATCTGCCCGTTCAATTCGGCAATTTGCGTAATGAGGGAATTGACCGAATCGCCGACAGTCTCCGCCTCCATCACAATCTGTGTTTTCAGGTCCTCGATGGAATTGCCCAAGCGCTGGAACTCGCTGGACATCACCTCGGCGGCGCTGACCACGTCGCTGCGGTACACGCTTTCCAGGGGATGTGCCGCCAGTCCCTCCAGGGCACTGAAGAACTCGTCGATCGTGGCATTCAGCCCGCTACCCTCGGCGAACTCCCCGAAGGTGGTCTCTACGGAGGTCATCACCGACAGTTCCTGATTGATCTCGGTATAGGACGACTTCTGCCTCAGGATCTCTGCTTCCAGGAGCGTGTTCACCAGACGAGTCACCCCGGCTACGTCCACGCCGGCGCCGACGACATCCGCCCCGGTGCTGCCACCCGACGCTGTAGTGAGTTCCACCCGCTGACGGTGGTACCCCTCCGTCGAGGCATTGGCGATGTTGTTCCCGATGACCTCGAGGGCCGTGGTGGCCGCGGTGAGACCTGTCAGTCCGATCGTGTAATTCGCCATCTCTCAATCCTGATCCGGCGACGACCCTTCCGCCGGTAGCCTGTCCTAGAACTGCATGTTCAACATCGTCGTGCCGATGGGGTGCCTCGCGGCCCCGGTCGCATTGTAGGTCGTGCCCGCCTGACCGGCGGGACCGAAAAACACCTGCAGCAGCGACCGGTTGAATCGCCGGCAATCCAGGATCAGCATGGCGGTCAGCGTGTGCTCTCGCTTGAGCCGGACAATGAGGTTCTGGAGTCTCTTCTGCCGTTCCGCCAGCGTGGCCCCCAGATCCTCCGTCACGTGGTCCAGGAGGTTCGTCACGGTCACCTCGTTCTCCTTCCACCCCAGACTGCTCGCCAGTTCCCTCCGAAGTTCCTGCCGTCTGCGATCGACAGCCGGGCGAGCTTCCCCCTGTCCGCGGATCTCCTCCAACAGCGCCCCGAGAGCAACGTCATCCCGCTTGATGAGCAGCTTGCGGAGCGTATCCAGACTCACCAGCGAAGCTTCCACGTGCTGGATGTCCTCGTCGAGCACGTCCAACAGGGCGGCCACCTGCGCATGAATCTCCGGACGCGGTCCCTCGCGCCGGGGGTCCCCTTTCATCTTCCGCAATGCCATCGCTACAGTTCCTCGTCAATGGACCCCGCAGGGTCGTCGGTGCCTTGCATCTGTTTGATGTAGTGATAGACGTCGTTCCCGAGTCCGAAGCCTCCCTTGTCGGCGAAATCCTGGGCGAGATAGAACCAGAAGAGTCCACGGACCTGTCCGGCCCCCGCGTCCTCTTCATCGAAGCTGCTTTCCTCGATCGAGGCCTGCACCTGCTCGAACACTTTGGTCAACAGCACGGACTCGAAGTCCCTTCCGATCTGCCTCTCTTGCTCGTCGCGTTGCCGCGAGGAGACCGCGTCGCTGCTGCCGGTCGCCGACCCATGGCGCAGGCAACGAGAGACGCTGCCCGGCATTCGATCCGACGCCGCAGCTTGAGGCAGAGACAGGGGCATTCCGATTGACTCGATATCATCCATCGGCGGTTCCTACATGAGGATCAATTTGGCCTGAAGGGCCCCGGCTTTCTTGAGTGCGTTGAAGATCGCGACCAGATCTCGCGGCGAGGCCCCGATGGCGTTGAGCGTCTTCGCCAACTCCGACACCGTCACCGCCCGCTCCATGGGGATCAGGTACGCGTTCTGTTCCTCGACGTCGAGCGACGTTTCGGGAACCACCTCGGTCGTGGCCCCCTCCGCGAACGGCGCCGTCGGCTGCGAGACGTTGGCGGTTTCCTTCACCTTGACGACCAGGCTGCCCTGCGCGATGGCGACCGAGGAGATCCCGACGTTCTCGCCGACCACAATCGTGCCGGTGCGCTCGTTGATGACGACGGTGGCGGCCATGTCGACCGTCACCTCCTTCAGCGTGATCTCATCGATGAACCCGATGATGCCGGCTGCGCTGATCTCCTGCGGTATGGCCACCCGGATGGCGCCGGCGTCGAGCACCGTGGCGACCCCCGGATGGGCCTTGTTGACCACCTCGCTGATTCGCTGCGCCGTGGTGAAGTCGCTGTTGCGGAGATTGAGCGTCAGATAGCGCAGACCCGCTGCCTGCTCGACGAACGTCGCCAGTTCGGACTTCTCCACGAGGGCCCCGTCCGGGATGCGACCAACGGTCTGATGGTTCTTCGACAGGGTGGCCTGGCTGCCCGAGACAGACCAGCCGCCGATCGAGACGCCCCCCTGGGCCACGGCGTAGACCTGGCCGTCGAGGCCTCGCAACGGCGTCGGCAGCAGCATCGCCCCCTGGAGGCTCTTGGCGTCGCCGAGGGCGGAGACATCGACGTCGATCCGCATACCCTCCCGATCGAACGGGCCCAGCTCAGCGGTCACCATCACCACCGCCGTGTTGTCTCCCGTCAGGTCCGACGGGGACAGGACCAGACCTGAATCCCGCAGCACATTCGTCAGCATCTGACGCGAGAGCAGGCTCTTGTCGCCCGTACCGGCCAGGCCGGTCACCAGACCGATCCCGGTGAGAGGGTTGCCGCGAATGCCCTGGATTTCGACAATGTCCTTGATCCGCTCACAACGCCCGACACCCACCATACCGAGGGACAACAGCAGCCCTGCCCCGGCGGCGAGCACCCATCTGGTTAACGATGTTCTCTCCAAGAGAAACCCCCTGATCCCGCCCAAAACGGCGGATCGGATTCTCCCTGCGCAGCCGATCACCACGGCCAGAGCAAGTCGAAGATTCGCCCCACCCAACCCGTGCGAGTGTACGGAGCGGAGACCCCACTGTTCTTCGTGACGATGTGGAAGTTGGCAACCTGCTCGCTCTTGATCGTATTGTCGAATGCAATGTCGCTCGGGCGAACGATGCCGCTGACCTCGATCGCCTGGATATCCCCGGCAATGCTGCGATCTCGCGTGCCCAGGACGACGAGATTCCCGTTCGGCAGGACATCGAGCACCACGACGCTGACGCGGTCTTCGAAGCTCCGCTCATCCTTGTAGTCGGCCTTGCCCGAGAGCGAGTTGCTCGCTTCGGCCGACATCGTCATTCCCGGGATGCTCGGCAGAATATGATCGATGCCCAGCTCCCCGTCGAAGTCGCTCGTTCGGGACGTCTCCTTCTGCAGCTCCCGTTTCGACTTGTTGTCCACCGTGCTCTCCTCGGCGATCTTGATCGTGAGGACATCTCCGATGCCGCGGGCGACGTCATCGGCGTACACGGTCGGTACGTTCTTGTCCCGCTTGGCCCAGATGGACCCCGCGTCGAGCGATTCGCTCAGAAACCACGCCTGGATCAGCATCGCACCGATCAACATCCGTTTCCTGTTCATAAGCACTCCTTGGGTCCGCCGGCGCTAGAGCACCGGCTCGACAGTCCCGTCGGCATTCACCTTGCACACGATCACGCGGTTGGAATCGGCGTTCCGCACCTTGACGCACTCGCCGGTCCGGCCTTCCTGCAGCACCGTGCCGACCGCCGTGACGACCAGCCCGGGCCGCTCAATGCGAATCACCACGGTCTCATTGCGCCGGATCACGACCGGCGACTGCGCAACACTCACCATGTCGGCCCGCACTTCCATGTCCGCCGGCAGCGTGCGGACGGCCACAAGCCCATAGGGGGCCTGCCAATTGGCCGGCTCGGGCCGATCCGAGACCACCGTCTCGATCCTCAGGTCCGCCGGGGTCAGAATCGTCCCCTCGGCCACCTCGCGGGCGGTGACCACGCGCCGGCTCTGATACTTCAGCCGGAACAGAATATCGCGCTTGCCGATCTCCTTGCCGTCGGCCATGACCATGATCTGGACGGCCACGTGGCCGCGTGCCCCGCTCTTGGCGAACCGGGGCAGAACCTGCAGGTCCTCCACCTGGCCCGACAAGACTAGTTCTCTCGGCTTGGCGGTGGGAATCATCTCGCAGACCAGGGGGGCCGGGGGATGTTGCCGGAGAAACTCCCGACCGACCTCGATGAACTCGTCCGGACTGATGCTCCGGTGATACCGGCGAACCGCAACCGCCTGGGCCCCCGTCAATCGCACCTGATCGCCGGAGATGCCGTGCGAAGCCAGCCGACTCAGGATCGTGAGACGATCCAGCACGGCTCTCTGCCCCGGCGTCGAGATCTGTCCAAGACCGATCCCGGCCGCCGTCGTGACGAGGGACGCATTGCCGTGAAGAACGCTGATCTGCCCCAGCGTCAGCGGTCCGGTCTGGACCGTCACCTCGCGAGGCAGATGAACCTGCAGCAGATCCTCCCGGGCAGGCGACGCCGGACCCGCAGCCCGACAGAACGAGCCGGTCGGCCACAGGATCGCCGCCAGGAGAACGAGTTGAGAGAGTCTGCAAGCCATGACCAGATCCTACCGAAAGAGGTTGCTCGTATTCTGGAGCATCTCATCACCGGCCCGAATGGCTCGGGAGTTGATTTCATAAGCCCGCTGGGCAGTGATGAGGTTCACAAGTTCATTCACCATGTTGACGTTGGACTTCTCCAGGAACCCGGCTTGGATCTCGCCGAAGCCCTCCTGCCCCGCCGTCCCGACGATTGCCTCGCCGCTAGCGTTGCTCGGCGTGTAGAGGTTGTCCCCCTGGCTGATGAGTCCCGAGGGATTGACGAAGCGCGCGATTTGAATCGTGCCCACGACGGTGCTGACCCCGGTTGAATCCGTGGTATTGACGCTGCCGTCCGTGCCGATGCTGACCGACGCCGCGTCTGTGGGGACGGAAATGGCCGGTTCAATCTGATAGCCGGCCTGCGTCACGAGCTGGCCGTTCGCATTCATCATGAGGGAGCCGTCTCGCGTGTACCGAAGATTCCCGTTCGGCATGAGCACCTGGAAGAACCCGTTCCCGCGAATCGCCAGGTCGAGGTCTCGCTGGGTGTTCGTGAACTCGCCCAGACTGAAGATCCGCAGGGTGGACGCGATCCGCACACCCGTGCCGACCTCCATCCCGGTCGGGGAATTGATGCCCGCCGCGATCTCGGTGCCGGGTTCCTTCATCTTCGAGTAGAGCAGGTCCTGGAATTCGATCTGACTGCGTTTGTAGCCCGTGGTGTTGACGTTCGCCAGATTGTTGGCGATCATATCCACGAGGGTCTCCTGCGCCATCATTCCAGTGGCCGAGGTTGAAAATGCCCGTATCATAGGCGTTCTCCCTGGATTGCGGGTGATCGATCAGCCCTCTGAGTCGCCCCCATGTGCGAGTCCTTTCTCATTCGTCGTTTGCATTCCTGTCTATCCCATGGCGACGCCCAGCGCAGCGGTCGTTGATTCCCGTTTCACAGTAACGAGTCTCATGTTGGACTCGTACATCCGCGAGACGAGAATCATGTTCACCAGTTCATCGATGAGCTTGACGTTGGACGCCTCCTGGTAGCCCTGCTTGACGATCACACCGGTGGCTTCCACCGGGTCCACGTCTTCGGGCGCCTTGAAACAGCTCTGCCCGACGGGCACGAGCTTGTCCCGCCCTCCGGGGAAGTCCACGATCCGTAATTGGCCGATCGTCGTCTGTCCTGCAACAACCAATCCGCCGTCGGAGACGGAGAGGTCGGTGACGTCCGCCTCGGGAGGGAGGATCAGAGGTCCTGCCGTCCCGGCGACCAGGCGGCCCGCCGTATCCACGATCTGCCCGTTCTGATTCGTGGTAAAGACGCCATGGCGAGTGAACTCCGGTCCTTCCGGCGTCTCGATCACGAAGAACCCATCTCCGTGCAGCGCGAAGTCCAGCGTCCGAGCCGTCTGCACCAGACTGCCTTGAGAAAAATCAAAGAGCCCCTGGGACTCCCCCTCCTTGCCTTCGCCTTCGCCCTGTGCGGCCTCCTGGGCCGCGAGGACCTGCGTGAAACTGTTGCACCGGCGTTTGAAACCCGCAGTACTGACGTTGGCCACGTTGTGCGCAATGACGTCCAGTTGCTGCGTCAGAGCATTCAGACTCGCACCAACCTGGGCGCCAATATCCGTCACGTCAGACTCCCTGGGTTATGTCAATTCCGTGGTCGCGCCCACCAACGGGGACACGCCTGCCGTCGGGATCGGGCCTTGCCCGCCGTGTTCTTCCTCCCAGGACGACATGGCGGCCGTGATGTGCGCGAGTTCATCGATCTCGGCATCGCTCAAGCCCGTCAGTTCCACCGCAATCGACCTCTCCGAATCGGCGCCGTAGCAATGCCTCACCCGGCCGATCCCTGTGACGGCGCCCCATCCTCCAGGCACCTCGGCCCCGCCGCTATCGAGAGTGAACACCACGAGGACTCGATCACCCGGGTGAACCGACAAGGCGGACTGGATCCGCAGGCCCGGTCCGGCCAGTTCCGTGACACGTCCCTCGGCAAAGACCGGCGCCTGGCTGGCCGGCGACGCGACGCTGGCCCACGACGGAGCCGGCGGTTCCGCGGAAGTCCCCACGGCGCCGGAAGGGAACCGGTGTTGACGGAAAGGCAGATAGGCAATCAGGGCGTGTCCGCGAACTGCCACACGGGGAAACCGCCGACGATTCGTGAACTGGACCGTTTCACTGTGGTCGAGAGTCAAGCGGTTCCCATCGCAGTGCACGGTCGAGGTGTCAAACTCCCACGCCGACAGGCCGCTGTAATGCCGGGCCTGCCAGGAATCGCCCGCCCTTGTCTGGATCGGGCTTGCCAGTTGCACGGCAAACTCGATTTCGTCGTTTCGTACGACCTCGCCTCGAACCACGAGGCCATCCGCAGGCCTGGTGCGGGTCAGCTCGATGGTCTTGCCGGGGGCAACATCCCGGCTGCTGACCGGTCCCAGTCCCGCCATCTCGCCCGCGACGGAAGCGATCTGAAAACCCAGCTTCTCCCGCAGGCGACCGATTTCCATTCGAAGACGCTCGTTCTCCTGCAGGGTGCGGGTCCGCGTGCACTCCGCCAGGAGCTTGACCGCGCCTCGATCGAATGCGTCGACGGCGGTGAACACGTCATGGGTCCGTCGCAGCCCGCTCCTCAGGACGACGGCCAGGAGGATCTGGCGATCGCGCGCCCCCAGACCTCGGCGCAGGGCGTTCTCCGTGAAGACCTCTCGCGTCCGGCTTCGGCTCTGCGTCCATCGCGAGTAACTGACCCAGAACAGCAACACGACGAGCACAACCAGCAGAACGAGAGCCAGCAGCGTGAAATTCTGCGCCGGCACGCGCCCCTGGTTCAACCGACGGGCGGCTTCCCATCGTTCCATGACCGTCAATGCCAACAGGATGTGCTCAGGTCCCTGCATGGTATCGCAATGCGCTGCCCTACCGAATGAGATTCGTCAACTCGCGAAGAATGTCGTTCGCCACACTGATGGTCCGCGCGTTCGCCTGGAAACCGTTCTGGGCTTCGATCAAGGTCACAAACTCCGTGGCAATGTCGGCATTGGACTTCTCCAGGGCACTGCCCTGAATCGAGCCGGCGCCCATGCTCGCGGCCTGGGTGAGGACCGCGGTGCCGGAGTTGGCGGAAACCTTGAAGTAGCCGCTGCCGGCGCTCTCGAGTCCCGAGGGGTTCCGGAACAGGGCCAGAGCCAGAGTCGCAATGTCCTTCTTGACGCCATTCGTGAAGGAGCCGACCAGGACGCCGTCCTCGCTCACCGACGCGGACGAGAGACTTCCCGATTCATATCCATCCTGTTCCCGTGCCACGGCCGTCGAGTCGCCCGAGAACTGGGTCAGACCATCGAAGGAACCGATGGTCCCGAAGTTCAGGGAGATCGTCTGCTCATTGTCGGGATCATGCGTGAAGGACATGGTGAACTCGGCCATCTCGCCATCCGGGATTCCCGTGAAGGCGCCGCTCTCCGAATCGAACGTCAGACCGATAATCCGGCGGGTGTCAATACCGATCTCCTTCACATTTCCCGTGACGGAGGTCAGAACCATGTCCCACGTGTTCGTTTCATCGCTTCGCACCAGAGCCGCCGACAGGACGTGCTTTCCGCCTTGCCCATCATAGATGGCGATGTTGGCGGTCTGGACCTCGTCGCCGCCCACGGCAGTCATCTCGAAATAGGCGGGGGTCTCCAGCGAGCCGCTGCCTGAGTACGACATCGCGATGTCGGACAGGCTGTATCCCGTCTCATTGTCCGTGATGACAATCTGGCCGTCGACGAAGGACGCTGTCGCATCCGTCAGGACATTGTTGTTCAGATGGTCGATCAGATTCTGGATCGTCGTCGAGCCGGTGACCGTCATGGTCAGACCTGAGCTGAACTCGGTGCCGTCTGCGTCGTAGCCGGAGATCGTGATGGTACCCGTCTGGCCGGCGCCCAACTGGCCGTCCGTTCCCGAACCTCCGCTGAACTGGTCGAGCTGGTCGAGCTCCGTAGTTTCCGTGGCCTCTTCCCCATCGACGGTGTAGCTCAGGCTCGACGTCAGCACTTGGGCCGTCTCCGTCCCGACCGCATCGGAACTGAGATTCCCGGTGAAAGCGATCTCGGAGGTCGCCGAGGCCGGCAGGGCCACGTCATACGGAATCTGGATGCTGTTGTTGCCGGAGATCTGGAAGCCGTCCGCTTCGCCGGTCGTGCCGATACGCTGCACGCGGTAGCCTGTGGCGGAATCGACCAGATAGCCACCCGCGTCCACACTGAACGCGCCGGCCCGCGTGTAGAGAAGCTGCTCGCCGCTGCTGACGACGAAATACCCCTCGCCGTCGATGGCCATGTCCAAGGCGTTGCCCGTGTCCACAATGCTGCCCTGGGTCATATCCGCGATGATGCTCGAGACGCCGACGCCGCTGCCCATCTGCAGCGCGTTGGTGCCGCCGACCGTGTCGGTCGGTTGCGAGGCCTGGGAGAGAGTCTGGCTGAGCAACTCGCTGAAATTGGCCCGGCTGGCCTTGAACGCGTTCGTGTTCACGTTTGCCAGGTTGTTGCCGGCCACGTCCAGCATCTGCTGATGGGCCTGCATTCCCGTTACACCGGAAGACAACGCATATGACATAGAGGTGTTCTCCTTATCCTATTCAATCCTGCGGATACGCCATCAACCCCGAATTGATGTTACATCCGACAGACTGACTGCCCGATCCCCCACGGTGAGGACAATGTCGCCGCCGTTCCCCGCGGTGACCTCCGTCACTTTGCCTGTGACCATCTTGGTCGTGCCGTCCTCCTGCATCGCGTCGAACGAGACCTCTTTGCCGACCAGCGAGCTGGCATAGCTGCGCTGCACGAGGTCGAGCACTCCGCTGAAGGACGTATTCAACGTCTCCAGTTGCTGGAGCTGATTGAACTGCGCCAGTTGGGATGCCATCTCCTGATTGTCCATCGGCTCCAGGGGGTTCTGGTTCTGCAGTTGCGTCACCAGCAGCGTCATGTAGTTCAACTGAATGTCGCTGGCCGACGCGATCGTCGATGTCGACACGGTGCTCATGGGTCTGCACTCCTTATTACGGCAATCCGGCACACGTTCATCCGCCGCATGACGACGCACGCGGCAATCCAACGAATGCACTCTAGCAACCCCCGTGCCAGCACATGGGCGACCATGGGAATCGGAGAGAATAAAGTTGCGTCCACCGACGTGCTGATACTGATCCATCGATCCGCACCGGCAACGGGCTTCGACGACGTCCCCTCCCAGGCGACAAACGACCAGGAAGAATTTTCCCCCAGGCAGAAAATTCTTCCTGCCCTCATCCACGCGGGGTCAGTCCCCGGCCGGACGGCGCAGCGCCGACCGAGTGACATCAACGCGTCCCATAAGAACCATGGCCGGGTTCCTATCGAAACCTCCCTCTCGACGTCCGATCACATATCCGTTCTCGGACCGTCCCATAAAAGGAGGAGTCGATGTCACTCAGTGACATCGACTCCAGCGAGCAATGCGCGATGCGTCCAATAAAGATTAAAGATGTCACGGACCACCGGTCGATGTGGGGGGTGTCTTCATCGAAGCTGTTGGATGGACCCGAGTGAATCGATGAAACGAGGAGATATGAGTCTGGTACGAAGGATCGTTGTCGTCAGCAAGAAGCCTCAGATCCACGCCGTCGCGAGGGAGTTGGCGCATGAAGTGTTCGCCGCCGACGACTTGGCCGAGGCGCGAGACATCGTCGCAACGGTGTCCCCGAGTCTCGTGGTGTTCGAAGGCGTCTTCGCGCCAGCGCACGTACAGGCTTGCCTCGGGGGCGTCGAGACGGACGTGCAGAGGCCACCCCTGGCAATCGTGATTCCGGCGCGCGACAGTCCCTTCGCAGACAGCGAATACGAACAGGCGGGCGCCCTGGTTTGCCCGAGAGGAGAAGAGAACGGCGGACGACTGCGAGACCTCGTTGCCGCCACGCTCGAGACCGCGCAACACCAGGCCGCAGAACGGAACGACCCCGTCTTCTTCCAGGATGAGATCGCCGCCGCAGTGAAGATGGCGGGTCGCAGCGAGGCAATCGCCAGGACCCTCCAGATGATCAAGCTGGTGGCCGCCAGTCGGTGCAACCCCGTTCTCATCGTCGGCGACACGGGCACCGGCAAGGAGGTCGCCGCCCAGGCGGTGCACAGGCTGAGGCATCCGAACGATCCGTTCGTCGCTGTCAATTGTGCGGCGCTCACCGCCAACCTGCTGGAAAGCGAGTTGTTCGGACACGTCAAGGGTTCGTTCACCAGCGCCGACCGCGACAAGACCGGGCTGCTCGAGATGGCCGGATCCGGGACGATCTTCCTCGATGAGATCAGCGAAATGCCGCTGGAACTCCAAGCCAAGCTCCTGCGCGTCCTCCAGGAACGGGTGTTCCGCAAGGTCGGCGGGCTCAAGGACGTCGAGTGCAAGGCCACGATCATCGCCTCCAGTAATCGCGACCTCAAGAAGGAGGTCCGGGAAAAACGATTCCGCCAGGACCTCTACTATCGCCTGAACATCTGCCCGATCGCGATGGCGCCGCTTCACTCGCCGGAACGGAGGCAGGACATCCAACTGCTGGCACAGTACTTCCTGCAGACATCGAGCATCTGCTCGCACAGGCCGACGCCCGTCACCGCCATCACGAAGCTCGCACTCGAGGCGCTCTGCCGCCATGACTGGCCGGGCAACGTGCGGGAACTGCGAAATGTCATCGAGCGGGCGATCGTGTTCGAGACCACCGACAAGATCGGCATGTCGAGCATCATCATCGATCCCATCGAGAACCGGGAGTCGGCGCGCCACACTCCCGAGGGACACATGCGAGATTTCTCCCTGGAGAAGGCGGAGCGGGAACTGATCGCCCGCGCTCTGCACGAGACCGGCTGGCAGAAGACGCAGGCCGCGGCACTGCTCGGCATTACGCGCGCCACGCTCTACGCCAAGGTCAAGCAGTACAATCTGCACAAAGACAAGGGCGGCGAAGACGAATTGGAGGTCACCGCCAGTCCGGCCGAAGCCCTCCCCGTGGCCGTCGACTGAGAAATCGGCCGATTCTCTCTGGTGTCTTTCGCGCAACGGCGCGGGCGGTGCGCCGCGCGTCGGGCGCCACCCACCCAGCCGCAAGGCTCCACGAAGCGACCCGCCGTTGCGCCGCATCAGCAATCAACAGAGGCGGAGCCTCCCCTCCCCCGCCGGGTCCTGGCGCGTCAGAAAATCCGCCGGGCCGTATAGAATCCTGACACTGCGGCCATTCGGCGGGTCCCCAGAAAGAACACAGCGGACGAGGTCCCGCCGCCCTAAGCTCGGCGGTTCGCATCCAGTTCCCCTTCATTGATGCGCGCGACTCCATTTGGCACGACGGTTGCTGAAGAAGGAGCGGGTTCTGGGCCGCGCCGACTGAATCGGGGCGGCGCCGGCTCTCACGAATGGGCGTCCTCAGGGCACCGAGCAACAGAATGTTCAGAAAGAAGGCACAACCGAATCGCGAAGGAAAAGGGCAGCCGCAAACGCCGTCGGACGGGGATCTGTTCGGGGCTCCGCTGCCGGAACAGCCGGAGTACGGCGACGTCTTCTCCTCGCACGTCGAGTTCGGCGCGGAGTTCGTCCCGTCGGACGCGCTGCCGCATCGCGAACGCGGTCTCCATCCGTTGCCCGAGATCCCCGTTCGCGTCAGCCGGCTTCCCGTGCATCTGAGCCGCCTGTCGAAGACGCAGAAGATCCTGCTGCTCGGGATCGTCATGATCGCCGCATCGCTCCTCTACACCTTCTCGGCCGCCATGGGCCACCGGGATCAGGCGGGCGCAACGTCGGGCGGGGAGCAGAGGGCGGAGTTGCCGTCGATGCCCGGCCAGCCTTCCCCCGAGGCGCCGCGCCGGCCGCAGCCGGTCTGGGATACGCGTGGGGACGGCCCGCGTCTGGGCACCTCCTCGCCCAATCAGCCCGAGGCAGCCGAGATCATTGAGCCCAGCCTGCCCAGTCCCGAGCCCCTGTCGCTGCAGTTGGCCGGCAAGCTGTACCAGAAGCGAGAGTACGAACACGCGTTCGTCGCATACGACAAGCTCTACCGCCGATTGGCTGCGACCGAGGGGAATCGACCTCTCCGCGACTTCCTGCTGCTGCGCATGGCCATGTGCAGCCATCACAGCGGGGACGCCGGCCAGGCCGACACGCTGTTTCGGACGGTGTCCTTGAGCCGCCTGCCCATCCTTCGGGCACTGGCCCGATACCACCAGAGCACGATCTTGGTGGAACGAAAGCGGTATCTCGAAGCGGCCGCCAGGGCGTACCAGACGATCAGTCTGATCGGGGTGGCGGATATCGACGAGAAATGGGTTTCGGCCGTGCAGCAGCAGTGTGGATTCCTCGTCGCCGAGACGGTCACCCGCAACCTGCTGTCCCTGAGCGATGCGGACGCCAACCTGCCGAGTGACCTGTGGGGTCATCATCCCGATGTCGATCCATTCGTCAACATGGACGAGCCGCAACTGCGCGTCTTCCTGACCTCAGGGTCCGAGAAACTCGACGAGGCAGCACTGAGCCCGCAGATTCACCCCGCCACGGGACTGAATGCGGTGGATCGATGGTCCGTGGTCTGCAATGGCGCGTCCATCGAGGAACTGCTGGCGCGATTCGCCGCGAACGCCGGACTCAATCTGCGGTGGGCGGACAATGGGCAAACCGCCCCCTCCGAAGAGAACATGCGCAAGAGACCCGTCTATCTGTATCTGACGTCCGCCACAGCCCAACAGGTAATCACCGTTGCCGCCGGCAGCGTCGACCTGCTCGCCCAGCTCGACGCCAGCGGTCGCAACGTCAACGTGCTCGACCCGACATCCTACTCCTCGTTGGCCGAGCACACGAGACTCCTGACCGAGGAGGCCATTTCGCTGTGGCAGCGTTTCCTGCTGACGGCGGACACGGACCAACGGGCTCCGAACGGGCATTTCGCCCTGGGGTTGCTCCAGACCGTCCGCGGGCAGTTGGACGAGGCGATCGCCGAGTACAAACTCGTCGCGAACCGGTTTCCGAAACACCCGCTGGCGCCGCACGCGTTGTTGGAGTCGGGCAAACTGAAGGTGCGTTTGCGGGACTACGTGGGCGCCCACGCCGATCTCAAGCAGCTCGTGGAAGTATATCCGGAGACCGACCTGGCGGATACGGCGTGTCTGCACCTGGCCGATGCCACGATGAAGGCGGGCCAATATGAGGAGGCGTCGGGCCTGTATCGCAAGGTCTACAACCTGGGGTTGTCCGTGGACTCTCAGGCCAGTTCCGCATGGGGCGCGGGCCGGTGCTTCCATGAAATGGGCAACAGCGAGGAGACGGCCCGATGGCTGAACCGCTACGTGACGCTCGTCCGGGATCAGGGCCGTCCGGAGTTTCATTCGGCCTGTCTGCTGCTCGGCAAAGCGTATCTCGCCCAGCACAAGCCGCAGCAGGCACACGCCGCACTGAACCTGGCGATCAAGGGCAATCTCTCCCGTGAGCAATACGTGGAAACCGTCGCGGTGCTCGTCAGAGCGTACATCGAGCAGGGACTCCTGCTGGAGGCCCTGGAGACGATCGAAGGCACAGCGGGATGGCAGCTCTCGCAGCAGGAGAGCATCGAGTTGCTCCTGTTGCGGGTGCAAATCCTCCGCTCGATCGGCCTGGTCGACAAGGCCATCGCCTTGTTGCAGGAAAAAGGACAGTTCCTGCCGAGTCCGGAACTCAAGGGCGCGGTCGCATTGGAACTCGCGGCCTGCTACTACGACAACGACGACGTCGAATCGGCCAGGAAGACACTGAGCGATGCGTTCGCGTTGGTCGGGCCGGGACCCCAGGCCCAGCAGATCGGCCGGGAATTGGCTCGCATGTGCCTGCGCCTCGGGCAGACCAACCAGGCCATCTCGGTCTGCTCGCAGTTGCTGGAGCACGCTTCTGCGACGGAGAAACCTCCGGTCCTGACTCTGCTGGCCGAGGCCCATCGCAAACAAGGGCAGTATGATCGCGCCATGGCCGCCATGCTGAATCAGTATGACAACGCGACGGACCCGAATCTCGTTCGGGTCGCGCCAGACGCGAAACTGGCGCCATGACGACAAACAACCGAATGGACAAGGACGAAGAACCAATGACGACGAACATATCCCATTCATCGTGGCTCAGAGCCTGCACGATCCTGTCCCTGCTCGCCTGCGTGGGCGCACTGCGGGCGGCGGAGCCCACCCGACCCCGGACCCCTCCTCGGATTCAGGGGGCGTCCTTTGCCAAGGGAGGACTGAGCGACCCATGCGCAGTCGGGCCCATGGCACAGGCTGGCCCGGAAGTCGCTGCGATCCCCGACTCAGCCATCCCCTTGTCCAGCCTCCTGAGCCGCATGAAGAGCGAGGGCCCGGCGGCACGCACCGAGTCCGGACAGGGCGGTCCCCTCGCCCAGACGCTGTGGTCGAACCGGGTCGCTGCCCCCGAGCAGGCCAAAGAAGCCGAGGCCAGTCTGGCCCTCAAGCGCCTGGTCCGACAGGTTCGATCCGTCAAGTTCGAGGACCAGAACGTGGGTCCGACCTTCCAGCCGCCAGCCGAATCCAATTCGCTGGCAGAGACGCTTGACGGGCAGCTCGCGGAAGTCAACACCATGGGGAAGACAGCATCTGCGAGTCCCGCGGTGGCCACCTCCGCCGAGGGATCGACGCCGTCCAAGACACAGAAGACTCTCGATACCCTCCGCCAGAATCCCGACCAGGTCCGCGATCCTCTCGAAATCGCGGAGCTGCTGTTTCTCAGCGGGCGGGCCAAGGAAGCGACGCCATTCTACGCCAAGGCGCTGCAGAACATCAGCCCCGGCGATCCCGCCACCGAGGCGGATCGAGCCTGGGTCCTCTTCCAGCTCGGCAATTGTCTGCGTGAAACCGACACCGCCAAGGCCCAGGAGACGTACATGAAGCTCGTTGCCGAGTATCCCACCTCGCCGTGGACGGAACTGGCGAAGGCCCATGGCCGACTCCTCACATGGTATCAGAAGAACCCCTCGGCACAAACAACGGCATCGCCTCAACTGTAGCCAACCGCATCCTCCGTCGTGAAACAGCCATCCAACCGGCAAGTGAGAAGCAGCGAACATGGGCAAGACCGAGAACCAGGAGAGAGGCAGGATGCAGCAACGCAGCGATAATGCGACCGTCTTGATCGTGGACAACGAGCCGCAGACGATTCGACTCATGCTGGAACTCCTGGCGCAAAGGGGCATCAGCGCCCGATTGGCGACGACGAAGAAAGGCGCCATCGATGCCCTGGACCGCACTGCCTGCGATCTGGCGTTTCTCAGCGAGCAGACGGCGGACCCGCAGGATCGTTCGAGCGCCTTCGAACTGCTCGGCGCGATTCGGGCAGTCGCACCCGAGATGCCCGTCGTCATGATGGGCGAGGCCACGGAGTCGACGGCGGATTGGCGCGTGCTCCAGCGAAGCACGCAAGCTGCGGTCCGGGCAATCCAGGCGGGCTGCCGGGATTTCCTGCTCAAGCCGCTGGACCGGCGGACCGTCGAAGGCGTCCTCGACGCCGCGCTGCCCAACCGCTCGGTGGCAACCGCCGCCGCCGCCCGGGAGGGCGACCGCTGTCTCTACCAGATCGTGGGCAGAAGCCCACGGATGCTCCAGGTGGTCAGCTTGGCCGAGCGGATCGCTCCGACGTCGGTGCCTGTGCTGATCAGCGGCGAGAGCGGAACGGGCAAGGAGCTGCTCTCTCTGCTGATTCACCACAAGAGCCGGCGGGCTCTCGGTCCGTTCGTTCGAGTCAACTGCGCCGCGATGAGCGACTCCCTGCTGGAAAGCGAGCTGTTCGGGCACGAGAAGGGTTCGTTCACCGGCGCCTACACACAGAGAAAGGGCCGGTTCGAGATGGCCCACGGCGGCACGCTGCTGCTTGACGAGATCAGCGAGACGTCCCTGACCTTCCAGGCGAAACTGCTGCGGATCATCGAGCAGCAGGAATTCGAGCGAGTCGGCGGCAACGAGAACATCCGCGTGAATGTCCGGATCATCAGCACCACGAACCGCGATCTGCTTCACGAGGTGCAGATGGGCCGTTTTCGCCAGGATCTCTACTACCGTCTGAGCGCCACGCGAATCGTGGCGGCCCCGCTGCGGGAACGACGGGACGACCTGCGAGATCTGATCTGGTATTTCGTGAATCTCTATGCCCGAGAGGCCCAGCGTCGGATAGAAACGATCGACCCGACGATGCTCGACATCTTCGCCAATTACCACTGGCCGGGCAACGTGAGGCAATTGCGCAACGTCGTCATCACCTCGCTGACCCTCGGCGCCGGCCCGGTCCTGTCGCTGGCCGACGTTTCCTGGCTCTTCGACGAGCTTCAGCCCCTGACACAGCACAGCGTCGAGAGCGGATTGCACAGCGTTCGTCGGACGAGTTCCGTCTCGACGGCCGATACCGGCTTCATCGCAGGGCCCACCGGCCTCGGGGGCATCCGACTCGATGAGATCGAACGCCAGGCGATTCTCCAGACATTGCGACAGACCTCCGGCAATCAAACGCGAGCGGCCAGAGTTCTGGGCATCAGCGACCGCACATTGCGTGAGAAGATCCGTCGCTACCGACAGCAGGAGGACGCCCAGACCTGCGAAGCGTCCCGTCGCGCCGGAAGGTCGCTGCAGCCGGTGTCCTGAGACAGAAACGATGAGAGTCCTGTGAGAACGAAGGAATAGACAGATGGCCGAGTCAGAGAAGGTCGAGAAGGGAAAAGACGCCGGGCCGGCGCTGCCGCCGAACAAGAACGCGATGGCCAAGGCCATGCCTATGGTGGTCATCGGCGCAGCGGTCGTCATCTTCGCCGGAGGGGGCTTCGTTGTGGGCCGGCTGTTTGGAACGCGAGGCCAGGCCCGGACGGCTTCCGCGGAACAGTCCTCTTCAGACGAGCTGAAGCTGAAAGAGCTCGACCCGGTGGCAGACAAGAATGACGGCTGGTTCTATGAAATGGAGCCGGCCGTCGCGAACCTGAACGAGCCGGGCGTGACGCGATACGTTCGGATCAGCCTGACCCTCGATGTCACGCAAGCGTGGGCCCAGGAGGAGGCCAGGCCCTTCCTGGATCAGAAGAAACCCCTCATGAAGCACTGGCTGACTTTGTACCTGTCCAACCAGACCATCGAGGACATGCGCGGCGAGAAGAACCTGCTGCGCATGCAGAGCAATATCCGCGACGTATTCAACCAGGGGCTCTTCCCGAACAGCCAGGCCCGGATCAACGACGTCCTGTTCAAGGAGTTCGCGATTCAATGACGGACGCGTTGACCGATTCTCTGGGCAGGGAAAGGATACGCCAGCTTCTGGCGGCGGTGGGCTCGGCCCCGGCGCAGGATCAGACGGTCGGCAAGGCCCAGCCGTACGATTGGCGAGATCCGCACTGGCTGACCGCCGACCAGGTCAATTGTCTGGCTGCGGTCATGAGCCAGGTGGCCGCCAAGCTCGCCAACGTGTTCACACGGTACTTCAGCCACAAGGTCGAAGTCTCCCCCACCGCGGTCACCCAGCATTTCGCCAACGATTTGCCCCGTCTGATCTCGATGGACCGCGTCCACTGCCTGACATTCGGCCCGGACGACCGTTCGCTCTGCGGATTCCTTGCCGTTTCGTCCCCAACCACCATGGACTGGGTCACCCGGCTGCTGGGCGACGCCGAGGCGGCCGGCGATCCGGATCGGCCGTTGTCCTCTCTCGAGGAATCCCTGGTCTGCGACCTGGTGCTGGCCGCGACGGATGCGTTCCTCGCCTCTCTGCGCCCTCACGAGACTCTCAAGAGCAGCGAACGGTTCCAGAAAGGCCGACCCAGCGTCCAGTTCGAGCCGACCGAGGAGATCTGTCGAATCGCATTCCAGGTCAAGGAGGCAGACAAGGGCGAGCCCCATGAGATCACGTTCGTGCTGTCGTGCAGCCGGTTGGGCGCTCTGGTGGGACGGACATCCTCGCCGGCCCCTCGGACCACTCCTCAGGAGCTTTCCAAGACCCTGATGGAGCATCTGCAACAGATGCCCGTGACGGTGGCGGTCCGACTCGCGACGGCCCAGATCGGCTTCCGGGAAGTCATGGGCCTCGCGCCCGGCGACATCCTCCTGCTGGACAAGCCGATTCACGAGATGGTGGAACTGGTCGTTGAGGGTCGCACGGCGTTCTGCGGTCGCCCGGTCCAATCCGATGGGCAATACGCGATCGTCATCAAGGAGTCTCAGGCCATCCACGCACAGGAAACGCCCAAGCCGAAAACACCAGGTGAACCAAAGAAAGGATAGAACAGCAATGCCCGACACCGCAGCCAATGCACCGGTGGAAAGCCCGCCTCGGGAGGATCTCGATGAGACGACCCCGCAGGACGACGGCAAGACGCAGGTTCGATCGGTCGAGTTCCCGTCGGCGCCGCAGAGCGCCGTCGCGGCGGGAACCGGCCAGTTGGATATTCTGCTGGACATGGACATCCCGATCACGGTCGTGCTCGGGACCACGCAGATCCCGGTCCGGCGGCTCCTGCAACTGGGACCCGGGTCGGTTCTGCAACTCGAGAAGTCCGTCGAGACGCCGGTGGATCTGTTCATGAAGGACTCCAAGTTCGCAGAGGCCGACGTGGTGGTCGTGGAGAATCGATTCGCCGTGCGGATCCGACAGATCGTCGCGGCCGCCGCGCCGGCCGCCGTACGGGGATAGGACGCGCATGAAACTCGGCAAGGGCACAACTCGTCCATCGTAAACTACCAATCGAGATATGGCAGCAAACCAATCCATAGCAGCGAATCTCCCCGCCGGCGACGACGCATCAAGTATCCCCTTCGCGTCGCACAGCAACATCATCATGGCATTGGGCCTGGTGGCAATCCTGGCTACCCTGATCGTCCCGTTGCCGACGATGCTGCTCGATCTGTTGTTGGCCTGCAGCATATCGCTGGCGCTGGCGATCCTGATCGTAACGCTGTCGTCGAAGGAGGCCCTGGAGCTGTCCACGTTCCCCTCCCTGCTGCTGTTCACCACGCTCTTCCGCCTGTCCCTGAACGTGGCATCGACGCGACTGATCCTCCTGCAGGGCAATGCGGGCAAGATCATCCAGACCTTCGGCGGATTCGTCGCCGGCGGCGAGCTCGTGGTCGGCCTGGTGATCTTCCTGATCCTCGTTATCATCCAATTCATCGTGATCACCAAAGGCGCCGAGCGCATCAGCGAAGTGTCCGCGCGATTTACCCTCGACGCCATGCCCGGCAAGCAGATGGCCATCGACGCCGATCTGAACGCCGGGATCATCACGGAAACGCAGGCCAACGAGCGCCGGGGCAAGATCGTCAAGGAGAGCGAGTTCTACGGGGCCATGGACGGCGCCAGCAAGTTCATTCGCGGCGACGCCAAGGCCGGCCTGATCATCACGGCGATCAACCTTCTCGGCGGCATCGCCATGGGTTATTCCCGCGGGATGGGTGTCACAGCCGCCATCCAGACCTACTCGATCCTGTCCATCGGCGACGGCCTGATCAGCCAGATCCCCTCCTTGATCATCTCCATCAGCTCCGGTTTTCTCGTCACGAAGATCTCGTCGAACAACGGCGTCGGACAGGATCTTTCGCGACAGTTCCTCAAGAGCGGCCAGCCGCTCACAACCGCCGCGTTCATCATCGGAGCCATGGCGCTGGTGCCCGGCATGCCCAAGATCCAATTCCTCCTGCTGGCCGCAGGAACCGCCATGGTCGGACAGATGGCGAAGAAGATCGAGAAGATGCCCGTCAAATCCGCCCCGGTCGCCAAGAAGAAGTCGGATAAGGAACCCGTGGAGGATCTGCTCGACGTGGACCGCGTCTCCGTCCACGTCGGCGTGCGTCTGATCACCATGGTCGACCCCCGAAAGAGCAACACGATCTTCGACCGTATCGGAGCCCTGCGACGGCAATTCGCCCAGCAGTTCGGCATCGTCATTCCGCTGGTCCGCCTGCGGGACGACCTGAACATCGAGCCGAACGGATACGAGATCCGCCTTTCGGATATCCCGGTCGCCAAGGGCTCTCTGGAACCCGACATGTTCCTGGCCATGGATTCCGGCGTCGTGCAGCAGAAGATCGATGGAATCAAGACCACCGAGCCGGTGTATGGGCTGCCGGCTCTGTGGATTCCGGCCGGCAAGAAGGAAACCGCCGAACTGAACGGGTACACGGTTATCGACCCGGAATCCGTGTTCATCACGCATCTGTCCGAGACGCTCAAGAAGCACGCCGACGAGATGCTCACCCGCGAGGACGTCCAACTGCTGATCGACCGGCTCCGCAAGAACCAGCCCTCTCTGGTCGGCGAGGTCGTCGGCACGGAGGGCGAAATCTCCGCCGGCGTGCTGCAGCGGGTGCTCCGCAATCTGCTCCGCAGCGGCATCCCGATCCGCGAACTGACGGTCATCCTCGAGGCCCTGGCCGAGAACGCGTCGAAGACAAAAAACGTGACCACGCTCACCGAGATCGTCCGAAAATCTCTCAGTCGGACGATCACGGAGCTGCATCGGGACGTCAAGGGCAAGATCACGGCCATCTCGTTCGACCCGGCATTCGAGCATCAGTTGACCTCGTCGCTGCGCCAGGAGGGCGGAGAACTGATCCTGGGCATCCCGGCCGAGACGGCCATCGACCTGAATCGCAAGGTGGCCGACGCCTGGAAGTCCGCCATGGACCAGGGACGAGATAAGGCAGTCCTCTTGTGCGACGCTCGTCTTCGCGCCCCGCTGGCGCAGATGCTGACGCGGAGCCTGCCCATGTTGCCGGTCGTGGCCTATGACGAAATCGTCCTGGGAACCGAGGTGCAGCCCATCGCCACGATTTCAGTTGCACCCAGCGAAATGACGATAAGGAGTGAGTAGGAATGCTGCTGCCAGTCCGATCCATAGCGGTCAGCGCGAGCGTTCTCTGTTTCTTTGGAATAGGGATCATCGGCTCTCTCGGCGATGTGTCGCCCCACGTGTGTTGCAAGCGGGCCGTGCTGGGCGCGATCGTGGCGTACGTCGTGGCGCACACGGGTGTGCGAGCCGTCAACGCGATTCTCACCCAGGCCGTGATTGCCAGTCAGATCAAGAAGATGGAGAACCCGGGTGACAGCGGAAACTAAAGATATGGCACAGGTCAGTGAACGGAAGATCGTGCAGGGCCCCGCTGCGGAGGCCGCCGGTCCGCGCGGTCTCGAAACGGGCATCCCCAACGCCCGACAGATCGTGGAAGAGGCACAACGCCCGGAGAACGACGACCATCTCAAGGCCGTGGCCGCGCGAACCTACAACGGACACAGGCATCCCCGCATCGGCGACGACCAGATCGTCCAACTGCTGCCGATGGTCCGCAAGATCGCCCGCCGGGCAGTGAGCTACATCAAACCGCCACTTTCCTTCGAGGACCTGGTCTCCGCCGGCACCGTCGGACTGCTCAAGGCGGCCCGGGACTTCGACGCCACCCATCAGGCCGAGTTCAAGACCTACGCCTATATCCGAATCAAGGGCGCCGTGCTCGACGAGCTGCGCAAGGCCTCCATGCTGCCTTCCGGCGTAACCCGTCAGATCCGTGCGGCCCGCGAAATGTGTCGCCAGATTGCCCAGCAGACCGGCAGTCCTCCGACCGATGATGAGCTGGCCCGCAGGCTCGACATCTCCGTGGAGGAGGTCTGCGGGTTGTTCGAGAGCGCTCGGGCCCAGCATTTCGTCTCGATCGACACCCTCGAGCAGGATGAGTCGGCTCTGGGAAGTGTCCTGGCGTCCACCGACACGGTGGGTCCCGACGGACAACTGGAGAAGGGCGAACTCATCGAGCAACTCACCAAGGCCATGCAGGAGCTGGATGAGCGTCGTCTCCAGATCCTGGTCCTGTACTACCAACAGCATCTGACCATGAAGCAGATCGCGGAGGTACTGGAGATCACCGAATCCCGCGTGAGTCAATTGCACGCGAGTGCCCTGTTCAGTCTGTCAACCCGATTGGAGCAGTGGAAAGATGACGGATAGCAATTTCAATCTCATCCAGCCCGTAGAGAACGTTCACAGCGTCCACAGTCTAACGCCAGCCGAACAGCAAGGGCAGCGGAAACGCAAGCAGAAGCCGCCGGAACAGCCGGCGCCATCGGGCCAGGAGCCCTCGAAGAAGACGCCTGAAGAATCGACGCCCGATCCGGACGACGCCCCCCATACCATCGACTACTGCGCCTGACGACGGGGCATCCGCCGGGCCAATTCACCGAAGGTAGACAACATGACACCCAGGACCGCAAGACATGTTCTGAAAGCCGCCGAGGTCACCCTGGAGGACCCGGTTCAACTGAGCATCAACCCGAGCACAACAACGGGTTGCAGCCCCGCGAGATCGGCGCCGGCGGGCCCGGTTGCACGAATCGCGCAGAGCTGTCCGGAATATGCTGTGATCGAGGTAACCTGCGTTTGCGGCCGAACGGTGCAGGTGCGTTGCGATTACGTAGCCGGGAGTTCTTCCGGCGCAGGGCCGGGGCCGACACAGCCATGACGACTTCATTCCCGACAGACGATGAGACAGGCGGTCGGCAGGAGCATCGACCGTTCCGATGGAGAATCCAGATGATCCGAACCATGAGATCGATAGTGTGGGCGCTCGCGATTGCCGCCGTGGGAATCGCCGGATGCGCGACGCCGACGAGCCCCACCGACGCGGACGCCAAGACCGAGACGCCAAGCGACGCCGCAGCCAGCCGATTCCGGGATACGCCGCTCGCAGGGCGCACGGCCGTCGAGTCCGCCATCGAGTTGTCGGAAAAGTACGCCAAGCTGTCCGACGTGAGCGTCACGCTGCGACAGGAGAACCAGCGGCTCACGAGCGAGAACGAGAACCTGCGCGGGCAGGTTGCCACGCTCGACGCCAAGTTCAAACAGACCCAGAAGGAACTCACGGAAGCCAACGACCTGCTGATCGAGATGCTCACAGAGCTGAACCACTGGAAGAGCAACATCCTGGGCTTTCGCGGCGAGATGCGAGAGGCGGCGAGCGCCCAACTGGAGGCGCTGCTGAAGGTTCTCGAGATCCTGGGCGGCGAGGCGGAAGCGGGCGCCATAGGGCAGCGCCATACGACGACATTGAATCCGGATGCCAACGACGCGGTGGCAGTGCCGGAAGAACTGGCGACGCCACAGGAGAGCGACTCGAATGCGGTACAGTAAGACTCCGATGAAGAGTGGTCGGAACATGCCTGAGATCGAGAGACGCAGGCGGGTGGGAGTATGCCTGTCGTTAGTCCTGGCGTTGGGCATGATCTGCGGGTGCAGGTCCAGCCATCAGAACGGAGGGATGGCGCGGGCTTACTTCCTCGATCCGAGCACGGACCTGAGGACTCTCGGCCGGGTCGCCCTGGTGGAGCTGGAGAACACCACCAGCTACCCGCAGATCTCCTCGGAAATCACGCAGGCGCTCTATCTGGAAGCCCAGAAGCAGCAGCTGTTCGGATTGACGGTGGTTCGCCAGGATGATCCTGCATGGCGCAGTCTGCAGGAGAACCTCGACAGCCTTCAGGCCATGCGGCAACTGGCGACCTTGAAGGACACCCTGCGAAGCAACGGTCTGCTGCTGGGCACGATCACCGAGTATCAACCCTATCCTCACATGGTGATCGGCCTGCGTCTCAAGTTGCTCGATCTGACCGATGGCCGGATCCTCTGGGGGCTGGAACAGGTCTGGGACTGCACCGACAAGACGATCCAGAAACGGATCCGCAGATATCATGGCCGGCAGGTTCGGGCCGGGCACACCTCCCTGAACGAGGAACTGGTCGCCGTCAGCTCGCTGAACTTCTGCAAGTTCGTGGCCTATGAGGCGGCTGTCACGCTGCAATCCACGCGCAAATGACCCCCGCCGCAAGGCAGCGGAGGAAATGTGGCGTCCGGCAGTATTAGGAACGCATTTTTCCCCTGGAAGTCCTTAAGATTCCCTGGAATCGTGCGAAAACTAATAACAGAAAGGGCCATGAAGGAACCGCAACATGATTGAAAACGTGCAGAACAATCACATCACCCACAGGATGGGGATGAATTCCGTGTCCCAAGCCGATACATCGAACCGCCCGACGGCCAGCGACTTGGACGCCACAGTGCAGGTGAATTTTGCGGGCATGGTCAACCAGGCGCTACAGGCCGACGAGACGGACGTGGATGCCGTGCAGAAGGCCAAGGAATTGCTTCAGACCAACCGCCTGACCACGCCCGAGAACATTCGGTCCGCAGCAGAGAATATGCTCACGTTCGGTATTTGACGGACTCCGTTACCCAGTAGATTGCGCCGCGGGGCCAGCCATGGACGGCAGAAAGGCCCCGTGTTTTTTTGGCCTTCCCTGCACAATATCGGACCTACAGGTCGCCCAACTCGATCCCCCAAGGCCGCAGAACCTGTTGCATCGCCCTGGACCCCTGCATCCAGGACAGGAAGACGCCGTAGTTGGTGTACGGAACACCCACGGAGTCCAGGTCGTGGATGCGGGCCAGCAACTTCTGGGCGGAGATCATGCAGCCGCCGCAATGGATGACCAGTCTGTACGACTGGAGCCGCTCGTTCTCCTGGAACTCGCGCCCGAAGTTGTGCTCGACGACCACGCCGGGCCAGCGACGCCCGATGAAACCGGGAATCTGAACCGTTCCGATGTCCTCCGCGATGCGGGAATGGTTGCAGGCCTCGACGATCAGGATCTTGTCGTCTGCCTGAAGGCCGTTCAGGACCCGAATCCCCTCGGCGAAGCGGGCGAGCCTGCCCCGGCTGACGTAGTTGATCATCATGATCGAGAAGGTCGTCAGCATCACATCGTCCGGCGTCCAAGTGTGCATCAGGTCCATCGCCTGGGAATCCGTGATGATCGCCTTGGGCCGCCGGCCGAAGCCGCCCAGAAACGCATCCCAGCGACGTCGTTCGCTTGCGTCCCCGCTGCGGGCCTTGCCCAGGTCCATCCGATAGGAGATCGGGTACGCCCACCGCCGAGTGATGTACTCCTCCGCCATCGCCTGAGGCCGCAGGTACCGCCCGGGCGGCGTCTCGTCATCCATCGGGATGTTCAGCACATAGAACTCGTCCCGCTCGACGAACGGCAACAGCTCCATCTTCGCGTTCTTGGAAACGAAGTTCGCAAGGATGAAGCTCAGCAGGGGCTGCCGCCAACTCGCGTCGGGAGCCGCCAGGCTCATCTTCTTGTGGAACCTCAACAGCGGAACGTTCTGCTCGACGACCGGGATCCGTGCCTCCGCCGACGGGCGGAACAGGTTGAAGAGCACCAGGATCTGCTTGTCGAGCTCGCGGGCATTGGCGACGATCTCGTTTTCCGCCGCGAAGTCACTGGTATCCGGGTCGATGACCAGCAGGACGAGGTCGCACTCCTTCAGATCGGCCAGGACCTTGGCCCGTTTCTTGAGCCCCAGCCCGCCGGCCTCGTCCAGACCCGCGGTGTCGAACAGCTTCACCGGGCCCATCCCGTGGATCTCCTGCAACGCGATCTTCGTATCCGCGGTCGTTCCCGGCGTCGGATCGACCAGCGACGTCTGCTGCTGAGTCAGCAGGTTCATCACGCTGCTCTTGCCGGAATTCATCTTCCCGAATATGCCAATATGATCTCGTTCAACGAGCATAGTACTTGATCCACATCAAACACAGGCCATTGGGTGGAGCGATCGGGCCGGCGGCCTTTCGGTCTTTCGCTTCGAGAATCTCCGGGATCTTCTCCGGCGTCCAGCGCCCCAGGCCCACCTCCACCAGCGTGCCGACAATATTGCGAACCATGTTATACAGGAAGCCGTCGCCTTCGGCATCGACGTAGATCCAGCGGCCTTCGTCGACGGGTTTCTCTGCGACCTCACACCGAAAGACCGTGCGGAAGGAGTCCTCCCGGCGGTCCGCCGCAGCGGCAAAGGACTTGAAGTCCCTCTTGCCTACGAGCAGTCCGGCAGCTTCGTTCATCCGTTGCGTGTCCAGGTTCGCGGAGATGTGCCAGCAGTGCTTCATGTGCAGGACCGGGCGGACCGGGCCGCAGAAGATCGTGTAGCGATAGAGCTTGCAGGTCACGTCCCCGATGACGTCGAAGCCGGCCGGGGCATCTTCCGCTTTGACGATGACGATGTTCTCCGGCAGGCGGTCGGTGATCGCTCTGGCCAAGTTCTCCGTCGGGATGGGCGAATCGACGCGGAGCAGACCGACCTGGCCCAGGGCACTGACGCCCGCGTCGGTCCGGCTGGCGCCGCAGACCCGGGCCCTCGGTCCCAGGAGGCTGTGCAGCGCCTCTGTGAGCACACCCTGGACGGTCACCTCCCCCGGCTGAATCTGCCAGCCGTGATAGTCACAGCCGTCGTAGGCAATCGTCAGTATCACGTTCCGAAGGGCCATCTCACCAGGCTCCGAACTGGAAATTCGAAACTCGAAACCCGAAATTCGAAACAAATCCAAAGGACCAAAACCCAAATGATCGAAACGCTATCGCACTGCCGGTGACTCGTTTTGAGTTTTGAACTTCGGTCATTCGTGCTTGTTTCGGATTTCGGAATTCGGATTTCGCGTTTCCCCTGAAAGAGCAGAGCCGCCCGGGCGGATCTCCCGAGCGGCTCCGAATGACAACGTGACAACGGTCAAAACTCCGATCTACAGCAGCTCGGCGATCTGGATCGCGTTCAGAGCGGCGCCTTTGCGGAGCTGATCGCCGGAGACCCAGAGGTTGATGCCGCGATTGCCCGGCAGCGACTCGTCCTGGCGAATCCGCCCGACGAAGACATCGTCCTTGCCGCTGGCGTCGATGGGCATCGGGAACCGGTTGTGCTCGCGGTCGTCGAGGACCGTCACGCCCGGCGCGATCTTGAGGATGTTCCGGACCTCGTCCGGCGTGATCGCGTTCGTGAACTCCAGGTTGATGCTCTCGCAGTGGGCCCGCATCACCGGGATGCGGACGCACGTCGCGGTCACCGCGATGGTCGGACAATCGAAGATCTTGCGGGTCTCCTTCACCAGCTTCGTCTCCTCTTCGTTGTAGCCGTTCGGGCCGAGCGCCGAGTTGTGACTGAAGCAGTTGAACGCGATCTGGTGCGGGAACACGTTCTTCGTCGGCGGTTTGCCTTCCAGGATCTCCCGGCTCTGGGCCTCGAGTTCCAGCATGGCGGACATGCCCGCGCCACTGGCGGCCTGGTAGGTGCTCACGACCATCCTCTTGACCGGATTGACCTTGTGCAGCGGCCAGACCGGCGCGATCCCGATGATCGTCGAGCAGTTCGGGTTCGCAATGATCCCCTTGTGCTTCTGGATCATCTGCGGATTGATCTCGGGAATGACCAGCGGGACCTCGGGGTCCATGCGGTAGGCGGACGAGTTGTCGACGACCACCGCGCCGGCCTTCACCGCCGCAGGCGCGAACTCCCGGCTCCGCGACGCGCCCGCGCTGAACAACGCGACGTCCACGTCCTTGAAGCTGTCTTTCGTCATCTCCTCGACCGTATATGTCTTGCCCTTGAAGGTGATCGTCTTTCCCGCGGACCGGCTGCTCGCCAGCACCTTGAGCGACTGGAAGGGGAAGTTGCGCTCCTCGATGATGCTCAGAAACTCCTGACCGACGGCGCCGGTCACGCCTGCAATCGCCAGTCTGTACGCCATGCTCGAACACTCCTCAGAACTGTGAAACCCGACGGATGAGCAGCCAAACGATGGCCGTCCGCAGGGTCTTGCCGCGGAATCGAAATAAACCTATAAAATACGATATTGGCCTGCAATATGCAAGATGCTCAGGTCTAATATCTCGCATTCATTTTGCTGCTGCGCCCGACGAGGCGTCCCGCCTCTGCCAGATCGAAGCCATGATTGACGCCGTGGTGATGCACACGAAGACGAAGGCGGCCGTTGGAATGGTCGCCTCGGGGCCGAAATGCTCCTTCGCCAACACGGTGCCCAGACCCGCGTTCTGCATGCCGATTTCAATCGCCAGGGTCCTCCTGCGGGCTGTTCCCATGCGGAACAGAGATCCTACGCCGTAGCCGGCCAGCATCCCCCAGACGTTGAGGACCACAACCGCGATCAGGACGATCCCCACCACTTTGCCGAGCCGTTCCCGATTCAGAGCGATCACCAGGGAACAGATGAAGACGATGAAAGTCGCCGAGATGGCCGGGAAGACAGGCAGGACCTTGTGCAGCCGCTCGCCCACGAAGTGCCGCACCGCGAACCCGACGAACAGTGGGATGATGACCATGAGCATCAGATCGACCGTCATATCCACGATCGAGACGTCAAATTCCGTGCCGCTGGCCAGCAGGAAGGTCAACGTCGGCGTCAGAAACGGGCACAACGCGGTCGAGACCGTCGTGAGCGAGACGGAATAGGCGGTGTCCGCTTTGGCAATATAGCTCATCACATTGCTGGCCATGGCCCCCGGCGCCGCACCGGTTATGATCAGCCCGACCGCCAACTCGTCGGGCAGTCCCAACAGCCGCGAAACCATGAATGCGCCCAACGGCATGATGGTGAACTGGGCGACCGAGCCGATCACAACGATCGCGGGACTCTTGAGAATGCGGCGGAAGTCGTCCATTTGGAGCACGACCCCAATCCCGAACATGGTCAGTGCAAAGAAGCACTCGTACCCGGGTTCGAGAGCCCTGAAGGGCTCCGGTCGGACGTAGGCCACGGCTCCAAACACCACTACCCACACCGCGAAATACCGCGTGTAGATGGACAGGATCTTCTCAAGCATATGTCGTGAACACGTGGGGCCCCTGCCCTCAGACAGTCCAACCTGCACAGGATAGAGAAAAGCCCGGCGAAGGGCCGGGCTTCTTGGTCAAACGCGCCGTACGATTCGCTACTTACCGGGCTTGAAGCCCACGGCCTTCTGCAGTTTCCCGACCATGTCCGTCTTCTCCCAGGTGAAGTTCGGCAGGTTCCGGCCGAAGTGGCCGCCGGAGGCCGTCTCCGCGAAGATCGGCCGACGGAGCTTCAGGTGATCGATCATGCCCTTGGGCGTCAGCGGGAACAGCATGCGAATAGCCTGGCTGATCTTCCTCTCGCTGACCTTGGCGGTGCCCTGGGTGTTCACGAGCACGCTCGTAGGCTCGGCCACGCCGATGGCATAGGAAAGCTGGACTTCGCAGCAGTCGGCCAGACCGGCCGCAACCACGTTCTTGGCGATGTAGCGGGCCATGTAGCAGGCGGTGCGATCCACCTTGGTGGGATCCTTGCCGCTGAATGCCCCGCCGCCGTGACGTCCCCAGCCGCCGTAGGTGTCGACGATGATCTTGCGCCCGGTCAGGCCGCAGTCGCCCTTCGGACCGCCGATCTCAAACCGGCCCGTCGGGTTGACATGGTACTTGGTCGTCTTGTCGATGAACTTGGAAGGGATGACCGGCAGAATGACTTTCTCGATCACTTCCTTTCGCAGCTCCCGGTGGCTGACGTCCGGGGCGTGCTGCGTGGAAACCACCACCGTGTTCACCCGCACCGGCTTGCCGTCCTTGTACTCGACGGTCACCTGGCTCTTGCCGTCCGGACGGAGCCAGGGGAGTTTGCCGGTCTGGCGAAGCTTCTCGAGCTGGAGCGTCAGCTTGTGGGCCAACTGGATCGGCAACGGCATCAAGGCCGGCGTCTCATTGCAGGCGAAACCGAACATCAGGCCCTGGTCGCCCGCGCCCTGCTCCTTATGGAGCCCCTGTCCTTCTGTTACGCCCTGCGAGATATCGGGACTCTGCTTGCAGATCGACACGAGGACGGCGCAGTCGTCATAGTGGAAGCCCATCGCAGGGTCGTCGTAGCCGATCTTCTTGATCGCATCTCTGGCGACCTGGGCGATATCCACCGAGGCCTTCGAGGTGATCTCGCCGGCGACAACGACCATGTCGTTCTTCACCAGCGTCTCACACGCAACCCGGCTGAACGGGTCCTTTGCGAGCATCGCGTCGAGGACGGAGTCCGAGATGCAATCCGCCACCTTGTCGGGGTGGCCCATCGTCACCGACTCGCTGGTGAACAGGTAGTTGTGCATGTCGCAGTTGGGGTTCATCGAATTCGTTTTCTTTGCCATCCCCTGTAGTTTCCTAAATTACGGTGTATGGTTTCCGGTTGAAGGCCTTTCAGCGCGCGAGCGCCCACGGCGGGCGAAGCCAGATAGTAGATCGTCAGCGGCATGTCGTCAATAGTAATAAATCGGCAGTGGCCTGTGCAGACCCCTCCGAGCAGGCGGTCCCCAAGAGACCGCTGTACAACCAGCGGCTCTCCCTCCAAGACACACACGTGAACACGGCGGGCCGTTTTATAGGTCCCACACAGCATCGATGGTCGCAGGAGCCTGATTTCGCTTGACAGAAAGGGCCGGAATACGTTAAGCTGGATAAAATGGCCGGCGGTTCGTTGAAAGGGATGCAACCGAAATGAGTGTAAGACGTGCGTTTTCTGCCATCCGAGTGCGACACGCAGCGGCGCTGCGGGCCCGCCGCACAGCGGTGCTGGGGGTTGGCTGTCTGGTCTTGACATGGCTCTCGGTCTCCAGTGCTCAGGTGGACAGCCGGCGGATCGACGAGGTCATCAAGAAGAGCGTCCTGACCCAGCAGGATTTCGAAATCATCGATGCCTTCGCGGCCGATGCCATCGGACGGCTGGTTCGGACCGTCGATTTCACGGAGGTAGCGAAAACACGCGCCTCGATCGTCAGCCACCAGAGCGCCCAAGCCCAATACGCCCAGCGGTTCTCCGAGGCCTGCCTTCGCGAGATCCTCAAGGGTTTCGACTACGCGACGAACGAAATCACCGACCCGCAGAGACGATTCAAAGTCTTCGCCAACCTGCTGATCCTCGCCCATGAGCTGAACGATCCCCGACTCGCGGATGTGGGCATTCGTATGATCGGACACGAAGCCGATGCGGTCCAGTACTGGGCGGTCCGGGCGGCGACCAACCCGGCCATGTGGGAGAAGCTCAGCCAGGACCAGGCAGCCGCAACAGCGACATCCAGCAAGATCTTCGAGGCCTGCGATAAGGCGGTCCAGACCAGCAGCGCGGAGGTCCTGAATGTGATGGCCCAATTCGCAGGACGGTATGACACCCCGGCGACCGTGAACCTGCTCGTCCGCATCGCGGACGTCCGCGCGAAAGACTATGCCGACTGGGCAGTGAGATACGAGCTCGTGGACAAGACGATCCTCAAACTGCTCGGCAACAGAATCGGCTCCGCAGGCAGTCCCAACGAGCAGGCCGCCAAGGCATTCGCCCAGCTCTACTCCTATGCAATCCAACGCTACATCCGCGGAATGCAGAACAACACGCTCCGGGGCATGTCGCAGAATTACCTGGCGTCGGTCTTGATCGAGACGGAAGAGCAGTGCCTCGGCAAGCTGCTGGGCGGGACGCAGACGGGGATTCGACGGGCCCTCGAAGGCGGGGACCTGAACGCCCTCCAGGCGGAACACGACCGTCTCCTGGGCGGGTCCAATCAGCCGGGCGTCCTTCCCACCAAGCTCAGCTTCTCCTATGGCGCTGCGGGTGCCGCACGAACGGCCCCTCTGGCATTGCCCGAACCTCAGCAGAACAAGGCCTCCGCCGAGGCACAACCCTCGGCCCAACCGTAGAGATCGGGAGGAATGCCCGGTTCCACTGTAGGCAACGAGCGCCTGTGGCCGATATCACGGGGGGAATACACTATGAAACCTCAGGCTCCATTCCTGGCGACACTGTTGTTTCTCGCGGCGGGATGCTCCAATCCCAAACCCGAGTTCTACTGGTATCACCCTGAGAAGACGTTCCGCGAGGTGAAAGAGGACTACCGCGAGTGCGAGATCCAGGCCAAGGAGAAGGCCATCGAAGTCCTGGAAGACACATATTTTGACGGGCTGCGGTCTCCCACCGCTCTGGCGAACGGTGAGAAAGCACCGGCCAAGAGAAAGAAGTCCGTTGACCCCGCAGTCCAGGCCAAGGCCGAGTGGGGGGCGCTCTATAAGCAGAATGCCTTCGACGGCTGCATGGAGGGCCGCGGTTACGTCAGACTCAAGGACCACCAACTCTCGCCAAATCTCAAGACCAAGGCGCTCCCTCTGGGAGGCATCGCCGGAGGCAAATAGCGGATGGAAACAAACGCCGGTTTGGATATCGCTCGCGAAGGAAACGTCGCCATCGCATCGTTCAAGAACGCCTGCATCAGCGATGTGGAGGAGATCGCCAACGCATCCGCTCAACTCAGGCAGTACCTCCAGTCCGACCCCCCGCTACGGATGGTCTTCGACTTCCACGGCGTGAAGTTCTTCTCCTCCCAGGTCCTGGGCCTCCTGCTGGAGGCCAGAGCACATCTCAAACCCCACAATGGCGATGTCGCCGTCACTTCCCTATGTCCGCAGTTGCAGCGGGTCTTCAAAATCACCAACCTGGACAGGATCTTCCGCCTGTACCCGGACCGCGCGGCTGCGATCCAGCCGGCCGGCGACCAAACAAATTGACGTAAAACCCTTTGGAAAAAGATCTTACGTCACGACCACCCCTCCAGGAGATCAGGATCTGGCTGCCTTGGACCGTCGCACGCCCGTCAGATCCCGGCTTTCCTTGTTGTGGTCCTGCAGCAGTTTCATCGCCTTCTTGACATCGGAGACTTTCAGCACTCCCGTCGTCCGACCGCCTGCCGCGCCAGCCGTGCAGTAGGCATAGGAGATATTGACGTGCCCCTTGGCCAGCTTCTCCGCCACGGTGGCCAGCGCCCCGGACTTGTTCGCCAGGTTCACACACAAGACCTCCGTCTCGTTGAAGGGCATGTTCAGGTGAACCAGCACATCGCGGGCCTTCTGCGGGTCCTCGAACACGACCCGCATGACGCCGTTTTCGACCGAATCCATCATGGTAATCGCCACGATGTTGACCTTGACCTTTGCGAATTCGGCCAACGCCAAAGCCAACACTCCCGGCTTGTTGACCATGAACACGGAAAACTGCGATGCAATGTACATCCTATCGCCTTTCCCACAGCCATCGTGTTGCCATGTCACCTACCGCCGGTCCCGTCCTTGGGAAGAAGCCGGCCACGCCTGTCCAATTGGCTATTATCCCGGCAACGCCGGCGTGGTTCAATCGAAAACCGCACCTGGCAGCCTGCCACCTGCATATTCTGAAGAAATTTGCCAAAACAGGTCTTGACGCCCAACCACATGCTGCGTACAATCAACCCAAATAAGTCTTCAAGCCCCTGGGTAGTCTCGCTTCCTCTCCCTCCGTTTGCTCAGGGGCTTATCTTTTGCCCTCGCCGACGCGATCCACCTCCCAGCCATGCCATTTTTCTGTAAGTCCCCCAGGCCGGGCAGGTCTAATATGTCAGCCATGGTGCGGACATCCGAGGAATTGGACCTGGCAACGCAGTTCCGCCAGGGAGATGACTCCGCGTTCGACAGGATCGTGGAGCAGCATTCAGCCGAGATTGCGGCCCTGGCCAATCGTCTGCTCGGATGGCCCGGAGATGTGGACGATATCGTGCAGGAGGTCTTTCTCTCGGCTTTTCTCGGACTCAAGCAGTTCCGAGGCGAGTGCCGCCTGCGGACCTGGCTGTTCACCATTGCCGTGAACAAATGCCGGAGCCTGCGGTTCCGCCGGCGGCGATCCGTGACCCGCGCAGCAACGGGCGATCCGGAGATGGCCGCAGGACCCGATCCCGACGGGGATCAGGTCGCCATGGACGAGGAGACTTTCGCCAGGGTCCGACGGGCAGTGCAGACCCTGCCCCAGAAGTATCGTGAGGTGACCGTGCTCAGATACGTGCAGGGGCTCCAGACACAGGAAATCTGTGACTTGTTGGGGATCACGGCCAACGCGATGCAGGTCCGACTGAATCGGGCCAGGGCAAGACTGAGAGAACAGTTGGGCGATCTGTTCGAGGAGAAATCGTGAGCGAAGAACAAGTCAAGACGCTGCTCCAGAGGGCCGACGAGATCGCGGGAAACCCCGTTTTCAGTACGGTCAGTGCGGCCCGGATTCGCCGGCGGCTTCAGCAACGACGGGTCTTCCGCACCGCGGTCCCCCTGGCCACGGCAGCGGTAGTGACGATCACAGCCGCAATGCTGACCCGGTCCGGGCAGGTGGAAACACCGCCGCAGCAGCCTCAGCCGCAACAACAGATTGCCTCGCTCCAGGAGCAGGTCAATCAGTTGAAGGCCCAGACGGATGCGACGTTGAAGCTGGTCCGGGAAGTGCTCGAAAGAGACCGCCAGCAGCAGCGTCTGGACGCCCTGGAGGCGGAGCTGGCGAGCATTCCCGACCCGGTCCGGCGGATGGAGCAGCAGGTGGACAGGAGTGCCTTTCTGCTCGTCTACCAGGCGGACCGGCTCTACAAGGAGCTGAACCAGACCGAGTCGGCGGTCGCGGCCTACAAGGAAGTGATCCAACTGTTCCCGACGAACCAGTGGGCCGATGTCGCCCGGGAGCGACTGAACCAGATCGAACAACGACGGATCAACAAATCCGAGGATAAAGGAGAAGCCAAATGCGAACCGCGAAGTGCGTAGTCATCCTTCTTACCGTCGCCCTAATCGGCACCGCCGCAACAACGGCAGCGTCCGGACAGGACAACGCCCCACAGAAGCCATCGAACACGAGAATGGCGGATTGCCTCGTGAGAATCACAGCCGATCCCGCCATCGTCCCCCTGAATGAAGCGACCGTAGCTGGTCTCATCTACAGTTCCGGCGTGCGCCGCAGAGCCATAGTGGAAGTCCTCGACGTCGAGCCCGCGGATCCTCTGCAATTCGTCTTGGTGGAATGGCTCTCGGGAGAGACAACCCAGGCGGACGCAGCACAAGAACAGGACGCGGAGATGTCGCGGCTGTACGAGCAAGTCTACGGAAAAGACTACGCCCAGATGATGGGCATGTCTGCAGGGACATCGGAAAAGAGAGGTGGCGGCGCAACATCCCGGCGCAGCATGGGCGGCCTTGGGGGCATGGGCGGCGGGATGATGGGCCCGACGACACCGACGGGCCCTGCGATGGGCGGCATGAGCAGCGGAGGCGTGGGCGGCGGGATAGTGGGTGGTCGTACGGGTGGCGGCATGGGACCGGGCATGGGAGGCATGGGAGGCTCCAGTAACTTCAGCAACTATGGCAGTTTTGGCGGTGCGGCGACAAGGTCCGCGAGCAGCCCGACCGTCGAGCACAGCGCGGTCATCAAGCTGACCGTGGACCTCCCTAATAGTGTCAAGCCGGCCGCCCAGGAACTCATGGACGCCCTCATGGTGAACCTGCGAAACAACCTCGTCGACACACACGACAGATATGCAGAAGGCTTGAACAGGCTGCTTGTGTCTGCCAAGTCCCAGCGAGACCAGGCAGAGCAGAACGTCCAGAGCGCCGGTGCGGCGCCGTCGCCCGAAAGCACAAGCGTCCGAGAGCGACTCGATCAAGTCGTCGATCTCTCGGCCCTGTCTTCTGAGACGCCGTTGGAAGAAGCCATCGCGGTGCTAAGGAACGCCGTGCAGCCGCCTCTGGAGATCGTTGCCTTGTGGAAGGACCTGGAGGAGTGGGCGGGCGCTTCGCGGTACATACCGATCCAGATCGACGGCATGTCCTCCGTCCGATTGGGGACGGCCCTCGATCTCTTGTTGAAAGGCATATCCGATCCGCTTCCCGGCGCGCCGCCTGTGGTATACAGGATCAGAGACAACGTGATCGTGATCGGGACATCCAATGCACTGGGGACGTCGAGCAGTTCCGCCTCAGGCGTCAAGAACCAGGCCGACATCAGGGCCCTGGCAGCTCAGAAGGACGACCTGGCCAGAACAGTCCAGACTCTGGAACTGAATCAGGTGAGCATGGAGGCCCGTCGAAAAGCGATGTACATGCAGATCGAGGAGGCCAGACAGCAGGCGGCCAAGAAGGTGGCGGAAGATACCGTGACCCAGGAGTTGGAGAAGCTCGTCCAGCTCAGCACGTCGCATCTTGAACTGCTCCAGCAGAGAGTGGCGGCCGGACAGATGCCCCAGGCGGAGTTGGCCTCGGCCCAGGAAAGCGTCGCTCGCGCGAGGATCGAGCTAGCGCGTCGCCGGGAGGAACTGACCAAACTCACCGGCGGCGGACGGATCGAGCAATACGAGAGCGAGCTGAGCAAGATGGCCATCGATGAAGCCGAGAGCCGGGCCAGACTGGACGTCCTCCGCCGGCAGCTTGCCGACGTGCAGGGGCAACTGACGCAGGCATCGACCTTCGACCCCGAGGCCGCCAGAATCCGCGTCGCACAGGAAACGCTGGACATCGCCAACCGCCGGGTTGGGGAACTGGAGGCACGCATCGCGTCCCTCCAGCCGCCAACCGTGACGGTGATCGGCACCAACTGAACCGACGGCCCAACTCCGAGCGGCATCGTCATTCGTAGGGTGCGTACCACACGCCATGGTCTGTCTCCGGGAGGATCAGTCGGTGCGTGGTGCGCACCCTGCATCACAGTCTCCTTTCGCCTTCTTTCATTTCCTTCGGCTACTCATTCTTCTCCCTTGCACCGCGAGAGAAAGGCATTGAACGTGGGCGGGCACAGGGTACAATGCTCCTGTCGCGGCGTTGGCGAGCCGCGGCACATTCGCAGCGCAGAACTGTCGAGGAGAAGTGACATGGCCGTCCAGAAGAAAGCGGATGCCGTCGAACCCAGTCTCAAGAGCACTAAACAGGAACTGCTCGATGCTTATGCCGAAATGCGGCAACAACTGCAGGAGAGAGACAAGACGCAGTTGAAACCCGAGCAGAAGATACAGGAGAAGAAGGAGGCGCAGGTCCTGACCGCCGTGCAGGCGATGACCGCGGACGGCGTGCTCCAGAAGATCAACCAGCTCAAGCAGGAAATGACCAGGACCCTGGCCGATCTCGGGGAAAAGCTGGCCTCGGAGGTGGACAAGTGCAACCAAGTCCAGCAGGCCATCGAGATCAAGGAAAAGGAGCTGGCGGAGGTCTTTGAGATCGACAAGGCCGCCGGGACCCTGGCCGCGCTGATCGAGGCGCAACATCGGGAGCAAGAACAATTCGAACAGAAGATGGCCGAGGAAAAGGAACGCCTGACCGGAGAGATCGAATCAATCCGCGACCAATGGAAGAACGAGAAGGCCGAGCATGACGCCCTGCTCAAAGAACAGGACGCGATCGAAGCCAAGCGCCGCCAGCGCCAACAGGAGGAATACAAGTACTCGTTCGAGCGGGAACAGCAGTTGGCGCGAGACAGATTCGAGGACGAAAAGGCCAAGATGCTGGCGGAGAAGGGCCAGATCGAGAAAGAGACGAAAACCCTCAAGGAGCAGACGGAAAAGGGTCTCCAGGAACGAGAGAAGCAGATCGCCGAGCGAGAGAAGGAATTCGCGTCGCTGCAAAGCGAAGTCCAGGGATTCCCCAAGCGGCTCGACGCCGCAGTGGCGGCCGCAGTCAAGGAGACCACCGAACGGGTGGGACGCGAAGCCAGGTACCAGCAGGATCTCGTGCAGAAGGACTTCGAGGGACAGAAGAACGTCTTGACCGCTCGAATCCAATCCCTGGAAAAGACGGTGAAAGAGCAGGCCGAGCAGCTCGTCAAACTCTCCCAGCAGCAGGAGGCGGCCTATCAGAAGATTCAGGACGTTGCGGTCAAGGCTATCGAAGGGGCGTCGAAGCTCGGCTCATTCGGCAGCCTGGTCCACACCCTCAAGGAGCAGACCCGCAAGCAGGCCAACGAGGAATAGACCTACGGCACCTGTCAGAAACAAGGAGCCTGTTCCTACAGGCTCCAGCCCACGCGGTAGGGTTCCTTGATGTATTTGTTGGCCTCGTCGTCGTTGGTGAATCGCATGTTCGGGCCGTCCCAGGCGAGCTTCCTGCCCCGCCGGATGGCGATGTTGCCGATCTGCACGATCTCGGCCAACAGGCCGCCGACGTCGAAGTTGCAGCTTGCCTTCTCGCCGCCTTGGCAGGCTCGAATCCACTCGCCCGTCGCGATGCTCTGGAAGGTCACTCGGGGCAACGTCCGCGGCGGACGTTTGTACGCCTGCATCTTCGACTCGGGGATGATCTGTCCGCCTTCGGTGTCGCCGAGAATCTTGCCCTTGTCGCCGACGTACAGATTGCCCTCGTCTGGCCAGTCCCTGCCTTCCTCCAGTTCGCGGGGCCTGGGTGGCTTGATTCCGCCGTCGTACCAGTAGACCGTCACAGGCGGCATGCCCTCGCGGGCGGGGAACTCCCAGGCGACCGTCGAGGCCAGTGGGGTTGCCTCGGGCATCGCTTTGGTCGAACTCGCCCAGACGCTCGTCGGGTGCCCGAGCTTGAGGGCCTTGAAGAGGGTGTTGAGATGGTGACAACCCATGTCACCCAGGGCACCCGTTCCGAAGTCCCACCAGCCGCGGAAGTTCCACGGGTGATATACGGCGTCGTAAGGGTAGTTGTGTTTGGCTTGCTGCATCACCAGATGGTCCCGGCCCCACTTGTCCTTGAAGGGACGCATCGGCGCCGGACCGATCCACAGGTCCCAGTCCAGGTGCGCCGGCACCGGGTCCGAGCCCTCCGGGCGGATCATCCCCTGCGGCCACAGCGGACGGTTCGACCAGCAATGGACCTCGCGAATCTCCCCGATCGCGCCGTCCCAGATCATCTCCTGCAGGTCGCATGCCCGGTCGCTCACAGAAGAGGCGGTTGTCACCTGGGTGGCGATTCCCGCCTTGCGAGCGGCCTCGGCCAGTGTGCGGGCTTCGTGGACGGTCCGCGTGAGCGGCTTGACGCACAGGATGTGCTTGCCCCGCCGGACCGCCTCCATCGAGATCACTGCGTGCGTGTGGTCCGGCGTCGCCACCAGAACCGCGTCGATGTTGTCG
>JAGOLX010000014.1 GCA_017993835.1 Phycisphaerae bacterium
GGGATCGGCCACATAGCTTCCGGGGCCATCCATGACCATATCTCCAAGAAACCGCTTTCTGGGAAATATCGTCCAACTGCGGCCTCGAAGCTGAGAAAATCCTCTGTAACAATGCTACAGTCTCATAATTTGTCACCGATTGTTGCAGCCGACCAGCGTTTCCGGCAGCGGTCGCTGAGCTTGATCATTGGGGCGGGGTCGTGAGAGATGCGGCCTACATTGGTCGGGTGAGGAAGCCGATGGTGGATTCCATGATGCGGGCCTGGAAGGCCTCCTGCTGCGTTTCCTGGCTCTGGCTCTGGAGGTCGTCTAAGTTGGCCCGGCAGAACCGACAGCCCAGGACATTGAGGTGGAACTCGATGTACTTGTGCCAGTCGGGCTCCAGGGTTCCGAGCATGTAGGCGCCGATGGTGTTGCGCTTGGGACAACTGAATCGGTAGTATTCCCAGAGATCCGTCAGGAGCGAGTCCGGGATCTCCGCGTCGGCGTCCACCGGCGCTGACTTGCGTTCCGCAATCCCCAGCCTTCGGCCCACGTTCTCGCGGATCTGCTTGAGATTGCGATGCTTGATCAACGCGACCGCCTTCTCGTCGAGACCCATCTTCTTCGCGACGTCCTTGTTGGGGATCTGGCAGTAGAAGAGCATCTCGATGATCTGGAGGTCGCGGAGGTTCAGGTTCTTCTTCAGGCCGTCGACCAGGTCGGAGAGGGCCTCCGCGAGGATGGTCTTCTCCATGCTCTGCCGCTCGTCCGCACGGGCGTACCAGCTCGCGGTCTGGGCGGGACTGGGGACGACGTCGAGCAGGTCGGAGCACCCTTCTTCCTCGCGGTCGCTGTCCCAGGCGTCCTGGATCAGGCAGACCTTGCGGGCGCCGGCGCTGCGGTAGCAGTCGATGATCTTGCGGCGGATCAACGCAAAAAGATAGGTCTCGAGGTCGCACTCGCCGCGATAGCGAGAGATGCTCCGAAGGAAGGCGACGAACGTCTCCTGGACCACGTCCTCCGCGTCTGCGCGCTGCGGGAGCTTGGCGCGGGCAAAACGCACGAGCCGGCCTCGGTAACGACTCACGAAGTCGGCCCACACCTGCTCATCGCCCTGCTTGATGCGATCCAGGAAGTATTGTTCGCCTTTGGTTACAGCCATCGATCTTTGCGATTTATGATTGTTGATGTCTGATTTTTGATTGGAAGAGCGAGGTCCGACTTCCCCAAATCGACAATCAACCATCACACATCACACTTCATCTCACCTCACAATCATCAGGATCGAGACGATGGCGACGACCGCCAGAACGACGCCCGCGATCCTCAACGACCATTCATAATACCCTCTCGTGGCCATGTTGAGGAAGAAATAAATCACGCTGATCAGCACGAGCACGCCGACGACGGACAGGCCCATCCGCGCCCAGCTCATCCGCACCTCGCGGGTCTGGCGCACCTTCACGTTCGCCAGTTGCCACAGCTTCTGGCCGGAGACGTCGATCAGCATCGCCTGCCGCCAGACTTTGCCGGTCGTGGTGTCGAAGCTCTGCACGAAGCGGTCTTCGACGAATCCGCCGTTGAGCACGTCCAGGGTCGAGATCGGAGGCCGGCCCAGTTCCGCAAGACTGCGGCCCGTCTCCCGCCCCAGCGCCTCGGTCAGCCGCGATCGGGCATCATCCAGTGATTGCTGATTCGCCTCGCTCTCGCTCGTGCAAGCTCCAGTGGACCGAGCGACGATCAACGACTGCTCCGGCTGTGTGCTTGCGAAAGTACCGAAGTGCTCGACCCAGGGCTTGAGGATGAAGCTGGCCTCGGCGCCGGCACGACGGTCCTCCGTGAAGGCCGTGGCTTCGATCCGGGTGCTCTCCTGCACACTGCCTTCGATCTTCATCCCGCTGCCGCCGGCGAAGGCGGCGGCTTGCGGGCCACTGACGCGGAAAGTCAGGCCAATTTCGCTCGGACGGATGTTCCGCAGATCCGCCTCGACGGAGCACTGCACGTCCGGCAACTCCTGTTCCAGCGTCTGCGCGAATGCCGCCATCCACAATCGCTCGTGGCTCTCCTGGAAGAGAACGACCTTGATTGGCGCATTGGGATCGCTCGCAACGATCCGGATGGGTTTGGCCATCCGTCGACCCAGCGCCCTGGCGGCTGTCACAACGGAGGGATAGACATCCGCCTCGAACTCCTGCTCGACGCCCTCCGACCAGATCGGCGACAGGGGGCCGGACGGAGTTGTGGGAGCAACCGGAGCCCAACCTTCGTGCACCGCCTCGCTGTCCCCGTCGATCACCGCGATGGCCGCACTGGGGTGCGCCCGCTGCTCGATCTGCGCATACGGCACAGGCTGCGGGACATAGACTTCGGGACTATGACTGAAGAACATGACGATGAAGCCCCCTGCCACCACCATGACCACGAGTGCCACGATCATCGCGATACCCGCTTTGGGGGCCTTCGCCAGCAGGATCACCAGGAGAACGAAAAGGAACACCGCCGGCAGGACAAACAACGGAATGACCACCTCCTCGTCATGGGCCAACCCACCCCCCTTGGCAAACCGGTACAGGATCAGAGGAGCCAGGAGGAGCAGCCCACCCACGATCCATGCTCCGGCCTTGGGGGCCTTGCAGACGAGGATGATCAGCAGGACGAAGAGGAACGTCAGCGGCAGAATGATGATTGGCAGCATCGTCACACTCATAGGACAACTCCCTGCGGGGGCATCGGTGCAAAGACCGGCGTCCGCCTTCGCGGCGGCCACGACATGACCAGGACGGAGACCAGCATGATGACGCCCGCAACCACCGCCTCTTCTTGGCTGAGCACGTCGAACAATCGCTCCAAAGCAGGACCAGCCTGCTCCTTGCGGAAGAGATCGACAATGTTCTGCGTCTCACCGCGCGACATGACTTCGTTGCAGAAGAAGCTGATCCCAAAGAAGAAGCCGACCAGGCCCGCGAGCGCACGAATCACGTGGGCCGGACCGTTCTTCCGTCGGCCAATCACGATCAAGACCGCCGCGAGGAACAGCAGCACCACGGACAACAGGGTCCCCGCCTGTTCGACCACGCGCGGCCAACTGTCCCCCAACATCTGTTGGAACTGGACCATAGGTTCCTCCTGCGGCCAGGCGGCGCTCGCCACGGCGGGCAGATGCAATCCGACGATCAGTCCGATCAGAATCGCCGCGAGGGCGAGGATGTGCCCCGCCGCCGCGAGGAGCCCGCCGAGCGGATCAAAAGGTTGATAGACCGTCGTCGTGTTGCTGTAAGACGGCCACGAGGGCGGCTGCACGACCGCCGGCTGCGGTTGCGGCATCTCCGCGGCAGGTTCAACCGGTTGGGCAATTCCTACCGCCGGAATCGGCGGTGCGTCGGCCGCCGGCCGAGAACCCGACTGGGCTGTGGCCGCGCTGATTTCGCGCGGATCGCTCCAGACCACCAAAGGAAGCTGATTGCTATCCTTGAACTGACCGACCAGGATGAGAATCACGTCGATCAACTGGCCCACACCCAACAGGCCGCCGGTAAAGAGCCAGAGAATGCCGGTACCGATCTTCCCGACGTAGAACCGGTGCAGGCCGCACAGACCGAATATACCAGGCACGGTCAACAGCAGCGCCGTCACTCGTTTAGCCGGAGAGACGGCCCCGCGTTGTGCGGGTCGTGCCTGGACTTTGACGACATTCGCCGTCCCGAAAAAGCGGGCCGGCAGGAACAGAATCACGAAGAACAGGATGGCCGGAAAGACGATGAAGAACGTCGCGATGGCCAGTTCCTCGTTGTGGAGTCTCATCGTGCCCAGCGAGATAGCGGCCGTCACGATGGTCAGGACGCACACCAGGAGCAGCCCCGGACGGACAAGATATCGGTACCAGCCCGCGAAGGTCCGGCGGAAGAGCATGATGAAGCAGAACAGCGACGCGATGAGACTGTCCACCCCGACCGCCACGGTGACTCCGAAGTCGTCGCCGTACATTCGCGTAGTTCCGGCCATGATCACAGCCAGCAAGCCGCCGCCCAAGGTCAACAGCCAGCCGATCAGCCAGAGCGTATGTACATATCCAGGGACGGCGACAGTCGCGACGCCGACTGACCCGGCCCTCCAGGCAGCGCCTTGCGCCCCGTTGGGAGCTACCCCGACCGGGGTCTCGCGATACGCCCCTTCGACAGGCTCAGGGCAGGCTCTTGCGGGTGCGCGACCAACCTGTTCTACGCCCTTGACCGCGTTATCCGACCCTGTCGTCGCTGCGGGATTCGCCACCGCCGTGCCCCAGGGACATCGGGTCTGAACCACCAGCACGATGCCCGCCAGCGTGCAGGCGGCAACCGCCGGCTGCAAGCCGAAGATCCCGCCGGAGATCAGACCCATCACGCCAACCAGCACAGGCCACCCCAGCACAACCCGCTTCGGGCGGCGCGGATCGGAAACCTCTCTCCAATCCACCAGCAGCATGGGCAGCGCCAGGGCCAATGTCAGGCTGGGCCAGCCGGCAAAAGGACCGAACGGGAACCGCAGTGGGCCGGGCAGTCCACGATGGATGGAGAGGGAGGGGATCACATCCAAGCCCCCGGCCAGTGTCGTCCCGACCACGACCGCTACGAAGGAGGCCAGCAGGGACGTGCCGAACTTACCCAATCCCTTCTTCTCCTCGTCCATCGCCCGCCACCACCGCTGGAGCGAGCGAGTGACGATGGACGAGGCCACCAGGATCATGGCGAAGACAACCACGGCCAGCCCGAGCTTGCCTTCGTCGCCGCGCCCGCAAAGGAAACCCGCTCCAAGGGCGGTGGCCGCACACGCGATCATCGCCAGCTTCGCTCGCTGGTGCGGACTGAACGGGTCGGCGACCATCGTCTGGGTCCGGCCGACCTGGTGCGCCCGCTCCTTGATGGCTTTGGCCTTCTCGACCCACTGCCCGCTCAAGACCTCGGCCTTTTTGGCGAACTGCTCCGCCTTCTTCGCGAATTGTTCGGCCTTCTTGCCGACCACCTTGCTGAAATCGCTTTCCGGTTCAGCCTGCGCCGGGGTCTTGGGCTGCGCATGCGCCTGGGCCCGGGCCGCCTGCATCTTCTGGGCGATGTGCTCGGCGACGACGGACAGCTCCTCCGGCGCGAACTGAGACACGCTGTTGCGGACGTGCTCGGTGCCGAACACGTCCTCGACCATCTCCTGGACGCTCTGGTACCGCTCGGCGGGGTCCTTGGCCAGAGCCCGTCGGATCACGCGAGCGAACGGATCCTCGATATTCGTCAGGTCCGGCGCCGCGGTCATGTGCTTCATGAGGATCTCCGCGGGACTGGCCCCGAGGAACGGGACCTGGCCCGTGAGCATCTCATAGAGCAGCACGCCAAGGGCGTAGATATCGATGCTCCGGTCGTATCGGCCCGCGCCGATCTCCGGCGCCATGTAGTGGACCGTGCCCACGGTAATGGTATGACTGACATGATGGCTGGCGCTGATCGCCTTGGTCAGGCCGTAATCGCCGATCTTGACGTATCCGTTCTCATAAAAGATGTTCCCCGGCTTGAGGTCGCGGTGCACGATCCCGCACTCGTGGAGAAACGAAAGGCCCTTGCCGATCTCGCGGAGGAAGAACGCCGCCTTCTGGCTGCCGAGTCCGCCGGGCGATTCCTTGATCAGGTCCGCAAGCGACGGACCCGCGACGTATTCCATGATGACGAACGGCCGACCCTGGTCGTTGTGCTTGACGTCGAAGATGGTGACCAGGTGCGGACTCTTGAGGTTCATGCACTGGCTGATGCCGCGCAGCTCGATTTGCTCATAGCTCTGGACCGCCTTGAGCGCGACCTGACGGCCGCTGTCGCTGATGGCGTAGTAGACCTCGCCGAAACCGCCGCGTCCGGCCGCACGCTGGATGGTATATCCTTCGAGCGGCCGATCTCCATATTTGTATTGGTACGTGTCCATGGTTTCTTCGCCGGATAAGACTCACATGTTCACTTCTATGCCTCGGACCCTGTCACGACCATCGAGAGTCTCCCGATCTCGATGGGTTTGCCCACCGCAAGGCCCACACTCGGATCGAAACTGCGGCCGTCCACCAGTATACCGTCTTTGGCCCGGCAGAGCAGCCGGCCGTTCTGGACGAACAGAGCGACCACGTCTTTCAACTGTTCGGTGCGAATGTGATTGTTGGCGTACGGCCCGACCAGGATGTCACGGTCCATCAGGACGACCTGGCGAATGTCGGGTCGCGGCAGCCTGCCGCCGGAGATCGTCAGCAGAGCCGTCGTGCTGGCCGGATTCGGCAGGTGGAACCGCACGACGCACCGAGCCGACAAGGTGATGCGATCTCCGTCGCGGAGCATCGCCTCGCCGACCGACCGGCCGTTCACATCCACCGGCCTCTCAGATCGCAGGAAATAATCGTCGTCCACCCGCTCGATCGCCACCGTCGGCAGGTGCGGATCGGCCATCAGACCCACCATCGGCCGAGCGGAAGAACTGATCGGACCGACCGTCACGCGCGAGTCGCGGAAGACCAGGAAACTGCCGACGCCGTCGATCTGCATGACGAACTTCGAAGGCAGAGAATCGCCGCCGGTTGCCGGCATCATCTGTTCCCGCATCGCTACTGCTTGTTCCCAATGGTTCGCACAGGCCGACGCAGCCTGTGTGTCCGACTTGCCCGCTCCCATGATCGGCGCCACATCCACCAGCGTCAAGCCTAAAGGCCCGGCCTGGAGTTCTTCGTACGCCTCCGAAGCCCGTTTGGCGTTGGAAATCGCGTCATCCAGCCAGCGGGCCGACGGGCACACCATCTTGACCTGACGCAGCAACGGCAGCGCCGCCGCGGGTGTGCCGGCCGCGACGTATGCCGCCGCCTGGCGGCACCGGTTCAACGTCTCGACCAACTCGACGATTTCAGACCCGTCCGTGCCCGGCATGGCGGCCCGCCTCACGAAGGCAGCGGCGCGATCGATGCGTCCCTGTTCCAGGTCCGACCGAATCCGCTCGATCGCACGGGCCTTGATCTGGCCCAGAAGCTCGCCGGCCCGGCCGTTCTTGCTCTGGTTAAGCCCGGTGGCCCGCGCGATCTTCATCGCCTCTTCGAGATCGCCTCGCTGGAGCGCCAGCTCGGTCTTGACCACCGCATCTTCGGCCTGAAACCTGGCCGCCGCCAGTTCCTGGCGAACCAGTTGGGCCCGACCGTCGCCGGCGGGCGATTCTTCGAGGATCCGCCCGCCGACGGAGAGCCAGCCGTCGCCGATTTGCTGCTTGGCCTGCGCAACCCGCAACGCCTGTTGTTGATGCTCATGCTGATCCTTCATCATCGCGTCGCAGATCGCGGTGCGAAGCTGAGTGACTTCCGAAGTGGCGCCGCCCAGTTTCTCCGCTTTGTTGCAGTCGAGCAAGGCCGGCTGGAACCGCCCGGCCGCCAGGTTCTCCTGCCCTCGCCGAACCATCGCGCGGGCCAGCCGGCCGATGAGCCTCTGACCGTGTCGGTGACCTCGAACGTCATCCGCTTTCGCGATCTCGAAGGCTTCATCCAGCCGGCCGTCGGCCAACGCACACTCCGCTTGTCTGATTCGCAGGATCAACACGGCCAAACCCTCACCATTGATTACTGATGATCGACTATTGATTATTGACGCCAATCATCCATCATCCTTCATCAATTCTGGACGGCCATCGTGACCGCTGTGTTCTCGCCCGACTCGTTCTCGCGGGTCTTGAAGTAATCGTCGACCTGGGCGACGAGATCCGTCTCGGGAACCGCGTCCGGGGCGCCCACCGGGATCGACTCGACGAACTTGCTCTCGTGAGCCAGGACGCGCTCGGCAACGTCGAGACGCTTGCGAATCTCGGAGATGAGCTTCTCGGTCTGCGCAATCTTGCTGCTGTCGAGCTGGAATTGCGAGCCCACCGAGGCCGCCTTCACCAGACGATACTGGCTGGCCAGGGTCTCGATCTGGTCTTCGAGGAGGCGCTTCTGGCTCTTGGTCTTCTCGAGCATCTGCATGGCGCCGGTCAACTGCTTCTCACGGTTGTCCAGCAGCTTGACCTTGCTGGCCAGGACCAGCTCGCTATCCCTGAACCGCTCGAACCGGGCGGCCAGGTCGGTCGTCACCTCGGACCGGTCGTAGCTCTTGCCGGCGAAGGTGTACTGGACCCTCGGCTGCTCCAGGGCCACTCGCAGCGTCTTGATCTTGTTCTCTTCGTCCTGGAGGGCAGTCCGGCCCTTCTCGATCTCGCCCTTCAAGGCGGCCACTTCCACCTCTTCCTGGGCGATCAAACGGATATTGGCGTGCATCTCAGGAATGATCCCGTCCAGCAGATCGCGAGCCCTGCGAAGCTCGAACTCGATCGGGACCGAATCCTTCACCGCCGTCCGCACGCCCCTGGCGGAACTCTTGACGTAGCTGACCATGTCCTTGCCAAAGATGGCCCCGCCGACCAACCCCAGGCCCACCACACCCATCACACCATATTTTGCCCATCTGAGAATCATAGTACTGCTCCTTTAATCTACTAACCCTCTTGTGGACTCATTCAAGCCGAAAACCCCGGCTACATAAGGTTGGTCGCGGACCCAGGTTGTTTATTGCACGGCCGGACGGCGAATTCAGATGCAAAAACCGCGTTCTCGGACCCGAACGGGCACACGCCGAGCCACGAGCACCGCGATAGGGAGAAAGCTCAACTCCGTTTCGCACAAATTCTGGGCTCCGCCCCTGAAACGCACGCCCGCCATACGTCTTCATTCATATGAGAACGACGCATGAGCCGGTCTCAAGACGGGCAGGAAAATGCCGAGGCGCCCCACCGTTACTCGTGGGTCTCGGAATGCCTCCCATAGGACAAGGGCATAGATGTGCAGATTCATCATGGAGGATTAAGCCATGAAACGAATCATAGTGAACCACAGAGTACAGATCAAACAACTGCTGTACTGCGACCGCGTCCTGGCCGTGAGGGACGACGCCTGCCCGGCCTTCGGCGGGTTCGAACTGTGGTGGTATGACAAAAAGCACGACATCTGCCGACGCTGCCGGTCCCACTGGTCGGACCGGAGAAGACGAATTGACGCGCACACCCTGGACCGGGCAGCCGCGATTCTCTGGCAAAGTCGCGACGCGCTGTATCTGCGAGACCGCCGCCTCTCCGACGACCATAAACTCATGCAGCTTAACTACTTATGCAATTGGGGGCCACACATTTGCAGCCTCCGGCTTGTGTAGGGTGCGTATCACACACCATACCATTATCGATGTGCCGCGTACTCGCAAGAAGGATCGGTGCGTGGGCATCCTGCTCGGCATATGGGTTGCGGCGGTTCGCGTCTTCGATTAGCATTCCCCTCGGTTCGAATGAAATCCATCGTTATGCGAAGGGGAACGCCCATGAAGGTCGTCGCATTCAACGGCAGTGCCCGCAAGGACGGCAACACCGCAATCCTGGTCCGGCGGGTCTTTGCGGAGCTTGAGAAAGAGGGGATCGAAACGGAACTGGTCCAGTTCGCGGGCCAGACCCTCCGCGGCTGCACCGCCTGCGGCCAGTGCTTCAAGAACAAGGACCGCCAGTGCGCGGTCAAAGGCGACATCGCCAACGACTGCATCGCCAAGATGGTCGCCGCCGACGGGATCATCCTGGCCTCCCCCACCTACTTCGCGGACGTCAGCGCCGAGATGAAGGCCCTGATCGACCGGGCGGGCTTCGTCGCGAAGGCCAACGACGAGCTGTTCAGACGCAAGGTGGGCGCCGCGGTAATCGCGGTCCGCCGAGGCGGCGAGATCCACGCCTTCGACTCGATGAACCACTTCTTCCTGATCAGCCAGATGGTCATCCCCGGTTCGTGCTACTGGAACATGGGGTTCGGCTTGAACAAAGGCGAAGTCGAGCAGGACGAAGAAGGCCTGCGAACCATGCAACTCCTCGGCCGGAACATGGCCTGGCTGCTCAAGAAGATCAACGCCTGACACCGGGGATGATCGCGCCGCTTTGGCCGGCGCGATTGATCCCTTGTTTGGCTCTTTCTCAGCTCCACACCCACTTCAGAACTGCTGCACACAGCGCCGCCAGCACCAGACCGATCAAAGAGATTGCCAGCGGAGGACAGTTCGTTTGCTGCATGAACTTCTGAATATCGCCATCCGGGATTCTGACGCCAAGGACGGCAACCAAAGGCAGGCACAACCACGCGAGAGCTTGGGCCATCATCGGCACGAAGAGCCAGACTGCGTACCTGATAGACGGCCACCTGCTTGCGAGCAGAATGACACCGAGAGCGCCCGCCAAGCCAATCAGCACACTGAACAGCATGCCCGAAATGCTGATTGCCGCATTCCAGAAGCCGGTGGGCTCTCCCGACAGCCGCAGACCGGGCGGAAGGATCTGAATGTAGACAACATTGAGTCCCGCCATCTTCCCGGCAATCGCATGACCAAGCTCGTGTGCTGTCCCGGACAGCACCACGCCACACAGAACAAAAACGCCAATGATCAGTCTCGGATGCATGTTATTCGTTATCCCATAGTAGGTAGCTGTCCCCCGTGTCTACAAGAGAATCTGTACCCGACGCAATCACACGGCCAGCGATGGTAGTATCCCCCAACGACACAGCACATGACTCCCGTTGAACTGCGCCGCGGCACTGGGTAGGCTGATTGGCGAGTCAGGGCCCCGCTTGGAGATTTGGAACAGAAAAACCAGAAAGATACGGAATCGCGTTGAGCCACTTCGCTTCGATGTTTGCGGTTGCATTCTGAATCAGCAGGAAAAGAAACAACAAGTTCCCGTTGGGAGTATCCGAGAACACCCACTTCAGAGAGGGATTCGCCTTCCGAGCCACGTTGTCCAGGAATCCAATAGGAGTGTTGTCATAGTAAAGGAATCCCTTGCCGAGGACAAAGACGGCATCAATCGCCGGTGAGGGCATCTCAGTTCTGTCGCTTGCACACTGCGGCGATTGAGACACCCGAACGCCGAGCTTCTCATACTCTGGGCCAACCCACCCGTAAACCGTCTTCATATTTGCAGGACCATCGTAAGCCACAACATAATTAAGGACACTTGGCGGAGTATATCCCGCGCGAAAAGAACTCACCGTGTTCGGAACAAGTGCTTTGCAGTTGCGAGCGGCCTTCACTGCATTGTTGAACTCAGTCTGGGTTAGACTGGATTTCACTTCGATAGTAGCAACTACAGATTCAATGAGAAATGCAGAAATCCCCCCGCCAAAATCCAGCTTCGGGTAGGTTCTTCTATAGATGACGATGTCATACTGATTCCTGGATTGCCCAGGCCTGGACCGCGCATCAATCAACTCACCTGTTCCAATCGCCACACTCGATGGAAGATGCGTCTCCAGATACTCCTTGATGAATGCCTCTCTGGGAGTCCCTTTGTGGAGCGCATGACCTGAATTCGCTGGAATCCGACTAATACTGAGGAGATGTTCCTCAACCGCATCCATATGGCTCTTTAGCATACGTATCCTCCGCTATTCTGGGGACGCCCTATCTCCCATTCATTCCTCTGATCTTACCGAGTCGGTGACAATAAGATGGTCGCATCGCCACTCGCGCGATCCGAGAGCCTCCAGATTCCAGGGACCTCATACCTATTCCATGTTGAACCTTCATTTCTGAGGCAAGCCTTCTGGGTACTGCGGGATCGAGTCGCAGATCTCGTGCCAGGGGGCCTTCGCGCCGGTCCAGATATGGCATTGCGGCTTCATCTGCGGGTCGTCGTCCAGGGAGCCCGCCCGGACGAAGACCATGCCCGGCCTGTGTTCTGCACGCGAGAAGATGTGGCAGCCGCAGGTCTTGCAGAAGCTGCGACGCTTGCCGGGCGAAGACTGGTACGGGACGAGATTGTCCTCGCCGCAAACGATCTTGAACCCTTCGGACTCCGTCACCAGGACCGCGGAAAACGCCGAGCCGGTGAACTTGCGACAGTCCGGACAGTGGCAATTCGCGAACATGAGCAATCGGCCGTGTATCTCGTACTTCACCGCGCCGCAGTAACAACTCCCTTTGATCATCTCTGAAGCTCCTTTCGCCCGATGGCGGCAACCGCGACAAGGGCATGACACCGCGTCGCACGACAACCATCCCGGCTTGTGATGTGGTTCGTCTCTTGCACCGCCATCATACGACTCTCTCCAACTGTCGCCCACAATTGTAGCCCGGCCGGTCGGGCAGGTCAACTTGGCAGGCGAGACATTTCGTCCAGCCGTGCTGCCTACGTTGCGCAGGAACCCTTTCACGACGACGTTTTGTTGTAGATCACAGGCATCCGGCCTTTCCATCGGTTCCATGTGTCTGGGTCCGCGATCAGATCGGCCATGAAATGGGCGACGTTGATCCGACTCGTCCTGCCCGCGTTGAAGATGGCGCTGCGAATGGGCGAAGGATACACCTCATACTCGGTGACCTCGTTTTCGTTGATGAGACTGTCGGGACGGACAGCCGCCCACTCGATCGCATCGTCGTTCGGGCCAATCTCGGTCCGCAGGTAGTCCGCAGCCTGCTCGTTGTCCACGAGCGGCGGCAGCAGTAGACGTAACAGCCCAATGAGGCACCGCTGGGCAAACGACACAGGCTCGTGCAGGTCTCGGTTGCTGTTGCCGGCCGTGTTCATGAGGACGAACTTCGTTGGCTTGTCCGACCTGTTTGCCTTGATGGCGGCGCACAGTCGGCGCGTGGCATCAGTCACAAGCCTGCGCGGGTGGCCGTAGATGCCCTTCCAGGTGATGTTGTGCCCCAGACACGAAGCGACCGCGTCGCAGCCGCTCACATGCTGAGCCATTTCCGCATCGCTGAGGTCCAGGATACTCGCGCGGATCACGGCCAGGCGGTCGTGGTGCTTGAGGGTTTCGGGCAGCTTCTCGGGGGATCGCACAATCACCTTGACGTCGTGCCCGCGACGGAGCAGTTCGCCCACCAACAGCCGTCCGGTCGCTCCGCTCGCTCCAACGACCAGGACCTTCATCTCTTGCACCGCTGCCATGCAATTCTCTCCAACTGTTGTCGACGAGTGTAGCTTTGCCGGTCGAGCGGATCAAGCGTGAAAGCCGGACCTCTCTTGGGGTATTCCGGAAGCGTCGTACGTATCTCGGTCTGGAATCGAATACGCGGCGCCCGAATTCACGGCTGCCTGAGCTGGTCGAGGCGGCGCCTGTTCTCATAAGGCGCGATGAAGTGTTCCCGATCCTCGGCGGGAATCGAAAACGGTGTTCGCGCCACGATGTCCTCGTAGACGACGAGACGTTCGGTGAGCTTCTCGCAGGCGTAGTTGGGACACTGCGAGCAGTTGGCGAATCCATGCTCGATGACGCATGGTCGGACGGGACACGCTTTGTCGATGAGACAGGGGTTCTCGGCCATGCACCCGTCGCAGACAATCTCTTCCGCGGGAATCCGAAAGCCAAAGTACTTGTGCCAACCGTCGCTGAGTTCCTGCCGGCGGGCGGGATTCGCCTCCACGTTGGGACGATACGCAAGACACAGATCGCACCGGTAGCCACATCGAGCAAGGATTTCATCCATGATTGCACCTCAGACCAACTGCGTCTTGCCCGGCATCGGGACGGGAACCACCGGGAGGTTGCCCAGTTCGTAGGCCGGCGGGGTCAGGTCGAGCTTGGAGGCGTTCATGGCCCAGTCCCACTTGATCGCCCGGCCTGTATAGGCGCTCATCCTGCCCAGGATCGCGGTCATTGTGCTCTCGGCAACCTGCCTGCCCTCGTTGAGCGGTCGGCCTTCGCGGATGCTCTGGATCAGGTCGGCGTGCTCCTGCTCGTAGGGGTTGGGCGTCGGACCTTCGTATTTGTAGGGTTTTGCGCCTTCGATGAGCCCTTCCATCGCGACGCCCTTGGCGCCGACGATGCGCTCGGCGATCCGATCCGTGCAGCCATCGATCTGGCGGGCCATGCTCAGGATGCGGGTGCCGTTGGCGTACTCGAATTCGACCGCGAAGTGGTCGTAGATGTTGCCATACTCGGGCTCGATGCGGACCTGCCGGCCGCCCATGCCCAGCGCCGTCACGGGGTGCCCGCCCATCGCCCAGTTGATCACGTCGATGTTGTGGACGTGCTGCTCGACGATATGGTCGCCCGAGAGCCAGGTGTAATAGTACCAGTTGCGGCACTGGTTCTCCATGTCGGTCCAGCCCGGCTGCCGCTCGTGGTAGAAGCCCCACTGGCGGACGAAGCAGCCAACCCAATAGCATTGACCCGCGACGAGTTCGCCGAGATCGCCATTGTGGACCCGTTTCATGACCTCGATGTACTTGGGATCGTGACGACGCTGCGTGCCGGCGACGATGGCAAGGCCCTTCTGCTTGGCCGACTCGGACGACTGGAGGATCGAGCGAATCCCAACCGGATCGACCGCGACAGGCTTTTCCATGAATACGTGCTTGCCCGCCTCGACGGCGGCCTTCAGGTGCATGGGGCGAAAGTGCGGCGAGGTGGCGAGGATGACCAGGTCCACGCCGCTATTGATGACCTTCCGGTAGGCATCGAAGCCGGTGAAGCACGTCTCTCGCGTGACGCGCACCTTGTCCGCATGCCGCCAGGGCTGCGAGGAACTCCAATCCTTCTCGCCATCCTTTTTGATTGTGGCTAGGCAGGCGTCGACGCGGTCCTGGAACAGATCGCCCAAGGCAACGATCTCGACATTGGGCGAGGAATCGACGCAGTTGCGCACAGCCCCTGTCCCCCGGCTGCCGCAGCCGATCAGCCCGACGCGGATCCTGTCGGAACCCGCAGCATAGAGCCGGCTGCCCACGACGCCCAGTGCGGCCAGTGACGCCGAACCCTGGATGAACTGCCTCCGTGAAACCGATGTCCCCTTCTCCTGCGCCGCTCGCTGTGCCATGGTAGTCACCTCATGCAAGGGATTCTCCAGCCGGGCGTGCCGTGCACGCCGCTACAACGACCTCCAGTCTCTCCACAGCCTGTCGCAGTGTCAAGCGAATCCGGCCGCCTGCGGACGTTGTTCGTAGTGACGCCGTGAGGCGTTATCTTCCGCGCCTGTGAGGACGTGCCCTTACGGACACACTCCGAACGGGCCGGCGCAGTGAAGAAGGGCAGGCGACGAAGGCGCGTATCACCCACCCTTGTAGTAAGAGGATTGATTATCATTGCCTATCCTCAGCATACCCGCGGGTGTTAGATTGTGATTAGGCCAAGACAAGAAATGGATTAAATCGTGACGCGATGGAATCGGTCTTCGATGTCCGCCAGGAAGCTCGCGGCTTCGGGACTGCCCTCCGGCGGGGACCAGGGTGCGAACTCCTTGTCGGTAGTGGGATCGTACGGTCCCGGCTTGACCTCGAAGACTACCGTATCCGGCGCCAACGCGAAGATCGTGTGCCAGACGCCCGGGCGGATGTCACAGCCGTAGAGGCACCGGGCCGGATCGATCAGAATGCAGCCTGCCTCGTCGAGCGACGCATCGTCGGCGAAGGCGATGAAGGCGAGCGAGCCCTGGAGCACGATGATCGATTCCGCCTTCGGCGGCTTCAGGTGACGGTGCGGTCGGACGTAGCTGCCCGGCTGGATGGCGTTGAGCATCCGTTGCAGGGTGTCGGGGTCGCCCTGGTGGAAACTGTGAATCTCGCGTTTGCGGGCGCTCCGCGCGGCATCCGCGGCTTTCTGTCGCACGAGGTCGCGGTCGATGCGGGCCACCGTCCTGTGGTTGGATCTTGTGGCGACGGGGGAGATTCTCACGATCTGCGGCTGGTCCATAGGTCATCCGAACTGTGCGTCCGGCACCTCTCGCACGGACGGCGGCACATTGAAGTAGTCCTGCGACTCGAATCCGAACATGCCCGCGATCATGCTGCTCGGGAACATCTCGCACTTGTTGCGGTAGTCGCGGACGTTGCCGTTGAAGAACCGCCGGGCGGCCTGGATGCGGTCCTCGGTGTTCGTCAATTCCTGCTGGAGCTTGAGGAAGTGCTGGTCGGCCTTCAGTTGTGGATAGTTCTCCACGACCGCCAGCATCTTCTGCAAAGCGGCCACGAGCTGGTTCTCGTCCACCGCCTGCTCCTCGGGCCGGCCCTGGCTGGCCATGCACTGGACGCGGAGCTGCGTGACGCGGTCGAAGACCTCTTTCTCGTGGGCGGCGTAGCCCTTGACCGTCGCGACGAGGTTGGGGATCAGGTCGTACCGGCGCTTGAGTTCCGTATCGACGTTCGCCCAGGCGTCGCGGATGTGGTTGCGCAGCGCCACCAGCGTGTTGTACGTCGCGATGACGTAGATCAACGGCAGCAGGACGACCGCGCCGACGACGATCAGAAATGGTCCCATACTCAACTCCTGGCAAACAGATACTCCGGCATCAACGACCGCAGGGCGACTAGGCGATTGAGGTTCGGCTCGATCCGTTCGATGTCGAGGCGGGAGCCGAATGTGATCGCCAGGACGTTGCCCTCGATCTCGATAGTCAAGTCGTCGTTGGCCATCAGATATTCCATCATTCGCGCATGGCAGACGTCGTAGGCGAACTTCTTGTCGCGCGAGCGGACGCAGAATCGACGAGAGAACTCGTGCGACTCGAAGTCGATGTCGTCGTAGCCGACCGCCTGGGCGATCTTCGACAGGAACCCCTCCTTCGCAATGACCAGTTCCGGGAAGGACATCGGCAGGTGCAGGAGGAAGCAGGAGAAGTAATGGTGATGCGTCTGCTGGTGGCCCTTGGAGTCGGTGGAATGGGTCTCGTAGTGGTAGTCGAACAAGGCCACCTCATGGCCCTGATACGTCCCGGTCAGCGTGTTGAAGGCGTAGCGGTTCGAGCCGGACCGCAGCTTGTCAAGAAAGTCGTATCGTCGGGCCAGGTCCCGGTCCTTGTCCGCGTCGAAGCGAAGGCCCAGCCTGGCGGCCAGGGCCATCATCGCCTCGCGACGCTTCTTGGCGCCGAGGTAGCCGAAGATGCCAAAGACGATGATCAGCCCGATGAAGGCAACGAAGATCAGTGGTCCCATGCATTCCACCTGTGACAGCGTATTCCCGATTGCCGGTCGCGAAAACAGCACTCCATTGCTTTCCGACCGGCGGCATTGTAGCCCATCGACCCGGCGTCTTCAACTGTGGGATCATGGGGACTTGCTGGCCTGGGCGGTGCCGCCGTAGGCGCCCAGATCGACGCGTTTTCCGTTCGGGGACGGCTCCTTCGAGTAGCTCGTCGACGGATTGCCCGCATCGATGCACGGACTCGTCACATCATCGAGGACCCAGCTTGCGGTCGTCGGGTCCCAGCGGCCCGCCTGAGACTTCAGGTGGTAGTCTCCATTCTCCGCGTCGGCAAACAGCGGATCGACGTCGAGGTTGCCGGTGCCGCTCCAGCCGCCCTGAATGTCGTTGTAGCGGACATTGTATTCTCCATTCAAGACATCGTCAGACATGTAGATCTCGTTGTCCCAGACGATGTTGTTCATGACGGAGACGGTCTCCATCCCCCAGAGCGAGGACGTAGTCGATTCCAGGTGCAGCCCGCTGGGTTTGTTGGCGGCAAACGTGTTGTTGCGGATCACCGGCGTGCTCATCCAGTTCATGAGGCCGCCGGCGCCCCCCGCGTCGTTGCGGGCGATCACGTTGTTCGCAACCGTGCAGTACGCGTACCACATGACGATGCCGCCGCCCCAGCCGTCGGCGGTATTATCCACGATCACGTTGTTCGTGATGGTCGCCTCGGAGCCGTAGTAGCACATGATCGCGCCGCCCGTATACGCGTAGTTGTTGGCGATCCGGCAGGAATCGATCGTCGGGCTGGTAATCAGAGGCTGGCCCGGCTCGTGGTCATACGAGCCACAGGCCAGGATCGCACCGCCGTGGAGGTTCTCAAAGCTGCCGCCGCCCATGCGGGGTTTCATCGCATATTCCAGGGTGCAGTATTGCAGCATGTCCTCCGTCGAGCTGTTGATGAACCGGACGCCGTACCACCCTTCGGTGGTGTCGATGGCGGTGAAGACGATGCCGCTGTCCACAGTCCCTCGGGCGAGCAGCGTCGCCCGATAGCCGACGGTCAGGCCGAAATGCCCCGCGAATTTGACGGTGACGCCGGGCTCGATGGTCAGCGTCTGGTTCTTCGGGATGCTGATGTCGCCCGTGACGGTGTATGGACTGTTGGCTCTCGTCCAGGTCCCGCTGACCGAGCCGGCAGGGACCATTGTCCCTGTAACGCCCACGCCGCTCAGCGACACCGCCAGGGAAGAGGCGTTGCTGCTGGTCGAACGGACGAACAGCGTGCCCGCGTACACCTTCTCCTCGGCGGGTCGGAATCGCAGCGTCACTTCGATGGATTCGCCCGGCGTCAGAACGCGGTTCTGAACGGGCGTATCGACCGAGAAGACTTCATTCGCATCGCCAACGAGGACTTCAGCAACCTCGAAGTCCAGCGTCCCGGTGTTCGCAATCTCCACGACGGTCGCGGCACTCGCGTTGACCGCCACGAAACCGGCATCGACCGTCAACGAGGGCGTGATCGTCATCAAGGGCAGATCGGACTGGTTCTCGTAGGCTCCGAGGTCGATGACGTCGCAGTGAATCCTGTCGGCGCCCGCCAGGTCGGTCGTCGGGAGGTCGCCCGCCTCCATGCCCACGTTGATGCATGGCGAGACACTGGCGAGTGCCCAGTTCGTGGAGGTTGCGTCATAGTCGGCTCCGATGCTCTCGGTGGGATCGAGGAAACAGGGGTCCGCAGCAAAGTTGCCTTCGCCGGGATAGCCGTCCTCGACGTCGCAGAAGGTGACAGTCGGGGCGCATTGGTCCGTGAAGATCTGGTACCGCTCGTTGCCCCAAAGGATCGTGTTGACTACGGTCAGTCCGTCCCAGGATGAGGAGTAGATGCCGCCGGGGAAGTTGTTCACAATGGTACAGTTGTAGATCTCCGGCGCGCCGGACCCGTCACAGAGAATGCCGCCGCACTGGTTCTCGCCGCCCAGGGATGAGTTGTTCGCGATCACCGTGTTGATGATGAGAGGATAGGCGTCCGTGCAGTAGATTCCGCCGGCCATTTCGCCCTTGTTGTTCGCGAGGATGCAGTTCTCGATGGTTGGATCGGAGTTACTGCAATAGATGGCTCCGCCCAGGGAGTTGGCGTCCGAGACCGTCGCGTTCTCCTCCTGCGGGTCGAGTCCCGTGTTCTTGTTGGCGTAGGTAATCCGGCAGTAGCTCAGCGTGTCGTCGGAGCCGGAATCCACGAATCGCAGGCCGGCCCAGCCGGTCGCTTGGTTCCAGGCGGTGAACTCGATGGGCTGGGCGTCGCTGCCCTCGGCGAGAAGCTTCGCCTTCTCGCCCACGGTCAGGCCGTAAGAACCCGTGAACAGGACCTTCACGCCGGGCTCGATCACCAATCGCCCGCTCGCCTCGACCGTAATGTCTCCGGTCACGAAGTACGGCGAATTGGCCGCAGACCACGTCCCCGACACCTGCCCGGCGGCCACGGTCGTCCCTCCCTCGCAGGCAATCCCGTCGAGGATGACGTTCCGCATGCTGCCGTCCTCGCAGCGGATCGCGAGGAGTCCATAGTAGCCGCCCGCGTCGGCGGGACTGAATGTGACATGGATGGAGGCCCCCCGCCCGGGCGCGTCGATGACGAAGGCGCCGATCCGACGGGCGTATCCCTGGCCCTCGCGTTCGATCAGGAACCCGTCCGGGCACGTGATCGACGCAATGGCCAGATTCGCCGTGTGGTTCCCGATCCGCAGGACCTTGGCGGCCGACTGCTCGCCTGGCATTGCATGGAAGCTCAGCGAGCATACATCCGTATCGATCGAGGGCTGCGCCGGCCGGATGTTCAGGATGCTCTCCGTGATGATGCAGTCCTTGTAGAGATAGGCGGTAGGCAGAGCATACCAAGCCTCGGTGATCTCCTGGGGTCGCGTGGTACCCCAGCCGAAGTTGAGATGATACTCGCCGTTGGTGTTGTAGCCATCGCAGACGATCACGTGGCCGCCCCAGTTGTCCGGCGGGCTGAAGCTCAGCAGCGCGGGCAGTCCGTTGACCACGTTCTCCTGCAGGACGATGAGGCCTTGGTCGGTCAGACCGCCGTACATGTCCGCGGAGTGGTAGCCGAAGCGGTCGAGCAGAGCACCCTGCACCGTGTAGAGCGAGGCGCCGGAGCCGTCGCTGGAGTAGTCCATCTCCGCGGCCACGCCACAGGCGAAGTTCAGCGCTGCGACATCCAGATCGTTCAGATCGATGCCCTGGGAGTACTTCAGCCGGATCGTGTCGAGATAGCCGTTGAGCGTCTCGAAGGACGGGAAGTCGTAGAGTTCGCTGTCCGCGTCGATCTGTGTCCCGCTGTACATCGTGTAGGAATCGTCGTCGCTGAAGGTCGCCTCACAGAGCTTGTGATAATGGACAACTTGTGCGAACGCGGTCGCGACACAGCCCACGTACGAACGGATGCCGGTCACCGAGTCCAGCGGGCAGAAGGCATTGTAGGGCGCACCCTGCACCCAGGTCGTTCCGAGCCAGCCGCCGGTGGAGGTCGCGCCATCGGAGGGCCACTGCTGGAACACGGCGTCGTCGGCATCGTCCGTTTCGCCGCTGACGAGCAATTGCCACTGCTCCGCCGTCCGGGCGGTCTTGAGTTCCGGATATTCCGCGAGGGCCTCGGTTCTGAGCTTCATGTCCGCTCGAAGCATTCGATAGAGAGGATTGGAGGCATCGCTGCTGGTGGGGAAGGAGGCCGTGAACGAGTACGCGACGACCGGGGCAATATCCGTATCGGCGGACAGCGCCACGAAGCCAGTGGGGTCAAGGTCGGCCACATAGGACAGAACAGTCCCATCGTCGTCCTGGATCGTGCGGAAGCCAGAAGGCGTCAGCGCCGTTGCCAGCACACGAATCGAGCCGCGCGTCGTCTGCCCGTCTGGCGCAAATCGCGTCACAAGGAAGCCGTCCGTCGCCTTCCTCGCCCTGGCCAGATCGACCGACTCCGCGAGAGCCGCCGAGTGCAGGAACAAACCGACGACAACAGCCGCGATCCCAAACGACCTTCTCCCATCCACTTGTGTCATGTCGACACCTCCCATTCTAGCCACCCCTTCCGCAAGAGCACGCATCTCAGTCCTATGCCGATGTTATCGGCATTTGGAACGACGACATTCTGAACTGATCTCTCCAGACGGTCACTCCCCCGCTGCGGCCTGTGCCGCTCATTCGAGTCGTGGGATGCCCATCTCGACGTCCGCCACGCAATTCCTCCGGCCCGCGGCCCCCTCGCAGGTCGAGGCTCGACAACTCCACAATGCCACAACAACTCGACCGGCCCACTATGCGTCCCATAATAGCAGAGTGTGACGCGATGGTCAGCGGTAATCACGCACGCTGGGCAGGCACGGAGACCACGTCGCGTCGTCGCACAGTCAGTCCCGGCGCAGATAGCCGACAAGGGGACATCCGCCCAGCGATTCAAGCCCTTCGACCACGCATGCTGCATTGATTCGGGCGCCGACCGCCGAGGTGTGCGTGTGCTCGCGGAGCGGAAAACAGACCGCGGTCACCTGGGCCTGGCCCATCTGCTCATATCGCTGGGCGATGCGTTCATTGAGATCGATGAAGGCGACGCTTTCGGCCTGGGCCGCCTCGGAAGCCCATTTCCCGTAGCCCAGCGAGGCCCGACCGACCTTGCCATCCTGCCAGTTGTTCCGCGGGATCGGCGAGCAGACAATCGCGGTGGCCCCCTTGGACCTCGCATCCGCGATGAACTTGCGGATATACCAGCCGTAGGTGTGGACCACTTCGTGCCGCCCGGTGAGCAGGTTGTCGATTTCCCCGGTCTGGTCGCCGACGCCCGGGATCGTGCCGCGAGCCCGCTGCCTGTCGTTGAGCGGCCCCGCGTCGTTATGGCCGAATTGCAGAATGACGTAGTCGCCCGGCTTCATGTCGGCCAGGACCTTCTCCCAGGATCCCTGGGTCTGGAACGTCCGGCTGCTCGTCCCGCCCCAGGCGCGATTCTGCACGTTGATCCTTGTGCGGTCGAAGAAGTCGGCAATGGGAGCGCCCCAGCCCCATTGGCCGTTGGCGCCGTTGCCGAGGCTGCCCGTCCGGACGGTGGAATCGCCGATAAGAAACAGCGTCGGCAGGTTGGGGTCGGGCTTCGGCAGTGCGTCGGGCATCCAGGGGCGCGCGAGGATCTGCTCCGTCTGCTTGACGACCACATGCTCCGCGTACGGAGTCACCGCCTGTCCTTCGGGTGAGAGCATGTCCGCCAGGAGACAGTCGGCCAGCGTCTTCAATCCCGAGACCATCAGCACCGCATTGAGATTCGCCCCTTCGACGCTGGTGTGCGTGTGATCGCGAGGGAAAAACTCGGCGATTCGAATCGCTCCGAGCAACTCGTACTGGTCGGCGATGATGTTCGTCAGGTCTATGAAGGGCACGCCTTCGGCCGTGGCAATCTCGGCGGACCACTGGCTGAAGCGACCCGAGCCTCGCTCCACCTTGCCCTCCTTCCAGATGTTGCGAACAGTTAGCGACAGAACGAGGGGGGTCGCCCCCTTGGCTTTGGCGTCCGCGATGAATCTGCGCATGTACCAGCCGTAGGTGTGGACGACCTCGTCGGCGTTGGTGACCTTGTTCCGGATAGCCTCTGTCTCGTCCCCCAGACCCGGCAGCGACCCGCGAGCCCTGCGGTCGTCATTGATGGGCCCGCCGTCGTTGTGACCGAACTGGATCAGGACGAAGTCGCCCGCTCTCATCTCCCCCAGGACCGCGTCCCAGAGTCCCTCCGTGAGAAACGTCCGGCTGCTCCGCCCGCCGCGAGCCCGATTCACGACGCGGATCTTCGACGAATCGAAGTACTTCGCCAGGTGACTCCCCCATCCGAGGTCCGACCCGTTGCTGGCGGTGGAATCGCCGACGACGAACAGCGTCGGCACATTCGGCTCGCCAACAGCCTGAATCTGGCCATCAATCACCCCCGCAAGAACCAACATCACCGCCGCGACAACGACCGCACTTCTTCCGCCCATGCCGTGACTCCTCGTGTCTGAACATCAGAGACTACATCTTGACTACTCGTCACGGCCTGTCATGTCAACGGGTATTCGCTGCCCCAGGAACGACGCAGACCCCAATCTGGATCAGTAGTCCTTGAAGGTCCGCATCCATTCGGGCCAGTCCTCCGACTGGACGCCGCCGGCCTTTGTCCATAGCCCCTCCGTGTTGAACGACCGGTGCCACTTCAGCATCCAGAGTTCCTTGAGCCCCACCTTCCGCACGGAACCATCGACGAACAGGCAGTTCACCGCGCCATCGTGCCGATTGATGCAACAGCGAGCCATGTTGTTGGCGCTCCAGGCTGCATTCTCATTCTCTGCGGGCGCATCTGTATAGCGTGGCCACAAGTCAAAGCGAAGCGCGTCGATGAACAACGGTACGCGACGGGCATCGGGAACATCCTTCAGGTCCGCCCAGCCCTGGCTCGCCGGCATGCCGCCTTCGTACGTGCTGACAACCTTCAACGTGTAGCCGTTGAGACTGTAGCTGCCGGCAATCCCATTAGGGTTCATCTGATATGTCGTCTCCCCGTAAGTCATGGACGTTGGAGTGCTGAAGATGCCCCAGGCACTGAAAGTGGTCGGCATTGGGGAAATGAAACCCGACTCGTCATACATCGGTGTGGTGGCTGTCGGGCAGAACCACGTGCGGTTCCTCGTCCAATCTTGATACTCAGGCGACAGTTGGAGGGGCCAGTAGTAGCCGGATGAACAAACGCCGGTGAAGAAGTGGCCGTCATTGTTCTCGATGTAGCTCTGGAAGATCCCGCTCCACTGTCGCAGATTGGACTGACACACGGCTTCCTTCGCCCTCCTGCGGCCGGTTTCACCCACCGCCCCGAGGGACATCAGGACCAGGGCCGCACAACCTAGGATCACAATCCAATCGATTCGATTGATTCTCTCGCGTGTTTCCATCATGGTTTCTCCAACACATAGCGGCTCGCACCACGCGTGGGCGTCGATGCAGAGACCGGAGCGATCGCCCAGATTGCGTTCTTCTCGCCAGTGTTCAGCGACGAATAGTCCTTCGAATCCGCCAGGATCAGGAGATCGTCGGCCGCAATGACAGGGAAGGCCGGCCAGCCACCCGTCGTAAACTCCCCGATGGTCAGGCTTCCCGGAGAGACGACATAGATGACGCCGCTATCCGAAGCGGCATAGACGATGCCGCTACCGTCAACAGTCAGCGTGAAACCACCTGCTTCCTCTGCTGCTTCCTCGGATTTGGATATCCCGGTGAGATCGGGCGCCCACCCCCAAGGAGACGTTTCTTCGATAAGGCTACCCAAGTGCGCCACCCACCTGAGAATCCCGCTGGGGTGGACCGCCCGCAGATAGGGATCGTCGAGACTGACATAGATCGTCCCATCGGGCGCTACGACCGGCTCGGACCAACCGTCGCTGGCGGTCGGTGCATTTGCGCTGCCGCCGAACATGTGGGGATCGCACAGATTGACGGACCACCGGATCACACCGGTCGCCGGCTCAATGGCATAGAGATTGGGGTCGTAGAGCAGCGTCTGGTAGATCGTGCCATCCTTGGCCACCACAGGCGAGACAAAGGACCAGCCACCTGTGTCCGGATCATCCGAATTCGCCGGGAACCGACAAACCCACTTGATGCTGCCGTCAGCAGGATTGAGAGCATAGAGGCTCGGATCATAGAGGCCCGCGACGTAGACCGTGCCGTCGAGACCGATGGAAGGCGAGGCAAAGATCGCGCCGTTGAACAACAGGCCCGCCCCTTTGGTCCGGAATTGCCACAGTTCCTCGCCGGTCTGACCATTCAGGGCATACAGCATGCCGTCGGCAGAACCCACGTAGACATTCCCGCCGGCATCCACGGCGGGCGAGGAATAGATCTCGCCGTTCGTGGTGTAAGTCCAACGCAGCCGGCCGTCGGGATCCACCGCGCAGAGTTTGCCGTCCTTGTCGCCAACGTAAAGACTGCCGTCGGAGCCGATACTCGGGGCGGTCAACAAGGCACAATTGACATCGCACACCCAGACGAGACTGCCGTCGGAGTCGAGCGTATAGAGCTTCCCATCCTCACAGGCGAGATGGATGCGGCCATCGGAGCCGACAGTGACGCTGCCTGCCACAGCCCCGTCCGTCTCGAACTTCCACCGGACACCGCCTTCCAGCGGCCCGAAATCGCCGCTCTGCCCATCCCGGCGGAAGTTGCCCCCCAGCGTGGGCCACTTGGGCTCTGCGGCGATACCTACTCGCGCACCGTTCGTCTGGGCCCCTGGGCCGGCAATCAACGGCAGGGCCGCCCCCAAGACAACCACAAGCAAAGACGAGACTACCGAACAACGTCTTGCGCGCATTGCAGCTCTCCTTCCTCATACGATTCCCGCCATCCACCAATACCAAGGAGACACCACGATTGGGAGCCCCATGGCCGCCGGTCTTCCGATCTAAGTATATATGTCCAGGAAATGGGTTGGACGTTGCACAAAAAACCGGGACTTCGGCAGATTTCTTCCTCCGCACAGGCACACTCAAAGCAAGTTCGAGCATGGCACCCATCCCAACTGCTTTATCCCCCCGCGCGCTTGACGGTGTAACCCCGCTGGGTCAGCTCTGCCATCAGCAGATCGCGGTGGTCGCCCTGGATCTCGATGGTCGCCCCCTTCACGGTCCCGCCGGCTCCGCATTTTCGCTTGAGTTCCGTAGCGAGCTTCTGCAGCCCATCGTCATCAAGCAGCACGCCCGTAACGAGAGTGACGCCTTTGCCCTTGCGGCCCTTCGTCTCGCGAGAGACCCGCACGATCCCGTCGCCCTGCGGAATCACCGATTGCTTGCGGCACACACATTCGGCAACAGGCTTGCCGCAGCCCGGACACATCCGCCCGTATTCCGTCGAATAGACTATGCCGGTTTCTCTTGCCATATCGAATCAGGGATTAGTCCATTTGACCTGGAATTCGATCTCTTCGTCGTCGCCCTCGCGTTCGTGCTCGATGTTGAATTCGGCCCGAACAGGTACGTAGATCCGCTCGCCGGCGATCTGGATATCGAGCTTCTCACCCTTCTCCAGGGCATCCGCCAGCCGTCGCAGCTTCGCCACGAATTGGGCCGTCGGGTATCCTTTTTCAATATCTCGTTCGGATCTCTTCTTCACAGTCGCCTCCCATCCACACAATTCTTGTGAAGACCACCTGTCAAACGCAGTTGCCCCTTCCCGTTGGCGGGGCCGCTTTCTATGAGACATACCCAGAGCACTCCTGAACTCCACAGGCAATCCTCAGGAGACGGAGGTCATGTCGCGCGGTGGTCTACCGGTTGCCGCGGGGCGGGCCGCCTCTGGGCGGGCGGTTTCCCGAGGGCTGGTCGTACCGGGGCTGGCCTCGGCCTCGATACTCGCGGATTCGCGGGCCGCGAGGTCTGTCGCCGCCACCGCCGCCCGGCCTGCGGCGGAAGCCGCTCTTCTTCGGGACCGGTCCCTGCTTCATCAGCAGCAGCGACTTGGCGCAGACGTCCTTGGTGATGCGGTTGGAGTGCGTGAGCCCCTTGGTGAGCACCTCTTCCGCCAGTTTTCGCATCCGACCGTTCATGCTCCGCAGGCCGTAGGCCGCCGCCTGCTTGGCCGTCCGCGGAAAGCTGCCGAAGAGCGCCTCGACAAAGATATCCAGACCGTCCTCCTGCATCCAGGAGAGGGTGAAGGCGGCCTTTCTCGCCGTGGAGATATCCTCGCTGTGCAGCTTCTGACGCAACTCCGCCAATCGCTCGATCGCTGCCCGATCCTTTTCCCTGCCCGATGGTTTTCTTTCTTCCAGCTTCATGGGGTCATCCCCTCATCCGTTCAATCCCTTGTCTCCGGATGGCATCTGGAGGTCCCTATGCAACTCGTCGCGCACGGCACCCTTGGCCGGAGGGCGTTTGTCTTCATTCCTTCACGTAGACCCTTGCAGTCCACAACAGTCCGCATGAGCAACGGGCCCAAGCGTGTTCATTGTGGCCGGGATTCACCAGGAACGCAAGAGAATTCCAGAAAGTCGAGCCTTCAAGCCGTCAGTCCTCCGGGGCGGACGAGCCATCGTGGTCCCGGAATCAACCGGAGAGCCATTGGACCGCCTGTTCGGAATCCGTGAATACCCGGCTGTTATGCCCGCGGTTCACCGAGACCGTCTCATAGAAATCGAACCACCTCTTATTCTCCGACCGGTCCAGGATGGCCACACGCAAACCGTGCATGGCTGGGTAGACAGAGATCAGGCTAAATGTATCCAAAACCCCTGGACGAGCCTTGGCTTCGCGAATATCGATGAGCACTTTTGAACCATTGTATGCCGCGATTTCGCGAAGGATCGCCGCGACAGTCTCCTCAAAGGCACGCGCATCCACGTCGCTCACAAGGCGGATGTTCAGATACCCGGGCTGAGGGTTCGCCTCTACGCGCCACGCCATCATTGCCTCCATCACGTGTTTGAATTGTGAGACACGAACAGACATACGTTTCCCATGGCCGGGCAACCATATCATGAATCCCCACTAGGTTCAAAGGGAATATGAGAATAGCGAAGGAGATACAACACTCGTCCCGGTGGGCAGATTCCCTGTCAGATTCTACAGGGGCAGGTCGCGCCGGCGCCAGATGACACCGCCGACAAGTACGATGCCGAGGAGAATAGCCGCCAGCTTGGCCATGTTCTCGACGGGCCATCGGAGCCAGATGTCCGAGTAGTACATGAGGTAGAAGAGCGTCGCCTTCCGCATGAATTCCAAGCTGGGCCACCACGCCGCCACAATGGCGATGAAGTAGTTGATCGTCAGGAACCCCACGGCGACGCTGACAGCCAGGTAGAGTCGTCCGAACGACGCGGCGCACAGCAGGGCGAACGCACCGAACGTGCTGGCCAGCAGCCCGCCATTGATCGCCAGACGGAAGAACAGGCTCAGATCGATCGGCTCGCTGAAGGTATAGAGGTGCACAGCGACAACCGTCCCCAGGAACATGACCATGACCAGAGTGAACATGCCGAGGAGCGTCAGGACCGCGGCACAGATGTAGACTTGCGTCTTGGTTATCGGACGGCTGAGAATCAGCTCCATGGTCCCCCGCTGCACCTCGCCCACGAGAAGACCCGTGGGCGTCCCCACCGCATAGACCATGTACAGGAACATGATGAACGGGTGCTGGTATCCAACAGTCAGCAGGGCCGTCATGTTACCGGATTCCAGCATGTCGCCCCCGAGCGCCGTCCTCACGATGGAAGGCAGCAATCGGAGGAATCCCAGGAAGGTCCTGACGTTCGCGTTATCGTGTACGATGGCGGCAATCGCGATCTGCATCAGGAACATGACGGCCGCGATGCCGAACCATGCGGGCAGCAAGCGAAGGAACCAGAACCACAGCAGTCTCAACGGAAACGACGGGCGCGAGGATTGAGTCATGAACGCGGCCCTTTCAAATCCCCGCAGGCCGGGTTGGTGACGCTGGGCTGCTGCTGGTAGTACTGCATGAACGCATCCTGCAAGGAGATCTGCGGCGTGGTGATCCGATCCACAGGGAACCGACCGAGCCACTTAAGGATCGGATCGGCGGGACCCTGATAGGCGACGTGGAGAACGCCGGGTTGTCGCTCGACGATTCGCACGCCGGGCAATTGGGCCAGCGGCACCTCCGGCAACAGGACCCCATCCGCGAACCACACCTTCAGACGCTGCTCGCCCTGCTGCATGATCTGGGAGATTGGCGCCGTCTCCACGAGACGGCCCTCGCGAAGTATCGCGGCCCGCCCGCAGATGGCCGAGACTTCGGCCAGATCGTGCGAGGAGAGCAGAACCGCAGCTCCGGCGTGTGCCGCTTCGCAAATCAGGTCCAGCACGACCTGACGCATGAGCGGATCCAGGCCGGCCGTCGGCTCATCGAGGATCAACACCTCCGGCTGATGCTGAAACGCCAGAAGCACCGCCACTTTCTGCCGATTGCCCTTGGAGAGGTCTCCGACCGGGCGATCCAGGTTCAGATCGAGACGCTCCGCCAGCGCCCTGCGCCGCGCCGCCGCGGCGCGATCCCCACCCAGAGCGGCCAACATGCTCAGCGAGGTCCTCGCCTTGGGACGACCCCAGATGCGGAACTCGCCGGGCAGGTAGCCGATTCGCGCGTGCTGCGTGCCCCGACCCGGAACGATGCGCTGTCCCAGGACGCGAACCTCCCCGCCGCTCGGGCGCAACATGCCCATGAGACAGCGGATCGTCGTGGTCTTGCCCGCGCCGTTCGGCCCGAGGTACCCGAAAACCTCGCCGGCTTCGATCGCGAAGGTGATGTCTTCGATCCCCCGCGACCTGCCATACCATTTTGTCAATGACCTGATCTCAACCGACGCCATATCCATCCATGCTTGTGCACGAGGTGTCCCCAGCACGATAGTCGCGAACGACTGCGACATGTTGCAGGGAGTCTACATCCGCTCGTCGAAATGTTCAACTGTCGGCGTGATTAAGTGTGTTTGGGGTCTCGCGGCCGCGCGTGATGTCCGCCTGCGGCTGTCCCGGCATGCCCGGGAAACCCCGCCACCCCTCGGACAGGCCCTGAACGACCCGCAGGACAACCACCGCATCGCTGCGGACGTCCCAATCGAGGGGCACGATCGGCGTCGAATCGGCTGCCTCCGCCAGCGGTTCCAACACCTCCCACAGCGGTCTGGCCACTGCGATGACGCTCGCGCTCATCTCGGGCTCCGCGCGGGAGGTCGGCCAGTGAGGACAGGCCGTGCGGGCGGTGAGACGCCCGAATCGGTCGAAATCCACCTGCACGAGGTTTAGCAGCTCCCCCAGCGTGTGCGATTCGATCCAGGCGTTGACCGCCTGCAACGCGAGCAGGGAGGTCAGGTCATAACACCTGGCTCGGGGGTTCTGAAGCTCCTTGGCGACGCACTCGGTCCACAGCCCGGGCTGCAGAGCCAGAGCAGCAAGCGACTTGCCGGACCGCTTCTCCAGGGCCAGTCGAAAAGCCTTTGCCAACTGTTCCTCCCAGTCGGCCGCCAGGAAGTCGAACAGGGTCTCGCGATCCCGCGGCACGGGCATCGCCCGGGACCGGCTCAGTCCCGGATCACCCGCCAGCGACAGGCGATCGATCCAGTCGGCCATGGTGGCGATGCGATATCCCATCTCCGGCTCCTGGGTCGCACAGCCGATCCCGCCTGCCAGCGGCAGCGGCATCTTCGGGACCCGTTCGATGAGATGGGCACGTCCCGTGCGGGGCAACAGGACCCAGCCGATCCCCACCCCCGCCAGCAGCAATCCGCCGATGTGGGCGATCCACGGGAGAGCCGTCTGAGGCGGTGTTGGCGACGGGATTCCCAGACTCAGGACAATCCACGCCAGCGCCAGGCACGACAGCCCCGCGGCGCAACACCGCCACGCCGGAGGACTCGTGTGGCCCGGCGCATCGGTCTCGCTCACCCGCTCAGGGTGTGTCTGCGAGGGACATCCGACGATGGCTGCGACGCCGAGCCCCGACATCACGGCCAGGACAATCGCCCAAACCAAGGTCGTCGGCGTCCACTCCTGGGGCCACAACGGCCACGTCAGGCCCGCCAGACCCACGAGAATCATGAGCATCGAAGCGAGGAACACCTGTCCGCTCGGCCGTTTTCGGTATGGGACTGCCGGAATCGACGCAGAGACTTCCTGCCCTTCCCGAATGCGGTGGCGAGAATGGCGAACCCACCCCGTCGGCAGCGTCATGAGGACCGACGCAGCCAGGGACAGCAGCCCTCCACCCAGCACGAACCACCGTTCGCGGGTCAACGATCCCGCCAAGATGGCAACCAGTCCGGCCGCGAGCAGAACCAGCCCCGCCCAGTACCCCCGCTTGGCCGCGGGCCGACCCACCGCCACGTAGGAGACCTCTTCTTGCTCGGGCGTGAAGCGGTCGGTCCATCGCGTCTGGGTCTGCGACAGCCAAGTCCTCATCGGCTCGTACGTCGTGCCCTCCTGCTGACGAAGGGTCGCCATCGCCGACCGCCGGGTTCTCGTCCGCTCCCACAGTCGTTGGCGGGTCAGCAGCGCCTGCAATCTCGGTTCGAGACGTCGCAGGAAATGGCACAGACTCACCAAGGGCTCGCGCGAGCACACGTTCTTGACGGCCTTGCCGATTGCCTCGTCGATTTCCGCGTCGCACGGTGCAGCACCCCCGGCCTGATCTCGCCGCTCGCCGGGGAACAGATGGGCCTTCTCGCACAGATTGGCGATCCTGTCGACCAACGACTGCGCCTGCTCGTCGAGACTCTCGGGCCAGCCGGCCGGCATCGGCCGCCTGTACAGTTCCGCGAGATCCTCTGCGGCTACCCTCTCCGCGATCCTCTCGGCCACGACGGAGAGGTCCGCCCGAATCGTCCGGCAGCCGAACGAACCACACACGTTCAGCATGTTCTCACCCAGCGAGGTGCGGGCTCGTTCGCCCTGTCGGAGCAAACCACGACAGGTCAGCCCGTGGTACAGGAGGAACTCGGCACCCAGCCGATGCAGTTGCTCGGGGCGGTCGAACCAGGTCTTGTCCGCGTCGCTGCCGTCGAGAAGGTAGATTCGTTGCGCCAGGGGCTCGTTCTGGAGTTCCGTCAGCAGGTGCGTCCAGACCTCGAACCAGGCGATGTCCCGGGAGGAATCCGTTCCCGCCGTCCTGGCGGTCAGTCCCAGGACCGTCACGTCGAGGGCAGGCTCGGCCTTTCGCAGCGCCCGCGTCAGGCGGACGGCCGAGGAGACAACGCCGGAATCGGACAGATCGAGCAGTACGGTGCAGCCCATCCGCAGACGTCCCGGACCCACGGGGTCGGCGCCCGGACCGACCGACCGCAACCGGCGCACCAAAGACGACAGGATCGTCAAGAGCTTCGCATCATCAGGACCGACGAACTCGGACCGATCGCGGAACACCGAAGGGTCTGGAATCTTGAAGTCATTGACCCACGGCCAGTCACATTGAAACAGGTCCTCGCAGCAAGAGTCCGCGAGCACCAAGCCAAACGGCCCGTCGATGCGCACGGTCAGGCGACGCGCCAGCCGGGAGAACTCCGCCAAGGTCCTCTCGGCGCAGGGCCCGACCCCGACGAACAAGGTCGGCCATGGCCCCATCACTTTCTTCTGACCGTTCTTCGCACCCACGAAACCCCCTGCTATTTATGATTTACGATTTTCGATTGACGATTCGCGGCGCCCGTGCAGCGTACCAACCGCAGTAAACCACAAATCGTAAATGGTAGATCATAAATCATCAATTCGAGATCCCTTCTCGGAATACCTGGATGTCGCTGCGGCAGGTCTCGACCACGTCGGCCATCGCGTGCCGTTCCTTCTCGGGCAGGCCCACGCTGCACTCATCCACGTTCTGGATCAGCGTATCCAGCATCGCCAGACACCGGGCCAGCCCCTGCCGAACCGCGTCGGAATCCGCCAGCGGCATGCTGTGCAGCATCAGATCGATCCGCGAGCTGGTCCCGCCGTGCAGTTCCGCCATCCGGATGCCGACCTCCGAGTCCGTCACCGAACGCATCTGCTGGCGCAGCCGTCCGCTGACCGACTCGATCAGTTTTCGCAGGGAGCCCGTCCTGGCGGCGTTGGCTTCGTAGGTTCGCCGTTCCGTATTGTCCTTCTGCGGACCGGCCTGGCTGTGCCACTCCGCCAGAGCATGCTGGTAGGAGACGTACCAGTTCTTGTCCAGCCACAGATCGGAGAACTCGAATCCCATCCGCCTGACGTATTCGTCGGTGGCCGCTGCGTACTTGGCGTACCGGCTGATCGCTTCCAGACAGAAGCCATACCGAAGGCGCAGGATCTGGAGCCATTCCCCCGTGACATGGCGGAAGTTCTCGTCCACGTTCGCTTCCCGCAGGCTCATTTCGCAGTTGTGCGTCAGCAGTTGCGGGACGCACGAGCTCGGGACCTGTTGAGTCACCGTGACATCGAGCGGCGCCGCGTACTTGCGGGACTTCGACAGGTCGATCTTCGGCTCCGCCAGCCGCCAGATCTCGCAGATGCTCCGGTAGTACGGATGCTCGTTCGTCGCCTGGTGCTCGCCCAGGCCGTTGCGGAACACCTCCCACCCGTGATTCTCGATGTCGCGCAGGAAGCGTTTCATCTCGCCGGCCAACTGGCCCAGATTCTGCGACAGGCGGTCCTCGACCGCGCGGACATCCGCCAGTTCCGGCCGAACCTCCCGAATGGATAGGACCGTTCCGAACAGAACCGGCTTGATCAGGCTCTGACGCAGGTCCCGCGCCGAAACATTGTCCAACGCGTTCGATGCGTCGAGCGACGCACACAAAGGCGTGGTGAAGAAATCCGCCAGTCGCGGCGTGCCGTTGGAACGCCCGCCGTTGCTGCGCTCTCCACTGGTCCGACGCTGCCAAGCCAGCTCGATGAGCGCCTCCATGGCCTGTTTGCGAATCGAGAACACGCGCAGCGTCGCCTTGATGGCTCCGACGGAGTTCTCATGGAGCAGCGCCTCGGCGCAGGAGGCCCATCGGGCATCGATCACTTCGCCCACGAGCGGAGCTATGTCGGAACTCGTCCACGACAGGGGAGGAACCCGCTGTTCCAGACTCGCCAATCCCTGGCGGATGCCGGCGAGGATCTCCGTGACGACCGCATTGACCGTGGGTTTCGCGACGGCCTGCCTGTGATCCAGCAGGGTTTCGACGCCCTCCGTCCAGGCGTCCAGACACGCCCCGATCTGGCTGATGGGCTTGAGTTGCTCGGCGTTGAAGAAGTCGCGTCCGAGCATCTCGTCGGCCGCCTCCAACAGGCCGGCGATCGGCTTGTTCGGGTCCTGGACTCGCTCGCCTTCCTTGCGGGCCGCCGGCAGAACCGAGATCTCGATATATCGACGGACGCTCTGCAGGACGTTGGACACCACCTCCTGCGACGTCCCCCTGCCCGGCGGGTCCCACGCAAACGGCACCGATGGGCGGATGAATTCATTCGTGCCGGGAGAGGCACCCAGAGCGGTCGCGATCCGTTTCTGCACCTCCTGGCGGTAGTCGGCGCGGGCCTGCTGACGATCCTGGCCCAGGGTTTCCAGTTCACTGAGGATTCGCGACTCGATGTTCGCCCGCCTGTGTCCGGGCGTCCCGCACCACAGGCCGTAACTCGAGAAGCACTGGCGATGGTTGTTCACCGGGTCCCGCTGAGGCAGGATCTCCGCCAGCTTGTTGTTCGCATCGGATCGGACCTGCTGGCCCAGGGGTTCGAAGGCCATCGCGCGGATCACCCGGGCGATCTGACGGACCAGGTGCTTGCGGTCGCCGCTGCCCATATCGACCTGGCCGTTGAGCAGGTACAGGAAGTTGAACGGCGCGGTGTCCCGTCGGAAGCAGTCCTCGCCCGCCCGGTTGCTGCGGTATCGGACCGGGATGTCCGGGCGGCGCTCATCGCTGAGGAACTCGATCTGGTCCAGCGTGGCGCTGGCGGTGGCCTCCAGCTTGGGCCGGAGCATCGGATCGACTCGGAACGCATCGGGCAGGAGCAGATGACCGATGACCTCGGCGGGCTTGGGGAACGATTCCCGCGACCACCAGCGGAGGTTGTAGGCCATGTCGATGAGCATTCCGGCGCCGGTCCCGCCGCAAACACTGCTAGCGATGTGTACCGCCGGCGCACCGTCGGCGGCCAGGACGAACTGGTCCGGCTGTTCCTCCACGAGCTGCTGCGTGCTCGTCCGAAGACTGCTGAATCGCGTCGCGACCGCCTCGTGGATGACCGTCTCGCGCAGCTCGAAGAAGACCAGGCGTCCGAGCCGGGGTATGCCCTGGCATCCGTAGTCCGCGAACGTTGCGTCCTCGCGGAACCCGCGCATCCAGTCCAGGTGCGGATGGAATTCGGGGAAGCTGACGTTGTCGCGGACGACCTCGCCGACATCGACATAATGGAACAGATTGATGAAGTCGGACAGGATCCCCTCGGGGGGCCCGCCGTCGTCGGAAGCGTCCGTATCCAGTTTCAGGAAGCGGATGAACGACGGGACGTGCCCGAACAGCTCGCGGATGTAGTGCTCCGCCCACTGGCAGACCAGGCCGCCGGTGCCGCCCAGCCCGACGATGAGTGTCGGTCGCACAACAATGGGACTATTGCTCAGTCGCATTCTATGTTCCTCTACTGTCTCTCAACATACTCCAACTCCAGACCCGAAGGGCATGCCCTGCGCGTCTGTCATGTCTCTCCCTTCGCCATTCTCCGGATTCGAATCGCCACGCGCATCGTGCGATTGACGCCGTCCACTCGATACGGAAGATCCAGATACACGGTCTTGATCTGCCCCTCGGGCGGCAACGGGCCCGAGCCATCCTGGCAGGACCACACGCGACCACTCCGGGCCCCCGGTCCCGTCCATACGCACATCAGTCCCGTGCGGGCAGACCGTGCGTCGCCCCGGACTCTCGGGATCACGGCCATCCAGGCCCGACGACGCGGACACAGCGCCCGTCGGAGGAAGACGCGGATCGGACCCGCGATCAGCGCCGTGGCACTGCCATTCCAGCGACTCCGCAGATACCGCGTATACATCCGCACCTCTCTCCCGAAGGAGGTTTCCTGCAGGTCGACCAGAACCGGGTTGTCGAGCCGGGTCGGCTCCACCACGGCGATGTTCTCCTCCAATCGCATGTCCAGGGCCAGCCGGCTCGGACTGGGGACGGACAGCCTGAGGACCGCTGTCAGGACAGCGACGACCAGGAACGCCACCACCGGCCACCAGCACAGCGGAACCACCCAGGGCGTGTTCAACTGAACGCTGTAGAGGTCGCTCCACTCGGTTACCGCGCGGTCGGCCGGCACGTCCGCCGTTGCCGACTTCTGGGCTCGGTAAACGACCGACGCCACCAGGGAGTATTGCTCGCTCGCAGGACGCGTGGGCCAGCCGAAAAGACGCAGGCCGGCTCGTCTCGGCATTACGCGGACGGGTTTGCCGGCCGCCGGATTGTCGATTTTGAACGACAGAATAGCCGCTCCGCCTGCCGCCTGGTCCTGCAAGCTCTCCAACATGCGGGCATCCATCTGGCTGCTGGCGGTCTCGCCAGTTCGATGACGCCATAAGAATACGCTCGATTCCGACGGGGCCCACTGGCCTTCCAATTCGGGCACTGCGCGGAATTGCGGGCGGACCCAAAGCTCGGAGGAACCGTCGAAGGCCAGTTCGGCGCCCTCCAGGGCGATCGGACCGGCTTTGCCCCCTGGGCTGAACGTCAGGCGGCCGAGGACCGGCTCAATCACGCGGATGTCCGGGCAATCCCATCGCAGCAAGTCAAGGCCCTGCGAAGAGAGCTTGAATTGCACTGCCCCATTGCGGAGTCCCTGTGTCGCGGGCATAACCTTCGGGCCTTTGACCAGGATCTGTCGGGCCTCGGGCGTCTGCGACAGAATCGAGGAGGTTCCGTCCATCCAGGTTTCGCTCTGCCCCGGCAGTTGGAACTGGAACGCCACCGCCTGGGGCGGGCTGGCCTCGGCCGACTCCTGGTGCAGCGTCACCTGGTACTCGAAGGGCCATTGGCGGACCCGCGAGGTCAGCCACGCGGGCGGCGCCGTCGTCGGCTTGATCTCGTGCGGCTGGATCGATGCGACAATCGGCGTCTGGAAGAACACCGTCCGACGGCCGGACTGTGGATCCTGACCGGTCACTTCCAGGATGTACTCGCCATTGGCGGCGATCTGGATCTCCTTCAGGAACGAGCCCTCGCTCGTCAGTTCGCCTGCATCCGAGAACTCGGTGGCCCAGTCGGCATTCGAAGATGGACGCCGCAACAGACGAATCGTGGTGCGCCACGACCGCGACTGCCCCGTAGCAGCCCCGTCATTGCTGCGAACCTCCACCCGCAGACGGGCGGAGAACCGCGTCGACAGAGCAGACACGCCCCCTTCGCCGGCGATCCACCGACGGGAATCAAACACAGGCTCATCGCCCGTGGCGGTGAGCTTGCGAATCGTGACGGCCAATCGAGGCGACTTCGTCAACAGGTGCGCGGAGACGCGACGAGGCGACGACTGGCTCGCACCCTGCACCGCCGGCGTCTGGGCGCTCAGTTCGACGGTGGCCCGGCCCGGCGCATCGGGCGTGTACGTCGCGTGCCCGATCAGCGTACACCGGCGGTCCGGCCCTTCCGCAGGCGTCACGGACGTCCACTCGATCGTCTCCGACACGTCCCGCACGTCGCCCGTCTTGGCCGTGACCGTCACGGTGCAGGATTTCTTGAACTCATCGACGGCGGCGTTATGCCGCGGGTCCGCGGCGGTATAGCCGGTGAACACCGCCTGCAGCGGGATCTCGACCGGCTCCCAGGCGTAGGCCGTCATGTCCATCAGGGCGCCCTCGCCCGCCTTCAGGTCCTCCAGACTCACCCGCCGGTCCTCCGTGCGGAACTGCCCGCCCACGAGCTTGATCTGCACGGCGCGATCCGCGCCGGCAGGCTGCATCGTGACGTGGACGAACACCGGAACGACCTGCCCCCGACTCAGGCCGGGGAGGACCCGCTCGAGATCGGCCTTGCCGGTTGCGGCCGTCACCGGCAGATCCACGAACATCGGCTCGTTCGAATCCGCCTGTGGCATCTCGAAGCGAACTGCGGAGATGTTCTGGTCCGCCTGCCACTCGGCGTGGAACTGAACCGGTTCCCCACAGAACAGGGCCTCCGAGATCGACCCCTGTCGCACCGTCTGTCCCGGCTGAGTCATAAACCATTTGAACAGACCCCGTGCCGCGGGATCGACGACGGCGTAGGTCTTCAGAGTCTCCTGGAGGTTCTCCATAGCCGGACCGAGATCGATCTCGCACTTGTCCGCCGGCGGGATCGGAACCGTGGACTCCACGAAGTACGTCGCGGTGACGGTCCGTCCTTCGTACCCGCCTGCCTGCGGCGGTTCAAGGACGCGACTGGCGGGACTCGATACCTGGGTCGTGCCGGTCCGCATGTCCACTGTCCGGACCTTCGTCTGTGGCAAGGCCTGTGGGAACAGGCTCACGGTCGCCTCGCGGAACCGCTCGAAGACCGGGAATGCGGAGATCACCACAGGCTGCTTGTGCAATTCGCCTACCCACAATGCGTCGCGAGTGTCGGTGAACCTGCTCTCGATCCGCATCGGCGCCGGCGAGTAGACCAGATCGAATCGCGGAAGAACAATGCGGCGGATTCCCGCGTCGGTTCGGACGTCCAGCTCCGCCCATCCGACAAGCCGCTCTTCCTGCTCGATGAGCCGAATGGGACCCGCCAGCAGATTGCCCTGCTCGTCCTTGCGCATCGGCCAATCGGTCTGAGACAACGGCTCCAGGTGCAACGCACCCGAAAGCGGCTCGACCTTGAACTGGCCTCTGCCTGCGATCCGGAAATCGACCTCTTGCCCGCCGTGCAGGTCGATGTTGACCGTGGCCCCCGCGGTCGGCGGCACTTCCGCGAGCGCCTCGCCCGAAGCGGCACTGACCACACTGACGCCCACGCATTCTGAGTGTACGTACACATCGCCTGTCTGCAACAAGATTGGCACATTCACATCGCCGATCGCGTGACGCAGCTCGCAGTTGAGCCGGTACAATCCCGGCTTTCCTATCGTGAAAGGCCCCGTTTCGTACCGCCTCGCCGGCTCGATCCAGAGGCCCCGGCTGGCCGCGACGGAATTCGTGCCATCGGAAGAGTTCGCCTGGACCCAGATCGACAGGTCCGCCGCACTTGCTGCGGACGCGGCTGTTCGCGAGTCCGGCCCTTTCTTGTGTCGCTCCAGCAGATACGCTCTGGTCTGCACCTGTTCGTGAAGCCACCAGGGCAACTCGGGCTTGAGCGCCAACTGCATCAGGAAATCGGGGATCCGATAGATCCGGACCGCAGGCCGGGACTTGCCGTCCCCGGCGCCCAGCGTCCATTTCCCCTGCCAGAAGCGATCGACGAGGTCGCCCGCGTCGGGGCGACGCACAACCGTCGTCTGATACCAGGGGGACGCGATCACGCTGGACCGGATTCCGGAGGCGGCCTCCATGCTGCTGTCCATCGTCAGCGAGCGAGGTCCCTGGTCCGGTCCGCCCATCGGCTCCACGGTCGCCGACGCCACCGACTCTCCTACCGTGACGATGGCCCAGTCGTACCGACTGACGAGCAGATCGTCGCGGACCTGCATGCCCAGGTCGAAGACGTCCATGAGAATATCGGCGAAACCGAAGTCCGGCGCGAGTCGGTAGGCTTTGCCTCCCGTTGTCGAAGCGACCGATTTCATCAGGTCCTCCGCGGCGATCTCATCGGCCGACAGCCGGGATCGCTTGTCGCTGGATCGGAACGAGGCCCCGTCGATCAGAACAGGGTACACCTCGATCCGCACCGCAGCCACGCGCTTCGCCATCTCCAGGAGCGGACCGCGCCCACGATCCAATTCCCGCGCGCTGTCGCGAGGGGCCCCGTTCGTCAGCACGATCACCTTGCCCGCGCCAGGCCCATACTGCCGACGAGCGGCCTCGATGCGACCCGCGGCCCAGCTCACGCTCTCGGCAATGTCCGTTCGGTAGGCCCCCAGAAACTCCACGGGACGCACCATGTTGCGGCAGGCCGATTCCGTCAGGAAGGTCTGCCCCCACGGCAGCAGAGGACCGGTCTCGTCGCTGGGCAGCGAATAGCGGACCTTGTCGGAGAAATGCCCAACGCCCACGTAGAGATCGGACCGCAGGAACGGCAACAACTGCAGGAAGATCAACTGCCCGTCGTCCCGCAGCGTCTGGCGTCTGCCGCCCGCGTCCGCCGGCGCGTCGCTGCTCTCCATGTTCCCGGAGACATCGACCGCAATCACCACGTAACAGGGCTCGCGCCGATCGGGGGCCGTCGCGGTATCCGTGGCCTCAGCACCCTGTGCCGAGAGCAACGCTCCGATCAACACCACATTCAACAGCATCGTGCACATATCATCCTGCGGGGATTTCCGCCCTCAATCGCGCGACCTTCTGAACAATATCCGATTCTCGAATCCGACAGATCTCTTCTTGTGACACGCCGTCCGCCCAAGCCTCCAGACCCGCCAGCACGCGTCTCTGCACGGGGGGGGCATCCTCTTCGTGACATGCGGCCAGATAGAATCCGGTCGCGACCCGCCGGAGCTGATCGCGCGTGTCGAGCCCGAGACGCAACAGATCGCTGTACGCGGTCTTCGCCTCCTGCCACAACGCCGGACGGGCGTCGAGCGCCTGCCGGGCTTCGACCAGGCGCCGGGCCTTCTCGCACGATTCCAGAAACACACGCACCGGATTGCGGGGATCCGCACGTCCGACCAGACCGGTTCCTGCGTTCGGCCAGTGATCGAGACATCGCTCGGCCAGTTGCCTGACCTGGGCAATGGCGTCGTGGTCGTCTGTCACCAGAACAGGCGACAGCGTACTCGCCACACACCGCCACAATTCCATGCACCGATTCGCCTGCCCGTCGATCTGCGGAAAAGCGCGTTCCAGCAACTGGGCGGCTCGAAGCAGGAGATCCTGACTCCCGGCGTTCCGCGAATCGGACAGCCCGAACAGCGGCGCCATCGCCAACCACAGGTCCGGCTTGAGGACCAGCGCCCGGGTCAGGTCCTCGTCCACCGAGTCCCAGGGAACCTCTCCCGCCCGCACGACGGCCAGGACCTTGTGCCAATGGTGCTGTCCCTGGTGGGCGTCGAGCCGGTCCCGCAGAGCGGGCCAATTCTCGACACAACACTCGGGATCGCTGCGATGGCATTGCGCGAGGGTCTCGTACACCGACTGGGCAACCGGCGTCGCCCAGTCGCCCGGCCAGTTCCGCCGAAGGAATCGCAGGGGCTCGCGAATCGCTCGGCGCATCTCGATGCGTCTGAGCCTGCGGACGTGACGATCCAGACGACCGGTCAGTTCATCGAGGAGTGCCGCCACTTCGTTGCCCGCCTGGGGCTCCAGGCCGGACCGGACCCGGCGGATTCTGCCCGCGAGGTCCTCGTACTGGAGCTGGGCCTGACAGAGATCGACAATCCCGCCGAACTGCTCCACTGCGGACGTCAATCCGACGCACGCCCTCTGGAGGTGGAGCTGCTCATTCTGGGACTGAAGATAGTCCACTCGTTCGAGTTGCGCGTCGATGCGGGCAATCAGGCCGGCAAGTCGTCCCCGCCGGTTCAGCGACGACAGGATTCTCCGCTGCGCGTGCAGTCGGGACCGCACCAACTCATACCGGCTCAGAGCCAGACGGCTCTCGATGGTCGCCAGTTCCTCCCGCACCGACTGTTCCGCGCGGGCCAACGGACTCTCCAGCCTCGTCAGGGACGACGGAATGTCATCACTCAGGAGCAGGCTGGCCGCCTCGGCACAGTGGTCATAGGCCGCGTGCGAGGACCGGTCCGGATGGTTGCTGGGACCGTCTCCGCATCGGGACTCCCACAGAGTCAACCGAGATGCCGCCGCAGACAGAGAACCCGTCGTCGAATCCGACTCGTTGCCGGCGAATCCCTTCGCACGCGAAGCCAGACACGAGGTCAGGGTGTTCAGTCGCCGGAAGGTCGGATCGCGCAGGATCGCAAACCCCCCATCGGGCTGCTCTTCGCAGCACAGATCTTCCGGCGTCGCGTCGGTCTCTCCCGCGGCGTCCCGTCCGAGCCAGAAAGCCCTCCCCTCTTCGGGAAGGCGACAGAAGAAGTCCGCCAATTCCCCGTCGGCCGCCCGCGCGAGGGAGCTGGATGCGAGCGACACGTTGATGAGATTCAGGAGGTTGAAACAGGCCGCCGGCAGCCCTTCGACCGGCAGGTCCCCCAAAGCGGGATTCCCCCCCGGACAGCCGTCCTGAGTCTGTGCGGACAGCTCCGGAATGGCCGCCTGCAACAGGTCCGAGACGCCCTCGAGGCGACCGAGCCGGATGCGCAGGACACCCCGATTGTTGTAGGCCAGCAGACGGAGGTGGGTCTCCCGGCACGGCGTCTGAAGGAACGCGTCGTAGAGCTGGGCCGCAGTTTCCAGGCGATCCATCAGGTCGTTGAGCCACGCGGCCGTCCAGAGGAACCTCGCGGCGACATGGGGACTCGTCCAGCGCCAGCGACACAGACGCTCGACCTGCTCGCAGAACGCGCGGATGTCGACAGCAGGCGATGGGGAGGCGTACATCGAGCGCAGGCGGCAGAGCAGCTCGTCGCTCAGGGCCTCGCTGTACGGCGAGTCGAGAGACTGTTCGAGCGTTCTGTCCGCGGTCGCGCCCGGCGTCCTCGACGGACTGTGGCAATCCACACGGCCGTCGAACACGAGCCTCGCCAGGGAGGCCGGCGTCATCTCCACCTCGCGTCCGTCTATACGAACAGTTAGCATAATTCGCGGTCCACCAGTGCTTCGAGCCCTCATCCGAGGACTACGCCAATGCGCTGACCCCATACTGCACGCGATGCCCGCATGATGCCATAGGCGTCCGTGTCGGCGTCTCGTCAACGTCAAGGACCAGACGCAGAACGCAGACCCTCGCGCGCAATCCATGTACATCCATCTCCGGGATTATCGACCGTTGAGCCGATGGAGTAAGGCGGCTCCGCCATGGACCGATATGTGTCCCGAGCAAGACGTTGTGAGCCGGTGGAGCGTCAGGCAAGACCACGGCGCACCGTCCGATAAGGCGATAGGATTCCCTCCCTTCGGAGCGACCCGATCACGCCGCGGCGCCACATTCCATACGCGATGCCTACAGCCCCGTCGTGAAACCGCCGAAGAAGTTGACAGCGGCCTTTCCAGAGCGGCGTGATCCGCAGGAACCGAGTGACCGCAATCGGAACAGATGGGAACAGTCATGAACAGTACGGCGATCTCCAGGTTCTGCACATTCGAGGAAGCGGCCCGGCGACTCGACGCCACACAGGAGCAGGTCGAGGATCTGCTGAGAAGGAGCGTTCTCCGCGAGTTCCGCGACGGCCCGCACCGGCTGTTGAGAACGGCGGATGTCGCCGCGATTGCCGCAGCCAAAGATCGACGCACTCTCCAGCGGGGACAGGCATCGCAGTTCGGGCACGCAAGCGGTTCCTTCTCCGTCGGAGAAGAGAGCAGATCCGGATTCGAACGATCAGGCGCATTCCGGCCCCGCCGCCCGACAGCCGGCGATTCCCATGCGTCACCCCGCTGCGTGGGCCGGTCCGCTCCGTCGCAAGGCGGCATCGCGACGAGAAACCGGATGAGACCCGAGACTCCATCTTCCGACCCCAGTGCGTCCATTCGGGAATGGTTCTGGACCGGTCTGATCCAGGACCGTCCTGTGGCCATCGCTCTGTTCTCCTCGCTCGTTCTGCTGGCGCTCTCGGCCCTGGCCGCCGGGGCATACATGCTGGCGGATCTTCTGTAGACCGACGCCCCCGAGCACGCACCACGAATGAACGTCTTCCTCGCGAATAGGGAAAAAGTGATTTCCTTGGCACATCCGGACCGCCTGGTTCCGATAACAACACACAGGCTGGACCCAGAGCGGCCATCACAGAATATTGTAGATCCGAAGATCCAACTTTTGTCCGCTTCATCTTGACATCCGTAGCGCAATCAGGTATACTCAGTTCTGTATTGCTAATTCCCGATGGAATCGGCTTGCAGTGGGATAGGGGTCTCAGAGACTTCAGTAACCAGGACAGAAACGTAGTTCTTCCTGGGGGGTAGAGTTGACAGTTCGGGGTGGTTGGTCGGAGAAATTGTCGAAGTCCTTCGACTTCAAACTTTCAAAATCAGGGTTGTTGGAGGTGATGAAATGACGAAGACGAATGTGTGTGTGCTGTTGGCTTGTTTGCTGATGGCGGGTTCGGCGGTGGCGAGTCCCACCGTCTCCGTGAAACGGATCGATGGGTACTATGCCGGCGACGGCGGGGAATTCACCCTCACGCCGAATGCGGAGCTGGCAGGACTCCTGGGGAGCTCCGTGAAGTTCGAGAGCTTCTGCCTGGAGAAAGAGGAGCAGGTCAGCTCCGGCGGCCAGATCTACCGCGTCGTGATCAACGATGAAGCGCTCCTGGGCGGCGGCAACGACGGGGATCCCGGCGACGAGGGCGGCGATCCGCTTTGCGAAGTGACGGCCTATCTGTACACCGAGTTCCGCGCGGGCACGCTGACCGGGTATAACTACGCCGTGGGCGCGGGCCGGGAAGCCTCGGCACAGGCCCTGCAGAACGTGATCTGGTATATGGAAGATGAGATCGACACCTGGACGTGGGCAGACGGATCGCTCGAAGACATCTTCCGCGATGCCGCTGAGCAGGCCATCAACTCGGGAGAATGGGAAGGCGTGGGATACGCCTGCGTCCTGAACCTGTACGATCAGCGCACGGGCGAGTACAAGCAGGACATGCTCGGCTTGTCCAGGGTTCCGGCTCCTGGCGCCATCGTGCTCGGCGCCCTGGGTAGCTGTGTCGTCGGCTTCCTGCGACGTCGGCACATGCTGTAACACCCCCTTCCATCGAGGTGTTTGCCAAAGAGCTGCGAGGACTCTCGCAGCTCTTTCTTTTTGCGCGCCGCCCAGGCATGGGGCGGCCGTCCCCCCCCCCGCCCAAATTGCCTGTCGTTGTCCGGTTCCATCCAGGTCTGCTAAAGCGAAAGCTCGATACAACCGATAGGGACAACGAGTAGAGATCTGTTGGATCATGAAGTGCTATCGATAATACGAGGCTCCGGTCATGCCATGAAGACGACATCGGGAAGTTTTTCCGTTCTGGAAAGCAACGGTCGCCATCAGTTCGGTGAATTGCTCGTCAACAAGGGCATGATCACCCAGGATGAACTGCTTGGAGCTCTCGACGAGCAGCGGGAGAAAGGCGGACGCATCGGCGAAATCCTGATTCGCCGGCGGATCCTCGACGATCTGACCCTCAGCACGGTCCTGGCCGAGCACCTGTGCATGGAGTACATCGGTCTCGACGATCACTCGAAGATCGACCTGAAGGTCGCTCGGGCGCTGCCGGAGAGCATCGCCAAGCGATTCTGCCTGCTGACCCTGCGGGAGGAAGACGGCAAACTGGTCACGGCCATGGCCGACCCGCTCGACGTGGTCGCCATCGACACGGTCATGCTGAAGATGCAGCGTCCGATCAAGCCGGTGATCAGCGCACCGGGCGAAATCCGCCGGGCCATCGAGCTCATCTACCACGGCTCGGACATCGAGGAACGCCAGCTCCGAGACCTGGTCGCAACCGAGAATGACGCGGACGAGGAGATCGCGGCGAACATCCCCGCGGTAGAGGGGTTCGACGGAGCCACCGGCGGCGAAGAAGCGGCGAACCAGGCCCCGGTCATCCGGTTCGTCGACCTGTTGCTGCGCCAGGCAGTCAAGAATCGGGCCAGCGATATCCACATCGAACCGCAGGCCGAGACGACCATTGTGCGCATTCGCGTGGACGGCGTGCTGCGAGAGGTCGTGCCCCCCCCAAGAGGATGCACGCAGCGGTGATCGCCCGCATCAAGATCCTGGCTCAGATGAACATCGCAGAACGGCGCCTCCCCCAGGACGGCCGGCTGCGAATCCGGACCTCCGGACGGGAGATCGACGTGCGAGTCTCGACCATCCCCACCATCTACGGGGAGAAGGTCGTGATGCGAATCCTCGACACCGCGGCAGTCAGCCACGATTTGAATCGGCTCGGCATCGAGCCCGACGCAATGATCGAGCTGAAGTCCATGCTCTCGCGTCCCCACGGCATCATCATCGTCACGGGCCCCACCGGCAGCGGCAAGAGCACGACGCTCTACGCGGCGCTCAACTATCTGAAGAATCCCGCGGTCAATATCACCACGGTCGAGGACCCCGTCGAGTACCGCCTGGCGGGCATCAATCAGATCCAGGTGAAGCCGGAGATCGGGCTCGATTTCGCCCTGAGCCTCCGCGCCATCCTCCGACAGGACCCAAACATCATCCTGATCGGGGAGATCCGCGACAAGGAGACCGTCGAGATCGCCATCAAGGCCTCTCTGACGGGACACTTGGTCCTGAGCACCTTCCACACGAACGACGCGCCCAGCGCGATCAGCCGGCTCGCCTACATGGGGATCGAGCGGTATCTGCTGGCGTCCACGCTGAACCTGATCGTGGCACAGCGGCTCGTGCGGAAGATCTGCGAGAACTGCAAGGAGCCGGCTCGGCCCTCGGACGAGATTCTCGGACGCCTGAAGCTGGACCCCGTCAAGAACGCCGACGCGAGGTTCCACCGGGGCAAGGGCTGTCCCATCTGCGGCAACACCGGCTATCACGGCCGGCTCCCCATCTTCGAGTTCCTGGTCGTCGATGAGGACATCGGCGAGCGGATCATCGCCGGACAGAGCGAGGCCCAGATCAAGGAGGCGGTGCGAGCCAAAGGATATGGCAACCTCCTCGACAGCGGAGTCCAGGCCGTCCTGCGGGGTCTGACGACCCCCGAAGAGGTCATCCGAGTGGCGTCCATGGGAGAAGCCTGAGAACGATGAAAAGCTACACATACATTGCCCGAGACCACGCCGGCACACGACGCGAAGGACTCCTGGCGGCCAACTCCGCCCACGAGGCCCTCGAGATCCTGCATCACAAGCGTCTCACCCCGATCGGGGTCCATGAGACCCTGGAAGCAGTGAATCGAAAACGCAAGACCGTGCATCGCGGCAAGGTCCGGTCCGCCGACCTGGGCGCCATGGCCTGGCAACTGAGCACCATGCTCGACGGCGGCCTGAGCATCACCAGCGCCCTGGAGATCATCGCGGAAGATACCGATAACCTGCAGCTCCGCCATGTCCTGCAACAGACGCTCGCCAAGGTGGCGGAAGGCAAGCTGCTATCTGACGGTCTGGGCGAGTTTCCCCACGTGTTCAACCCGCTGGCGCTGGCCATCGTCATCGCAGGCGAGACGAGCGGCGACCTGGGCCAGGCCCTGCGGACCCTGGCGGAGTACTTCGACAACCGGGACCGCATCGCCAAGAAGGTTCGCAGCGCCGTTTCCTATCCCATCTTTGTCCTGACGCTGATCAGCGGGATCGTGGTCGGCATCATGACGTTGATCATTCCGCGATTCCAGATGATCTTCGACCAGCTCGGGGGCCATCTGCCTGCGTTCACCCGCGTTTTCATGGGGTTCTACAGCTTCCTGTGCCACAACGCGCTCTACGTGGCCATTGCCCTGGCGGGGCTGGTCTTCGGCGCAGTGAGCCTGTCGAGAACCCGGAGCGGCCATCAGCTTCTGAGCCGGGCCGTCCTGCGACTGCCCCTGTTCGGCAAGCTGTTCACCGAGGCGTTCATCGCCACGTTCTGCAGGACCATCGCCACCCTGCTCGACGCGGGCGTCCCGGTCCTCGAATCGTTCGATATCCTGCGCGGCATGAGCCGCAACGACGTGATCTGCTCCGCCATCGCGAGGGTCAAGCAGCACGTAATGGGCGGATCGAACGTCGCGTTGGGCATGACTGCGGCCGGCTTCTTCCCCAACATGGTCGTCAAAATGGCCCAGGTCGGCGAGGAGAGCGGCTCGCTGCCCATGATCCTGCGAAAGACCAGCGACCACTACGAGCGAAAGATCACTGCGACGATCGACACGCTGACCCGTCTGCTGGAGCCCGTCATGATCACTACAGTCGGCGCCATCGTCCTGGTCGTCGTCATTGCCCTGTACCTGCCGATCTTCACCATCTCGGATATAGGGCACTGAGTCATAAAGTCGATGGTCCGCACAGACGATAAGGATGTGGAATTGTTGATGTTGGATTGTTGATTTGAGGAGGTCGGTTCCCGGCGCTCCTGAAATCAAAAATCACGAATCGGAAATTGCAAATAGGTTTCGTTCTCTGGAGGTCTGTATGAAGAGCAGCAAAGCGTTCACAATGGTCGAGCTCATGGTCGTGGTCCTGATCGTCGGCATCCTCGCCGCGGTCGCAATCCCCCTCATGAGCGGCCGAGTCGACTCATCCAAGTGGTCCGAGGCCAAGGCCGCAATGGGCACGATCGCCACGGCAGTGCGGGCCTATGCAGCGGAGAAGGGCACCTTCTCCACCACGCCGTCGCTTTCCGATATCGGGATCTCGGCCAATGAACTGGATGGCACGTATTTCAGCAATGGATGCTACGCGCTTACGTCGGCCTCCTGCGCCACCATCGGTCAGGTCAACTTCGTAATCACTTGCACGGCCGGCAGCTCGACAAGGTCCAGCAAGCCGACCAAGCCGGCATCGATGACCCTTACATCCAGCTCGGCCAACAGCTACGTGGCCACGTTTGCCGAAGGCAGCTAATCGTAATCTCCATGTGTATCAGGACCCGCAATCCCCTGCGGGTCCTGATGCATTTCCAGGCAGGCACTCCATCGTGCAATGGGCGGGCGCATGAAGAGAATCGACTCATCCACTGACGGAGCCCATAAGACACGGCTCGTCCGGTTCGCCGGAGGGTTCACCCTGATCGAGCAGGTGGTGGCCGCGGCCATTCTGGCGATTGCCGCTCTGGGGGCCCTGCAGTACGAGTACTTTGCGGCGGGACACGCCCGAATCGCGAAGGTGCAGACGGCCGCCGCCCGCGCGGCGCAACTCCTCATCGAGGACTGGAAGAGCACCGGAGGCTCGACCGAGTACGATCCTGCGTCGCTGGAAGTGGGTTTTGCGAACGCCGGCGCAGCGCCCTCCGGCTTCACGACCGCCACCGGCCTCGGGGGCACGCTACACGACGCGGTCTACAGCATCACCCTGTGCGATATGCCCATGCTGATGATGCTCAAGTACGTGGACGTCGATGAGGACACCGTCGCCGACACAACCCTGCGGCAGCTCGCCGTGATCGTCCGCTACGGGCAGACCGGCGCGGGAGGCATCACTTCCCCCGATCCGAGATTCGACGACCTGCCGCCGATCATCTTGGCAACCTATGTGCGACTGGACGCCACCGATGGCTGAAGATCGAAATCCGAATATCGAAATCCGAAACAGATTCGAATGACCAAACAGAAGAAAACCCAATACAGAACATCCGATAGACGCCGGCGTTTCGGTCATTTGGATTTCGGTCATTCCTGCTTGCTTCGGATTTCAAATTTTGGGCTTCGAGCTTCGGGGCGCAACATGGGCATGACCCTGGTCGAGCTGGTCATCGCCATGGCCATCTCCTTGATCGCGATCGTAGGCGTGGGCATGCTCATCGACGGCGGCAATCGTGCCTGGCTCCGCGCTTACAAATCCGCCAACGACCAGCTCAACATCGACGCGCAGGCCATCGTCGCCGCGTTCGGCGCGGTGGGGCGCAAATCCAATCGCGGCAGCTACATCCTCTACGAGATCAGCGACGGGACCCTCATCCCGGCGCTGCCCCCCGCCAACCAACCCGACTCCGTCGTCTTCGGCGACGCGGTCGAATTCCGTTACTGGGACGTCCCGCTGAACACGACCGACAGTTACGGCCTGATGGACGGCGACACGACGGCGACCGCCTATGCCCTCTTCTACCTGGAGGGAGACGAGATGAAGGTCGATTACGGATCGTATCCGCCCGGCGCGGCCCCCAGCGGCGGAGGCGCCCGGAACACCACGGGGATCTCCACCGCGGTGCTGGCGGAAAACGTCAGCGTCGAGATCGGCGACGGACCGTTCAGTCATACGACGGTGGCCGCCACCGGCCAGGGCTCGGTCCGATTGGACGTGACCCTGACGGACCCCAACGACAACAGTCGAACGACGCAGGTGATGACTTCCACTCTGATGCGAAACATATGGCCCCGGTGAAATCTGTGATTGTTGATTTGTGATTGTTGCTTTTATGGCGACGCCCTATCTCCCAATGAAGAATGACAAATCAAAAATCAAGAATCAGAAATCAGAGATCCGTCGTCGCGGCGTGAGCCTGGTGCTGGCCCTTGTCGCGGTGGTCATCCTGACGACGGTCGGAATGGGCCTGCTCACCATCGGCTATGGCGTAAGGCACCACGCAATCTCCGCGAAGGCCGACGCGGCCGCCATGCTCGCCGCGGAAGCGGGCTATGAGAAGGCGGTCTTCTGGATGGGCCAGCAGCAGGACATGCTCAGCGCCCTGCAACAAGGCGCCGCGGGCACCTCGGGCTCGCTCACCTTTCCCGACAGCTCCTGCACGTATCAGATCGGCCTGTACACGTTCGTCAAATCGAGACCGGTGTTTCGCGTCGTCTCCCACGGTTACAGCGGCATCTTCGAACGGTGCGTGGACGTGCTCACCGTCCAGATGATCAGCGGGTGGGACATGGGCTTGTGTCGAATCCCCACCGGCGCCACGAGCACGGACGAGGTCAACTTCAAGACCGGTGAAGTCATCGATCTGCCGATCCACATCAACAAGGCCTCTGACAGACCGGACGTTAAAGACATCTTCATCATCGGCAGCCCGTCCTTCCTTCAGGCCGTCGCGATGGGCGAGGACCGCTACACCGCCGGCGGCGGCGACAAGTACTCCGGCGTCATGTCGCTCTTCGACGGAGGCATCTACTTCAATCAGCCCGCCAGCCGCGTCACCGATGAAGGCTCGGTGCAGAGCAAGGTGAGCCGCTTCCGCGACAGCACGTTGCCGCAGTACCAGTTCACCCCGACGGCCACCGCCACGAGCCTGACCAACCGCCTGCCTGCCGTGCAGCTCGAATTCTTCGTCGAAGGCGGCATCGGCAAGGTCCGTATCACGAACAACTGCTCCGTGCGAGGGTTCCGTCAGTCCTCTGACTCCAGCACGTATGATTTCAAGATCAGAGCCGGCACCGGCGGCGCCCAGTACGAACGCTACTACATCTACACGTATCATGTCGCCTCCAGCACTGCGGTCTCGACCACGGTACCCCTGACGAGCACCTATGTGACCCAGTCCTTCGGCGGGACCACCTCCGACCCCGGCGGCCAGATCTTCGTCAACGGCAACGTCGTCATCGGAGGCAACTCCACCCTGCACAACAACGATCAGGTCGTCAAGGGCACCGTCACAGTCGTCGCCACCGGCAACATCTGGGTTGCCGATGCGATCTACGTCGATGGCACCCACGACGCGGACGGCCTGCCCACCGATGACAATCCCAGCGTCCTCGGACTGCTCGCCCAGGGCGTCATCAAGGTGGCGGACCCCGGCCTGAGCGATATCGACGGCATCGTGAAGATCAAGGGATATGCCTACATGCCCGTGGGCCGTCCGAACTACCCCAGCGCCGGCTCCTCCAGCAGCGACTACTACCAGCGATATCTGCCCGACCCGACGGTCGTCGAGGCCGCCATCACCGTCGGCGGCGGCGGCTGGGGCGCCGAGAACGTCTGGCTCAGCAGTTTCGGAGGCGGCGTGGCCGGACGCAAAGAGGCCACCGGCTCCCAGGATTACCTCCGCGTCCATGGGACCATCACCGAGTGCATCCGAGGCGTCGTCGGCGTCAGCGGCTTCATGGGCGCGGACGGATACCTGAAGTCCTATCACATGGACAACCGACTCCTGACCGGCATCGTCCCCGGCGACATCTGGCTGCGCGGCAAGTACGTGCCCGCGCCCGCCGGCTGGCATGACTACCGCCCCCAGTGACGTGAGGATCTGCACGAAAGCCTCGGTCTGTGGGACGTGAAAAGTCCGATATGCCGATGCGGTGATCGCAAGGGACTTCCTATCCTGTGGAGGGCATTTGCGCCCGCACGAATCGTCTTTCTGTGCGTGTGCCGCGGGCAAGTAAAGTCGCCTGTCATGTTGTCCGATGAGGAATGATATGATTGGATTTCGCAGGAAGAATCTGATTGGACTGGACATCGACACAACGGCCGTTCGCATGGTGCAGTTGCGGCGGGAGGACGATGCGTACACCGTCACAGGGGCATGCGCCACGGAGATCGCCCCCTGGGGCGACGATCCGGAACTCCACCGAATCCATACGATCCGTGCGATCCAGCAGAGTCTCTCCCAGCGCAGTGTTCGCGGCCGCCTCGCGGTCTGCGGCGTGCGGGGGCCCGAGGTCGTCGTGAGGAGCTTCGAGTTCCCGGTCCTGCCGCCCGAAGAGATCGGGTCGGCGGTCGGACTCGAGGCGTCCCAGATCTGCCCCTTCAGCGCCCAGGAGAGCACCTTCGACTACCAGGTGACCTCGATCGACGCCAAGAAGACGCGGGGGTTCTGGGTGGCCGCCAACAACAGCCTGATCCGCAGCACTCGTCACCTCGTGCACCAGGCGGGCCTGCACTGCGCGATGATCGATGTCGCCGGGCTGGCCCTGCTCAACTGCGTGCAGAACGCGGCGAATACGACCGACACGGCACAGGACCCCAGCGACGCTCCCGGTAACACGGCGGTCGTCGACATCGGCGGTTCCTGCACAACCATCGCTATCGTAGACCAGGCCGGTCGGCCATTCGTCCGCGACATCAGCTCGGGCAGCGACGAGATCCTCCGCCAGATGGCCCAGGCGGCCCAGGTGCCGCTGGAGATCGCCAAGACCGCCCTCTGGAACTACGGCGTGGAACCCAGCGCCGCGGAGAAGGCACAGGCCGAGGCCGCCGGCTCCCAGGTGGAAAACAACGCCCTCCTGTGGGACAACCTGGAAGGGGCTTGTGGCGCCCTGGTGGATGATATCGCGACGACGCTGCGGTACTACGCGGCGCAGCACGGCTCGGGACTGCCTCAGCAGGGCGCTGCCGCGGGAAGCCCGGCGTCCAGAGTGGAGCGCCTGCTCGTCTGCGGCGCATTCTCCAAGGTGACGGAGTTCATCGAGCTGCTGCGCAGCAAGCTGTATGTGGACGTGACGGCCTGGAATCCGATCGAGACGATGCCCTGTGCCGCCGCAAAGGCCCGGTCGCTGGCCCCGGTGTTGCAGGAGGCCGGCTCCTCGATGTCCCTGGCCGCAGGTTTGGCCATGAGATGCCTGTAATCGGTAATGCGACGTCTGATTCCGTCGCGACGCTCCATAGACGCAGAACCGCAAGGAACGGACAACGAATGGGAAGTAACGCCATGTATACTGTCGACCTCCTCCAGGGGGAGGGGATTCCGATCCGCAGCCGACCCGGGGGGATCGCCCTGGCCTGTCTGATCGTCGTAGTCCCCCTGCTGGTCGGGCTGGGCATGACCAGCTTCTACCTGGACGGGCAGGTCATTCTATCCATCGAGAAGCAGCAGTTGAGCAACATCGAGTCGGCATCGGGAGCCCTGACTCATGCGTTGAAGAGGAAGGAATCGCTGGAGCAGGAGAAGACCCGGACCACCGCCGTGCTCGCACAGATCAAGACCGCGATCGATGGACACACGCAGTGGTCGCGAACGCTGGACGCGCTAGCCGAGAACCTCTCGGAGACTCTGGTCATGACCCGCGTGGAGGCCACGCAGAGGATGGTCCAGCAGAAAGTCCCGTCCAAGGACGATCCGACCCGCAAGGTGGAGGTCAGTGTGCCGATGCGGACGCTGAAGCTCTGTGTCTGCGGGCGACAGGCAGGAACCGCCCTGGGTGCAGTACAGACCTTCCAGGAGAATCTGCGTTCCTCGCCCGTCATCGGGCCGAAGATCGATACGATCACCGTCTCCCAGAACGTCGCCATGCTGGACGATCAGGAAGGCGTCAAGTACGAGTTGGAATGCGTGTTCAAGCCCGGACAGCCCCTTCGGAAACCCATTGCGAAAAGTGACCGGTGAATATGAGGGTTCGAGACAAGTACCTGCTGATCATGGCCGTGGTATGGGGGCCCTGCCTGGCACTGGCGGCGGCGTCCTATGCCCTGGTCCTGCGTCCTCAAATGGAGCACCGACGCCAACTCGAAACGAACGTCGCGCAGGCGAAGGAGCATTACGCCCGCGCCGTGGAGGCCGCCAAGCCGGAGCTTCAGGCCCGACTGACTGAGCAGGTGGGCCACCTGCACGACCGCATCGCGGACTTCCTCACCGAATCGGAGGATGTGCCACAACTGGCCTTCGATATCGCAACGCTGGCCCAGGAAACAAGACTGGAGTCCTTCGAGATCCAGCCGGTGAGCACGCGCGCTTCCACCGAGTCCAGCGACCGCGCCCAGATCACAGAGTCCTGCTTCCACGTGAGCTTCCTCGCAAGCTATACGCGATTCGCGGCCTTTCTGAACGCTCTGGAGCGACGCCGTCCCGTGGTCTTCGTGGAGACGTTCACCATCGATCGCGCCCTGGAGGCCGAGGCCCAGCCCCAGATCGAAATGGAATTGGCGGTGCTCGTGGAGAGACCGCAGGGGATTTGACTATGGCCGGCATGAAACCAGATTCCACCCGACAAGAGGACCCCGGTGAGCGAAGACCCGATCCTGGGATTTCGCCGGGTTTGCGTTTCGGCAGACTGTTCGGTCGCGGCAGGACGCGCAAGCAGCCGTCGCACCTGCTCGTGGAGGAACGAGTGGACCAGCGAGGCGGAACGCTTCATCCGGGTTCCTCCAGCCAGTACGCCAGACGTCAGGAGACCAAGACGCTCCGGACAGCCTTGCTGGCCAGACGAAAGGGCGCCGGAGGAATCTCCGTCATGCAGAGATCGGCAGGCGGTTCCCCCCAACATTCCCGTCTGAGACCCACCAAGTACGCTTCACCGGAAGACGGCGGGGGCAGGCAGAAGGTCATGGTCGTGTTGATCCCGATCCTGGCCGTCGCGTTGCTCTATCTGCTCAAGAACCCACTGTCGGGGTCCACCGTCGCAAAGGCAGAAGACACCGAGCAGATCCCGGAAGTCATGCCGACGAAGGCTCCCGACATCGAGATCGCGTGGGAACTCCCTCCTCTGTATCAGCCGGGAGGGCGTGATCCGATGCGATTGCTCGCCCCTGCCGTGGTCGTGACGGTCGAGGAGCCCGTCGCCGCGCCGGCGCAGATCGAGCTCGATTTGATCGTGACCGGGATTCTCCACAGCGAGGACCGGCCTGCCGCCATCATCGGCACGGCTGTCGTACACGAGGGAGAACAGATCTCCGGAGCTACTGTGAAGAAGATCGAGAAGAACGGCGTTGAATTCGAGATGAACGGCCGGACCTGGAAACAGGCCGTCGGAGCCGGTGAAAAACGATGACCGGGAGATTGAACATGAGACCCTGCACAATACAATCGTGGGAACCGACGCAGTATTCAGCCCATTACGCATGGGAACCCTGGATACAACTGCTCAAGCTCGCGGGCCTGATCTGGATTCTGTGGTCGCTCCTGGCGGCCCAGGTGGCCCGGGGCGCCGAGTCGCAGGAACCGGCGCAGACGCCTCTCGAGCAGCGTCTGGAGAAGAGAATCAGCGTCGAGTTCCGCAAGACCCCCCTGGAGGACGTCATCCGGATCATCGCCGAGCAGGCCGACGTCGATGTGGTCGCCAGTCCCAGCGTCAAGGGCGAAGCCACGGTGAAGCTGACCGACGTCCCCCTGCAGGAGGCTCTGCGGAGCATCCTGGAGGTGCATGGATTCGACTACGTCGTGGGCAACAACATCATCCGCGTGCTGGCGCGGGAGGAGATGCCCCAGGTGCCCGAGAGGCAGGTCACCGAGATCTTCGAGATCACGTACGCCGACGTCTCCGAGGTGGTCAAATCGCTCGACAAGTTCAAATCGGACGTCGGATCGGTCTCGCACATCGAGGGCACCAGCCACATCCTCGTCACCGACAAGGAGGGCAAGATCAAGGCCATGGGCGACTTCGTCAAGGCGATCGACTGCATCACGCCGCAGATCCTGGTCGAGGCCCGCATCTACGACATCACGAGCAAGGACCGGTTCGACCTCGGCATCCAGTGGGCCGCCGGCACAAGGACCGAGTTCGACGCCATCACGGGCGTCCCGAATGCGGACACCGAGACGAACCCCTTCAGCCGGAGCGTGTTCAACGGAACCGTCGCGAAGACGGAGAACACCACCGGCTCGGTCCGCCTGGGTTGGCTGACCAGCGACGTGGACATCGACATGATGCTCAAAGCCCAGCAGGAGAACCTCCACGCCAAGCTGCTGGCGAATCCGCGAGTCCTCGTGCTCAATGACAAGACGGCGAAGATCAAGATCATCTCCGAGATCCCCTACCAGGAACTCCAGGAGTCCTCCCTGGGCGGCAGCATCGGATCGACCGCCTTCCGCGAGGTCGGCGTCGAGCTGCAAGTGACGGCTCACCTGGCCGTCCGTGACGAGATGATCCGCCTGCAAATGAAGCCCGCCTTCAGCGTCGTCACCGGCGAGGTCCAGGTGGCGGGCATCGGGGTGACGTATCCGCAGCCGGTGGTGGACCGGCGCGAAGCCGACACGACGCTCATCGTGAAGAACGGCCAGACGGTCGTCCTGGGCGGACTGAAGAAGAAGGAAGTGAGCCAGCAGATCGACAAGATCCCGCTGCTCGGGGACCTGCCGCTGGCCGGCGCGCTGTTCCGATTCAAGTCGGAGGAGACGATCAACAGTGAGCTGCTCGTGTTCATCACGCCGTGGATTGTCGCGCAGAACCAGTTGACCGAGGGGGAAACCCGCGCATACAAGGAAACCGAGTTCCAGCCCCCGCTGCCGTCCTATACGAACGCAGAGGAAGCCGAACAGGACTGACCATGCCCGAGCAATCGTGGATGGTGACCCTGCCCGGCCCGTTGTACCGGCGCCAGGGCCAATGGTGGTGGGAAGTCAGGCTGCCCGGAGAGGACCAGGCAACAGCGCGATCGTTGAACGTCCCCGCGACGTATGGGCCCGAGATCGCCGAGAAGGCCGCCCTCGATCTGTGGACGCAGGCTGTCGTGCGGGACAGGACCCGGCAGATCCTCCTGGATTGCTCGCAGAAGGTGGAACGATTCAAGGCGCAGTTCCTCGACAAGCTCCGGCATCTCACGGAGATCGTCGGATCGGCGAGCGTGAAGGCCCAGGCCGAGGCCAGTGCCAGAGCCGAGATGGAGGCCCGGCTGAACGCGATGATCCTGGCCGTCGGATTCGGCCCCCTCGAATCAAGACAGGAAGCGACTTCCTCCACCTCCGGCGTCCCGGATTGGCCGGTGAATCTCCAGGTTGATCCGTCCACGTCGCCCGCGATCCAGCATCCCGCGCCGTCGGCCGAGTTGGGATTCTGCGAATCCTGCGGCGCAACGAGCATCCCGACGGCAGACCTCCAGCAGATCGACTCCGGGCAGTTTCTCTGTCCGGACTGCCTGCACGCCCTGCGTGTCGAAGCGATGCAGGCGGAACTGAACGCCCTGACCCGAAGCCTCACGTGACGATTCGCCCTGCCGGCGTCTGAACGCGGAACACCCCGAGCGAACGACGCGGCGCCTACGCCTTCACGATCTTCGAGCGGCCGGCGCGAACCTTGGCTGTCGCGTTGCGGGAATCTACGACGAGCTGTGAGTGCCTCACGATCCAATGGTAATCGTAGTCGCTGTGATTCGTCGAAATCAGGACCGCATCATAGCCGGCAAGCATCTTGGCGGTGAGCTTCTTGCTCGTCATCTGCAGGTTGTACTCCCGCTGCTTGTGCGTCTGCGGGATATACGGATCGTTGTAGTCCACCTTGGCGCCCTTGTGCTTGAGCAGCTCGATCAGCTCGAGGGAGGGAGACTCGCGCACGTCGTCGATGTCGGGCTTGTAAGCCAGGCCGAGCACCAGCACCTTCGAGCCGCGCAGGCTCTTGCGCCGGTCGTTGAGCGCATCGGCGAGTCTGTCCACCACGTAGTGCGGCATCCCCGTGTTGATCTGGCCCGCCAGCTCGATGAACCGCGTGGTCATGCCGTACTGGCGAGCCTTCCACGTGAGGTAGAACGGATCGATCGGGATGCAGTGCCCGCCTAGTCCGGGACCCGGATAGAACGGGCTGAATCCGAACGGCTTCGTGCTGGCCGCTCGAATGACCTCCCACACGTCGATCCCCATCCGGTCGAACAGCATCTTGAGCTCGTTGACCATCGCAATGTTGATGCAGCGATAGGTGTTCTCGAGGATCTTCGCCGCTTCCGCGACCTCGCAGTTCTCCACAGGGACCAGCTTCTCGATGGCGATCCGGTACACGTCCAGGGCGCGCCGGAGGCTCTCCTTGCCGTGGCCGCCGACGACCTTGGGAATGGTGGACGTCCGGAATTGCCGGTTGCCGGGGTCCTCCCGTTCGGGCGAGAAGGCCAGGAAGAAGTCTTTCTCCACCTTCAATCCGGACTGCTCGAGGATCGGCAGGACGATCTCGCGGGTCGTGCCGGGATAGGTGGTGCTCTCCAGAACGACGAGTTGTCCTCTGCGCAGGTACTTGACGATGCACCGGCTGGTCGATTCGATGTACTGAAGGTCCGGGTCGCGGTTCTTCGTCAACGGCGTGGGCACACAGATGATCAGCGTATCCGGCCGCGACAGTTTCGCCATGTCGTCCGTGGCGCGGAACCGCCCGGATCCAACCATCTCGGCGACTGCCCCGTGAGAGATGTGCTTGATCGGACTCCTGCCCTTGTTGATGAGAGCCACCATCCTCGAGTTGATGTCGAAGCCCAGCACCCGGGCGCCTCCGCGGGCAAACTCCCGCGCCAGTGGCAGACCCACGTACCCCAGGCCGATGATTCCCACATAGGGGCCCGTCGCCTTACGACTCACTTCGCTGCGCTTTGCCACAGTCACCTCCGTATCAGCATCCACACACAATCCTTAGAACAATCTGCGACCACGCCTACGAGCACACAGTATCGGCTTCCAGACGTTTCTTGACAAGAAAAACCAGACAGGCCAGGGCAATGCCGATCAAGTCCGACGCGTAATCGCCCACGCTGGCGATCCGGTTGACAAGCGGTTGTGTCGTCTCGTCGAGAATGCCGACTCCGGCCAAGACCAGAAGGCCGACCACCGCAGGGATGCGAGACCCACCGTTGGGAAGCGACAGGAGAAAAAGGATCGTGATTAGGCCGTAGGCCCCGACGTGCTCGACTTTGTCCAGCAGGTGCCTGTTCAACACCTTCGGCATCACCTCCTGGGGGATGTGCGTCAATACCAGCACCAACGCCATACTCGCCAGCGAGGCGAAGAGCCACCTCCTGCGGAAACCCGACCGTGTCTTGTCACTGGGCATGGGTCTCATGTTACCTGCTCGTCGCGAGCGTGTACACAGGAAACCGCCGGCCGCGATCCCTCCTACTTCTTGATCCCGAGCAGGTATTGTCCGAGGATCATGTGACTGCGCTTGTCGCCTTTCTTCGCACCCTTGGGCTTCATCCAGAGTCGGTAACAGCTCAGTTGCTGATCCTGCGCGCCGGGCTTCGTCTTCGTTTCATTCATCGGTACCCTCTCTTCATAGATCCAGGCTGATTCGTCACCACGTGGCGAACACCCAGCGGGACTTCACGGCCAATCGAATTACTGCGAGACACAAACGCTCTCGGACAACCAATCGTGGACGCGCGGCTGTTCCGTCTGTTTCTCGGCACGACAGTAGCCTTCCCAGATGCTGCGTGCCTCGGACGGGACCTCGAAGTACGGCGTCCAGGTGTTCACGATCGGCGCTTCCACCATCTCGTGGATCTCGTCGAGGCGCTCACGCACCTCGCGGAGCATACGAGTGAGCTGCTCGTCGTGCACATCCAGGGCCGCCTTGGCCTCGTCGTAGCGGATTCGGCGAGGTCCGGTCCTGGCCTGTCGGGCGACCCAGTCGCACAGCCGCCGTTGCTCATCCGTGAGATCGAATCGGAACTGATCCATCACATCGCATTTCATTGCTCGATTCTCCATGGTTATCGGTCACTCAAGACCCCGTGCCACAGGCGTTTCATCGGTCGGATCGGGGAGCACCTTAATCAGGCGATTCCGAAAATCTGCCGTGAGGGAAGACAGAGGGTTGTGCGGATCAGGAGAGGACAAGGGAGCCTCTGTTCCCCGTGAGATCCTGGGGATTCCCGCTTAGGCGGAGACGGCGGAATGCAGGCGGTTGCCCCCTGCTTCCATCGTGCCCCAAGCTCTGGATGAACCGGCGATTACGCGCCGAAACTGGTCCCGACGGCCATGGCCGCCTTGACCAATCCGTAGTTCTTCGGGACGGTCTTGGTCCGCCCGGCCACGAGCCGCAGACTGATGCTGGTGAACCGCCCGTCCTTGAGAACGACCAGGTGGTTCTTGACGCCCTTCATGAGCAGCTCCATGGCGGTGTGCCCAAAATTGGTGGCCAGGGTCCGATCATTCGGCGTGGGGGTACCGCCCCGTTGGACGTGCCCGAGGACGACCGCCCGGCAGTCCAGGTGCGTTCTGGCGCTGATGTCGGACGCCAGCTTGTTGCCGATCCCGCCGAGACGAATGGGATCGGGACTGTGTGCGACGCGATGGCTGACCACCATGGACCCGCCTTTGGGCTTGGCTCCCTCGGCAGCCACGATGATACTGAACCGCTTGCCCCGTCGCGAGCGTGCCAGGACGTAGTCACAAACCTTCGGCAGCTCGTAGGGGATCTCCGGTATGAGGATGACATCCGCTCCGCCCGCGACGCCCGCGTGCAGGGCGATCCAGCCGGCGTATCGTCCCATGACCTCCACGATCATAACGCGATGGTGCGAGCTGGCGGTGGTGTGGATCTTGTCGATGGCCTCGGTCGCCGTCGTCACGGCGGTGTCGAAGCCGAACGTCACATCCGTGCCGTACAGGTCGTTGTCGATGGTCTTCGGCACCCCCATGACCGTCAGGCCCTTGCGGGCGAACTGCGCCGTCATGGCCATCGTGCCGTCGCCGCCGATGCAGACCATGGCGTCGATTCCCTTCTCCTGGAGGAATCTGAGGCACTCGTCGGACACGTCCTTGTACCTCTGCCCGTGGATGGTCTTGATGGCGTGCCGGAAGGGATTCGCGGTATTGCTCGTGCCCAGGATGGTCCCGCCCAGCGTCAGGATGTTGCTCACGTGGTTGTAGCTCAGGCGATCCATGCGGTTCTCGATCAGGCCCAGGTACCCGTCGCGAATTCCCCACACGTCGAGCTTGTACTTGTTGATGGCGGTCTTGACCACCGCCCGAATCACGGCGTTCAGCCCGGGGCAATCGCCGCCACCGGTCATTACAGCAATCGTCCGGATGCGTTTCGCAGCCATCGTCTTCACTCCTTGCCTGTCATAACACCAACCGTCCGCGCACGAGCCCGTCAATATACGCTGCGTGACGCTGCCACGCCACCACAATCTCGTCCTGCGCGGTCAACGGGGATGCACGACCACGGCTGCAACCTCGCGCAGAGTGATAAAACGTCGCCCCGACTCTGTCATTCCTGCGCACGCAGGAACTCAGGAACTGTGGCTAGCGACGTATCCCGGGAAGTGGATTCCCGCTTTCGCGGGAATGACCTTCCAGGGTCTCCATGAACCCCTATCGCAAACGTGCAGATCCGGTCATGCACCCGGTCAACGGGTGGGGCTCATCCTGCCGGCAGGCGACTGGCGTTTGTCATGCTGAACGAAGTGAAGCATCCGGGCGCCGAACGAGACGTCTCACCATTCGCTGGCCAGATCCTTCGCTTCGCTCAGGATGACAAAGCTCACACCCGCATAGACACGCGCCCGTCCGTGTGATATCCTGCCAACATGCACGTACAACGTGAAACAGTCGATGCAGGAGTCTGTCATATGCCGAGGACAAAGATCGTGGCGACGCTGGGACCCGCCAGCAGCAGCTACACCGTGCTGCGCAAGATGGTCCGCGCCGGACTGGACGTGGTCCGATTGAACTTCTCCCACGGGACGCACAAGCAACACCTGGAGAACGTCCATCTCATCCGACGGATCAACAGGAAGTACAGGCGGCGCATCCGCATCATGCAGGACCTCGCAGGCTTCCGCATCCGCATCGGTCACTTCACCGGCGAGAAGACCCGCGTCCTGAAGGACCGCGCCACGGTCTGGCTGACCAACGACGTGCACGCCGTCGGCGAGAAGACCATTCCCTTCGACTACACGGGCGACCTGACGAAGATCAAGCCCGGCCAGATGATCTACATCGACGACGGCCTGCTCGCCCTGCGGGCCGAGAGCGTCCACGCCGGCAGCATCCGCGCCACCGTCATCGAGGGCGGCATTCTCAAGGAGCGAAAGGGCATCAACATGCCCGGCGCCAATCTGGCGTTCAAGGGCATGACGGACAAGGACCGGCAGGACATCGAGTTCGGCATTCGCAACGAGGTCGATTACATCAGCCTGTCGTTTGTCCGGAACGCCGACGACGTCCTCGAAGCAGCCGCCATCGTCAAGCCGTACCTGCCCGACTGCCAGATCGTCGCCAAGATCGAGTGCCGCCAGGCGATCCGCAACATCGACGAGATCCTCGAAGCCGCCGACGGCATCATGATCGCTCGCGGCGACATGGGCGTCGCCATCCCGATCTACGAGGTCCCCGTCATCCAGAAGCAGATCATCCACAAGTGCAACGCCGCGGGAAAGTTCGTCATCACCGCCACGCAGATGCTCGAACACATGACCGAGAGCAGCCGGCCCACCCGCGCCGAAGTCACCGACGTCGCCAACGCCATCCTCGACGGCACCGACTTCGTCATGCTCTCCGCGGAGAGCGCCGTGGGCAAGTACCCCTACGAATCCGTGCGGATGATGAACGAGATCATCAAGTTCACCGAGGAATCCGAGCCCGAGCTGGCCCGGCTCATCGCGCCAGCCTCCCGCCGGCCCGCGCGTCGGCCACGCAAGAAATGAGCGATTCTCCGCAGATCGTCGTGACCCATCGCAGCCAGGTCGAGATCCGACCCGCCCGCGCTGACGACATGGACGCGCTGCTGACCATCGAGCAGCAGTGTTTCGACGTCTACTATTACGCCTACTACACGATGGACCGGCGCGACTTCGAGTTCTATCTCGAAGACCCGGAGAGCCTGTTCCTCGCCGCGATCCTGGACGGCCGGCTCGTCGGCTACGTCCTGGGTCCCATCGAGACGTGGCACGAACCCCCCGCCGCCCACATCGACAGCATCGCGGTCCTACCCGAGTTCCAGCACAAGGGAATCGGTGCCCGACTGCTGGAGTCCTTCACGGAATCAGTCCGCCGGCAGGGTTGTCGCATCATCACGCTCGAAGTCTCGCCCGCCAACGAGGTCGGCATGGCCTTCTTCGACCAGCACGGCTTCCGCAAGGTCCACCGCCTTCGCAACTACTACGGCAGAGGCCTTCACGGCCTGCTCATGGCCGCGATCATGAACCGAAAACCCTCCGACGCGGATCGCGAATCTCCAGGAAGGGATTCGTAGCGCCGCGTCTGCCATTCCCGCGAAAGCGGGAATCCATTCACCAGGTCGCGCCCAGTCCCACGGTTCCTGGATTCCTGCGTCCGCAGGAATGACAGAGTCGTGACGAGGGCGTCCACCAGACTTCCGAGGCGCTGTCGCGCCACCCGCCGTGTCAAAGGACTGTGACGGACTCCCGAGGCGCTGTTCCACCTCACGGCTGTCATTCCCGCAAAAGCGGGAATCCATTCACTCGGTCGCGCTCAGTCCCGTGGTTCCTGGATTCCTGCCCCCGATCACGTCGAGGGCAGGCTTTGCGCAGCGCTCTTGCCCGTGACCTGGACGTCGTCGAGGTTCCAGCCGGGACAGGAGATCCAGTCGTCCGTCGGACCCATGCCCCAGCGGAACCAGACCGTCGACCGGCCGTCCGCGATGCCCGACGGGACCGCGTACTCCACGTACTGCCAGGCGCTGTCCGAGATGTGCGATTGCCCGGTCGTCCACAGGTCGGTCCAGGTCGCGCCGTCGTTGGAGACCTGGACGCAGGCGTAGTCGTAGGGCGCCTCGACGACGAGCCACCGCCAGAAGCTCAGGCGGATATTCGTGAAGCCGGTGCAGTCGATCGGGCCGGTCGTCGCATACCGCGTCTCGCCCAGGCCGTCGGGATAGTCGCCAGCGAGGGCATAGCCCAGGACGGCGCTGCCGGTGTGCCCATCGTTCGGATCGCCGGTCCAGGAGCCTTGGGCGTTCGGGTCGCCCCAGGCCCAGCCTTCCTCCAACGTCCAGCCCGGGTCGGTGTCCATGCTCGTGGAGTAGATCGCATCGGGCACGACGGTCACGGACGCATCCCGGCCGAACTGCCGCACACCATCGGTGACCACAAACGAAAGCGTGTACGTCGCGAAGGCCTGATCGACCGTCGGCTTCCAGTGCAGCGTGAGCGTCTGGGGATCGTACCACGCGCCGTTCGGCAGGTTGCCGACGGACCATCGCAGGGGCAGATTCGCAGGGTTCGAGGCGGTGACGTGCACTTCGACCCGCTCGCCCGGACGGACCTCCGTCGGGACCGTGATCGTATCCAACTGGGGCGCCGGGGCCGTCCACCCGGAGTTCTGCGCGTCATGATGGGCCTGGCCCCAATCGACCAGCTCGGGCGCGTACGAACCCGGAAGGTCCAGCACGTGGAAGCGGAAGTCGTCCGCGGCCACCATGATCTCGATATCGCCGTCCGCGTCGAGATCGGCCACCGCAGGGCTCACCTGGACGTCGGCCGCCAGATTCAGCATGGGGAATCCCGGCGTGACCGAGCCGTCGGCCTCCCAGGCCATGAAGGGTTCGCCGCCCGGGGCGACGATGAGTTCCTTGAGCCCGTCGCCGTCGATATCCGCGATCAGCGGAATGCACCGCAACGGGGTGCCCATGATCGATTTGGGCCAGCCTGCGTCGGTCCGCAGCTTGCCCTGGTGGTCGAACGCGTAGACGCGAGTGAAGACGTATTCGTCGCTCTCCACGAGCGTATTGACGTAGACCTCGCCCAGACCGTCCCCGTCGAGGTCGCCCACACAGATCCCTCCCGCCGAGTCGAGCGAATCGTCGGTCTTCGTCCTCCAGACCGTCGTCCCGTCGGCGCGAACGGCCAGGACCTCCTCTTCGGCGCAGAAGACCATCTCCGTCGTCCCGTCGCCCTCGAGATCCGCGAAGACCACGCCCTTGGGACTGCCGCCCTTCCACCGGGCGATCTGCTGGCCCCGTGAATCGAGGAGGAACGTATAGAGTCGGGTCGTCAGTCCCGGGCCGTACCCGCTCAGCCCGATCTCCACGTCCCCGTCGCGGTCCATATCCGCCGCGGCCAGCGGTCCCTCCGACGTGTACCGTCTCGCCCAGAACGGCGTCCCGTCGCCTTGCAGCGCGATCAGCCCGTCCGTGCTGCTGGACTCGTAGTCCAGCGCCACGAGGATCTCGCTGTCCCCGTCGCCGTCGAGATCCGCCAGAACCGGACCGGCGGTGACGTAGCCGTAGTACCCGCCCACCCAGGCGGGCCACTCGTCCTCGACCAGCTCGCCAGTGTCGATGTGATAGGCATACACCTCGCCGTCGTACTCGCAGCTTACGACGACCTCGTAATCGCCGTCGCCGTCGATGTCCCCGACCGCCAGGCCCGTCGCCCAGGCATAACCCAGATCGACCGGCCAGTTCGGCAGCGACCTGCCGTCGGCCGTCCAGATGTCCACCGTGGACTCTTCGATGTAACCGCTGTAATCGACGAGCGAATGGATGATCTCCGTTCGACCGTCGCCGTCGATGTCCATGCAGATCGGACTGCTCATATAGTAGATGTAGTACCGCTCGTCCGGCGTCGCGTCCTGGAACGTCGGCCAGCCCGTCTGCGGCGTCGCGTCGGTGACCCCGAACGACCGGTAGTCCGTGTGCGTCCGTCCGCCCCTCGTCACGCGGATCCGCAGCTCGTACGTCCCCACCCCCGGGTTGGGCAGCGACAGACGCACCAGCGCGTTCGGATCGCTCGGCGCATCGCCTGCACAGATGGCGGTCCAGGCGGGGACGCCGTACACGCGGTAATCGAGCCGATACGTGTCCCCATAGGCGAAGACGCACAGATCAATCGCGTTGCCGTCCGATGCGTAGACCTGGTTGGCCGCCGGGGAAAAGACCTCGCCCAGCGGCTGGGGCTCGTCCGCCGCCAGCAGGGCCGAATACGCGTTCACGCGCCCCGTCCCGATGTACCCTGCGTTCGGGTCCACGTCGCCATAGTAGACCGGATCGGTCGTATTCTCAAGGATCGCGCGGGCTTCGAGGCTCGTCAGGTCCGGGCGATGGGCGAACAGCAGGGCCGCCACCGCCGCCACGTAGGGCGACGAAAACGAAGTCCCGGCCGTCGCGACGTACTTCTCGTTCACCGTGGTCGTCACGATGTCGGTGCCCGGCGCCGCGATGTCCACCCAGTTGCCGAACGTGCTGTGTCCGGTCTTGACATCCTCGCCGTTGGTGGAGGCGACCGCCAGCACGTTGGGGTAGCCCGCCGGGAAGACCACCCGGCTCGTATCCGAGTTGCCCGCGCTGGCGACCAGGAGCACGCCCTGCTCGTAGGCGCTGTCGATCGCCGTGCGGACCACCACGTCGCCGGCGGGACCGAACTCGTCGCCGCCGAAGCTCATATTGACGATCCGCGCGCCGTTGGCCGCCGCGTAGTCCAGCGATCCCGCCACATCGTCGGACTTGAAGTCCTCGCTCAACTGCAACACCATGACGCTGCACTGCCAGTTGACGCCGACGACGCCTTTGCCGTTGTTGCCGACCGCCGCGATGACGCCCGCCACCTGCGTCTCGTGGCTGTCCCACGGCTCCATGTCCCCGTCCCCGGTCCGGAAGTTCCACCCGTGTACGTCGTCCACGAATCCGTTGCCGTCATCGTCGATCTGGTTGCCCGGGATTTCCCCTGCATTGACCCAGATGTTGTCCTTGAGGTCCGGGTGGTTCACGTCGGTCCCCGTGCCGAGGATCGCGACCACCACGTCCCGACTGCCCGTCGAAATGTCCCACGCGTCCTCCATCTGGATGAGCTGGTGGGCGTACTGATCGGGAAACTCCGGATCGTTCGGCGTCTGGCAGATGTGGTAGATATAGTTCGGCTGGGCGAACTCGACCGCGGGATCGGCCGCCAGCTCCTCGCACAGGCTCTCCACGTCCCGCTCGGTCTTGAGCACGTAGAACCGCAGCAGGTCCCGCGACCGCTGCGCGGAGGCGATGTTCAGGCTCGCGCCGAGCTTGCCCCGTCGAGCCTGCTCGTGTACACGCTGGAACACGGGTCCCGCGTTCTCGACCCCAAACTTCGACCGCAGGCGCAGAAGGTCCGTATCATGCGTCCGGACGGCGCCCCCGGTAGTCTTGAACTGGACGATCACCTCGCCCGGCACGAAGCTCGGTCTTCGCTTTTGGCTCGCGATCGAGCGTTTGACGACATCCCGCGACGTCTCGGCCTCCTGGCCCGTAGCCAGTCCGCCCGCCAGGGCAATCCACAACGCGACCACGACGCTCCACGAGCTTCGGCCGATGGCTCTCATGATGCTCCTCCCAAGCTCAAATCGTTCCCCTCGCTCCCAAAGCACGCCCCCCCGCGAGGCTCACCCTATTATATCGGCCCGTTTCGCCCACGGGAAGAGGATAATGTCCTCCGCCAGCAGGGCGAACGCAACATCGCGGCACGACTCTCGCGGATGTCATGGCGAGGAGCATCGCGACGAAGCAATCTCAACTCCCGCCGTGAGAGATTGCTTCGCTCCGCTCGCAATGACATTCCCGCCAGCTCTCGGAAACGACCTCGCGTTCGCCACACCCGCGCCGACGGGTTCTCAAGAGGACCAAGGGGCTCAAGAAGACCAAGAATTGGAATGTGAGCCCCTTGAGCCTCTTGAGCTTCTTGCCCCTCTTGAGCCCCTTGGCCTTCTTGACCCTCTTGAGCCTCTTGACCTTCTTGACCCTCTTCACGGACGAACGGTCGGTCGCGACCGGTCCCCGTCATGTCATTCCCGCCCTGTTATGTCATTCCCGCGAAAGCGGGAATCCCCCTTGAGGCACTGGGAATAGGACAATTCGTGCAACATCTGAAAAGGCAAAACGCCCGCGACACAAGAATTTTTTTATTCGTTGTCCATCAAACACTTGCGTGGTTTTTGCATGGTTCTCTTGCACAGAATTTTCGACCAATTCGTGCAACATCGGGCAAGGGTAGAGGGACGCCCAAGTCCCGAAGGGGCCTTCCAGGCCCGGGCGGGCGTCCGGAAAACTGATGGTTCAGGCGATGTCATGGAGGTGAGAAATGAGCCTCAGCCCGTTCGAGCTGGTCCTGTCGAAGCTGCCGGAAGCCCGTCCGATCAACGGGACCTCGCAGAAGGCATGGAAGGCCTGCTGTCCCGCCCACGCGGACGACAAGCCCAGCCTGTGCGTCAGTCTGGGAGAGGAGGGTCGCGCGTTGGTTCACTGCTACGCAGGCTGCCCGCCGGAAGCGGTGGTCGCGGCCCTGGGCCTGTCCATGGCCGACCTGATGCCGTTGAACGAAAGAGAGAAGGTAAGAAGATCAGAAGGTCAGAAGGTCGGAGAGTCGGCCTTGCGCGACGGGAGCCTGGGAGCGAACCGGGCTGTCCGACCTTCTGACTTTCTCCACTTCTCACCTTCTTCTTCGCCCGACGACTACGAGACCGCGGAGCAAGCCATCGACGCGATGGAGCGCCGTCTCGGTCCCTGCTCGCGGACATGGGTCTATCACGACGACTGCGAGGACCCCGTCGGTTTCATCCTCCGCTGGGACACCGATCGGGGCAAGGAGATCCGACCTGTGAGTCGGCACGGGAATCGCTGGGTCCTGGGCGGGATGGCCACGCCGCGACCGCTCTATCGGCTCGTCGAGCTGCTCAAACGTCGCGACGAGCGGGTCTACGTCACCGAGGGCGAGAAGGCCGCCGATGCCGGCATCAGCCTGGGTCTGCTCGCGACCACCAGTCCGCACGGCTCTGCCAGTGCCCGCAAGGCCGACTGGCGGGTCCTCGCGGGACGCGACGTGGTCCTCCTGCCCGACAACGACGACGCGGGACGACGCTACGCCCAGGACGTGGCCTCGATCCTGCTGGGCCTGAACCCGCCTGCGACGGTGCGGATCGTCGCGCTGCCCGAGCTGGAGCCCAAGGGCGACCTCTACGACTGGGTCGAGCGTCACGACGCGGTCGAGTCGAAGGACCTGCGGACCCGCCTGGAGCGCCTGGTGGACGCGGAGCCACTGACGCGTGACTCGTCGCTCGTCGCTAGTCGCTCGGACGCTCCGTCGGCGCTGGACGCGTCCTGCGAGGGACGAGACCCGAGCGACGCGGGACGGCGGGGAACGCCCGACCGCGTCATGACGAACGCCAGGACGCGAACTCCCGACGTCACGATATGCGCCCGCCCGATCGTGACGTGCGTCGCAGACGCCCAAAGGACCCCGGTCCGCTGGCTGTGGCCGCGTCGCATGGCGCTCGGTCGGATCTCCCTGCTGGTCGGCCGTCCGGGCGAGGGCAAGAGCGTCTTGACGATCGACATGGCGGCCCACGTCTCTCGCGGCCTGCCCTGGCCCGACGGAACCGCCTGTCCCCAGGGCTCCGTCCTGCTGATCGGCGCCGAGGACGACCTCGGGGACACGATCTACCCGCGCCTCGAGAACCACGGCGCGGACTTGGGGCGCATCCATCTGATGCACATGGTCGAGCGTCCCGACCCGGACGGCGGCTGGTACGAGGACCTGTTCACCCTGGCGGACGTGAAGACCCTGGAGGCGGCGCTGCAGGAGCGTCCCGATTGCAGGCTCGTCGTGGTGGACCCGATCGGCTCGTTCCTGGGCGGTCGGACGGACGCCCATCGCGACAACGAAGTCCGCTCGGTCCTGATGCCGGTGTCCCATCTGGCGGAACAGTACGGCTGCGCGGTCGTGGTCGTGGCGCATCGTCGCAAGAGTCCCGGCGGGCACGCCGACGACATGGCCATGGGCAGCCGGGCCTTCACCGGAGTCGCCCGCGCCGTCTTGCACCTCACCCGCGACGCCCACAATAAGGAACGCCGCCTCCTGCTGTCCGGCAAGAACAACCTCGCGAAGGAGCAGCCGGGCCTGGCCTTCACCATCGAGACTCTGCCCGACGACACCCCCAGGATCCGCTGGGAGTCGGAGCCCATCGATCTGACCGCCGACGAAGCCCTCCGCGACGAGAACGCGCCGCCTTCGGACGCCAAGCGCACCGCCCTGGACGACGCGATGGCCTGGCTCCAGGACACCCTGGCGGAAGGCCCGCTGCCGAGCGAGGAAATCCGCGACCAAGCCCAAGCCGACGGCATCAGCGAAACGACGCTGAAACGAGCCAAGCAACGCCTGGGCATCCGCGCTTTTCGGGAAGTTCGAGCCGATGATGCGGCGTGGTTCTGGTCCCTGCCCCAAGAGCCCGAGGGAACCCAGAGCCGTGGGAACCAGGAGGTCGAGGAATCCCTCGCGGCGTCAACAAGCGAATGGTGATCGCCCGCTGGACGGGACGGGCAAGAGGGTCAAGAGGCTCAAGGGGCTCACATTCCAATTCTTGGTCTTCTTGACCCTCTTGGCCTTCTTGCGAACCCGTCGGCCAGGGTGCGGCGAACGTGAGGTCGCGTAGGGTGGGCTGTGCCCACCGTCTTGCCAACCCTCGGAGTGAAGAGATTGGTGGGCACAGCCCACCCTACGCGTCTGCGGACGCAGGAATGCTGAGGAGTCCCCCTGCACGACGCTGTCATCCCTGAGAAAGCAGGGAGCCGGGAGGCGCGATCTGGTGTTTTTCTCGGACGTTGGGACTTGACGGGACGCCGCCGGGGGTCTAGAATGGGGTTTTAGATCGTGAGGCAGACGTGATATGGAGGATTGTTGGTGATTTTGTACATGCCATAAACGGTAGTGAGGAGTGTTTCGCGGGGGGAAACAGCAGCACATTGGTAGGAAAAAGACGCTTCAGTCGAGCCGTGTGGTGTTCGATGGAAGCGTTATGACGACGCGTAGGAGGTACACCATGTGCAAGAGAGTCGTACTGATCGCTGTGGCCGGGCTGGTGCTCGGCGTGCTGGGCGAGGTCCGCGGGCAAGACCCTGCCCTGGTCGGCTGGTGGAAACTGGATGAAGGCGGCGGCGCCGTCGCGCTGGATTCGTCCGGGCGGGGCATCAACGGGGCCATCGTCAATCCGGCGGGCGGCCTCGGGACCAACGGCGCGGTCTGGGTCGAGGACCCCGAGCGGGGCACGGTCCTGAGCTTCAACGGGAACGACACGACCGGCGCGTATGTGACCGCGGGCACGATCCCGGCCATGGACCTGGTGAACGACTTCACGTGGATGTTCTGGTGCAAACAGACCTCCTCGGGGACCGGGCAGGACGACGTGATCATCGGCAACCGGTACGGCGGGACCGCGTCCCCCGAGCAGTTCGTCAAGTTCACGCAGCGCCGGTTCGAGTACTACAACGCCGACAGCTCCTACGTCAACACCATCACGTATCCGACGGTCATGCCGAACGAGGTGTGGGTACACAACGCGGCGGTCAAGGACGGCGCGGCGCTGACCTACTATCGCAACGGCAAGAAGGTGCTCTCCTTGACGCTGACCAAGACGATGGACGCCAATCCGTTCTACATCGGCGGCGATCCACAGGGCGAGCGATGGGCGGGACGCCTGAGCGACGTTCGCCTGTACGAGCGGGCACTGACCGCCGACGAGGTCTTCCAGATCGGCGCGACGCTGAAGGCCTCCAAGCCCACTCCCGCCAACGGGGCCCTCGCGGTGGACGGGAGCGTTCCACTGCTGCAGTGGACGGCGGGCGCGTCCGCGGTGTTCCATGACGTGTATCTCGGCGCCGATCCCAACCTGACCGCCGACGATCTCAAGGCGTCTCGTCAGAAGAACGCGCTGTACTACCACATCCCGGGATTCACCGCGGGAAGCACGTACTACTGGCGGGTCGATGAGATCGAGAAGGACGGCGTCACCGTCTATCCCGGCGACACCTGGACCTTCATGGTTCGCGACGTGGTCGCCTATCACCCGACGCCTGCGGACGGGTCGGAGGGCGTCTCCGTCGCGCCGACCTTGACGTGGCTGCCCGCTCTCGGGGCCGCGGGACATCGCCTGTACTTCGGCACGGATCCCAACGCGGTCGCCGAAGGCGCTGCGGCCGCCGACCAGGGCGAGGTCGACGCGCTCGATCCGAACTTCGCGCCGGGCGACCTCGACAGCCTGACGACCTACTACTGGCGCGTGGACACGACCGTCGCGAGCGGCCTGAAGACCGGCGCGGTCTGGAGCTTCACCACGTGCCAGCCCATCGACGACTTCGAGAGCTACACGGACGACGAGGGCAATCGGATCTACGAGTTCTGGCTCGACGGCTTTTCCGACAAGAGCAGCGGCTCGATGGTCGGCCACTTCGACGCGCCGTTCGCCGAGCAGGTGATCGTACACGGCGGCGCGCAGTCCATGCCGCTCGACTACAACAATGTCAACGAGCCGTACTACAGCGAGGCGCAGTTCGCGTTCGACTCGGCCCAGGACTGGACCGATGGTGACGCCGAGGCGCTGGTCCTGTGGGTCCGCGGGTCGAAGACGAACAGTCCGCAGCCGCTGTACCTGCGGATCGAGGACTCCTCGAAGAAGACCGGGAGCCTCGTCCATCCGGATCCGTCGATCGTGACCGCGACGCAATGGACCGAGTGGAAAATCCCGCTGGCCGAGATTCCGAGTGTGTCTTTGACGCGGATCAAGACGATATATATCGGAGTCGGCGACCGAGCCAATCCGCAGTCGGATGGGACCGGACTGATCTACATCGACGATGTCGGTCTGACCCGGTCCGCGACGGATCTGTAGCGCGACGAGAATGTCACTCGTCAACGTCGCTGTCTGTGCTGGCGACCGAGACGTTATGTGACGCAGGTCGCAACGAAACGCGTAGTGGTCCAGGGTCCGTCGCCCCGGACTGAGTGGAATGAATGACTGTGCCGACGCGCAGAGAGGACTGTGTGTCGGCGCAGTGTCACATGTGGACAACGTTATTTTTTTAAGGAGAAAACAGTATGTGGAAGAAAATTTTCTGTGCGGCTCTCCTGTTGGGGATTTTGGGCGCAACGCAGGCCCAGGCGGTGGACCCCACGTGGATTCGGGCTGCGTATTGGGACAGCCGATATCCTACGTGCTGGGCGGGGACTGGCGAGGCAACGCGGGACGCCCTGCAAGCGGCCGGCTATGAGATCCTCGACGCCGACCAACTGAAGACCTGGATGACCGCGCGGATCAGCGACAAGAAGCTCAGCGTGGTCGTCTTCATCAAGGACTCCGCACCGGACACGGTCGTGGAGACCCAGTCATCGGGCTGTACGCTTCGCAAGTACCTCAACGCGGGCGGGAAGATCGTCTGGTATTCGGACATCCCGTTCTACTATCAGGGCCATGCCGACGGCACGAACACGACCTGGGACACCGCGGGATCGACCGCAGTCCTGGGATTCAATGCCGCCAGCGGGACCTGGGATGTCGGCGCCGCCGCGACCATCACCGAAGCGGGCGTCCGCTGGGGTCTGACGCAGACGTGGAACTCGGCCCGTCCAATGTCCGCGAGCGGCATGACCGGTGTGACGGTCCTGGCCACCGACAGCAACGGGAACGCACCCGCGTGGGTGAAGCACTTCGCGACGAATGACACGTTCCGCGGCTTCGTCCGTTTCCACGACGTGAGCGGTCAGCCCAACGTGAACGACATCATGCGTGTGGCGGAGTACGTCAACCTCCTGGCGAGCAACCCGACGCCGGCCAACGGCGCCACCGGTGTGAGCATGGGCCTGATGCAGTGGGCCGCGGGCGGTTTCGGCGTGTACCACAACGTCTACATCGGGACCACGCCGGAATTGACCGAAGCCAATCTCGTGAGCAACAAGCAGACCGTTCTGCTGTACTACTACGCGATGATGCAGCCGGGCGTCACGTACTACTGGCGCGTCGACGAGGTGGAATCCGACGGCGAGGTCCGCACCGGCGAGGTCTGGAAGTTCACGTCCGCTCCGACCACCGCCTTCTCGCCCAGCCCGCGAGACGGGGACAAGTGGATCGACGCGGAAGAAGACCTGATCTGGACCGCGGGCCAGGGAGCCTACAAACACGCCGTGTACCTCAGCACCGATGAGGCGGCGGTCACCGCACGCGACGCGTCGGCGCTGGTGTCCGCCTCCCAGGTGGCGGCAACCTTCAACCCGGGCACGCTGCAGGCCGAGACCACCTACTACTGGGCGGTGGACGAGACCACTCTGGCGGGAGTCCTGTCCGCCGGCGATGTCTGGCAGTTCACCACGATCGGTCCCGACGCCGGCGGCGTCAAGGGCGAGTACTTCAACAACATGACCCTGGACGGAGAGCCCGCTCTGACCCGCACCGATCCGAGCATCAACTTCAGTTGGGGCGAGGCCACGCCGGGCGATCCGATCCCCGTCGATCTGTTCTCGGTCCGCTGGACGGCCGACCTGGAGATCGCGGTCGCCGACACGTACACCTTCACCACGAGCACCGACGACGGCGTTCGCCTGTACCTCAACGACGAGCTGATCATCAACAAGTGGATCGACCAGGGCACGACGAGTTGGTCCAGCACCCCGAAGTACCTCGAGCCGGGCATTTACACGCTGATCATGGAATACTATGAGAACGGTGGCGGCGCCGTGGCCCAGTTGTCCTGGTCCACGCCGACCGTCGCGCGGACGATCATCCCGGGCGGTCCTCTGCAACCTCCGGTCCACGCCAGAGCGGTCTATCCCGCCGACGGCGCGGAGAACACGGCGCAGGACATCGCGCTCGAGTGGATTGCCGGCGAGAAGGCCACGTATCATCAGGTCTACTTCGGCGACGACCCCAACGCGGTGGCGGCCGCTACGACCGAGACCGCAGGCATCTACTGCGGCCAGCAGGCCGCGGACGAGACCACGTACGCCACAGGCGAGCTGGAGTGGGGCAAGACCTACTACTGGCGCGTCGATGAGGTCAATCCCACGGACAAGAAGAGCCCGTGGATCGGCTCCGTCTGGTCCTTCACGACGGCCGACTTCATCCCCGTGGACGACATGGAACGCTACAATGACGTTGACAACCTCATCTACGATTCCTGGCTGGACGGCTACGTGGACCACAGCAGCGGCTCCGTCGTGGGCAACCTGAATTCTCCGTTCTGTGAGCTGGAGTACGTACACAGCGGAGATCAGGCGATGCCGGTGGACTACAACAACGCCGTCACGCCGTACTTCAGCGAGATCGTGCACGAGTTCGATTCCGCGCAGAACTGGACGGTCAACGGCGTCTCGAACCTGACCCTCTTCTTCCGCGGCTGGCCGCAGAGGTTCGCGGAGACCGCGCCGGGCCAGTACACGATCAGCTCTAACACCGCGGACATCTGGGGCACGGCCGACAACTTCCGATTCGTCTACAAGAAGCTCAACGGCAACGGGTCGATTTCGGCCAAGATCGTCAGCATCACCGGCGGCTCGACCACCTGGGCCAAGCCCGGCGTGATGATCCGCGAGAGCCTGGACCCGTCCTCCACGTATGCATTGATGCACCCGACGCCGGACGGTCGCAGGGCCTTCCAGAACCGTCCGTCCACCGCTGGCAGCGCCATCTCGGCGCATAGTGCCACCGACGCGATCACCTTGCCGATCTGGGTGAAAGTCGAGCGGTCGGGCAACACGTTTACCGCCTACTACTCTCAGAACGGCACCACGTGGATCCAACAGCCCGCCGATGAGAATACCGGCACGGACGCGTCGCCCAATCCGCAGACCATCGCAATGGGCAACAGCGTCTACATCGGCCTGGCCGTGACCAGCAACAACAGTGCCGGCGGCTTCTGCTTTGCCGAGTTCACCGACGTCATCACCACCGGCGGCGCCACCGGCGACTGGACGGTCGCCAACATCGGCGCCAATCCGGGCAACGACCAGGTTCCGTTGTACGTCGGTTTGGAGGACAGCACCGGGAAGTTCGCGATGAAGACCCATCCGGACGCCGCCGCGGTCAATGCGACGGAGTACACCGAGTGGTCGATTCCGCTCACGGACTTCACCGGCGTCAGTCGGACCAAGATCAAGAAGATGTACATTGGAGCAGGCAATCCGAACAGTCCGACGAAGGGTGGAATCGGTCGGTTCTATATCGATGACATCCGAGTCACGAAACCGTAAGGATCATCGGATTCGCGATTGACGGTATGCAGGAAACCCGAGGCCCGTGCCCGTTTGGCGCGGGCCTCGGCGTTTCTGGGCGTGAGCGGATCGGTGGGCACAGCCCACCCTACATGGATGCGTCTGGAGCGACGGTGGCAGGCACATCGGACATCGGCCCGATCTCGACGGCCTGGAGGATCGCGCCGTGCTCGTCGCAGCCGACCAGACGGATCTCGATGATTCCGTGTTCGGGCTCGATGCCGGTGAAGGTGCGGTCGAAGGCCCGGAACAGGCCCCCCGCCGCTTCTGCGACATTCAGCTTGTTGACGACCTTCCTGCCGTTAAGGAGCACGTCCAGCGTGTGGGTGACTCGCCCGCCGTCTTTGGCTCTCTCCAGGAACGTGTGCAGCGGCGTCTCCGCGAACTTGAGCGTGACATAGCACCTGCCCGGCCCGACGGTCAGGTTCGCCCACAGTTCCTTGCCGTGGACGCCGTAACGGTAGAGTTCCTCGTCGTCCGTGTTCGCGATGTGCATGCTCCGGCGCTGAGTCCACCAGGACTGCTCGACGGTATCGGTGCCATAGCCCGTGCGGATCACCCACTCGGTCGCAGGCTTCCACGCATGACCAGCACTGTCGATGTAGTCGTTCCGCTCGGCGTATCCGAAGATCATCCGCTGCGCGCCGGTCGGGCCGCCGCCGGAGCCGAAGTCGGCGTCGGCGGTCGCGGCACAGTACTGAATGGCGTCGAGGTAGACGTTCCGCCCGTGCGAAAGGGGATTGCCCTGCCCTCGGGCGATGATCTGGATCTCGTGCCTCCCATCGGGCAGACCGCTGCGGGAGTAGAGCAGTTGCCGGTGACGCGTCTGCGGATTCCAGCAATCGACGAGCGTGAGCTGCTTGTGCCCGTCGAGGTAGACGTCCGCGAGCCCGCCGCTGGAATCCACGCTGCCGAGAAGGCGGACCTGATTGCCGACGAAGGCGAACGTCGCCGAGGCATCCTTTTCTGATGTGACGTGCATCGCGTCGCCGATAGCCTCCGCCTGGTTTGAAGTCTGCCAGTCGCCCGCGTAGACCAGGCGGTCGTCGTCGATCTGCTGCTGCGGATCGTCCTTCCCGGAAACGACGACGGCGGTTGCCCTATCGTGTCGGATCTCGACGAGGAAGTCGCCCTGCGGGAGCTTGTGCACTGTAAAGCCGTTGGACTTGAGGTCCGGCCGCTCCGCGAGGGCTTTGCCGTCGCCGACAACCGAGATCGGCTCGAACGCCAGTCGCAGCACGTCGCGGGTCTTGGACGGCGCGTCGAACGTCGAGTAGGAGACCTTGTTCTTTTCGTAGACGGCGTGATTGACTACCGACGAGCTGCGGACGATGTGGTTCTCCCGCCTGGGACCGAAGAGTCCGGGCGCCCATTTCATCGCTTCGAGCGTCTGGCACAAGGGCCAGGGGTGCGCGAGGTTGGACCACTCCCCGGTCGCGACGGCCCGGCCGGTCAGGCCATCCCAGACGACGCCGTTCTCGTGGCTGTCATACGTCGCCATAATCATCATCCGCCGGCCGATCTCGTACAGGAGGTCGTCGTCCGCCAGGGCCGCGTAGCGCAGCAGCGTCGGGCCCGCCGTGTACTGGTTGTACGAAAGCGAGGTCCCGCAGCACGTGCAGGATTCCGGCCAGGCCCACGCGCCGCTGTAGACGTCGCCCATCGAGCCCGCGTCGGCGCCGTTGCGATTCATGATGAGCGTGAGCATGTTCCGGACATCCGTCTTCCAGTTGCCGAACTCATCGGGATTGGCCAGGATGTAGTCGGCGCACATCGAGACGATGCCGCACTGGACGGGGTTGTCCCAATCCCAATACTGGCGTCCCCACGTGTCGTTCTCGATCCAGCGAGGGAGCATGCGGTCTCGCACGTATCGGATGCCCGCGTCGCGGGCCCGGACGATGGCCCGGTCGCTGCCCGTGTAGCCCAGAGCGATGACTGCGTCGAGGAACTCGCAGATAATCGCGGTCGTACCGGTGAGCTGATCGGACCAATCGACGACCTCGGGATGCGTGTAACGGTTCCACGGGGGCAGCGTCGGATCGAGGTTGCACTTCTGGGCCAGGACATCGGCCCAGTGCTTCGCGGCTTCGACGTATCGCGGATTGGAGGTGAGCTTGTAGGCCCGCACAGTCTCCCGACCGACGATGGCACAGAGGTCAAGCTGGTTCCTGGCGCTCGCGTCGCATGGGCCGTAGGCTTTGCCCTGGGTCGGCGTGCTGATCGGGAAGAGCGACCAGTCATGGTCCGGCGGGGTCTGGGCGTAGTCGAGGATGTAGTCGATGGTCAGCGGGATGTAGACGAAGGCGATCGGATCGCCGCTGTATTGGTAGTACGAGGTCAATCCCTGGACGATGCTCCACGCCCGCTGGCTGAGATCGCCGCACATCCAGTCGTTCGTCGGCGGGATGAGGATGGTCCCGTCGTCCCGGATGCTCCAGTGCGAGTTGTAGACAAAGTCGGGGGCCGCCAGGACCGCCTTGTCCGTGCCCACCCACGGATAGCGTTTGAGCACTTCGACCGCGATCCGCAGTCGCGTGTCGAGCGGACCGTTTAGCCCCTTGCTCCACGGCGCGATCACGCCATGCTCGTCTTCGACCGCCTTGTGGGCGTAGTAGTTTTCGAGTGTCGTCGCACCGAAGACCGTTGTCGTGACCAGCGACATCAACGCCATCGCAACGATTCGCAAACGATCCCAGAGCAGTCCACAAACCATGTGCGGTCTCCCATCGGTTCGTAGTGACGCCGTCAGGCGTTATCTTCTCTCCCTTGCGTAGGAAGATATGCCCTCACGGGCACACTACGAACTGGAGTCAGCGTCGGGCGTCGAGACCTTTCCAACTGTGCTTCCAGTGGTCCTTGCCTGGGCTCTCAACGAATGCCGTGTCGCCCTCGCGCCGGTACTTCAGCGGCAGATTGTTTTCGTCCCTCAGGTACCGCTGGGACATGAAACCCTTCTCGACCAGAACCTCCAGTGATTCGGGCAGAGCGTCAAACGCCAGGCGGTATGCGTAAAGAGCCCGTCCGATGCCCAGGCGGATGAAGTGGGCCTCGTGGTGCGTCTTCTCGACGCGACCCGCCTCCGGCGGCAGCTTCAGCAGGCGCAGGACCTCCACGCCCAGCGGCCCAACCCGGCCTGCGCCGCCATTTGCGCGGAACGAGATCGTGTGGCTGCCCTTGCTCAGTTCGTGGGTCCCGAGGACGAGGTCCATCTCGCCTTCCTCCGAGGCGCGGAAGTTCGCGGTGACGACCTTCTTGCCATCCAGCTCGATATCGTACGCGCCGTTGGCCGGACCGCTGGCGGCGGTCAGACGCACCGCAAAGCGGCCTTCCTGCGACAACTCGAACGGCACAGTGAGCATCGCGTCCGGCTCGTCATTCGGCCACAGCAGCACCGGCCTGGCGCCGAAGAAGCCCTGCGTCTGGACCTGGACCTTGGCTCTGCCCGAGGTCTGTGTCCGGCGGAACGCCTTCACGAAATGGTGCTGCTCCCAGGGGACTCGTCGCTCGTGCCAGCCGGGCAGCGGGCCGAACGTGGTCTTGGGCTGGCCGATCTGGTACCAGTAGGCAACGCTGCTGAAGAAGTCGGGTCGCTCGAAGAAGAACCCGTCCTCCGACTCGTCGCAGTTGCCCCGATGCTCGATGGCGACCTTGAGCGACTTGCTGAAACAGACCGGGTCCAGCAGGTGCCAGCGGTAGCAGACGCCTGCGTCGCCGGGGACGTAGTCCTGCCAGCGGGGTTGCCCGAACCAGGGGCCCGTCCGGACGCGGAAGCCCCAGGCGTCGTTGAAGTAGTCCTCGCTGCCGGTCCCCTGGAGGCTGGGGACCTTCTCGCCGTCGATGTAAAAGAAATCGTCGCCCTCGCCGAACCAACCGTTCTGGCCCAGGGTCACAGACATCACGGTCCCGACATACCAGCCGCTGCCAGTCAGGTCGGCCAGCAGGTAGTCGTCGCCTGCGGCAGCAGGATACTCCTGCCGGTAGCGGGCGTAGAAGTACGGCGTCCCCGACGGCAGGTCGTCCAACTGCATCCAGTCCACCTGCCAGTACAGGCCGGTCGAGCGGTCGGGATTGTCGTTGGTCACCACGATTCTCGCGCTCTTACGGAACGGCATCCGCCAGTAGCACGTGAGCGACCCGGTGGGCGAGACCTGGACCGGAACGCTCTCGACCGACGCGGGCTTGCCGTGCCCGACCGCGAAGAAATCGCCGAGCGGGACCTCGACGCCGGGCTCTTTCGCATCGTCGTAGTAGATCCGCAGCACCAGGGCGTTCAGCTCCCCCACCCACCCGGCGTGGCTGGTGAACCACATGTGCGTGACCACGCCCGGCCCTTCCAGGATCGGCATATTGACCGATTCGCCCGGCATCAGCCAGGTCATGTCCAGGTTCTCAGTATGCCAGGGCTGCTGGTTGCTCGACACCCGGCGGTTCCGCCCCTGCGGCCAGGCACCCAGCGGACCGAGCACGTCGGCCACCGTCGTCTGATGGTCCGGCTCGTCATCGATCCACACCGCGTCGTTCATGTAGGCGCGGGCATATTCGTAGGTCATCCAGCCGTCGCGGCCGTTGTTGTTCGAGTTGCGGAAGAGTAACATGCCGCCGCCCGGCTGCTGCGGATCGTCCCGGTAGCCGACGATCAGAACGCTGTGTCCGTCGAACACCCCTTCCGGCGGGGCCATACCCAGGACATCGTCCGTCCACTGCACCTTCTTGGGCCAGCGGAACCCGCCGCAGACGGGCCATTGCCGGTTGAGGACTCGCTTGATCGCGACGACCTCGCTGTCGGTCAGTCCCGTGTTCGGATCCCACAGCTTGATCCAGTGCAGGCGCAGACCCGCGTCGTGCAGTTGTCTGGCGTGCTCCTTCGCCTCGTCGCTGGGCGCCCTCGACGCGTCGAACTGGTCCTGATAGGGCATATCCTCCTCCGGGCAGGCGCCGTAGGCGCTGAACCCCCGCCAGAGATCGGAGAAGAAGCTGCCGTCGTCCGCGTCGTGCGCCGCCTGGTTCGACGCCCAGTTGAGGAACTCGACGCTCAGTCTCGGCGTGTGACCGGTCTTGCTCGCCATCGCGTACTCGATCGCGCCGGTCACCGTGAAGACCGAGCAAGTGTTGCGTTTCCCCTGGACTCGGCGCGCCAGTCCCCATTTCTCGAAGGCGGGACGAAGGTCGATGCTGTCCGCCATGGGACCGCCCTGCGTCGCGCCGAGGGACCGCCCCGAGACGAACGAGCCGGCCAGCAGCAGCAAACTGCAGAGCACACGATGAGATGTCAGACGAAGACAGGCTGTCAGCATAAAGGATTCCTCACTATCCCTGGCCCTGAAGGAACGATCCATATCCCGAGACACTCGGGCAACAGCCAACCATTGTGCCTTGGCACACCCGGCATTGCAACCGATTCCTCTTGGAGCGGGCACACTGGGTGTGCCTACGTTCTCTGGCAGGCTCATGAGATCGTGGCTTGGCAGCACCCTCGCAATGCGCCTCCCGCCCTCGGATTGTCATTCCCGCGAAGCGGGAATCCACGTCACGGGGTGTCTGCCATCCCATTATTCCTGGATTCCTGCGTGCGCAGGAATGACAGAGTCCGGACGACGCCTTGCCGCAAACAGAGATGCCGCCTGTCAGGTCGATCCGTCTCACCCGACGCCCTGGATGGGCCGTTGCCAGAGAAGCCCGGACGCGTTAGAATGCCTGCGGCTCGCGACCTTGCGATGTCACGACGTCCACGAAAGATCGATTTGCACTGAAGGGAGTAGATATGAGAAGCAGCCTGCCGTCCGGTCCGACCCGTGTCTCGGTTGTCGCGATGCTGATGCTGTTTGCAGCCGCAGTGGAGCTTTTCGGCGAGGAGGAATCAGCCCCTGGAATCCAGGAGGTATACCGCCTGGATCGACTCGCGGTGCTGCGGGACTCGACGAAGGTCGCCTCCGTATCCAGCTACGACCGCACCGGCGGCAATAACGACGGCTTCGGCGGCCAGTACTCGTTCGTCCGCAAGGAGCCCGGCGGGCTCGTCCTGGCGGATCTGGAGGGCCCAGGAGTCCTCTACCGGTTCCACACCCCCACGCCCACCGACGACATGTTGGAGTTCTACTTCGACGGCGAGCAGGAACCGCGGATTCGCGTGAAGTACCGCGATCTGTTTCTGGGCCGGCACCCGGGATTCCCGCGACCCCTCGTCGGGTTCGGCGCCGGCGGGTTCTACAGTTATGTCCCGCTGCCCTACGAGAAATCGTGCAAGGTCTTTCTGAGGGCCGAGCGGACGCAGTTCTACCAAATCAACTATGCAACGTACCCGGCGAGGACGGGCATCCGGAGCTTCGCCGCCGAGCCGAGCGCCGAGCAGCGAAAGCACGTCGAGAAGGCGGTGGAACTGTTCAGCTCGACCGGCAGGGACATCAGCAGGTTCGTCGCTCCCGAGGGCGGCAGGATCGAAACGGTCGCCTGCAAGGTGACTCTGGAGGCGGGCAAGGCCGCGACCCTCTTCGACACGGACCGGCCGGGCAGGATCGTCGGCATCCGCCTGTCGCCTGCGGAGGCCCTGGCCGGGAAGAAGCGGGACGTCGTCCTGCGGGCATATTGGGATGGTGGCGCCGCGCCGGCGATTGCAGTCCCGGCAGGTGACTTCTTCGGCTATGCATGGGGCGAACCCGCGACGAAGTCCCTCCTCGTCGGCACGTCGGAGGGCGTAGACTACTGCTACTTCCCGATGCCCTTCGACGCGTCGGGGAGGATCGAGCTTTACGCAGAACCCGGACTGGACCGGAATGTCTCCGTGCAGGCGGAAGTGCTGTTCGTTCCCGTCCCCCGACAGAAAGACGAAGGCAGGTTCTACGCCCTGTGGCGCCGGGAGAACCCGACGACCAAGGGTAAGCCCTTCACCTTCATCGAGACCCAGGGACGCGGACATCTCGTCGGACTCATCCAGCAGTCGCAAGGGTTCGAGTCGGGCAACACCTACTTCTTCGAAGGGGACGACCAGACAACCCTCGACGGCGAACTCACCGTCCACGGCACCGGCACCGAGGATTTCTACAACGGCGGCTGGTACGACGTGGCGGGCCGATGGGAGACGAGACGGTCCTTCCCGCTGAGCGGGTGCCTGGCCTACAAGAAACACCTGGGCAGAACAGGCGCATACCGGCTCTTCCTGGGCGACGCCTACGCCTACCGCAAAAGCCTGCTCCAGACCATCGAGCACGCACCTACAGGGAACGATCTTCTGAACGACTATTGCGGCGTGACGTTCCTGTACTCCCAGGACCCGCCGACCTGCGATTGGTCCCTGCCCGAGGCCAGCCAACGCCAGGTGGTCGATCTCAAGCGGATCGTGTTCGCGGCCTGGTGGAACATCCCGATCCATGCGTTTTCCTACCAGAACGCGACGTTGGTCAAAGGCGGTGAGAAGATCGGCGACCAGAACGTCCAATTCCTCTCGCTACAAACGAAAGGCGGCGACGTATTCGGACGCCACTTCGTCAGCTTCGCCTGCGAGATCCCCGCGGCGGGAGCCTACAAGATCAGCGTGGATTCGATCCACGGGCCCGCCCAGGGACAGGTCCAGTTGTCCATGGATGAGGCGCCCGTCGGACCGATGGTGGACTTCTACGCGGAGACCAGGCAGCGCACCGCGGGCGTCGAGATGGGCACGCTCGAACTGGCCGAGGGCGTCAACAACCTGCTGTTCAAAATCGTGGGCAAGAATGAGAAGTCCCAGGGACAGGCGTTCGACGTGATCAACGTCATCTGTGAGAAAGTGGATTGAGGAGCGACATGAACCGACGCGAGTTTATCTCGATGAGTGCAGCAACCTTGTGCGGCGCAGCGGTCGGCACAGGGTGTGTCTCCGTTCAAAAAGGCAACTCGAAGATCAGTTGGCATCGGCACAAGGAGTCACGCCTGTTCGACGACGTCGCCGTCGATGGCCGGCCTCTGCTCGTTCCGGATGAGGGCGTCGGCCTGTGCGAGGGTTTCTGCCAGGCGGTCGAGGATGGCAAGCTGGGCCGGGAGGCCGTGCTGGGCGGCAACCGGGCGGAGATGGACTACGGACCGATCAAGGTTTCGCTGAGTCATCGGTTGCGATCCGCATTCAGCGGCAGAACGGAGGACCTCCTGGAGGCCACCCTGACACTGCGGTCTCGCGCCGACCGGCCGTACGAGGTCTTCTGCGGCTTCCTGACAGGCGTGCGGCCCTGTGCCAACCCAGGCGATCAACAGGTGTACGTGCCGGTGACCGCTGCGGGATTGCGCGATCCCGACGACGACAAGAGACGCCGACAGAAGGATTGCCTCGCAACTGTCGGGACGGACGGCTTCCTGGCCCACTACCTCGAACCCCAATCGAGCGATCCGCGTCAATCGACGACCCGTGCGGCGCTCTTGGCGCCGGTCGTGGATGTTTCTGCCGACGCCGGACCATGCCACATCGCACTGTTCACCTCGTCGACCGAACCGGCCCTCTTCCAGGCGTTGCAGGGCCCGTCCTCCCGGGCGTGGCGGATCGGCCGGCGGGTCCGCCTCGAACCCGGCCAGACCCAGGTTGTCACGGCGTATCTCCTGCTGCACTCCGGCGACGCGTCGGCCGCGTGGAAGGTCTTCCATCAGTACGGCCACCGGGAGGACTTCCCCGCTCTCGCTTGGCCTCGCAAGGTCCGCGTCCATTACTTCGATTTCCTCTCGTCGGCTGAAGCAGACGGTCCCCGCGGCGGCGGCTACGATCTCGACCTCAAGCACTTCGGCGAGTTCCGCGTGGGCATGGCCACGCAGCACGGCTACTACCTCTCCTACGGCGACTTCATCCACCCTGACCGCAAGGAGTGGAAGGCGATGCCGAACGACCCGGCGGGGCCGGTCGCCATGAGCATCGAGAAGATCAAGGCCCGCGTCGACGCCACGCGACGGGCGGGCGTGCGCCCTGCCATCTACATGCACTACACGATCCTGGACGAGGGATCGCCCCTGTTCGAGAAGATGAGGGACTCGATCCTGGTGAACGCCGCGGGCGATCCGACCGTCTTCGGGTGGGAAGGTCCCGACGTGATCAAGAAGACCTGGAGGATGTCCCCTGCCTCGCCGCAATGGCGAGATCACCTGGTCCAGCAGGCACAGTGGATCATGGAGCTGTTCAATCCCGACGCCATCGTCCTGGACGAGACATTTACCGCGTGGGGTTGGGACCATCACAAGGGGCACGGCGGCCCCGTCTCGCCGGGCGGCATTGACCTGATGCGCAGGCTCCGCGCCGTGGTGCGGTCCTTCGGTCCCGACAAGGCCCTGTTCGCCAGCGACTGCTCGATGGCCAATTTCTGCCTCTGGGGCGACGGCGAGAGCGGCGACCACTGCTACGACCGTCTGCTCGGCAACGAACTCTATCGAAAGCCGCCGATCCGCTACATGGCCGCGCTGGGCGAAAAGGCCTGGCTGCCCTGTGCGTGGCTGTACAAGTCCCTCTGGCCGGCGCAGGTGGACCTCGCTCGCAAGGTGGGGGCCGCCGTCGGCGTGACCAACGGCTGGGGCGACAGTCTCGGACTGGCCCGCCTGCCCGAGGACGCCAGGCAGCAGATGCTTCGAGACATCAAGACGCTGTAGAAGAAAAGAGCAGGTCTTCGGGCGATTGCACCTGAAGACCTGCTCGATTGTGTCACACGATCGGCCGCAGCGGGCGATTATGCCCCTTCGGGCACGATGTAGATCTCGACTCGGCGGTTCTTGGGGTTGCCCTTCTTGCCCGCGGCGTTCGGCTCAAGCGGACGGTATTCGCCGAAACCTCGCGTGCTCAGACGGGCCGATTCGATCCCGCTCTTTTCCATGACCTCCACAACGGCAATCGCCCGGTGCGAGGACAGCGCTCGGTTCGTCGGATGCTTGGCCCGCGTGTCTGCCCTCTGAATCGGCATATCATCCGTATGTCCGGCTACAATGACGTGGAATTGCTTGGCCTGCTCGGAGTTGAGGATCTGCGCGAGCTTCCGAACCGCCTCGGCGGCCTGGCTCGTCACGACATCGCTGCCCTTCTCGAAGAGCAGGTCGCTCTTGAACTTGACCAGACCCCGGCTCGCGTCGTATTCCACCAGGTCGCTGCCCTTGGCGAACTCCTCCAGGGCATCGTTCAGCTCCACCGGAAGCACCGAGACGCCCATCAGGCGGTCCTGCATGGCTTTGATCATGGCTTCCTTCTTGGCGATATCCTCCTTGAGGGCCGCGATCTCCTGGCGAAGCGAATCCACCTCGACCCCGCCCATGGCGTTGGCGGCGTCGAGCTGTCTCTTGAGCTGGTCCAACTGCAACTGGGCCGCCTGCAACTGGCTCTCCAGCTCCGTGATCCGGGCCTGCTGAATGCGGTTGCGGTTCTCCAGGTCCTTCATCTGCGAGTTGCAGCCGCTCACAAAACCCATCGCGACGAACATCCCCAGGACCACCAGGACAGTCGACAGTCTTACGCTCCGCATTGCCCAATCCTTTCCAAGAATGAAAATCCGTTATCAAGTCCCATAAGAAGTGAGCGGATCGCTCAGGACCTCAGGCAGCCGGCGACACACACGTCGCCTGGCTGCGGGATGTTAATAGAACCACTTTTCGCGGCCACGTCAAGGGCAATTTGGGGAATCTCACACGCAATTGTGACACGCCTTGACTTCGTGCGAGTGTCGCAACTTCGCCGGGGTCAGCCAACTCGTCGTCTCACAGGACTCTCCCGCGGCCGGCTTCTCCGCCATGGCCGGACCCACCGGCCCAGCAGCCTCTCGAACTTGCTCACCAACACATGGGGAGCTGTCCTTCCTTCAATAACTGGCCTCGGTGCCGCGACCTATCGGGCAGAGATACTGCGTGTCCCGGAAAAGGACCTGCCCCGGCTTGTCGGAGATCACCGTGCTGCGCACGTAGTCGAAATTGTGCGGCAGCTCGTTGATGACTTCGATGCGGCTCCAGGGGATGACCCGCACCATGACCGCTCCCACGAGCACATCTTCCGGCGTGTTCAGAACCGGGCCGAAATGATAGGTGCGGCAGTGCAGCCGGACGTAGGAATCTGTGATATCCAGGACCTTGCCCACCAGAATGTGGTTGTGGGCTTCCGGATAGTTCTTGATCGTCCGAATCTTCCAGATTCGAGGTTCGTGGGACTGCAGAACAGAATTAGCCGAATCGGCCTGTGACATAGTCTTCCGTCTCTTTCTTGCTCGGATTGCTGAAGATCTTGGACGTGTGGTCGTATTCGATGAGTTCGCCTAAGCAGAAGAAGGCGGCGTACTCGCTGACACGGGCCGCCTGCTGCATGTTGTGCGTCACGATCACAATGGTGTACGTACTCTGGAGCTGGCCGATGAGGTCCTCGATCCGGCCTGTCGCAATCGGGTCGAGCGAGGAACAGGGCTCGTCCATCAGGAGCACGCGGGGTCTCGTCGCCAGGGCGCGGGCGATGCAGAGTCTCTGCTGTTGCCCGCCGGAGAGGGCCAACGCGGATTTCGTCAGGTCGTCCTTGACTTCGTCCCAGAGAGCCGCGGCGCGGAGGCTCTGCTCCACGATGTGCTGCAGCTCATCTTTGCGGCCGATCCCCTGGAGACGCGGGCCGTAGGCGACGTTGTCGAAGAGGCTCTTCGGGAACGGGTTGGGCTTCTGGAAGACCATGCCCACCTGCTGGCGGAGGTTCACCAAGTTCGTGCGTTTGTCGTAGATGGGGTGGCCGTCCACTTCGAGGCGGCCCGTCGTGCGGACGTGCGGGATCAGGTCGTTCATCCGGTTGATGCTCCGCAGGAAGGTGCTCTTGCCACAGCCGCTGGGCCCGATGATCGCCGTGACGGTGCACGGGTAGATGTCCATCGTGATGTCCTGGACGCCCACCTTCGAGCCGTAATAGAGGCTGAAGTGGTCAGACCGGACGATCGCGCACTCGCAGTTCGTAGTGACGCCGGGAGGCGTTACAGTAGCATGGGCGTCCCGCCCATGATTCGGAATTACGGGCAAGATGCCCGTGCTACGAGATGCCTGTACGGGCAAACTGCGAGTAGGTCTGTCCGACTTCCTCGTGTCGTTGGCTGCTGTGACTGGCATATTCTCTCCATCTTCCGGCATCGGATATCGATTCCTACTGTCCTCGGAGTTTCTTGAACACGCGAGACCGCAGCACGACGGCCATCGCGTTCAGGATCAGGATGAGCGTCACGAGCGTGACGACCATGCCGTACTGGTTATGCGGAACCATCATCGCCAGGCGGTCACCCACGGCCATGTCGTAGCTGCCGTACGACAACGTTCGCGTTGGGTCGAAGACGGATTTCGGGACATCGCCGAGCGAGACCGCGCCGGTGAACAGGATGGGAGCCGTCTCACCTGCGATTCGACTGAGACTCAGGATCACGCCCGTCAGAATGCCCGGCAGGGCCGCCGGCAGCGTCACGGTCACGAACGTATGGAACCGGCTGGACCCTAAGGCCAGCGCCCCTTCCTTGTACGATTGCGGGACCGCGCGAATCGCCTCCTCGCTGGCGCGGATCATCACGGGCAGCGTCAGGACCGCCAGGGTCATCGACGCCGCCAGGATGCAGGGCTTGGATTCGAACCCCAGCAGCGGGAACAGGAACAGCACGAAGAACGCCAGTCCGAACAGGCCGAACACAATGCTCGGGACCCCCGCCAGCGTGTTGATGCACATGCGAATGATCCGCATCACCTGGCCGTCCGAGGAGCATTCGACCAGGTAGGCCGCCGAGACAACGCCCAGCGGGATGACGAACAGCATGCCGACGACCGTGATGAGGACGGTGCCCAGGATCTCGGGACCGACGCCTCCGAAGTAGTGGCTGTTGACGTTGTCGTCGAGGAAGAACTGCCAGTAGGCGGTGAACTTTGGTTTGAGCATCTTCTCGGCATTCTGCTCGACATAGGCGAACAGCGGCTGGAGCGTCTCGGGGAACAGGCTCGCACGAGGCTTTCGGTGCATTACCAAAGGTTCGCCCGGCTTGGCCTCGACCCACACTTCGACCCAGAGGAACTTGTCGAGCAGCTTCTGGGCCTGGTCCCAGCGGGTCGCGCCGTATCGCAGCATGACCAGCAACGGCGCCGGCTCATCCGGACGGGGACCCAGCAAGCCCGGCAGGTCCTGCGCATGGAACAGAATCCCTTCCACCTCCTGCAGCGCCGCGGCGTACTCCTGCTGGTGGGCCAGATCCACCTTCTCGGCGGTGGCCAGGAACGCACGGGCGATCTCGAAGAACTGCTGGGCGGAAGTCCCCTGGAACGCAGGATTCGGCGCGTGAGCGAGCACGCCTTCGACGATCCCGCGAATCTCCTGCAGGTCCTGGCTGGCGAACGCCTTCGCCAGGTCGTCTCGGATCTCACGGGTCAGGCCCCGCAGTGTTGTGTACTGCTCGGCGGGGATGTCCTTGTCCCGCAGCTCCTCGCCGAACCGGCGATGGATCTCCCGCACTCGGGTGGACAGGGCCTCGACATCGACGCCCTTGCGGAACTCGTCGATCATCGCATAGACCTTCTGGCGGAACTGCTCCGACTCGGCGATCTCGGCGTTCAGCGAGGCTTCGTCGACCCGCTTGAACAGGTCCCGCTGCAACTTGCGGAACTCAACCGTGCCCTGGAAGAGGACCGCGCCGCTGCCCCGGTAGACCATCGGGCCCAGGACCCCGATCAGGACGAGCGTCAGCAGGACGACCGACAGGCCGGTCGCCAGGGTGAAGAGCTGATCGAGTTTGCCGCGGACTCTCAGGTTCATGTCACGACCTCCCCGCTGCCTTCTTGGCCCGCGAGAGGAAGTACTCGCTGACGAGGTTCAGGCCGAACGTCAGGATCAGCAGCAGCACGCCGATGACAAACAGGGCGCCGCGATGTTGCGAGCCCTCGGGCGCTTCGCCCATCTCGCCCGCGATCGTCGCGGTCATCGTCCGGATCGACTGGGACAGGTCCCACCAGGGGTGCGGGATCTGGGTCGCGTTGCCCGAGGCCATCCAGACGACCATGGTCTCGCCGATGGCCCGCATCATGCCGAGGACGACCGCCGCGATGATCCCGCTGTGGGCAGCGGGGATCACCACCTTGAGCATCGTCTCCATCCGAGTCGCCCCGCAACTGTAGGAGGCCTCGCGAAGCTCCCGGCCCAGCGCGGAGATCGAATCCTCCGCGACGCTGATGATCGTCGGCAGCGCCATGACCGCCAGGATCAGCGAGGCGTTCAGGGCATTCGTCCCTGTGCTGAATCCGAAGTGTTTTTGCATCCAGGGCGCCAGGACCAGGACCGCGAAGAACCCGTAGGCGACGGACGGGATCGCCGCCAGGACCTCCACCACCGGCTTGACGAGATTCCTCGCCCGCCAGGAGAGGACGTCGCTGAGGAAGACCGCCGCCAGGATGCCGACCGGCACCGCGAACACCAGGGCCGCAAACGAAACATAGAGCGAGCCGACCAGGATGGCCAGCGATCCGAACACCGGACTGTCCGCGGTCGGACGCCAGTCCAGGCTGCCCAGGAACTCGATGATGCTGTAGCCCGACAGGAAGCCCAGCGATCGGACGATGACGAACAGCAGGATCAGCACGACCGCCAGGACCGAAGTGAGCGTGATCAGAAACAGGACCGCCCGACCGAGGCGGGAGGCGACATACCCCCGTAGATCCTCGCCGGGCGTAAGCGCCAGCGGCCGACGTGTATCGGCCGCTGGCTCCAGTGTGAGTGTCAGTTCTGCATTACTCATCATTGACGGAAGTCTGGAGTTTGATGTTTGATGTTTGAAGTGAGAGCCGACGCTGCGGACTGCGAAGCCTCTGACTTCACACTTCAAACTTCACACTTCGTACTTCCCCTTCCCCTTAATAATTCGTCAAAGGCACATACCCTTTGGCCTCGACCAGCTCCTGGCCCTTCTCGGTCAGATAGAACGTGACGAACTTGTGCGTGATCGAGCCGAGCTTCGGGTAGCCGTTCGTGAACAGAAACAGCGGCCGGCTCACCGGGTACGTCCCGCTGGCGACCGTGCTGCGCGTCGGAGTGACCCCGTCGATGGCGAGGGCCTTGACACCCTCCAGGAACCCCAGGCCGACGTAGCCGATCGCGCCGGGCGTCGTGCGGACCCGCGACTGCGCCTGCGGATTGGCGTTGACGTACTCGACGCCCGCGGCCATCGCGGCTTTCTTCATGATGAGGCTCTCGAACGTCTCGTAGGTCCCGGAGGACGTGTCCCGGCTGATGGCCACGATGGGCGTATCGGAGCCGCCCACCTGCTTCCAGTTCGTGATCTCGCCCATGTAGATGTCACGGACCTGGGCGCTGCTCAGCGCCTTGACCGGGTTCGAGGGATGCACCGCGACGCACACGCCGTCCATCGCGACAACGTGAGCCACCGGAAGCACCTTGTTTGCGACAGCCTTCTCGAACTCCTCCGTCTTCATGAACCGGCTCATCGTCGCGATGTCGCACCGCCTGTCAATCAGGGCCGCAGCTCCATCTCCGCTGCCGGTCTTCTTCACCGTGATCGCCAGATCGGGCTGGATGCTCTTGAAGTACTCCGCGAAGGCGTCCGCAATCGGCCCGACCGTCGTCGAACCGTCAATCTGAAGCGTCTCCGCGTGTACCACGGCGGCCATGGCCAGGGCCACCACCACCATGCCAACAATAGCTCTCTTCATGTCTGAACCTCTCTTTCTCATGTCTTCTTCCAAACTGTACGTCATTCCTGTTAGGGGAATGTTAGCGTTGCGTTACGATCCGATTCGGGGCACAGAAAATCATCGACTCAAAACTTGAAAGCCAAATCGACCTGCACACGGTCGTACTTTTCACCCTCGATGCCGGGCCGGTCGAACTCAGCCATGAAGTAGGTCAGGTTCGTTGTAACGTTCTTGGCCACCACGTAGCCGGCGCCGAAGCGATGCCCTTTGCCCCCGGTCCCGCCGGCGATGAAGTCCGAGTCGTTGAACTGCCCCACGACCGCATCCCGCTCGATGTCCCGGTAGTCCCAGTCGAGCTGCCACGAACCGGGGTCCTTGGCCTTGTTGAGTTGAACGCCGATGAGCCAGCCGGCATCCTCGTCGTCGGCCGCAGTGTTCTGGACGTAGTCCCCGTAGACCGCCACAGGCAGCGTGCCGAGTTCCGTGCCGAACTCGGCGAAGAGCTCCAGCAGGTCGTAATCAGAGGCGTAGACGTCGCCTGCCGCTGAAGTGTTGCCGAAGAACTCGTCCCCCGCATCGTCCCACTCATCCGCGAGGCTCTCCTGGCCCTGGATGTTGGCGTAGTCGTACCAGCCGGCGCCGCCGAGGACGTAGGTCGGCTTGTCGATCTGGTGCTTGAGGTAAGCCTGGAAACCCCAGAGCGAGGTGTCGCCGCCGCTGGATTCCTCATTGACCCAGAACCCGCCCGCCGTGAGGTTGATGCCGGTCTTGTCGTTGAAGGGGTGACCGTAGGTCAGGGCCGCGCCTTCCGGCGTCAGGTCGCCGTCCCAGATCAGTTGGTTCTTGCCCGGCTTGTAGAACGGGTTCTCCATCTTGCCGGCGATCCCGTTCAGGCCCTCCACCCACTGCGGATGATAGCCGACGAACGCCTGATCGAGCCAGATCGGCTTCTTCGAGAAGGCCTCGTCGAACGTCTGGTTCGTGGAAACCGGGTCGCCCGAGACTTCCCCCTGGCCGGTGGCGATCCGGAACCCGAGATCCCACTCATCGTTGATCTCGGCCGTCAGTCCCAGACGGGCCCGGATGCGATGACGGTGGCGGTCCTCCGAATCGGTCCCGTCGTCGTCAATGTACTCGTAGCGATATCGGGCGTCACCGTGCCATTTCAGCTTCGACGCCCACTTCAAGGCATCGGGAATGACCTCCGCCTTCTTCTCTTCGGGTTTCGCTGCGACCGCCTGCTCGATCTTCTCGGTCAGAGCCCGCTCCTTGAGCTTCTGACGGGCCTCCAACTGGTTGATCTTGTCCTCCAGCTCCGCCTGCCGCTGCTTCTGGGCCTGTAACTCGGCCTTCAATCCGTTCACATCTTCCTGCGCCTGCACGGCCGCCGGCCGCAACAGCACTGTCACACACAGAACCACCAGACCGACACTCCATTGTTGCCAAGGTCTCTTCGACATCGTAGCGCCTCCAAAAACACGTCCTGCACACTGCGTTCCAGGGCCAATCCCGGGAAGTCACGAGTCAGTGCGCGCAGGCCACGATAGCTGGACCGTGTTAAGGGCAAATCAATGGAGCATTAGATTTCGGTTAGAATGAGGCGACTGGCTGGATTCCCAGCACGGATATGAAAGGGCGAAACGGACGCGGAGATGCACCTCGTCCGAGGAGCAGATACCGTATCCGTGCGACCGACGGAGACCGGGCACTACCTGCGCGGCAGGTGGAGGGTGAAGGTGCTGCCCTTGCTTGGCGTGCTCTCGACTGTAACGCAGCCGCCGTGGACCTGGGCGATGTGCTTGACGATGGCCAGGCCCAGGCCGGTGCCACCGAGCTTGCGGCTGCGGCTCTTATCCACCACGTAGAACCGCTCGAAGATCCGATCCAGATGCTCCGCCGGGATGCCGCACCCGTGGTCCGTGACGTGGATCGCAGTCTCGTCCCGCTGCGGATCGACGCCGATCTCGACGGCCGTGCCGGGCTCGCTGTACTTGACCGCGTTGTCGATCAGATTGACCACCGCCTGCTCCAGCAACGGCGCGTTGACGCGCAACCGAACCTCGTCCGCACAGACCAGGGTCACCTTCATGCGTTTGTCCTCGGCCTTGACGGAGGACAGCTCGATCGCACCCTGCAGGACCTCCTTGAGGTTGTGATCCTCCAGGGAGATGACTCGACGCTCGCTGCCGTCTTCGAGTCGGGACAGGGTCAGCAGATCATCGATGATCGCGTTGAGACGCTGGGAGTGCTTGACGATGATGCCCACGTAGCGGCGCATCTGCTCGGGGTCGGCCAGGCCCCCTTCCTGGAGGGCCTCGGCAAAACCCTGGATGCTCGTCACGGGCGTCTTGAGTTCGTGGGAGACGTTGGCGACGAAGTCGCGACGGAGGTTCTCCAGACGCCGGATGCGAGTCATGTCGCTCAGGACGATCACTGCGCCGGCCCGCTCCCCTCGTGCGTCCACAAGACGCGCGCCCTGGACGTGGAAGGATCGCTCCCCCGCGCCGGGGAACGAGACATCGCCTTCGGTCGGCTTGTCGCTGGCGAGCGTGTCACGCACGAACTGCTGGAGGCCAACGTTGCGGACCACCTCCTCGACGCTGCGTCCCTGGGCCCAGGCCGAGTCGATGCCGAGCAGCTCGGCCGCCGCTTTGTTGATGCTGGCAACGGTCCCGCGGGAATCGACCGCGAAGACCCCTTCGATCATGCTCGACAGGACGGTCTCCAGCTCGTTGCGATGCCGGGTGATCGTCAGAATCCGGTCCCCAAGCTGGGTCGCCATCTCGTTGAGGGCCTTGGCGAGGTCGTCCAGTTCGGTGGTCCCCACGGCGGGGACGCGGACATTGAGCTGGCCGCGGGCGAACGACTGGGCGATCCGCCGCATACTGACGATCGGCTGGCTGATCCGCCGGGAGATCAGCAGGCTCAGCAACGCCACGCAAACCACAATGACCACCCCTGCCAGGAGGATGTGGGTCCGCGTCTTCGCGATCATCTCCTCCATCGCATAGACCGAGAGGGCGACCCGAATCGCCGCCCGCGAAGGATCGTTCGCATCGACGGAAACCGCGATGTACAACATGTCCCTGCCCAGCGTGGGACTGGGACGAATCGATTCCCCGTATCCCTTGCGGAACGCGTCCTGGATCTCCGGCCGGTCCGAGTGGTCCTTCATCGTCGCCGCGTCGTCGTGGGATTCGCCCAGGACCCGGCCGCCGGACGTCACGACGGTGAACCGGAGCCGGTCGCCACCGGCCTGACCGAATTTCTTGCACAGTGCATCGACCTCGGCGGGATTGGCATCGAGAGCCCGGGCAATCTGGGAGGCAGCCACGCCGGCCAGCGCCTTGAGTTCATCCCGAGCCTGGTCGCGATGGAGCGTGCGAAACTCGCGGAAGAAGGAGGCCGTCACGGCCGCCACGGCTACGAGAGTCACGGCCAGGAACCAGGGATACAGTTGCCAGATCAGTCGCGTTCGGAACATGAGAGTCAATCCTTGAATCGATAGCCTACGCCGCGGACCGTCTCGATGAGCTTGCCGCTGGAGCCGAGCTTGCGCCGCAGGGCGACAATCTGGACATCGATGGCGCGGTCCGTCACGAGGTAGTTGTCGCCGTGGATGGCGTCCACGATCTGGTAACGGGTGAATACCAGACCGGGACGTCGGGCGAGGGTATGGAGAATGTTGAACTCCGTGAGAGTCAACGAAATCGGCTTGTCGTTCAGCATAACCTCATGTCGCGCCGGGTCGATCACCAGACCATGGACTCTGACGAGGGTTTTGTCGTCCGCGGCCTCGGCCGCCTTGCGCAGGAGCCGCCGGACCCGTGCGACGAGCACCTTGCCGCTGAAGGGCTTGGTGACGTAATCGTCGGCCCCCAGCTCGAGTCCCGCGACAATATCCGATTCCTCGCCCTTGGCGGTGAGCATGACCACCGGGATTTGCTGCAAGGTCGGGTTGGCCTTCAGTCGCTTGCAGACCTCCAGCCCGTCGATGCCGGGCAGCATCAGATCGAGGACGATCAGGTCCGGCGTCTGCGCTCGGGCCACTGCCAGCGCCTGTTCGCCGGTTTCGCAGGTCAGGACCCTGTACCCCTCGCGATCCAGATTCAGCTCCACAAGTTCGCGAATGTCTTCTTCGTCGTCGACGACGAGAATGACGGCCTTTGCCATGGGCGTCTCCTTCCCGGACTCCAGACGGTCCAGGACCCGCGCGAGGGTCCAAGGCCGTGCGTGGAGCACACCTTTTGACGCAATTATACCGCGGTCCGAGGCAACAGGTCATGATTAACAGAAGTCTAACACATACCTAACCGCCTGTTAATGCCAGTGCCCTATCGTGGGAGACTGAAAGCGTCAGAGTGCGTCGAATCGCTCGGCCGACAGCCCTGGAGCTGCGGCGTGATCGAAGGGACCTGCTCTGGCGGTCGGGAGGAACAGAAATGCTGGATGTGCTCAGAACGCTCTTGTGTGCGGCGGGAGTCGTGTACTTCGTGGTCCGCATCGGCAGGCTTGTGCGCACCCTGGTTCAGGGACGCGCACACTGAAACAGGCAGTCACGCCCTGGCAGCACTGCCCTTGACGGATGCTCCGCCTGCCGACCAGGCGAACGGGATCAGGCGAGGCGGTGACGCGCCGGATGCCTCGGGGGACGCGCCTCGCCCGATTCCGCATACGGACCGTCAGGACTTCCGGATGTTTTCCGCAATCGCCGAGAGCAGAACCTCCGGCTTCACCGGCTTCTCCAGCACCTTCTTCACGGGCAGCCAGGTCTCATCCGGCTCGAAACCGAACGGCAGGTTCATTTCGCGTCGGATACCCGTCATGATGATGATCGGCGTCGTCGCAAGCCTGGCATCCTCGTGCAGCTCGCGGGCAACGTTGAACCCTTCGTTCTTGGTGGTCATCATGACGTCAAGCAGGATGATGTCCGGATTCTCGGCCTTGGCCTTCGCGACGCCATCCTTGCCGTTGGAGGCGGTGTGGACCTCGTACCCCTTGGCATCCAGCAGGTTCGAGATCGCATCCACGAATTCCGGATCATCGTCAATCATCAGCACTTTCTTCGACATCGTTCACTTCTCCTTCAGTTCGCGTACATGCTATGGCATTGCGCTTTCGCCGGTTCGACGCCCGATGGGGCCGCCGACTGCGAGGAATCGCACCCCAGCGTCTCTTTCAGTCTTAGGGCATCGCCCCGGGCGTAATCGACCCACCGGCCCATCGCGGCGGTCATCCGCTCGATGGCCGCGACGCTCGTTCGCGGCGACAGATCGCAACCGGCCCTGCCGGGATAGATATCATACAATCGCCGGACCGAATCCGGCGTGAAATTGGGCATAACTACATTGGCACCGGCCGCCAGGGCTTTCGCCCGCTCGTCCCGGCCGTGCAGCGACCCGATCGCGGTGCTGGCCGGGATATGGGCCTTCGGGCAGACAATCCGCGTCAGGGCGATCATCTTCAGGGTCATGGTCAAGTCGCCCGCCGGTTCGTCGGCCAGAGGGGTCTGCGAATGGGGGATAAAGGGACTGACGCTGATCATATCGAAACCACCGCGTTTGAAGAACTGGATGTCGCCGGCCAGGCTCTCGACGGTCTGGCCCGGCAACCCGACGAGACTGCCGCTGCCAGTCTGGTATCCCAGAGCGGCCAGGTCCTCCAAGCACCTTGTCCTGTTCTCAAAGCTCATGCCGGGATGGAGTTCTCCATAGAGCCGGGGATCGGAGGTCTCGATCTTGAGCAGGTACCGATCTGCGCCCGCCTGTTTCCATGCCTGGTACTCCTCGCGGCTCCGCTCGCCGACACAGAGCGTCAGGGCCGCATCGAGAGACCGTCGGATCTCGGCGACGACCTCTCTCAACCAATCGGCGTCGAGATTATCCTCTTCGCCGCTCTGGAGCACAACGGTTTTCATGCCGGCCTCGTGAATATTCCGAACGGCGGCCAGCACCTGATCCCGGGTCAGCCGGTACCGCGCCAGGCGCATGTTCCGCCGGTTCAGGCCGCAGTACAGACACGTGTTGCGACAGACGTTGGAGAACTCGACGATCCCCCGCAGGAGCACGCCGTCCCCGACCGATTGCCGCCGAACCGAGTCCGCGAAACCGTACAGACGTTCCTGCTCCGCGGGGTCCGTAGCGCGCAGAACGAGGCTCAAATCGCCGCGGTCGGGCATCTCGGCCGCGTGAATCCGCTCGACGACCCTCTCTATGCCGCCACGGATCACAACTTCTCTTTCTCCGCCTGCTTGCGGTAGTCCTTGAGGATCTGAACGATCTTCTTGGGCGTCAGCTCGCCGTGGATCTTGTCGCCGATCATCGTGACCGGGGCCAGGCCACAGGCACCGAGACAGCGGGCCGGTGCCAGGGAGAACACCCCGTCCTCGGTCACGCCGCCGACGTCGATCTTCAGTTCGTCCTTCACAGTCTGCAGGAGCTGGGCGGCGCCCTTGACGTAGCAGGCCGTCCCCAGGCACAGCGCGATCTCATACCGCCCCGGCGGCGTCAGTTTGAAGTAGTGGTAGAAGGTCGCGACGCCCCAGATGTGCGCCGTCGGAACGCCCATCGTTTCCGCGATCTCGTCCATCACCGGCTTCGCGAGGTATCCGAACAGCCCCTGAGCCTTGTGCAGGATGGAAATCAACTGTGAGTGAGGGTTCTCACCCGCCTTCATCTGCGCCATGTGTTCGCGGAGGTCGGCCATCTTCTCCTCGTGGGTTGCCGGCGCCGCCTTTTCCTTGATAGAGGTTTTCGTCATGTGTGAAGCCCTGGTTCCTTTCTCAACAGGATTGCGCGACCGCGCAATCGTCAATTCTAGAAATACAAATCCCTCTGCCCGGTCCGGGTCTTTTCGTAGTAGCTCATGAACGTCTCGAAGACCTCGGGCATCCGTTGTTTGATCTGCTCGATCTCCTGGGCGATGACCTTCTCGCCGGCCGCCAGGGTCTCGGGGCTGGCGAAATCGTCAAGCCACTCGCGGAACGTGATGACCGCGTTGAGCTTGCAGAACTGTCCTTCCTTGCCGCTTCGCAACAGGCCCATGATCTTCTGCCCGGTGCGTCCGCAGCGATAGCCGGCGGTGCAGAACGACGTGATCGAGCCGGCCTGGGCCAGCTCGCGAATGACCTCGTCCAGCGACCGGGTGTCGCCCAGGATGAACTGCTGTCGGTCGTCCTGCTGGCGGTCGTCGGGCCGGTCGGCGTATCCGCCAATCCCGATGCGACTGGACGCATCCAACTGCGTGCAGCCCAGGGGCAGAGTTTCACGACGAAGCTGGGCGGTCTCGCGAGCGGTGATAATCATGCCGGTGTAGGGTACCGCGAGCCGAATCACAGTCACCAACCGCTTGAAATCCTCGTCACTGACTCGGTGCGGAAGATCCTCGACGAACGGCGTGTTGTGTGCGGGCTCCAGTCTCGGGAAGGAGACCGTGTGCGGCCCGATCCCGAACTTCTTCTCCAGATCGATCGAGTGGCACAGAAGCGCCAGGACCTCGAACTTCCAGTCGTACAGACCGACCAACGGCGCGATCCCCACGTCGTCGACCCCGGCTTCCATCGCGCGGTGCATGCAGTACAGCCGCCAGCGGTAGTTGCCTTTGATCGTGTTGCCTGGGTGCAACCGCTCGTAGGTCTTGCGGTGATACGTCTCCTGGAACACCTGGAACGTGCCGATGCCCGCGTCCTTGAGGACACGAAGCTCCTCGATCTGGAGCGGGGCGGCATTGACGTTGCAGCGTCGGATCTGTCCCCAGCCGCGTCGGGTCTTGACCTTCACGTCGTAGAGGGTCCGCAGCGTCTCGGCGATGTAGTCGACGCCGGACTTCGGATGCTCGCCATAGACCACGATCAGACGCTTGTGGCCGATATGGCCGGCCAGGACCTCGGCCTCCCGACGGACTTCGTCCTGCGACAGAATCCGTCGGGTTTCCTTCCGATTGCTGCACCGAAAACCGCAGTAGACGCAGTCGTTGACGCACAGGTTGCTCAGGTACAGCGGCGCGAAGGTCACGATGCGATTGTCGTAAACCTTCGTCTTGACCGTCGCGGCGGCCTGCCGCATCTCGGCGAGCAGCTCCGGATCCGTGACATGGAGCAGACACGCCGTCTCATCCAGCGTCAAGGTCTCGATGGCGAGAGACTTGGCCAGGATGTCCCGGACCCGCCGAGCGTCGCAGCCCTGGTTGGCCGCGAGAGCCCGCTCGATCGCGGGCTCGTCGACGAAGTCCCGACCGTTGTCGAGGTACTTCTCGATCTGCTCGGGTTTGATCCGGTCCTGGATCCACCCGCGGGTGGACTGGTCACTCTTCAAAACCGTCGTCACAAGAACCACCCCCTTAGACGATCTTCAACTCCGGCGAGACGATGCCCTTGGGCAGTTTCGCCTTGTAATGCGTGTGCAGCAGCTCGTGCGATTTCTCGCTGAGCGGCCGGCCAAGGAACTCGCGGTACAGCCGCTGGACGTCCGGGTTGTCGTGGCTTCGACGGATCGTCTTGCCCCGGTCCAGGTCGTAGAGCGCCTGGGCCCGCAGGCGGAGCGCCTCTTCGTCGAGTGGGATCGAGTTGGCCGTCGCGTAGGGCTGGCCGCCGCCGCCGATGCAGCCGCCGGGACAGCCCATGATCTCGATGAAATGGAACCGATTGCGATCCTTGCGGACCATTTCCATGACCTTGTGGGCGTTGCCCAGGCCGTGCGCCACCGCCAGACGCAGTTCCTTGCCGTCCAGGCTGATCTTGGCTTCCTTGACGCCTTTGAAGCCTCGGATGTCGGCCATCTCGATGTCGATCAGCGTCTCGCCCGTGTACAGTTCGTATGCGGTGCGGACGGCCGCCTCCATGACGCCGCCGGTGACTCCGAAAATGGCGCCGGCGCCGGACGACAGGCCCAGCGGAGCGTCCGGTTTCTCCGGCTGGATATTCACGAAGTCGATCCCGGCGGACTTGATCATCCAGCCCATCTCGCGGGTCGTGACGACGATGTCCGTCGTCCGCATCCCGTGGACCTCCAGTTCGGGCCGGGCGGCCTCGAACTTCTTGGCGGTGCAGCACATCGTCGCGACGCTGAGGATCTTCTTCGGGTCGATCTTCATCTTCTCGGCCCAGTACGTCTTGAACATCGCCGAGGCCATGGACATGGGCGACTTCGCCGTCGAGATATTGTCCACCATGTCCGGGTAGAACTGCTCGACATATTTCATCCACGCACTGGAGCAGGACGTGATCAAAGGCAGAGGCCCGTTGCCCTGGACGCGCTCCAGGAACTCGCTGCCTTCTTCCATAATCGTCAGGTCCGCGGCAAACTGCGTGTCGAAGACGTAGTCGAAGCCCAGCCGGCGGAATGCGGCGATGAGCTGGCCTTCCATGTTCCGGCCCGGGGCCAGGCCGAAGGCCTCGCCGATGGCGGCCCGAACGGACGGTGCAAACTGTACGACCTTGATCAGGTTCTTGTCGTTGAGCTTCTCGAACAGCTCCTGCGTATGGTTCTTCTCGACGAAGGAGGCCGTCGGACAGACGTTGATGCACTGGCCGCAACCGCTGCAGACCGTTTCCGCGAACGGCATGTTGTACGCAGGCATAACCACCGTGTTGAAACCGCGATGGGCCTGGGTCAGACAGTGGACGCCCTGGATCTCCGAGCACATTCGCACGCAGCGCCCGCAGAGGATGCACTTGTCCGGATCGCGGATCACGCTGGCGCCGGAGAGATCCTTCTCGTAGTGCTTTCGCTCGCCGGTGAAGTGGCGATGGCGAATGCCCATCGAGTAGACCAGGCGCTGGAGCTCGCAATTGCCGTCGCGCTCGCAGGTGTGGCAGTCCTCGGGATGGTTGTCCACGAGCAGCTCGACGATGTCGCGTCGGGCCTGGCGGACCTCCTTCGTGTTCGTGTGGACCTTCATGCCGTCGGCCACCGGATAGCAGCACGAGGCCACGAAGTTCCGCATTCCTTCCACCTCGACGATGCAGACCCGGCACGCCCCCTCGATGGAGAGCTTGGGATGATAGCACAGGCGAGGGATGTGGTAGCCGCACTTGTCCGCCGCCTGCATGATCGTTTGGCCGGGATCGACCTTGTATTCCCTGTTGTTGATCGTGATCGTAATCTTCTTCGTATTGTCCATGTTCTATCCTCAAACCTTCGCGATGGCTTCGAACTTGCAGGTGTTGAAGCACATGCCGCAACGGACGCATTTATCCTGATCGATCGTGTGTTTGCTCTTCGGACTGCCGGTGATGGCGCCGACCGGGCAGACCCGCCGGCATGCGCCGCAGCCGATGCACTTGTCGGTGATCTCGAACGAGACGAGGCACTTGCAGGCCTTGGCCCGGCATTTCTTCTCGTGGATATGCTCTTCGTACTCCTCGCGGAAGTTCTTGATCGTGCTGAGCACGGGGTTCGGCGCCGACTGGCCCAGACCGCAGAGGGCGGACTTTTTGATGGTGTTGCCGAGCCGTTCGAGGTTTTCGATGTCGCCCGGGCGTCCCTTGCCTTCCGTGATGCGGACCAGGATCTCGAGCATCCGCTTGGTTCCCTCGCGGCACGGCGTACACTTGCCGCACGACTCGTCCTGGGTGAACTCGAGGAAGAAGCGGGCCACGTCGACCATGCACGAGTCCTCGTCGATGACGATCATGCCGCCGGAACCCATGATCGAGCCGGCCTTGGCCAGCGACTCGTAGTCGATGGGCGTGTCGAGATACTGCTCGGGGAGACAGCCGCCGGAGGGGCCGCCGGTCTGGATGGCCTTGAACCGCTTGCCGAACGGGATGCCGCCGCCGACGTCGTAGATGATCTCGCGGAGCGTCGTGCCCATGGGGACCTCGATCAAACCGGTGTTGACGACCTTGCCCGCCAGCGCGAAGACTTTGGTGCCCTTGCTGGTCTCGGTGCCAACCGTCCTGAACCAGTTGGCGCCGTCGAGAACGATGACGGGCACATTGGCCCAGGTCTCGACATTGTTGATGAGGGTCGGCTGGTTGAACAGCCCGGAGGCAGCGGGATACGGAGGCCTCGGCCGAGGCATGCCGCGAGCCCCTTCGATGGAGTGGATCAACGCGGTCTCCTCGCCGCAGACGAACGCCCCTGCTCCCAGGCGGATCTCGATGTCGAACGAGAAATTCGACCCCAGGATGTTCTTTCCGAGCAGGCCGTGCGCCCGAGCGTCCTCGATGGCCTTCTGTATCCGCTTGATCGCCAGCGGGTACTCCGCCCGGATGTAGACGACGCCGTGGTCGGAGCCGATGGCGTAGCCGCCGATGGCCATGCCTTCGACGATCGTGTGCGGATCGCCCTCGATGGCGCTGCGATCCATGAAGGCCCCGGGATCGCCCTCGTCGGCGTTGCAGATCACGTATTTGCGCGTCGCCTTCTCCTTTGCGGTCAGCCGCCATTTGCGACCGGTGGGGAAGCCGGCGCCGCCGCGTCCGCGGAGCCCGGACTTCTCGACCTCGTCGATGACCTGTTCCGGCGTCATCTCCGTGATCGCCTTGGCCAGCGCCTCGTATCCGCGAAGCGACAGATAGTCGTCGATATTCTCGGGATCGATGATGCCGCAGTTGCGGAGCGTGATCCGCATCTGCTTGCCGAAGAACTTGGCGTCGCCGAAGACGCGGAAGAAACGGTTGTACAGGTGGTCTTCTTGGATCGCAAGACGGGCGATGGGCTGTCCCTTGACCAGATGCTGCTCGACGATCTCGGGAATGTCGGCCTCGGTGACATTCCCGTAGATGGTGTAGCCCGGGTTGACGACCATGAGCGGGCCCTTATCGCACATGCCGAGGCAGCCGGAAAGGCCGATGGTCGTCCGATCCGTCAGACCGTGTTTCTCCAACTGCTCCCGCAGGAGGACAGTCAGTTTGCGGGCCCCCTTGTTGATGCAGGCCGTCCCGTCACAAACGATGATTCTATACGATGTCGCAGTCACTGTGCGATTCCTTTCCTTCTTCAGTCGATGACCCACTCTTTGATGATTTCGCCGTTCTTGATGTGTCGCTCGATGATCTGCTGCGCCCGGTCTTTGTCCACCTTGCCGTACTTGACGGGGCTCTTGCCCGCCTCGATCACCTCGACGGTCGGCTCCAGGTTGCAGCGCCCGGCGCAACCCTTCTGGCTCAGGTACACATCGGTCAAGCCGCGACTGACGGCCTTCTGAAACACCTCCATCACATCTTTCGAGCCGGCGGCAATTTCGCACGTGGCCATGCCCACATAGACTCTCTTCGTGGAGAGGTAGCCCTTGCCGATGATTCGACTAACCGCCTCGGCCCGTTTCTTTTTGACCAGTTCCAATGGGGTCGGCATTTGTTCGGTTCCTTTCTAATCACGTTCCGAGAGTCGGAGACTATGCCGGATCTCCGCTCTTCGGAACTCCCGTTTCAATATCGAATACAAACGAGTTCCCGTGTTCGCGAGGCTCGACCGCGATAGTGCCTCCATGCCGCTCGATGATCTGTTTGGTGATGTACAGACCCAGTCCGGTGCCCTTGACCTTCTTGGTCTCCGGATTGTCGAGCCTCGAGAACTTCTGGAACAACCTGCCCCGCTGCTCCTCGCTCATGGGCGTTGAATCGTTGTACACATCGACGTGGACCGTGCCGTTGACCTGCCGGGCGGTGACCTTGATCTGCCCGGCGTCCGGACTGTACTTGATCGCGTTGCTGACCAGGTTGTTGGCCACGATCTGCATCAGGTCCGAATCGGCGTTCACCACCAGATCGGGGCTCACCTCGTTCACGATCTTCAGGTTCTTCTTCACGGCCATCGGCGCCAGAGAGCTGATCGAACTGTCGAATACGTCCTTCTTCAGGTTCAGGTGCGTTTTGTTGACGGGCAATTCGCCCCTCTCGACCCGACCCAGGCTCAGGAACTTCTTGACCGTGGCGTCCAGGTAGTCCATGTTCCTCGTGACCGAATCCATGGCCTTTCGCTGCTTGAAGTTGATCAGGCCGAGGTATCCGTCGCGCACGGCGTACGCATTCATCACCGCCGAAGCCAGAATCCCTTTGAGCTCGTGGGCGACGAAACCGATCAGGTCGATGTAGCTCTTGTTCATCGCCGCCAGTTTCTCGTTGGAGACCCGAAGGCTCTCCTCTCGATCCTTGAGCCCGACGGCCATGGCGTTGAACGCCTCCGCCATGCTGTTGATTTCCTTGATCGACGTATCCCCCTTGACCTGGTATCCCCAGTCGCCGGAGGCCAGACACTCGCTGGCGTGGACCACCTCGATGAGCGGCCGGGAAATCGTTCCGGCCAGAACGAATGCGAACAGCACCGCGATGACCGACACGCCGGCCACCGACAGCAGGAACAACTGCATGACCTCTCGAGCCATGTCGGTAAACGGCTGCTCCAGGGTCCCCACGTACAGAATCCCGATGATGTCGCCGTGGATGTTGCGGATCGGCTCATACGCACTCTTGTAGTAGTCGGTGACGACGAAAGCCCTCTCGTCCCACGTCCGCCCCTGCTTGACCACCGCCCGGTAGACCTCGTCGGACACCTGCGTTCCGATGGCCCGCTGGCCGCCCTGGTCCTGGACGTTCGTGGCAATCCTCACACCATCGAGGAAGATCGTCACGGTGCCGACGGGCTTGTCCTTGTACATCTCGGAGCCGAAGACCATCTCTCGGACGTGGTCCACAAAGGTGTAGTCGCGATTGATCGCACGGCCGCCGTAGAGAACGCCTGCGATCTCGCGCTCGCCGTTGAGGATCGGCACGGCGTATTCCTTGGCCAGGACCGAATCGACCACCCTCTTGCCTGTCGGCGTGGCCTTGGGCGTCAACTTGATCTCGATCGGAATCTTACCCGGGAAGTTGGCGTCCATCGCCGCCAGTTCCTGGGCTGAGATGATCCGGGTGCCTCCGACAGGCTGGCCCTTTTTCACGGCCGCTTGGGCGATCTCGCTGGACAGCGAGTCGAAACCGTCGCGGGTCACGTACTGCACGTAGTGAACGCTCTTGTCCTTCAACGCCTCCATGTTGCCGTTCGGCCAGACCAGCTTCAACGCCTGGCCGATTCGTTCGATCTCCGACGTATAGACCGTCCGCGCCGTCGTCAGATCGTTGCGAACCTTCTGCTCGGCCCGCTCGATGATATCCTTCTGGACTACCCAATAACCCAGCAGGGCGATCGAAATCGACAGCACGAGGATCACCATAAGGAACGAGAGGAGAATTCTCGTCTTAACGGATACCGGCGGCAGTATGTGGTCAGTTCCCGTTTTCACTGGCATTGACGAAGTAAATCAGGTTCTCAAGTTCGGTTTCGAGGTTGATGTTGTTCACGATGCAGCCGCTGGGCGCCTTCAGGCAGATCGGCGCGAAATTCATGACCCCTTTGACCCCGGCGGAGAGCAGTAGGCCGAGCACCTGCTGGGCAGCGTAGTCGGGAACAGCCACAATCGCAAGGGTGACGTTGCGGTGCTTGACGAACTCGCTCAGCCGCTCCAACGGCAGCACGGGCGGCGTGTCCTCGGGAGCGTACTTCGCGGGATCAATGTCGAAACCGGCCGCGATGTTGATCCCGCTCCTCTCGAAACCTGGGTAGTGCAGCAGCGCCCTGCCGATGTTGCCGACTCCGATCAGGACAAACTCCTGGAGCTGCTCTTTGCCCAGAATCTTGTTGAGCTGATCCGCCAGGTCCTGCACCTTGTAGCCGCCGCGTCGATTTCCCGTGATTCCAAACAGGGAGAAGTCCTTGCGGACCTGCGCAGCCGTCACGCCGGCCGCATCCGCCAGATTATCGGAGAAGACCCGCACGAAATTCAGTGCTCTCAGCCGATTCAGCGCGTTCTTATACCTGGATAATCTGATTATGCAGCTTCTGTTGGCCATAGTCTGCATACCCTGTTTCACTCACTGTCCTCGTTCGACATCGACATAGACGGGGTGCCCCCCAGATGCTCCACAGATCTTTGGTGCACATTATCGAACATAAACACCACAAAGTCAAGCGGCATGTTGCACCTTTTGTCACATTTTTGAGACCGCACCGGTCACAAACAAGACCTGAACGTAAACTGAATTGCACAGAAATGGCCGATATCAGGATGTGCAATATACGCTTGCAGAGCAACCCTATCGTGATGCGCCACATATAAGATCTTATGGAAACAAGCCTTACGAGAATCCGACCTACATGTCGCGCCACAACTCGCCGGCCGACCCACACGGAGAGGATCGCCTGGAGTTATCACTTGGCCGGGAGAATCTTCGGACCCGAAGACCAGGGTGAAGAAGAAAGCCCCGCGGTGCGGAGGGAGAGGAAGCGAGACTACGCGGGGCTTTGTGATGCACACAGTATCGCAGGCACCTTCATATGCCCACGAACTCTCTTGAACCACATGGTCACCGGCGGTTCCTGCCTGCCGCAACCACTGGTTCCATCATGCCCTACGCAGGCCGTCGCACAGAGTTCACTATTGTTGCGAAAATCTTGCACTGCATTACGTAATAACATCAGAGAGGTCGCACCGAAGGCGTCGCCGGGTTGGACGGCAGTTTCACAGAACAATTCGTCCCGACGGCTGTACAAGTAGGACGACGGCCCATGATGGGCACCTCGGCATACATACGCGGACCGGCAAGAGCGGGAGAATACAGAAGAAAGGAAGAAGGATGGACGTGTTCAAATTCGCGATGGACAAGGAGAAATACAGCGAGTTGTACTACCGCGATCTGGCGGAGCGGACGGACAACGCGGGTCTCAAGAACATCCTGACCATGCTGGCCGACGACGAAGCCGAGCATCTACAGGCAATCGAGCGGTTGAAGGCCGGCGTCCCCAAGAAAACAATGAGCACGTCCATCCTCACCAACGCCAGGAGAGTCTTCGAGAAAATGCGAAAGGCCGGAGGGAGATTCGACTTTCACATGAGCGAGGCGGACCTGTACGCCAAGGCCATGAAGATCGAGGAAGAGAGCAAGCGGTTCTACCTGAAGAAGGCAAAGGAAGCCACGGACCCCAACCAGAAAGAGATTCTGGAGAAGCTGGCACAAGAGGAAGACAGACACTTGGTTCTCATGGAGAATCTCCACAGTTTCGTATCGCGGCCCGACACCTACCTGGAAGACGCGGAATTCTGTCATTTCGATGACTACGTAGACGGGGAGTTCTGAGAAGCGCACACCTACACCGTGCCGAGTTCCGGCAGCATCCGTCCCAGCCGGAAAATTCCGGAACAGATGGTTGTGCGCGCGGATTCTCGCGGGTAATATGGGCTTTCGTCCACCGAAGAGACGTTTGATATCACCCAGTCCTCGCTCATGAGGTTCCATATGCTGTGGGCACAGCCATCTATCAGCGCAGTGGAAAGCACAATTATTGAACTCGCTCGCCTTGTCCTCTGTATTGTAGGTGTTTTTTGCCTTGTCGGTTTACAAGAAGGGATTTGTAAGGAGAAAGATCATGGGACTGCTCAAGGAATTCAGGGACTTCGCCGTGAAGGGGAACGCATTGGACATGGCCGTCGGCATTATTATCGGAGCCGCGTTCAATAAGATTGTCAGCTCCCTGGTCAATGACATCATCATGCCCCCGATTGGTATGCTCCTGGGCGGCGTGGACTTCAAGAATCTGGCGGTCACCCTGAAGGAGGCGACCACCTCGGCCACCGGCGAGGTGATTCCAGCCGTGACAGTGCGATACGGCCTGTTCATCAACAACGTGATCGACTTCCTCATCATCGCCTTCACAATCTTCATGGTCATCCGAACGATCAATCGCCTCGGCAACCTGCGTCAGCCGGCCAAGGCGTGAGCGGCGCAACGTCGCGAACCCAGACAGCGTGACACCGTCCCCTTTGGCGGGCTGGCATTCGCTTCCTGGGCAACACGGATCTGCGAATGTGGTGTATCTGGGCCCGGGCCATGGGCCATCATTGAGAGTTAGGAAAGGAGTAACCCATGCGTGTGCGAGTACTGTTGTTGTTGGCGTGCCTTGTCGGCACGTGCTCCGCTGTGTACGCCGATCAGGTCGTTCTGAAGAACGGCGATCGGCTCACAGGCAAGATCGTCAGTCTCACGGACGGCAACCTGGTCCTCAACAGCGAGCAGGCGGGCCAGATCACGATTGCGATGGCGAACGTCGCGACATTCCAGAGCGACGCCGCCGTCGAGCTCCACCTCAAGGACGGGACCGTGCTCAATCAACCGGTGGCCTCTGCCGATCCGGGCCAGTTCGCGATCCCACGGGGTGCGGCTGTACGTCCTCAGACGTTCGCGCTGGCCGATGTGGCGTCGATCAACCCGCCGCCGAAACCCGAGCCGAAGTGGACGGGGAGCATTTCCGGCGCCGTGACCTCCACCCATGGGAACACGACCTCCGAGTCGGTCGCTGCCAGTGTGAGCGTCATGCGGCGATCGGATAAGGACCGGACCACCGCCGGGGCGGACTACGGCAAGAGCAAGCAGACGGACCGGGACCGGGACCCCGTCACCGGCCAGAAGGAGGAGAGGACGACCGAAGACTGGTGGCGGGCCAAGGCCCAGTACGATTACTTCTTCACGAAGAAGTTTTTTGGATTCCTGAACGGCCGCTATGAGAAAGACGCGGTCGCCGAACTGGACCGACGCGTCGTGGTCGGCGGCGGTGCTGGTTATCAGTGGATCGAGACGCCCCGGACGAACTTCTCCACGAACCTCGGTCTTGCCTCGCTCTACGAGAAGTACGACGTGGACCCGCCGGCAGACGACAGCAACAGCCAGATCTCCATGCAGGCCGGATACAACTTCGACCATCGCATCACAGACACCCTCCGGTTCGTTCACGATCTGACCTACTATCCGAGCCTGGAACAGTTTTCCGATTATTACTTGACCACGACCGCGGAACTGCGGGCCAACCTGACGAAGACGATGTTTGCAAACTTCCGCGTCATCTTCAACTACGATGAGAGCCCCGCGCCGGGTCAGGGCAGCACGGATGTCAAGTACATACTGGGCGTCGGCATGAGTTTCTGACAGAAGCAGGGACAACAAGCATCATCACACCGGGCTCGCCCCATCGGGCGGGCCCCGTCTGTTTGTCTTTCTGATTTCGCAGGCATCGTCGTGTCATCGGCCCGTCGGATTTCCCGTCGCATCCTCCCTTGCAGCAAGAGCCTGGGCCAAGTCGGCTTCCAGACGGGTCAGGATGTCCGCGAGACTGCGGTTCATCGCGTCGATGAAATCGGGTGTCGTCCGGCTCGGTACTGCGCACGCAGCTCGATAGGTACGGGAGAACACAACGCGCTCGGCGCCGGCGGCATTGCTCAGCAGGAAGAACCGTATCTCCATGACCGCCGTCGGGGCGGATCCGCTCGTGAAGTCACCGTACAGGGCGGTGACGTTTCCCTCCAGCGTATGGGCTGGTACGACGCGGCTTCCCGAAGGCAGCACGGTGCGGAACAGGCCCGAAGCCACTAGCCAATCCCGCGTCTTCTCCGTGATCATCACCCCCGGCGAGATAAGGAACTGGCGATAGTAGTCCGCCTCGTATTGGAACTCATCCAGCCGGTACACCATGTTCTTGGCGGCAAAGGCGGCGTCGACAGTGAACCGATGCACTGACAGCGAGCCGTCGCTGACAGGCTGGAGCGGATCGCCCGGACGGGCAGCATCGAGGATGAAGTACTGCTCCTGGTGCGACGACCCACCGGTGCAGCCGCCTGCAATCAGGGAGACCGTCACAACGATGGCGAGACACAGGGGTGAACACACTCGACTGCGAATCATCTCAAAACCTCCGATTCACGGGGCGGATTGCCGAACAGAAGCTCCGACGGACGCTCCTGGAGACTCAGGACCAGGTCGTTGAGGTTGTCCATGGTGTCTCGCAGCTCAGCCAGGATGATCTGGATCTCGGGCCGTTCGGTGGCCAGCAGGCTGTTGATCTGAGAGAGGGTCTGCCCGAGCCGGGCCACGACTTCGGGGACGTTCGCCCCCTGGGCGAGTCCCTCTCTGGGCGACAGCAGGCTCTGCAATTGCCGGTTCGTCGTGCGAAGCTCGGCCATCAGCCCCTGGGCCTCCTGACTCAGAGCCGGGACGTTCGCGTCCGCCACCGACCGATTCAGCGTGTCCAGGAGCCGCTCGACGTCCGCATTGATCTGCGCCGCGTTCAGAGCGGCCAGTTTGCGATCGATCGCCGTCAGAAGGTCGCTCGCCTGCCGGCTCAACTGCGGGATGTTGGCGTCGGCCACCGCCTGATCCAGCGACTGGAGCACCCGCTGGATCGAAGCATTGATCTTGTCCGTGTGCAGGGCCTCCATCTTCTGACGCGCCACCTGCAGGACGGCACGGGTCTCCAAGCTCATCGCGGACAGATTGATCTCGGTGATCGCGGTGTTCAGCGACGTGAACAGATCCTCCAGCGAACCGGCCAGACCCACCACGTCGATCGCCTGCAGTTGGGTGAGGATGCTGTCGATCGAGTCCTTGATCGTGGTCAGCTCGCCCGGCGCCGCGGGAATCCTCGGGTATCTGGGCGTCCACGGCACCTCCTCCACGGGGAACCGGTTCGGATCGAAGTAGTTCATTTCGAGGAAGGCCTGACCGGTGAGAATATTCGATGTGATCCGCACGCGGGCCCCACGCTCGATCATCTGGCCCAGCACATCCTGGACCTGTCCGGAGGAGAACTCCGGCAGCTTCGACCGGGGCATCGCGACGACCACGCGGACGTAGAGCCCGTAGGGCGAGAGGCCCCCGTCCTCCGTGGGCAGCTCATATAGGTCGCCCACGAATCCGATCTCCTTCACCTTGCCCATGCGGACGCCTCGAAACTCAATGGGCGACCCTGGGCTCAGGCCGGTGATGGACTCGGCGAAATAGGACTCGAGGAGCAACTCGTCCTGCGCCAGCAGTCCGGCCCCGAAGATCACCACAGCCGTAACAATCAGCGCCGTCGCGACCAGAACGAAGATCCCTATCTTGAAGTAGTGCGGCTTGGCATCCATATCCTATGCATTCCCCTTCTCTTGCCGGCGACGGAAGAACTGGCGGACCTTCGGGTTCTCGCTCTTGTCGCGAAGCTCCTGCGGCCGACCACTCGCGATGATCGTCTGGGTCTCCCTGTCCACCATGATCGCCCGGTCCGCCACCGCAAAAATGCTCGGCAGCTCGTGCGTTACGATCACAAAGGTCACGCCCAGACTCCGCGATAACTCGAGGACCAGCTCGTCGAGCTGGGCCGAGGTGATCGGATCGAGACCCGCCGAAGGCTCGTCCAGGAACAGAATCTTCGGGTCCAGGGCCAGCGCCCGGGCGATGGCGGCCCGTTTTCGCATCCCACCGCTGAGCTCGGCCGGCATCTTGTACGCCGCCGCCTGGAGCCCCACAGCCTTGAGCTTCATTTGGGCAATCACCCCGATCGCGTCGCGAGGCAGATCCGTGAATTCCTCCAGGACCAGCGCGATATTCGACAGAATGGTCATGGACCCGAACAGGGCGCCGCTCTGATACGCGACGCCGATCTTGCGAAGCACGGCAAGTTGCTCGTCGCCCTCGGCCGTTGCGATGTCGGTCCCGTCGATCATGATGCTGCCGTCGAGCGGCTGCTGAAGGCCAATCATGTGCTTGAGCAACGTGCTCTTGCCCGACCCGGAACCGCCAAGGATCGTGAAGACCTCGCCTGCCTGGACATCGAAGTTGATATCCTTGAGGATGACCGTGCTGCCGTACCCGGCCGTGAGGTTTCTCACCTGAATGATCGGTTCGTCCGACATCTAGATTCCCAGGAAGCGATAAACAACGGCGAACACGCCGTCGGCCACGACAATCGCGATGATGCTGCTGACAACCGCACGGGTGGCGGAATCGCCAACGGCGCTCGGGCCGGTGCCCGCCTGCAGGCCGCGGAGGCAGCCAAGCCCCGCAACCAACGTGCCGAAGACGAACGTCTTGACCAGCCCGCCGAAAAAGTCATCCAGGCTCGCCGCCGCGCTGATCCGCTCGATGTACATCCCCATGGGCACGTCGAGGGTGGACATCACCAGACCGCAGCCGATCAGACCGAAAAGATGATTGAACATCGTCAGCAGAGGCAGCACGAACACCGCGGCGATCAATCGGGGCAGAACCAGGAATCCGACCGGGTCCAGGCCCATGGTCGTCAAGGCGTCGATCTCCTCGTTGATTTTCATCGTGCCCAGTTCGGCAGCGAAGGCTGAGCCGCTCCGGCTGGCCAGGATCACCGCCGTGATCAAAGGACCCAGCTCGCGAAACAGAACGATCACAACCAGATCCGCCACGAAAATCTCGGCGCCGAACGTCTCCATCGCGGTGGCCGACAGAAACGCCAGGATCAACCCGATGAGGAAACCCAGAAGCGCGGTGATTCCGACGGCGTTGGCTCCCGCCTTCTCGGCCATCAGGAATGTGTCCCCCCAGCGCAACAGGCCGGGGTGCAGGAGGGTCCTCAGCAACTTCACGAAGACCTCGCCGGTGAACGCCACCTGGGCTGCGAAGTCGCGAGCCAGTTCCGCGGCCCATCGTCCGACATTGCGGACGGCGCGCGTCAGAGCCCCGGGCGACTCAGGCGGCGAGACGAAGTGATCCGTCTCGAACAGGGCCACGAGCTGCTGGAATTGCGGCGGCAGATCGCGGATCTCGAAGCCGCCCTGGTTCTGCCCTTGGATTCGCTTGTACTCCACGAGCAGCGCCACGCCCGCGGCATCGCAATAGTCGACCTCGCCGGCCCGTACGATCAGCCGCTCGGGCTTCGTCTCGCGGAGTCGTTGCACGCTCTGCCGCCAGAGCCGGGCGGTGGTGTCACGGTCCAGCCGGCCCTTGAGCGTCAGAGTGACCCCCGGGCCCTGCCCCACCTCCAATTCGAATGTCGCTTGATTCGTATCGTCCATGATACCCGGTCATTCCACAAGTCGTATCGCGGGCCATTCTAAACTGCACCACGACCCCTTGCATAGTCCCTTGTGGCTTTCCTCACGGTTGGCCGGGCGTCACCGGGATCGCGTGTGTCCCCCTGCCGCCGTGAATTCCATCCAGTTCAGGTTCCAGGGTCCCTTCTCCACATACAACCGCAGCACCTGCCTGCCCGCTGGAAGATCGACCTGGCCGGAGATTGTCTTCCAACTTTGCCAGCCGCCCGTGGCGGGAACCGCGAATGTCCACAGCACGCCGCGATCCGTCTCCAGCCGGCCGGAACCGCTGGTATACGCATTGTCGAGGGCGACACGCAGCGATACCGTGTGGCGCCCCGCCTCGTTCACATCGACCACGTATTCGAGCCAGTCGCCGGCGTCGAACCAGCCCACGTTGAACCCTGCGTCCTCGTCGAGCACGATCTCCGTCTTGATGCCCGCCATGTCGTCGAAGTCCTCCGCCTCGATCCGGCCGGGCAGTTCGTGGTAGTCCAGATCGATGTCGCGAGCCAGTTCGAGCCAGTTGATGTTCCAGCTTCCGCTGGCCACCCGCAGGCGCAACGTCAGGTCACCCGCGGGCAGAGAAACCGTCGTCTCGATAGTCCGCCAGTCCTGCCAGCCGCCGGTGGCGGGAACGGAGAAGGACCCCAGGACCGAGCCGCCGATTCGGACCTGACCCGCGCCGAAAGAGCCGGCCGCGGCAATCCTCATGCGAAGACGGTACACATCGGCAGCAGGCGCTGCGATCCGGTAGTCCAGCCAGTCCCCGGCATCGAGCCAGCCGATGTGGAATCCCCCGCCATCGTCCTCGCAAACCCCTTTCTCGACGCCGGACATCTGCGAGTAGTCTTCGGCTTCGATCCGCCCGGGGAGCGGGTGCCGCCCTTCGACCGTGAAGTTGCCGAGCACGTCCTGGGCCCAGCGGTAGGCTGCGTCACCATACTCGGTCGTCGGTACGCCGGCGTAGCCCTCCGTGTAACCGTTCCAGGCGCTGAACGTCACGCCCTGACAGGGGAGCTTGCGGACCAGGTCGCTCTGGGCGTCCCGCCACGTGGCAGTATTGCCGAAGATGTGGGGACCCGGAAACACGATGTGTGCATCGTAGCCCGGCGAGATGTCCTGGATGAACGGAATGCCCGTGTTGATCCATTTCGACGCGAATCGCTCCTTCCAGCGGATGATGGTGTCCTCATCGTTGACACCGATAGAGTGGCCGGAGAAATAGCACTGAATCGCGGCCACCGACGACTGGGCCGCAAGCCAGGGCCCCGTCGTCTCAGCGGACGGTATGAAGTTGGCCCACAAGTAGGTCCCAGGAGGGATCACGTCGAGCGCGAAACCCACGCGCACCCCCGTCCGCTGGTAGATCCGGTCTGCGGCCCGGTCGAATCCCTGAGCGAATTGCTGGTCCGTCAGGCCCTGCTGGTTGGACGCCACCTGGATGATGCAGACAAGGTATCGCTTCTGGCCGAGACGGTCGTAGACCTGGGCCCATTGGCCCGGCCACCCACTGTTCGTCGGATGCAGAATGTACCGGTCAATCAGATCCTTCACTCGCTCGACGAGCTTGGGCGAGGGGTCGGCTGTCGTCCCTGGAAAGTCATCGAGAAACGAGAAGGCAGGCGAACTGGACGTTGCCGCACATGCCTCGATATATGGGGCGATGAGGATCTCTCTGCCAACCGCCGCACCGAAAAGCTCGTCGTGAGAGAAGGTGGAGGTCTGCATGGGCGCCCAGTACGCCCAGTTGTCGGCGCCTCGCGGCCCCCAGTAGGACATGTTGATCACGTTCGCGCCGGCTTCGACCATCGCATCGACCGCGAACGTGCGATTCGACGGACTCTCGGACCATTTCAAATGACGGGCATCCGAGGGGTGGATGGTGTACAACCCGGTATTAGCCGAGGGTGCATACTCGTAGAATGCGGTGCGACCGTCTCGCGAGCTGCCCGTGAAGAAGAAGACGCTCCTGATCGGTTCATTTTCGAAATCCGGGTTCGCGAGTCGCCCCCAGACGCCGTCGACCGTGACGGACAGAGACGCCCACGACGCTGCGCACGCGATCACGGACCCAAGCACACCCATGAGATCCTCCCCGCTGCATCACAATCGTACATCGCCCGCTGCCGGGGCGCCCGCTCGTGAAAGCCGCCCGACGACACAGGATTTGCGATACCTGTAATTATGCCTCAAATCCCCCGCCGGAACAAGCAGAATCTCCCCGTTCGCATCTGTGCGTGTCGCCCGGCATCCGCGTTTCGTGTTGCATCCGTACCCGCCTGAGTCTATGATCCAGTTGCATATGGGGTGGAATGGCTGTGTCTGAAAGGAGACGAGCCATGCAAGCACGATGGGTGCAATGGGCGATTGTCTGGGCCGTCGGATTCGCGGTGCTGCTATCCGGGTGCAAGAAATCGCCCGACACGCAGTTCCCCGCCAGCGCGTCGGCCGCGAAACGACCGGACGAGTCGGACAGCATCAAGGTGGGCGGCATCTTCGCCGTGACCGGCGGGCCGTCCCTGGTGGGCGGGCCGCAGGCCAGAACCGCCGAGATGTTCGTCGAGACGATCAATCAGGCCGGCGGAGTGGCCGGCCGCAAGATCGAACTGCTCCTGCGAGATTCGGCCGGCAGAGCGGAGAACGCTATTTCGCTGGCCAAGCAGCTCATCGATGAAGAGCAGGTCCTGGCCATCGTGGGACCCTCCACGAGCGGCGAAACGATGGCCATCAAGAACCTCTGCCAGGAGAACAGGACGATTCTGCTTGCCTGCGCCGCCGCGGAGGACATCGTGAATCCTCTCGCCAGCTACGTCTTCAAAACCTCCCAGAAGGACAGCGACGCGGTCCGGCGGATCTACCGAGTCATGAAAGACTTGCGGATTTCCCGCGTCGGCGTCCTCACCAGCAACGACGGCTTCGGCCGTGCGGGGGCAGCCCAGCTCCACAAGATCGCCCCCGAGTACGGGATCACCGTCGCTGGATATGAAGTGTACGATGAACAAGAGACGAGTCTGACCGGCCTCTTGACGAAGATCAAGAGCCTCGACGTCCAGTCCATCGTCAACTGGTCCGTCGTCCCGGCCCAGAGCCTCGTGGCCAAGAACATGAAACAGATCGAGCTGAACGTGCCGCTGTTCCAGAGCCAGGGGTTCGGCAATATCAAGTACGCCCAAGCCGCAGGCGAGGCCGCCAACGGCACGATCTTCCCCTGCGGACGACTGCTGGTCGCCGACCTGCTGCCGGACAGCGATCCGCACAAGAGAATCCTCATCGAATACAAGAGGCAGTACGAGAGCCGCCATCAGGAGCCGGCGTGCAACTTCGGCGGAAACGCCTACGACGGCCTGCTGATCCTCACGAAAGCCATCGAGAAGGCCGGTTCCACGGATCGAGAACAGGTCCGTGCGGCCATCGAAACCCTCGACAACGTCCTCGGAATCTCCGGCCCGTTCCACCTCTCGCAACAGGATCACAACGGTCTGGCCGAGGACACGTTCGAAATGATCCTGGTCAAGGACGGCCAGTTCACGATCTACCAGCCGTAGGCACGACAGACTGCTCCCATGCACATCGGCGCCCCGGGAGATCAAGAACTTGGCGATGTCTGTCTGGCCACGTGCCGCTGCCGTCAGCAGCGGTGTGTAGCCGTCTTTGTCCCGAGTGTCAACGGCGCAGCCACCTGCAAGCGCCGATTGGACAGTTGATAGATCTCCTTTCCGTATGGCCTGATGCAGGCGTACCGCGGCTGTACTTGCGTCTTCTTTGTGATTGCATCCGCCAGCAGTATCGATGCTATGCTCAGCCTCATCTGGAACCCCCTCCAGAGATGCCTGCGGATCGCAACCAAGACTCGTCCGTTCCGATTTGCGCAGGCTACTTGTGCCGGGCACTGCGGACTTCGTCGAGGTTGGCCTCGGCTATCGGGACGTTGAGGAGGAACTTGCTGACCTTCTCGCAGGGATAGTCCTTGCACAGGCCGCAGTTCTTGACCTTCCTGGCCAGGCCGCACTTGCGGATCTCGCACTGAGCACAATGGCCGATCTGCGGGCCCTGGGTCTGGAGGCAGCCGACGCAGTTGATGTCCTCGGGCTTCATCGGGACGTTGAACTGCGCGGACCACTGGGCGGCAGTCCTGACCCGCAAGGCCTGGTCGTTGGTCTTGTAGGCGACGTAGGCACCACAGGCGGCGCAGTCCAAGCCACACATGCCCAGCACCTTCCCATTTCCCTTGTTCTCTTTCATACAGCCTGCTCCCATCACACCCGCGGCGACGCAACCTGCGGTGGTTCCCAGAAAGTTACGACGCGACAGATTCGAATCGTTCGATTGCATAAGTTGTTCTCCACGTCCAAACGCAAAGTAATCTCGAAATCCACAGTGGTATTGTAGGATCAACCCGGCGCAAAGGCAATGGAATGTTGGTCGTGAAGCGTGAAGTGCCGGGCACGCCTCGGCGCGAAGCAAGCCAGTCCGGCAGTTGGCGCGGGACCGGATGGGTCGTTAGAATGGGCGTCGCATGACCGGTGGCGCTCGCAGCGTGGCCGCGGTCGCGGTGGTCTTGACACAGGGAATAAAGGAGGTTGGCTTATGGCGGACGTTAGCGCGGGTTCGATGGTTCGACGTGAGTTCCTGGAGAAGCTGGGCGTGTTGTCGCTGGGGGCGATGGCGGGCGGCGGTCTGGCAATGAGCCAGGGTCTGGCGAAGGAAGAACCGGCGAAGAAGGTCTGGGAGCCGGTCTCCGAGCGGAAGGTCCGCGTCGGCATCGTCGGGTTCGGCGTGTGCCAGTTCGGCGCCCAGTTCGGCTTTCAGGACCATCCGAATGTCGAGATCGTTGCGGTCAGCGACCTGATCCCCGAGCGGCGGAACGGCCTGATGAAGGCGTGTCGCTGCGAGAAGTCGTACGACTCGCTGGAGGAGATGGTCAAGGACCCCAAGATCGAAGCCATCTTCGTCGCGACCGACGCACCCAGTCACGCGAGACACTGCATGGAGGTCCTCAACCACGGCAAGCACGTGATGACCGCGGTGCCCGCGGTGGTCGGCTCGCTCGAACAGGCTCAGCAGCTCGTCGAGACCGTGCAAAAGACCGGCCTGAAGTACATGATGGCCGAGACAAGCTGTTTCCGCGAAGATTGCTACGCCATGCGACAGATCTACCACGCCGGTGGGTTCGGCCGGCTCATCTTCTCCGAGGGCGAGTACTACCACTACAGCCCGACGCCCATCCCCTCCTACAAAGACTGGCGGGTCGGTATGCCGCCCTTGTGGTACCCGACGCACTCGACTGCCTACTACATCGGCGTCACCGGCAAGCGGTTTACCTCCGTCTCGTGCGTCGGCTCCAACGCGGGCTATCCCGCGTTCGGGCCGGGGGCCAACAAGTATGGCAACCCCTTCTCGGACGAGGTCGCTCTCTTCCAGACCAGCGAAGGCGGCTGCTCGCGAATGCTCATGTGCAAGGGCGTGTTCGGGTTGGTCAACGAGACGGGCCGTGTCTTCGGCGAGAAAGGCTACATGAACGAGATGAACTACCAGGGATCGATGAAGGACCTGCCCGATCTGGCCCGTCCGCCCCTGCCGTCCTCGGTAGATCCCGGCGGTCACGGCGGCTCTCACGGCCTGCTGATGAACGAGTTCATCACGTCGATCCTCCAGGACCGCCGGCCCATGGTGGACGTCTACGAGGCCCTCGCGATGACCGTCCCCGGCATCATCGCGCACCAGTCCGCCCTCAAGGGCGGGGAAACGCTCCAGGTCCCTCAGTTCGACAAGGCATAACGTCCCGTCACAGACCCTGTTCAAGGCATTGCATGTATACGATCAAAGACATCCTGCGAATCCAGGTCGCGCCGGCGCTGGGCTGCACGGAACCCGGCGCGGTGGCCCTGTGTACCGCGGCCGCCGGAACCGTTCTTCATCACAAGGCCATCGATTCCATCGAGCTGTGGCTCAGTCCGAGCATCTACAAGAACGCCTTCGCGGTGGCGATTCCCGGCACGGACGGCGCCAAAGGGATCGGTCTGGCCGCGGCGCTCGGCTTCTTCGCCGGAGACCCCAGCCGCAAGCTGGAGGTCCTGGAACCCGTCAACGCCGATTCACTCCGCGCAGCCCAGGAATTCGTCGCCGCGGGCAACGTGAGCGTCAAGCTGCTGAGCGGTCAGACGGGCATCTACATCCGATCCACGCTGAAGGCCGGCCCGGACACCATCGAGGCGGTCATCGAGCGGACTCACGACAACCTCGTCAGTCTCAAGCACAATGGACAAGCCATCGAACACCATCCGCTGTTGTCGGGGACGAGCGCCGACCAGAGCGAGATCGAGCGGCTCGAGAGCTTCCTGTGCAGCCGGACGCTCGAACAACTGCTGGTCCTGGTCGAAGGCATGGACGACGAAGACCTCCAGTTCGTCATGCGCGGCGTCGAGTTCAACGTCAAGCTGGCCGAGCATGGAATGGTCTTCCACGACGGCCTGGGCGTGGGCAGCACGCTGGAGCGACTGGTCCGAGAAGGCCTGACCGGCAGGGACATGGTGATGGAGGCTCGCATTCTGACCTCGGCGGCCTCCGACGCACGGATGGCAGGCGTCAAGCTGCCCGCCATGAGTTCCGCGGGCAGCGGCAATCACGGCCTGACAGCGGTCCTGCCCATTTGGGCGGCGAGAAGCCACCTGCATCACGTCACGGAGACGAACGTGCTCAAGGCCATCGGCCTCAGTCACGTGGTCACCGCGTACATCAAGGCCCACACCGGGCGCCTGTCCGCGGTCTGCGGCTGCTCGATCGCTGCGGGCGCTGGCGCCGCGGCGGGAATCGCCTACCTCATGGGCGGCAGCCTCGCGCACATCGCAGGCGCGATCAAGAACCTCATCGGCGATCTGGCGGGCGTGATTTGCGACGGCGCCAAGGCGAGCTGCTCGCTGAAGCTGGCGACCGCGGCGGGAACCGCGGTTCAGTCGGCACTCTTCTCACTGCACGGCCTGACCGTCGGCGAGCGGGATGGCATCGTCGCGCTGACGCCGGAACAGACGATGCGAAACATGGGCCAGATCAGCACGAAGGGAATGATCGAGACCGACCGCACGATCCTCCAGATCATGATCGACAAGCAGTTCAGTTGAGAACCCCTGGCGTCGCGACGATGCCGCCGGCGACAAAGCGACCGTCCCTATTCCACGCGGGCCGACTGTGAATGGGATTCGATCCCCTTTGGCCTCCAGAGGCTTCCGCGGCCGTTCGAGTGCGTCGCATTCCTCCGCAGCCGGCCAGTGGGAAGGCAGCCGGAATGAACCACGGGCTTCGCGATCCAGGACGTTCCAGAATCGCAGGACCACCCGGCGATCGTCTTGTGCGACCTTGAAGGCCAACAGCGGTCCTGCCGGGAAGTCGATGTCCAGAGCAGCCAGGCCGGACACGGCAGGCGGTTGACCGGGCGCCGCCAGAAACGGCGGGACCCCGAATCGCTGGGCCTCCTGGACCGCGACCAGCGGATCGAATGGCTCGTCGAACAACAGAATGCGATGTCGGAACGTCCATTGCCGCCGGCCTCCCTGGCCAAACTGATGGTCGTTTCGCGTGAGGTTCATCATGGGCATCGAAGTCATGCACGCGTGGTCGCGGCCGAACCGCCAGAGCAGCGAGTCCGGTGCGAGCACCAGCGCCGTTCGCCCTTGGGCGCTCGCGGCGGCGAACGTCACCCCCGCATACAACTCCGGATTGGCCCCAGGCAGATCGTCGCCCCCCGCTTGCTTGGGACCCGCCGTGACGATCGCCCCCGGCGTGTCATACCGATACACCGGCTCGTCTATCGCGAGGGGGAAATGGAACTCGACGGTCTGGGGATCGTCGGTCCATCCGTCCCGCAGTTGGTAGCTGATGTCGATCCACGGATGCGCCTCGTGGAAGAGCCACTCGCTCGACACTTTGAAACCGGAGCGGTCGAAGTCCGCGGTGATTCGCACCCCCAGGTCGGTCTGAGAGCATCGCAGGCTCCGAAGCGTCGTGGCCGTCGAGGAAGGGAGGGTTTCTGGAAAAACGGAGTCCGATTTGGCCTGGTCGCGATATCGCGTGTGCACGAATCCTCCGAGACCCGAATTGCGATCCGCAGATACCCACGATCGGCCCCCTGCGTCCGTGACGGAGGCCACACAACACCGGTTGGGGTCAAAGACGACGCGACCGCCCCGCCAGGGGAACGTCGTTTCCTCGGGCCGGCCGCCCTCCGAAAGGACCGTCTGTTCCACAGGTTCGGATTGCAGCGAACGGGCAATATCCGTCGCCTGGGTGACTGCGTCCGCCCTCGTCCCAGCCGAGAGCGCCGCCCGCTCGCGATCCGTGCCACCAAAATTGTGTTCTGCGAACCGCACCAGTTCCGAGAAGCCGCAACGAATCAGATCGCGGCTCTTCGCATCGCCATGCCCGGCCATCGTCTTGAGGGTCTCGTCCGCCTCGGCCAGGCGCAGCAACCGCTCGGCCTCGCGGAACTCCGCGGTCAGTCCGGCCAGATGGGCCGCCCACTCCTCCCAGCAGATTCCGAAGGTACCCTCCACAACCGGGACGACCAGGTTCTTCTCCCGGATTTCCCGCTGTGCGGCGGCGAAGAAGCCCTCACACCTCGCGTCCACAAGTCGGACGGTCCCATCCGATTCGTCGTTGAACTTCCGGATGAAGATCGAGAGGTCCTCGGTCTGCGTCCAGTTGTCCCAGCCTGTGCCGAGCAGCAAGATGCTCGAAATGGGGTAGTTCACACCGTAGGATTCATAGCGTTCGATCGTACGGCGGATGAAGTCCTTCCTCTTGGCGAAGACCTCGGGGCTGTTGCGGTCGCCGAACGATTGAATCCGGAACGCGCCCCACTTCTCGCCTGCGAGGTCCAACAAGGTGCGTCCCTCCGCGTATCCTCCCCAACTGGCGGTGTCGGAGTAGAGGTCCCACCGCATAAGGATCCGCTTGCCGTTCGGCGCCTGCCACCACACCAGGGGCAGGGGTTCCAGACGAGCAAACATAGAAGCCATGCGATCAAGCAGGACGGTTTCCCGATGGATACACCTCGAAGCATCCGCACTCCTTTCGATCTACGCATCCAGCCGGAACCGGCGTAGTGATCTCTGAAGGCTCTTGGCGTTGCCGACGAGACGGTCGAGCTCGTGCCAGAATGCCCGGCTGTGGTTCTTGTGGCGCGTGTGGACCAGTTCGTGAAGAATCACATAGTCTCGCAGCTCCTCGGGCAGGCGGAGCAGGTTGACGTTCAGATTGATGTTGTTCCGCGGCGAACAACTGCCCCAGAGCGTTCGCTGATTCCTCACCGCGACCCTGTTGAACTGAAAGCCGTGCAGGTCCGCCAGTTCCCGCAGTCGGCCGATCAAGAGCCGGCGGGCCTCGGCCCACGTCGCGACCGGCATCTCCGCAAGCCGGCGGAATTCCTGCTGATGGCGTTTGATCCAGCCAAGCCGCGAGTGGAGAAACTGCCGGGCTTGGTCCAGGGACACCCTCCTCGGGACAGTCAGCTTCACCGTGCCGTCGCAAGTCAGAGTGATCCGCGTGTACTTCGAGCGAGCGGAGGATTCCACCGCGATCGGGCCGACGTCGGCGATTTGCCACGTGTCGATGAGTTTGGCCATAGAGACAGGACTTGTGAGACGAATAGGACCGATGGGACTCACCTTGGGACCCTCACTGTCTCGCCGGTCGCCTGCGATTCGAGGGCGGCGGTGAACAGTCTGTGCCATTGGCCGCTCTCTTGCGGCGTGACGCAGCCTGCGAACCGGCCGAACGTGCGGCGTGTGTCCAGCTCGTGTAGGAACGCCGCCCACATTTGCAGAATCGCGTCGCAGACACCGAACTGGAAAGTCGCCGGCGAGATCGAGGCGTAGGTCACTTCGTGTCCCACATCGATCCGGCGCCAGGCTTGTTCCCCACCCGGAGTGTACTCGAGCAGCTCCAATGTGTTGGCCCGATTGAGACTAAACCTCGCGGAGGCCTGTGTCCCGTAGACCTCGATGTACCAGTTGTTCCGCTCACCCGGCACGATGCGATGCGTCCTCAAATGGAACGGGAAGATACTGCCGGAAGCCGGATCCTCGGCCTCGCACAGCAGCGACGCGTTATCCCAGGTCTCGCAGGGAACCAGGTTTCCTCTGCCGTCCGGGCGCTCGGGCACGAGGTTGGACAGGACCGCACGGACATTCCGTGGGACCCAGCCCGCTCGCAGCGGGATGACACAGGCGTGCGGGCCCAGGTCGCCCATGACGCCGTACTCACCATTGAACTCCAACATCCGTTTCCAGTTGATGGGCTTGTGGGGATCGAGGTCGCTGCTGTGCAGAAAGCCCGCGTTGACCTCGATGATCCGCCCGAATGTCCCGGCTTCGATCATCCGCCCGATCCGCTGCGCAGCGGGAAAGAAGACCCACTGCGATGCGCACCGGACGAAGCATTCCGGGTGCTTCTCGACGGCCCTCAGAACCGCAGTATTGGCCGCCAGATCGATGCCGAAAGGCTTCTCGCCCATCAGGTGCTTGCCCGCTTCGAGGGCCGCGATATAGAACTCCTCGTGCAGATGGTGCGGCACCGCGATATAGACCACTTCGACGTCAGGATTTCGCAGAAGCTCGCGATAATCACTCGTGACCTGTCGGACCGTCGGGATGTTGTCCCGGAACCAGTCCACTTTGGGGGTGCCCAGTGTGCGATTGCAGATCGCCATGATCTCGGGCCACACCGTCATCTCCGGCAAATGCAGCCATCGCGCCGCGGCACTGGCAAACTCCCGGCCCATCGTTCCACACCCGATGATCCCGAACCGTACCGTTCGCATTCTCGCACCTCCACGCCTTGCCGACCCATCCATGCCCGGCCTCCCGGAAACAGGCCGTTCAAAGGCGGATACTACAGCAGCAAGGAAGTCCTGACAACCCCAACGGCACTGTGAAAGGCCATCCGGCCTTCCAGGTTGGCGCTCCCGACTACAGGCCCGCCCTGGCCCGTCATTCCCGCGAACGCGGGAATCCACACCACAGGAGGCATTCTATTCCACGATTCCTGGATTCCTGCTTCTGCAGGAATGACAGAGTCGTCCCCCAGGGTCATTGCCATTGTGAAAAGCGATTCGATCCCCCGGCGAGGCTCTCAGAAGATCTTGCGATAGATGTGACAGTATGGTGTTTCCTGAGCCTTGCTGTAGTAGTCCTGATGATAGTCCTCCGCAGGCCAGAAGGTGCCAGCCTTGGTGACCTCGGTCTTGACGTCGAAGCCCTTGTCCCGCAACTGCTGGACGAGCCGCTCGGCGATCTGTCTCTGCTCGTCGTTGAGATAGAAGATGGCGGAACGGTACTGCGTGCCGATGTCCGGGCCCTGGCGATTCACCTGCGTGAAGTCGTGCGTCTCGAAGAAGAGCCTGGCGAGCTGCTCATAGCTGGTCTTCGACGGGTCGTAGATCACCTCGGTCGTCTCGGCGTGGCCGGTCCGCCCGGCGCGGACCCGTTTGTAGGTCGGGTTCGCGACGCGCCCGCCCGTGAAGCCGACGGTCGTCGAGATCACGCCGGGGGCCCGCTGAAAGTGGTATTCCGTACCCCAGAAGCAGCCGGAAGCGAAGAGCGCCCGCTCCGTCTGGGGTTCGGCCTTCGCCTGACGCTGCTCGGCGGGGATGAAGTCCATCGAGATCGAGTTAACGCAGTAGCGGGTGTTCTTCTCGGTGAGCCGCTCGCCGAGAAAGACGTGTCCGAGGTGCCCGCCGCAATGGTTGCAGACGATCTCGGTCCTCATGCCGTCGGCATCGGGCTGCCACTTCACCGCGCCGGGGATCTGCTCGTCAAAGCTCGGCCAGCCGCAATCGGATCGGAACTTGGACGATGACTCGAACAGCTCTGAGCCGCATTGCCGGCAGGTGTAGACCCCTTTTTCGAAGTGGCGGACGTACTGGCCGCTGAACGGCGC